>PBAL01000020.1 GCA_002715965.1 Verrucomicrobiales bacterium | reverse complement strand
AGGCTGCCAGGCTTGGTCCCACTGCGACCTCGCCCACGGCCTTTGGCTTTGCTGGGAGCCTGCAGCCGATCGATTTGTGCGGCGCTGATCTAACGCACTTGTTTGCCAATCGAGGCGTCCAACGGGCCATATTCTTCTTCGTAATAAGGCAGCCATGTCTTCAGCAAGGCTTTGAGGCGTTTGCCGCAGGGTTGTTCGGCTGCTCAAGCACCTTGAGTTCACTGCGCTTCTGCTCGGTAATATCCCAGAAGACATTCTGCACACCGACCGATTTGCCGGACGCGTTGTAGAGCGGTGACTTGATCACTCGCGCATAGATGCGTCCCTGCTCGGCTTCGTTTTCCTCCATGGCCTCGAAGGTCTTGCCCGACTTCATGACCTGCAGGCCATTGGCCCGGTACTTTTCGGCCATCTCCTTCGCATAAAGGTCAAAGTCTGCGGTGCCGACAATTTCGTCCTCGGCTCGACTGGAGAGTTCGCAGAACAGCTTGTTGGCGTAAGTAAACTTGCCCTCCAGGTCCTTGCGAATCAGATGCACAAAAAGGTTTTCGACGAGCGAATGATACAGGGCTTCGGAATCTCGCAGTGCGTTCTCGGCTTCCATGTGCGAGGTGACGTCTCGGGAGATTCCAAAGGTGCCGATGACCTCGCCGGAATCGTCGCGTATGGGAAGTTTGCTCGTGGAAAAGCAGACCAGTTTTCCGTCCGTGTCTTCCTCCGGTTCGCGTTTGTCGATGAGCGAAATCCCGGTCTCCATCAGCCGCTTTTCGTCGGCCAGATACTCGTCGGCCATTTCCTTGGGAAACAGATCATGGTCGCACTTGCCCACGAGTTCATGCCGGTTTTCGGCGCCGAAAAGTTCGCCCCCCATTTGCTCATGGCAAGGAACCGGCCGTCCTTGTCCTTGAAGTAGATGGCGTCGTCCGAAAGGTTGAGCATCGCACGGAACAGGAAGCTGTCCTGTTCCAGCTCCTCCTGGGTTGGCTTCTTGTCCTCCATCGTGGCGTGATCTGGGGCAAATCTACCGGCTGAGCCCGCCAAATCAAATCGGATCTGGCGCGAATCCACCAATGGGATTCTGTTTCGGTTTTCACGGCTTGATTTGCGTGAACTCATGCCCCATTACTCGCGTCAACTCCTCACTCGATGATTAAGTTGCGAATCACACTCCTGGCCGCGTTGCTCGCGTCCGTCACCTTCACCGTTGCCGCTCCGCCACGCGTGCTCTTCATGATCGGCGAACCCGGCTACAAAACCGCCGAAACCCTTCCCGCATTTGCGAAGGCAAAGCTCCACCCGCTCGGAATCGCCACGACCTTCGTGCACGCGGACTCGGCCAATCCGAATCATTTTCCCGGTCTGGAACGAATCAAGGACGCGGACGTCCTTTTCCTCAGCGTCCGGCGGCGCGCCTTGAGTGAAGCACAGATGGCGCTGATCAAGGCGCACCTGGCAGCAGGCAGAGGCTTGGTTGCCATCCGAACATCCAGTCATGGGTTTTCGCTCGGACGCGGAACGCCTCCCGCCGGGCATGTGGAGTGGAAGGACTTCGATCGCGAGGTGTTGGGGCATCGCTATGTGAAGGATTTCAACAACAAGGATGGAACTTCCGTTTCAACGCTGGCGCACGCCAATCGCGAGCAACTTCTGACCGGCATCCGCCAAAACGACTTTCGGAGCAAGGGATCTCTATACAACGTCGCTGATCTTTCCGGAAACCGCGTTCTCTTGCGCGGACTGATCACGCACGGGGGCGAACCGCAGATCATCCCGGTGGCCTGGTCCCGGAACTACAAGAAGAGCCGTGTCGTCTACACCTCGCTGGGACACGAATCCGATTTCGAAGCCAGGCTCTTTCAGCAACTGCTTGTGAACTCCATCTACTGGACGGCAAAGCAAACCGTTCCCGGTTACACCTCCACTTCAGGACTGAACAACTCGAAGGCTCGCAACAAATACGACATGACCATCTCGGGCAACGACCAGGTGTCCGAGATCATCAAGACCTTTCCCGGACGGGGTGAAGTTGGTGACCACACGAAACCCACCCTGCCTCTGGACACGCTGGAGAAGTTTCAGGTGAATGACGACTTCGAGATGGAGATCGTCGCGTCCGAACCCACGATTCGCCAACCGCTTTACATCAATTGGGATCACCGCGGGCGAATGTGGGTGATCCAGTATCTGCAATACCCGTTCCCCGCCGGCTTGAAGGTCATCAAGTACGATCAATGGCTGCGCGCGATTTTCGACAAGGTGCCTGCCGCACCACCCAATCATGTGAAGGGCGCAGATAAGATCACTGTGCTTGAAGACACCGATGGCGACGGTGACTTCGACACTTCCAAGGACGTGATCACCGGCCTCAACATCGCCACGGCAGTGACGATCGGCCGCGGAGGGATTTGGGTTCTGAATCCACCCTACCTGCTCTTCTATCCGGACGCTGACGGCGATGACGTGCCCGATCGTGATCCGGAGGTTCATCTCAGCGGCTTCGGTTTGGAAGACACGCACTCGGTCGCCAACAGCATGCGCTGGGGACCTGACGGATGGATCTATGGCGCGAACGGAAGCACGACCACCGGGACAGTCAGTTCCGAGGCGACCAAGAACGTGCACTTCAAGGGCCAATGCATCTGGCGTTATCACCCGGGCACGAAGATCTTTGAGATTTATGCGGAAGGGGGAGGGAACACCTTCAGCGTGGAAATCGACGCGCAAGGTCGCGTGTTTTCGGGAACCAACCATGGCAAGACCCGCGGCATGCATTACGCGCAGGGCGGGTATGGCGAAAAGAACTGGGGCAAGCACGGCCCGCTCACCAATCCCTACGCCTTTGGATACTACGACCACATGCGCCACGAGGGATTCAGCGAACGCTTCAGCCAAACCTTCTCGATTTACGACGGTGGCGCTTTTCCAGCGAAGTATCGTCACGCCGTCGTAGCCGCAAACGCGCTCCACAATCGCGTGATTGCCAGCAAGCTCATTGCTGACACGTCCACCTTCCGCACGGTTGATTTTCCACCTCTCGTCCTCACCAGCGATCGATGGTTCCGACCTGTCGATTGCAAAGTCGGTCCCGACGGCGCGGTTTATCTTGCGGACTGGTACGACAGCCGCCTGACGCACGTCGATCCGCGTGACAACTGGCACAAGTCAAGCGGCCGGATCTATCGTTTGAAGGCAAAAGGCGCCAAGCCGCTCAAGCCCTTCAACTTGGCCAAGCAATCGAGCCGCAAGCTCGTGAACACTCTCGTGAGCCACCCCAACAAGTGGTTCCGTCAGAAAGCACTGCGTGTCCTCGCCGATCGCAAAGACACCAGCATCACCGGCCTGCTACGCGCGAAACTGGAAGAAGATTCATCGCCCCGCGACCTCGACGCGCTCTGGGCACTGAACCTCCTCGGTGGGTTCACCGACGACGCCAAGCTCACCGCTCTGGAATCCGGCAATCCACATATCCGCCGTTGGGCCGTTCGACTGATCGGTGACGGCCACACCACCACTCCCGAGATAGCCGACCGGCTTCAACAACTCGCCAAGACTGAAGCAAACCTCGAAGTCCGTTCTCAACTCGCCAGCACCGCCAAACGTCTTCCCGCCGGTTCCGGGCTCCCAATCGTTCGCCAACTCGCCGAACGCCCCGACATCGATGACCTTCACATCCCCATGATGCTCTGGTGGGCGGTTGAATCAAAATGCGACTCCGATCCCAATGCCGTCCTCAAAATGTTCGCCGAGGAAAAACTCTGGCAACTGCCGACCGTTCGCAAATTCATGCTCGATCGACTCATGCGTCGCTTCGCGATGGCAGGTTCGGCCGACGACTTGAAGGTCTGCGCCAAGTTGCTCGATCTCTCACCCAACGCGGAGACCACCAAGCTCTTGATCTCGGGCCTGCTCCAGGGATTCGAAGGACGAACCATCAAGGATCTTCCCTCGCGGCTTGCCAAGGCGCTCGACGACTACCAGACCAGCCTCGGCAACTCTGCGCTCGCACTCGGTCTTCGACGCGGTGATGCAAAATCCATAGACAGCGCACTGAAGGTCATCGCCGATGAACGCGCCGACATGTCCGAACGCCTGTCCTACATCGACATCGTCGGCCAGATAAATCAGAAGAAGTTTGTCCCGACTTTGACTCGCCTGCTCCGCAATGCTGACAGTTCCATCAAGCTCGCCTCGCTCAAGTCGCTTCAGAGCTACGATGATTCCTCAATTCCCCGTTACATCCTCGGTGCCTATCACGGCTCGCTCCTCGACGAGCACGGCGTGCGCGCAACCGCCAATCGTGTTCTCGCCAGCCGCAAGGAATGGGCGAAGCAATTCCTCGAACGCGTCGATAAATGGCACATCAAGGCGGACACGGTTGCCATCGACGTCGTCCAGCAAATGGCGCTTCACGATGATCCCGATATCAACAAGATCATCGAAAAGCACTGGGGCAGGATTCGTTCGACCCCGGAAGAGAAACAGAATCAGATCACCCGCATTGCAAACTTGTTGAAGAGCAATGCTGGCTCGGGCAACGCGGCCAGTGGAAAAACCCTGTTCACCGTTGCCTGCGGTGTTTGCCATACACTGTTCGATGAAGGCGGTCAGGTTGGACCGGACCTGACCGGTTATGAGCGCGACAACATGGACTTCATGCTGCTGGCAGTTGTCGATCCCAGCGCGGCCATCCGCGAAGAGTTCACGAATTTTCAGATCGAGACCACTGACGGCCGACAACTCACCGGCCTGATCGAACAGCAGGACAACCGAACGGTGACGCTCCGCGGAGTGGACAACCAAACCGTCCTGTTGCCCCGCCCGCAGATCAAGAAGCTGCAGGCTTCACACACCTCCATCATGCCGGAAGGATTGACCGAGGCGATGAACGACCAACAGCTCCTCGACCTCTTCGCCTACCTCACCAGCCGAACACCAAGCAGGGAATTGAAGAAGTAGTGGGAGCGTCGCTGAAAACTCTGTCGACGGTTACGTCGCATAACAATTGGATCACAAAATGACTGCCGAGTTTTCTCCCTCACCCCAACCCTCTCCCGCTCGGAGAGGGAGAATGCAAGACAGCGCAACCGCAACAGATCGTCTACCCACGAGACGATCGCTTTCCTGCTCCCTCTCCGAGCGGGAGAGGGTTGGGGTGAGGGAGAACGCGTCCAGAAACGGAGCATCTTCTTTCGTCCCTACAATACTCAGCAAACAAGGCTTTCTCCTCGTTCTGCTCCTCACGGTCTTGATTAGTTTCCAATCCCACGCCACCGACCTCATTCTTTGCGGAGCCAAGGCGATCACCATCATCGATCCCAAGAAACCGAAGCAGGTCAAATGGTCCTGGACCGCCAAAGATTCACCCAGCATCCCGCCGGATTTGCGTTGGACGTTTCGCAGCACAGACGAATGCAAACCTTATGAGGGAGGGTTGATCCTAGTCACGTCGTCCTCACAAGGCGTCGCGTTGATCGAACGCAAAACCAAGCGAACTCAGTTCCTGGCCTTGTCAAAGAATGCGCACAGCGCCTGCCTGCTACCGCGGAACCAAATTGCCGTCGCGGCAAGTTTCAGCGGGGACGAGGTTCAGTTCTTTTCCCGAAACTCGAAAGCCATGCCCGCCAAACCGAAGCAGAGGATCGAACTCTATGGCGCTCATGGATCGGTCTGGGACAGCGCCCGCAACTGCCTTTGGGCTCTGGGACAGGACGAAATCCTCAAGTTGAAGCAGGACACCAATCCCCGTGGGAACTTTGCTTGGTCCGTAGAAGCTCGTCACCAACTTCCCAAGCCCGGCGGCCATGACCTCTCACCACTGCACGACGGCGTCCATTTGTATGCCACCGCCAGTTTTCAGGTATTCCTCTTCAATCGCGACAAGGGGCAGTTCCGAGTGCATCCGAAGATCGGCGCCGAGGCCAAGGTCAAGTCGGTGGATCGCCATCCGAAAACAGGACTCGTCGTCTATCACAAGGGCACGTTAAAAACCTGGTGGAGCGACATGATTCGATTCATTGACGCGGAACCGATTCGAATGGAGGGCCATCGTCTCTACAAGGTGCGTTGGGATATCCCGATCAAGCAGCCTTGACACCGACTGAAATCGCCAGGGGTGAGATCCTATCTGGGTGTTTGTGGAGGGAAGAGTTTACGAGTCCGTACTCGAGTTGGAGCCCTTTGAACTTGGGCGATGGAGTTGAGGTCTAACTGCGCCAGCACGGGTCAAATCATGCTCAACTCGGATTTTCGCGCCCACGCACTCGTAAACTCGTCCCTCCACCACCGACCTGCAATTGCACGCATCGTCAGTCTTATCCCCCGCCCTCAACCCGCACACCGGCCCATCTGGCCTACTTCCAAGCCACCCCATCGGGAAAACGATGGCGATCAATTGACTCGGTTTTCATTGTTATGCTGTAGCCGGGCGCTGATGGAGCCTGGTAGCAGCCGTTCTTGAGGACGCAGGGATCGTGGAAGTGTTCGTGGAGGTGATCGACATATTCGATCATGCGATCGTCCTGTGTTCCGCTCACGGCAATGTAGTCGAACATGGCGAGGTGTTGGACGTATTCGCAGAGACCCACGCCTCCGCCATGCGGGCACACGGGAATGCCAAAGCGCGCGGCGAGCAGGATGATCGCGAGAACCTCATTCACTCCTCCCACACGACAGGCGTCGATCTGGCAGAACTCAATCGCCTCGGCCTGCATGAACTGCTTGAACATGATGCGATTTTGGCAGTGTTCGCCAGTGGCCACCTTGATCGGATCGATCGCCTGGGCAATGGCCTGATGCCCGCCGATGTCGTCCGGACTTGTCGGTTCCTCAATCCAATGCGGTTTGAATTTGGCCAGCATCTTCATCCAGGCAATGGCCTGGTTGACTTCCCACACCTGGTTCGCATCGACCATGAGCTTGCGATCCCAGCCGATTTCTTCGCGGATGATTTCGCACCGGCGGATGTCGTCCTTCATGTCGCTGCCGACCTTGATCTTCAGTGAATCCCAACCGTCGGCAATCGCTTCGCGACAGAGGCGACGGATCTTGTCGTCGGGATAGCCGAGCCAGCCGGCGGACGTGGTGTATGCCGGGTAACCGTTCTCCAGCAGGTTTTTCTCCCGTTCTTCTTTTCCGGCTGCCTTGTCCTGCAAAAGTGCGACTGCCTGCTGTGGCGTGAGCGCGTCGGTGATGTAACGGAAGTCCACACAGGAGACGAGCTGCTCGGGCGACAAGTCGGAGAGGAGTTTCCAAAGCGGTTTCTTGACGGCTTTCGCCCAAAGGTCCCACAGGGCGTTGACAACGGCCCCGGTGGCCAAGTGCAACACGCCTTTGTCGGGGCCAAGCCAGCGAAGTTGGCTGTCTCCCGTGAGCTTTCCCCAGAAGCGTCCGGGATTGCTGGTGAAGTCGCGGAAGTCGATGCCCTCCACCAGATATTTCAGCGCATCCACGGCCGCGACGCAGAGTTCGTTACCGCGACCAATGGTGAAGGTCAGTCCGTGCCCCTCAAGTTCGGGGTCGTTGGTCTTGAGGATGACGTATGCCGCAGAATAGTCCGGATCGGGATTCATGGCGTCCGATCCATCCAACGAGCGGGACGTGGGAAAGCGAACGTCGTGTGCTTCGACTTTTTCGATCTTCAGCGACATGGGCGGGAGTGTCGTGTTTTCAGCCGGGCAATTGCAATTCCGATCACCAAGACATGAGTTGGCATGCTGGCGAAGCTTGTTTTCGCCAATGAGAAGATCAAAGGCATGTCCACGTCCTCGGACTGGCAAGCTCGTCCCTCCACAAAAAAAGCCGCCCCGGGTGCGGGGCGGCTTCGAAATGAGTGGGGATGCTCAGGCATCCTTCTTCTTTTTGCCCTTCTTCTTGGGGGCGCCGACCTTCGACGCGGTGATGGTGAGCTTCATGTCTTTGCCCCTGCCTTCACGCTTGATAGTGCCGGTGACGGCAACCGGGGTTTCGCCCTTGCAGAAGAATTTCCCGTGAGCGCCCTTCGCGACATCGTTGTCGGCGAGCGTAAACACGCGATCGATTGACTTGCCGTCCTTGCCCTTGAACGTGACCTTGACGACGTTGTTGCACTTGTCGGCGGTGCCGAGGGAGCACTTGCCGCACACACCTACACCGGTGATCGTGCGGGGCGCATTCGGATCGCGCTTCTTCTTGGCTTTCTTTTCATCCGCGGCAACAGCGGAGGTGGACATCGCCACGGCAACCGCAGCAACACTGAGTAGGGTGATGAACTTTTTCATAGGTGGGATTAGAGTGCCTCATCATGGTGGGCGATCAAGGTAAAAGAGGGCTGGCTGGAACTCCGGAATAATTCTGTTTTCGCGGAGTCGAATCCGACAGATAGTCCCGCGCTTATGAAGTCTCGAATCCCCTTTCTTGTTGTGTTTCTGGCTGCCTCGGTGGCGTTGCTCGCGAAGGACAGGAAGCCAAACATCGTCTTCCTGTTGGCGGATGATCAGACCTTTTATTCGATGGGTTGCTACGGGAATCGAGATGTGAAGACGCCGAATATGGATCGCCTCGCCCGCGATGGAATGATCTTCGACAACCACTACGACACGACTGCCATCTGCATGGCGAGTCGGGCGAACATCATGACCGGGATGTTCGAGTACAAGGCGGGCTGCAACTTCGAACACGGCGACATGCGCGATTCGGTCTGGAAGAAGACCTATCCGATGTTGCTGCGCGAGGCGGGTTACCAGACGGCCTTCGCCGGAAAATTTGGATTCGTCGTGTCACGCGCGGGGCAACGCAGGGGAGTGCTGCCCGAGGACGACTTTGATCGCTGGGGAGGCGGACCGGGCCAGACCAGCTATGCCACCGCCAAGAACAAATCCATGGCGAAGTATGCGAAGGAGTATCCGCACGCGACGCGTTCTTACGGTGCTTTTGGTGCGGATTTCATTCGCGATGCCTCGAAGGGAGACAAGCCCTTTTGCCTTTCGATCAGCTTCAAGGCACCCCATCGGCCAACCACGCCCGACCCGGCTTTCGATCATGTTTATGCAGGGAAGAAATTTACCAAGCCGAAGAACTACGGCCGACAGCGCGGTGAGCACTTCGCGCTGCAAAGCCGGCAAGGCCGTCAATACGAGCGTTTCACCAGTTGGGGATACTCGGATAGATACGATGAGGTGATGGCGATTTATCATCAGCAGATCTATGCGATTGACGTGGCGCTTGGAATGATTCGCAAGGCATTGAAGACTCACGGTGTTGCGGACAACACCGTGGTGATTTACACCTCGGACAATGGATTCCTTTGCGGGTCGCATGGGTATGGATCAAAGGTCCTTCCCTACGAAGAAGCATCACGGGTTCCGTTGATTGTGTTCGATCCTCGGCACCAGAACAGCGGCAAGAAATTGCGTTGCCGGGCGTTGACCGGGAATGTCGACTTCGCGCCGACGATGCTTGAACTGGCCGGCGTGTCCGTGCCGAAGAACATGGATGGCAGGAGTCTCCTGCCGTTGCTTGATGATCCCGGCGCAGACATCCATGAATCACTTCCGTTGATCAATGTCTGGGGACCGAAGGAGGTTCACAGTCTCAGCGTGGTAACGAAGGACTGGAAATACATCTTCTGGAACTTTGCCGGGGATGGGTTCGAGGAGACCGAGGAGTTGTACCATACGGCCAACGATGGATTGGAACTGGAAAACCTTGCCGGCAATTCAGACCACTACAAACAACTCGTGCAGATGCAGAAAGTCTATGACGCCTATGTGACCGACTGGAAGGAGAACGGAGCCGACTACAACAACTACGAGAAGTTTGGCACGATCTTCGACCGGAGCGTGGGTTGGAGCAAGAAGCAGGAACTGGTCGGAAAGAGACGGAAGTGACGGAAGGAACTTAGTTCCCCAGCAACTTGTCCACCTGACCGGGAACGTCCAATGACGATGGATGGCCAGTGGCGGCCACTTTGCCGTTCTTGTCGATCACGTAGACAGTTGGGATGCCGCGAACCTGGTACTTCGTCGGTGCATCCGCCCGAAAACCGCCTTTGCCGGCCCAGGCGTTGAGAGTCTTGTTCCAGCCGCGTGACTTGAGATGGTTCACGGCGTCCTCGCGCGTGCTGTCGATGCTCAGCGCGATCAGTTCCACGTTCTTTCCCCAGTCAGGGTGCTTCTCACGGTAGGTCTGCATCTTCGCCATCGGGGCCTGGCATGGGCCGCACCATGAGGCCCAGAAATCGAGCACGACCACCTTGCCCTTGAAATCGGAGATATTGGCCTTGCTTGAGTTGGCAAGAATCTCCATCTCAAACTCAGGAGCCGAACTGCCGGTCTTCAGTCCGCGCGGCTTGGACGCAGTGGTTTTCTTCTTCAACAGCGTGGCGGCAGATTTCACGTAAGTGCTGGTGGGGAAATTCTTCTTCAGCTTCTCGTAGGCGGCCTGCGCCTTGTCCAGGCGCTTGGTGTAGTAGTAGGCCTGAACGACGTGATACTGCGCGTGCGGTGCGGTGGTGGATTTGCCTGCCATGCCGAAGACCTTGGTGAAGTCGGGCAGTGCATCGGTCCAGTTTTTCGTGAGGCGATAACATTCGCCGCGCATCATGGTTATCTCCTGGACGAGATCGGACTTGGGATGGAGTTCCAACATCCGGCCGGCTTCTTCAATCGCTGCGTTATATCTCTTCAAGCTGTAGTTGGCCTGCGCGAGGTAATACCGGACCGTGTCGTCGGCAGAAGACTTGGGATAGTCACGGAGGAACTTTTCACAGGCCTGCGCAAGTGGGGCGTGCGATTTCTTCGCGTGCAACTGGGAGATCTTTGAAAAGTCCCCAAGGCTGTCTGCCTGGCTGGCAATCGGAGAGAGTGCAACCAAACCGAAGACAGTGAGGAGTGAAAGGATGGGCTTCATCTGTGACGAACCTATCCGGGTGCGGCAGGCGCGTCAATCCGTGCTCACGGCGCGACGATTGGCCTTCTTGATAGATCGGAGGCGTTTGTCTTCGCGCATTTTTCGTTTCACACCCGCTGGCCGGCCGCGATTGCGACGTCTGGCTTTTTCCCGGCGCGCCTTGCGTGCTGCTTTCGCGGCAAGGATGCGCTGTTCGATCTTCTGGATGAGAAGTTTGCGGGCGAGGAAACGATTCATGCCCTGCTGACGTGTCTCCTGGCATTTGATCTGAATGCCCGTCGGCCGATGAAGCAACATGACGCAGGTAGAATTCTTATTCACGTTCTGTCCGCCGTGTCCTCCCGACCGGACAAACTTTTCCTCAAGATCCAGCTCACGCACACCGAGTTCATCCATGCGGCGAATCAGTTCCGACTCCTTATCCAGCGTGACCGGAAATGCGTTCACGCGGGGACAGTAGATCAACGGGATCGATTTCGCAAATGGCCAACACGAACAATTGCAAATCCAGCGGCCTCCGCTGAAGATCCCGGCATGCTGCGCATCATCGTGCTCCTTGTTGGCCTGGTTTTGTCCGTTTCTGTTTCTGCCAAGAAGCCCAACTTCGTGGTGATCTTCTGCGACGATCTCGGCTACGGCGACCTCAGTTGCTTTGGCCATGCCACGATCAAAACACCGAATCTCGATGCGATGGCTGTGCACGGTCAGAAGTGGACAAGCTTTTACGTGGCAGCAAGCGTCTGCACTCCCAGCCGCGCAGGACTGATGACGGGACGATTGCCGATACGCAACGGGATGTGCTCCGACAAGAGGTCTGTGCTGTTTCCGGACTCAGCGGGTGGTCTACCACAAACTGAAATCACCATCGCCCGGGCGCTTAAGCAACTGAACTACGCAACCGCGGCTGTCGGCAAATGGCACCTGGGGCACCTCCCACACTACCTGCCGACCAGTCATGGCTTCGACAGCTACTTTGGCATTCCCTACTCAAACGACATGGACCGCGTCAGGAACGGGAAGAACCATTACGAGAATGCGGAGACCGAGGACATTGCGGCATACAACGTCCCGTTATTGCGCGACGAGAAGGAGCTGGAACGCCCCTGCGATCAGCGGGACATCACGCGTCGTTACACTGAGGAAGCGGTGAAGTTTATCAAAACCAGCCAAGGCGGGAGGAAGCCGTATTTCCTTTATCTTGCGCACAGCCTTCCGCACATCCCGCTCTTTCGACACAAGGACTTCCACGGTCACAGTAGTGCAGGGATTTACGGGGACGTGATTGAAGAAATCGATTGGTCGGTTGGCAAGGTTCTGGAACAGGTCAAACAGAGCGATGACCAGACCTACGTTGTGTTCACCTCGGACAACGGACCGTGGCTGACCTTCAAGACGCATGGCGGCAGCGCGGGTTTGTTGCGCGAGGGCAAGGGCAGCACCTGGGAAGGTGGAATGCGCGAACCGACCGTCATGTGGGCGCATCCAAAGCCACTGGCGAAGGGAATCGTGCACGACATGGGTAGCACGCTGGATCTGCTCCCGACGCTGGTCAGTCTGGCGGGTGGGAAAGTGCCGAGTGACCGCACCTACGACGGATATGACCTGACTCCCGTTCTTCACGGAACGGGACCGAGTCCACGCAAGAGCATGTTCTTTTACCACGGCGAGCAGCTGTTTGCCGTTCGTCATGGCGAACACAAGGCGCATTGGTTCACGAAAGAACGCTATCTCGGACAGAAACAGGCGCGAACTCACAATCCGCCTTTGCTCTACCACCTCGGTCATGATCCCAGCGAGAAGCACAATATCGCCAAGGACAACGACGAGATCATCACCCGACTCGCGAAGATTGCAGACGAACACAAGGCCACGGTGAAGCCGGTCGAGAATCAGCTGGAAACGAGGATTCCGAAACAGAAATGACAGCGTGTGGATTTGATGTTGTGGGGCGGTCTCCCGGCCGCCTCACGTCCGCGACAGAAGGTCTCCCAAACGGACTAATTGAGACCTTCGGTCGAGCAGGCGGGCGGGTCAGGAGACCAGCCCACAGCAAGACGTAGCATTGGGAGATTCGATGGTTCAAACCTACGACATCAAGCAGTCCTATCGTTCGAACTACGAAATCGGGCCGCAGTTCGTTGACCCGCCTCCGGAAGTCCCGGACACGCCGACCAAGAACTTCCTTGGCATGCCGGTGCGCAGCCGCCTTGGGATTGCCGCGGGGATGCTGCTCAACTCGAAGTGGATTGAAGGCTACGCCAAGCACGGATTTGACATCCTCACGTACAAGACAGTCCGCTCCGCGCATCGCGAATGTTATCCGCTGCCCAACTGGGTGTTCGTGAACGAAGACGGACGCGTGGACGGACCGGTGTTCGCCGTCGACGACCCTGGGGACGATCCAACCGCAATCAGTTCGGCGGTATGCTTTGGAATGCCCTCAATGGATCCCAGTGTCTGGCGTGAAGACATCGGACGAGCAAAAGCAGCTTTGGCCGAAGGACAGGTATTGATCGTATCCGTCGTCGCCACGCCGGGCGAAAATGCGTCGCGCGATGAGGTCGTGGAGGATTTCGTTCAATGCGCGCGGTGGGCGCACGAAGCCGGCGCAGATGTGGTGGAGGCGAACTTCTCTTGTCCGAATGTTTGCACCGCTGAAGGCACGATTTATCAGGACACGGAATTCAGCTGTCTGATTGCGCGGGAGATGCGAGACACCCTGGGCGATGCCAGATTTCTGCTGAAAGTTGGTTACTTCGGAACGGACGAACATCTTCGAAACTTTCTGCGTGAACTTAACGGACTGGTAAACGGAATCACATTGGTGAACGGAATCAGCCGGCCGGTCTTGAGGCCCGATGGACAGCCGGTGTTCGGACCGGATTACGAGTTTGCGGGCGTGCTGGGGAGAGCCATCCATAATCCTTCCGTGGAGAACGTTTGCGTGGCCCGCAACATCGTGGATTCGGAATCACTCGATCTCGAACTTGTTGCAGTGGGCGGTGTCTCGCAAACCAGTGATGCCCGGGACTTCTTCGACGCAGGTGCGTCCGCGGTCATGATGGGTTCATCCCCGATGTATCTTCCGGGCCTGGCCGCGGATGCGAAGCGTGCCCACCCAGAGTGGTAATGTTGGGCCCGCTTCGGCGGACGGATCAGGGAATCAGCCTAACGGCCGGGCTCGTACCATTCCTGTCGCAACCAGGAAACCAGAACACCAATCTGTGGTTCCGTCAGCATCTGTTTCTCACCGAAAGCCGGCATGCGGTCGTTGTTTTCGCCGTAGTGCTTTGGATTGGCCGGATTGCTGATGAGTTCGGTCAACCACTGGCGCGAACCATAACCGGTCAGGTCAGGCCCGTCGGTTTCACCGGGTTCGTATTCGTCCTCGTAGTTATGGCAGTCGATGCACGCTGAATCGAAGATGAGATCCTTGCGGTCATCCGCATCTGGGAAATCCGCAGCATCCACTTCCGCTTGATAATGCAACTGGGCTTCCGCAGATATGGCAAAGATCACCTGGTTCAGTTCTTCGCGGTCGTCCAATTCGTCGTCGGTCATTTCGGACTCGTTCTTGAAGTGGTTCTTCAACTTGCGATTGACCCATTTGACCATCTGCCCGTTTTTGAATGCCGTGTTGCCGAAGAAGTTGGTTGTCCCGATATGCTCGGGATTGAGGAACCGGGTCAGCCATTCACGACTACCGACGCCCAGCAGATCAGGCGCGCTTTGCGGATCAGCCGGTTCGTTGCCCAATCCGTCATGGCCGTCATAGCGATGGCAGCTCGCACAGTTTTGCGCGAAGAGCTTCGGTCCCTGGGTCTTCGGATCGTTGACGAGCAAGGTCACGGCGCCTTCAGGCGGAATGCCAAGTCCGCGTGCGAGCTCGACGACGCGGTGGGAATCTTTGTCCGACTGCACCAACGCGGCCTGGTATTCGGGATTCCGTTTGTCGGCATCCATCGCTTCCCAGGTGAGGTACCCGGCACCGACGAGCAGAACGACGATGAAGAACACATTGAAGCGATGGCCGAGCTTCCACCCACCGAGGAAGGGCATGACGAACATGAAGGTCATCACCGCTCCGGGAATGATGATCGCACCGAGAATCTCTCTTCCGCCTTCGAAGTATTTGAGGAATTGGAACAGGAAGAGGAAATACCAGTCCGGTCTGGCCGGGAATGATTCCGCGGGGTTGGCCGGCGCGCTGAGGTGGGCGCCATGGAACATTCTCACGAACACCAGCACGGTGATCAACACTGCCAGACAGGCGACCGCGTCCATGAGCACCTGGTCGGGCCAGAACATGCCGTCCTTCTTCTTGTGAGGTTTCTTGGTGTGGATGCCCTGCTTGCGGAAGAAATAGATGTGCGCACCAATCAACGCGATGATGCCCATCGGCAGTACGCCGGCGTGCAAGGCGAAGAAACGCGTGAGTGTGTGATGACCGTAGTCGCTTCCGCCTACGACAAGTCTTTGCAGATCGTCCCCGACCCAGGGAACGAGCCCCATCAGGTTGGTGGCGACCTTCGTGGCCCAATAACCTTTCTGATCCCAAGGCAGCAGATAGCCGGTGAGCGACAGCCCAAGCACGAGTTGAAGCAGAATCAAACCCGTCCAGAAATTCAGTTCGCGAGGTGCCTTGTATGCCCCGTCGATCAATACCTGCATCAGATGCAGCACGAGCAATATGGTCATCGCCTGGGCGGTCCAATGATGAATACCGCGCAGAATCCAACCGCCTTTCATTTCATGCTGGATGTAATAAACGCTTTCCCAGGCCGTCTGCGCGCTCGGGCTGTAAGCCATCCACAGGAACATCCCGGTGATGAACTGAACGGCGATGGCGAAGGTCAGCGTACTTCCCCAGATGTAGCGCCAGCGAGCGCCTCCGGGAATCGGCTCGTAGAGGGCTTCCTTGGTGATCTTGCGGTAGCCCGTCCGATCGTCCAGCCAGTCAAAGAGCTTCTTCATACAGGCACTTTCTCCTTCTGACCTGCCAGGAAGTTCATGAACTCAACCCAGACGGCACCGGATTCGTCGATCTCGTACTTGAGCTCGTCAAGTGGCCGAGGCGAAGGACTATGGGCGCTCTTGATGTTGCCGTCCTTCTTGAAACTGCTGTCGTGGCAGGGACAGAAGAACTCGTCATCGCGGGCGATATAATCCACGAAGCACCCCGCGTGCGGACAGACAACGTTCAGCACCTTCAACGCCTTTTCGCCAGTGCGCATGATGTAAACCGCGCCGACGGGTGATTTCGGAAATGTCGTCCAGGCGTCCTTCTTGTCCGCGTAAATCGAGAACTTCCGCGGTCGGCCGTCATCGGGCAAACCGTCCAACGACGTCACCTTCACACGTTGGCTGCCGGTGGCTTCCTTGTCCAAGGGATCGAGATAGACCGCCACGCCGGCCGCGATCGGGACGGCGCCGACCGCACCTCCCACGCACACGGAGGCAGCCTGCTTGATAAAGTCGCGACGCTGGGGATCATCTGGTGATTCGCCCGACGTCGGTTCTGGTGGTTCTTTTTCAGTCACGGTTCATGGTAGTAGACCCGGGAGAGCCCACATAATTCAAAAGACGGGGCTGATGTTTCCGATGAAATGGTGCAGCGGCAAGCAGCGAATTGAGGGAACCGGGAACAATCGATTCAAGCGAGAGTGCTCGGATTGTGGAAGATCGCCATCGCCAAACAGAGCCAATGGTTTCAACCGGCCTTCTACTTACCATCCGGCTTCCGTATGAATCCTTTTGACTCGCGGAAAATAAACCCGTCCGAGATGATCCCCGGCTCTGATTCATGGGCGAAGAGAGTGCGCAAAACGAGATCCCGATGATTGAGGTCAAGGGCCTGACCAAGCGTTTCAAGAAACGTACGGCGGTCGAGGATCTCAACTTCACGGTTGGGCGCGGCAAGGTGGTCGGTTTTCTCGGTCCAAACGGCGCGGGCAAGACCAGCACCATGCGCATGCTCTCCTGTTACATGCCGGCGACTTCCGGGACCGCCCGCGTGGGAGGCTACAACGTCTACACAAATCCCGACGAGGTCCGGCGCAAGATCGGTTACATGCCTGAGAACAACCCACTGCACGTGGACATGCGCGTGCGCGAATACCTGAAGTTTCGCGCGCGCCTGAAGGGCATGCGCGTGCAGGACAGTCGGCGCAGGGTGGATTACGTGACGGATGTATGCGGGCTGGGCGACGTACAACGCAAGTTGATCGGTCATCTGTCGAAAGGTTATCGCCAACGTGTGGGATTGGCGGACGCGCTGGTTCACGAACCCGAACTGATGATTCTCGATGAACCGACGATAGGTCTCGATCCGCATCAGATTCGAACGGTTCGCAAGTTGATCAAGGAATTGGGCAAGACCTACACGGTGTTGGTTTCGAGCCATATCCTGTCGGAGATCGAGATGACCTGTGACGAGGTGATCATCATTCACCAGGGACGCATCATAGAGGCGGAAAGCGTGGAAGGTTTGCACGCCAAGATGAGTTCCGAACGTCAGGTGATCGCCGAGATTGCCGCGCCGCGCGAAGAACTGATGGATTACCTGGAGCACACGGGTGAGATCGAACATTTTGATGTGCAACCGGCGGACGGTGAGTTTCTGAATTGTGCGCTGACCCCGCGGGCCGGGTTCGATCTGCGACCCCAGGTGTTTCAGATCGCGCGGGAAAAGGGCTGGCAGCTGCGCGAACTCACCCGCACGCGACATTCGCTGGAGGACATCTTCATGCGCGTGACGCGGCGCGATGAGGAGGACGGTTTCTGATGCGGCCGTATATCACATTGGTGCGCCGGGAATTGAGCGGCTTCTACGTGTCGCTCACGGGTTACCTGATCATCGGCGCGATCCAATTTCTATTGGGACTGTGCTTTGTCATCATCCTGCAGGCGCTCGATGGCAAACCCTTCGACATGCCGGTCACTGAGGCTTTTTTCAATAACGGCCTGTTCTGGCTAATTCTTCTGCTCGCCCCGCCGGTGATCACCATGCGTTCCTTTGCGCACGAGAAGTTTTCGGGGACCTATGAGACCCTTATGACCACGCCTGTTTCCGATGGACAGGTGGTGATGGCGAAGTTTACCGGCGCGCTGATCTTCTTCCTGTCCGCGTGGCTGCCGCTGATCGCTTATCCCTTCATTCTGCGCGAATACTCGGTGGACCTCACCGACCTCGACCTTGGCGCGTTGGGGGGGACAATGATCGGTCTGCTGCTTTACGGTGGGCTTTATCTATCCATTGGCTGCTTCGCCTCGGCGATGACGCGCAGCCAGATCATTGCCGCCATGAACACCTTCGTGCTCGGTCTTGGATTCTTCCTCGCGAGCTTCCTGCATCACATCATCCCGGTGAAGCCCGGTTGGCAATCGGTCGTATTTCATCACATCTCGCAGATCGAACACATGCGCGACTTTTCACGCGGCATGCTGGATATCCGGCAGATCATCTTCTACCTGTCGCTCACCGTCCTCTTCCTTTTCCTCACCCACAAGGCCGTCGAGAGTCGGCGCTGGAAATAATGACCGCCGATCCTCACGACGAAACGAACGCCGGACCCAGTGCAACGGGCGCGCGCTTCAACGTGATGCTCGGGACCATCTCCCTGATTGCCATCGTGGTGATGGTGAATTACATCGCCTCGCGGCATCCGATCAAATGGTCGATTTCCGCTGACAGATATCAGCCCTTGTCGCCCGTCACATTGCAGATTCTCAAGTCCGTGAGTGAAGAGGTAAACGTGATCATTTATTTCGATCCGTCTTCGCCTTTGTTCGGACACGTGCAATCCCTCTTGCACCAGTACCACGAAGTGAATCCGAAGATAGCGATTGAGGAGGTGGACTACGTGACCGAACCTGCGCGCGCTGAAGCGATCAAGACCGAGCACGGTCTGGGGCCGAGTATGCGCGACCTCATTATTTTCACGCACAAGGGCAGAACGCGAATCGTCCGGCACTCGCAGCTGGCTGAGTATGATTCTGAGGAGCTGCTCAAGACCCGCACGGTGAAGCGAAAGGAATTTACCGGTGAAGCGCATTTCACCACCGCATTGCTTGCGGTTCACGATGCCAAGAAACGCGTGGCCGGATACCTGATCGATCACGGCGAACACGGGTCGGGCATGGATCGCGAAAACGACTACGGCCAGTTCCTCAAGCTGCTGCAGGATCACAACGTGTCCGTAGGCAACGTTCGCCTGGCAGGCTTGAAAGAAATCCCTGACGAACTCCAATTGCTGATCGTCGCCGGCTCTGACGCGAAGATTTCGGAGGAAAATCAGGCGAAGCTGCATCGCTACCTCGAGTCCGGCGGGCGAATGCTGGTGCTCTTCCGTTATCGTGGTCGTTCCGAGTTGGAACGCCTGATGGACCGTTGGGGAGTCGAAGTGCAGAACCGGCGCGTGGTCGATCCCACCCAGCAGAATCAACAAGCCGTTGCAGCATATCCGGAAGTCGCGCACGAAACCGTTCGCGCCTTGACGCAACGGCAGATGGGTATCGCCATGGCCTTGCCGCGGCCGGTTCGCGCCAAGGACGGCAACAAGACCGCCGATGCACCGCAGGTCGTGGAGCTCGCGAAGACCACCAAACAGGGAATCGCCGTCGTGGACTATGAAAACGGGCTTCGCTACGACGAGCGAACGGACGAAACCGGCGCGATTCCATTGATCGCAGCGGTGGAGAAGGGCAGCATCATGGGTGTGTCCGAAGGCAGCACGCGCATGATCGTCGTTGGTGATTCACACTGCTTCGACAACTTCAT
This sequence comes from Verrucomicrobiales bacterium, assembly GCA_002715965.1. GTDB lineage: Bacteria > Verrucomicrobiota > Verrucomicrobiia > Limisphaerales > JAYPXF01. Next base: position 216,949 of record PBAL01000020.1, on the reverse strand, counting down.
GCTGCCCCAGGGCGGCAATCGTGACTTTGCGTGGAACGCGGTGAGCTGGTTGCTGGATCAGTCCGAATTGATCGGCATCACACCCCAACCGATTCGCGAATACCGATTCAGCATGACGGCCAAACAGTTGCAGACTGTCCAATGGATTTTTCTCGCTGGCATTCCCGGCGGAGTGCTGTTCCTCGGTTGGATCGTCTGGCTGAGAAGACAAATGTAAACGAATTGAACGCGACCCAATCCAGATTGCTCGCCCTGCTCGCGATAGCCCTCTTCGGCTACATCGTGGTGTATGAGTTTCCCTCGCCGCGGGAGGTGGACGACGGAGCGGAGCGCCTGGTCGTTCCCGGTCTCAATCCCGCAACCGTCAGCCGGGTGGAATACGCGTCCACCAACAAATTGCTCGCCGCCGAACTGCGCGAACAACGCTGGCAGCTGGTGAAGCCCGTGCCTTACACCGCCAATGAAACCGTGATCAACTCCCTCTTGGCTGTCTGCGCGAAATTGCGGACTGACCAGACCATTCCTGCGGACGACGCCCGACGCCTCTCCGATTTCGGCCTCGATCCTCCACGTGGCATCCTGAAGCTATTTCAGGGGCAAGAAGCCTTTGAGTTGCGCGTGGGCGCCATCTCACCGTTGAACGACAAGCTTTACCTCCAATCCGCGGGAGAAGAATCGGTGATGGTCGTCGATGCCGGCCTGATGGAACAACTCCCCACCCGCCCGGACGGTTGGCGCCGTCCTTACCTGATGGACCTGAAAAACCTGAGCTACGACCAAGTGGAGATCCGCAACAGCCGGATGACGATCCGGCTCGCGAAGGCAACCAACGCCTGGCAAATCGTCCAACCGCCTCCTCCCAAGCGAGGCGATACGTCTGGCATCAATCAACTGTTGGAGTCCTGGCAACAATGGCCGGTGTTTTCATTCGTGAGCGACGACCCGGGCATCGCGCTCGAGCAATTCGGCCTGGACAAACCGCAGTTCCGGCTGGCCTTCGCACAGGGAACGAACGAAGTCTTCTCCATCCAGTTTGGCGGCAGCCCCAGCAATATGCCCCATACTGTTTTTGCCCGCTTGTCGGGCTCGTCAAACATCGTTCTGGCTGCGTCCCAGCATGCGCAGCACCTGAACGAACACTACTGGTATTTCTGCGATCCCAGCCTGATCAAGCGGTACCCGGACAGTGCTTTCGATCGCATCGAAGTAAAGGGTCCGGAGGACTTTACCTTGGTCCGGCAGACCAATGGCATCTGGCGCGCGGAGGATGAATTCGAGACGAGGATGGATCCGCAGCTGATGGAACACTTCGTGAATCAGTTGACATCGCTTGAAGCTGTGGAGCTGGCGCGCGAGGTGGTCACGGATCATGCGGAGTTTGGTTTGGACAAACCCCTTCACAGCTACCGCATCTTCAAGAGCGGCACGAATCTAAATGGCGGAGCGACGAACCAACTCGTGGCGGGAATTGATTTCGGCAAATCCGAAGTCGACCGGACCTTCGCCCGGCGACACGACGAGAATGCCGTCTACGTGGTGGAGCGGGGGGCATTGCTGGGACTTCCACAATCGCTGTTCCAAATCCAGAGCGTCATTGTCTGGAATTTCACCACCAACGAGGTCCAGTCAGTCGGAATCGCAAATGCGAAAACAAACCAGCTGATGATCCGGAAGGAAGGCGGGCGATGGTTCAAAAGAATCAGCGAGAAGGAAGATGAGGAGTTTCCGAAACTGGAAACGCATGCAATCGAGGAAGGCGTCAATCGTCTCGGGCTGCTGCAGGCCATCCGCTGGGTCGGCCGTGGCAATGCGCGGTTTAATGCCTATGGCATCAACCAGAGCAGCGATCGCATCACGGTGTATCTTCAATTGCCCGGCGCCGAAAAGCCGGTCGGGCGCACAATCATTTTCGGCCGCAAACCAAAGGGCCGTGGACCTTACGCGACGTTCTACGATCCGAAGTTCAAGGACTGGATCGTGTTTGAATTCCCGGCGGGCCTTTACAAAGAATACATCGTTCCGCATTTCATTCTGAAGTCAGAGTGATCGAAACTCCAACGCGTCGGTTGAGTTTAACCACGGATGGACACAGACAGTCAGAAACCACCCACGAAGAGCCCGCCCAAGTGGAAACACTTCTGGCTCGGATGCCGTTGGTGTGTGCGGGGTGTCCGCGTCGCGGGGCTGCTGACGCTGCTTGCCGGAACCATCGGCTTCGTGTGGTTCAACTCCGTCGGCCTGCCGAATTTCCTGAAGGCGATGGTCCAGGAAGAACTGAAGGAGCGAGGCCTGGAGGTGCAGTTCCAGCGCATGTATTGGAAATGGTTCCAAGGGATCGTCACGGAAGATCTCACCATCGGTCCGTCGGACGGCAAGATCGGTCCTTCCATTTATATTCACTCCGCGGACGTTGACCTCGATCTGAATGCACTGCGACGGATGGAATTGCAGATCAACTCCATCGAATTGTTCCAGGGATCGGGCAGTTGGAGCATCGAACAAACCAACCTGCCGCCCAAACGGATCGGCATTCAAAACCTGTTCACTGACATCCGTTTCCTGCCGGACGATCAATGGGAACTGACGCGATTCAGCGCGGAGGTTCAGGGCATACAGGTCGATGTGTCCGGGCTGATCACCAACGCATCGTTGCTTCAACCCAAGCGGACCGCCCCGGGCAAGAAAGCCAAGTCCCCCAAGAAACGACGGCGCAGTGTCGAGAAGCTGGAGATGCAGATCTATGATGCGCTGCGGGAGTTTGAGAAATACGAGTTTGTGTCCCCGCCCGAACTCACGGTCGAATTGCGAGCCGATGCGCGTGACAAGGGCGAAGTGGATGCGCGGATAAACGGCTGGGCGCGTTCACTGAAATCCCCACTCGGTTCGTGCCGAGACTTCCGCCTGAACGGGGAGGTGAAACGTGGCTCTGAAACCAATTCGCCCGTCACCGCCAGCCTGACCATCAGCGCCACGCACGTGGAGACCCAACGGGTCAAATCCCGGTCGGTAAACGCCTTTGCCTTCGCGACGCTCAAACCGGAAGGCGATTGGCAGATTCTTTGGAATGCGGGTTTGAAGTCGCCAACTCTTGGCAGCGCCGTTGCGACTCACGTTGGCATTGAGGGAACGGCCAGCTGTGACGCGGTGAACACCAACCACATTCGAGCCAACGTTTCGCTCGAGAGCACGGATCTTGAGATCGTTGGCGTCAGTGGAGAGACGATGAAACTCTCCGCCTCAGTGGAAGGAATCCGCGACCGGCGTCTCATCGAATCGGTCAGCTTCAATGGCAATGCGTTCGACGTTGTCACGCCCTGGGCCACCGCTCAGAAACTGTCATTCAATAGCGAGGTTTTCACCAATCACGTGGAAACAGCTCCGCGACCCGACTGGAACGGCACGGTGTGGGAAAAGCTGAAGCAATTGCGCGGAAAACTTCATCTGCACGCCACCGATCTCACCGACGACAAGGCGAAGCTCGCCTCACTTGACATCGATGCGGAGTGGCGATCGCCAAGACTTCGGCTTGGCAACATCGAGGCAACTTTTGCGGACTCAGAGGTGTTTACCATTGACGGCATCCTTGATGCCTCGAGCAGATTCGTTACTGGAAAGGCGACCTCAACAGTGCATCCCGACCGCATCACTCATCTGCTTTCAGATAAGGACCGGCGTTACCTCTCCCAATACCAGTTCACCTCGGCACCCGACATCAGCGCCCAGGTCACGTTTCGGATGTTCGAGTGGCTCGATACGAATGCCACCTGGAAATCGCACGTGCAGCCTACGCTTGGACTGGCCGCGCGGTTGAGCGCGAAGAACGGCGGCTACCGTGGAGTTCAGTTCATTGAGGCCCACACCGACCTCACCTTGACCAATCGCCTTATGGTTCTCCCGAACCTGACCATCAAGCGCAAGGACGGTCCGCTGGATTTGACCTACACCAACGACATGGCGACCCGCGACTACCAGTTCGGAATTCGCAGCCGCATCGACCCTCGTGCTGTCGGGACCTTGCTGGGAAAAGGCGAACGCACGACACTCGCCCACATCACGCTCAGCAACACCATGCCGGTAATCGAAGGCGTGGTCTGGGGTCGTTGGGGTGACCTCACCCGTACCGGCGTTCGCGCGAAGACGGTCGCCACCAATATCTCCATTCGCGCCCAGCACTTCGACTGGCTGCGCGCTGACATCGACCTGACCAACCAGTTCATCACCGTGACCAACATCGCCATGGGCCGACCCGAGGGCGAGCTGCATTGTCCGAAGGTCGAGATCAGCATCCCCGGGCAACGCGTGTGGATCTCCAACGCGGTCAGCGAACTGGATTTCCTCGTCATTCCCAAAATCATCGGTCCCATCACCGCCCGGGCCGTGGCCCCGTATCAATTCCAACGCGCCCCGAAAGTGCTCATCAACGGCAGCGTCGGAACGCACCGACGCGCGGAGAAGGATTCCGATCTTCACTTTGAGATGCGCGGCCCGCAGTTCCACTGGTTCAAGTTCAACCTGGAAAACACCCGGGCCACCGTGCACTGGGTCACAAACCAGCTCTGGATCAGCAATCTCACGTCCGACTTTCATGGTGGATCGCTGGCCGGTGATCTGTGGTTCGATTTCGATCCACCCGTGGGGAACGACTTCACCTTCGACCTGGCATTTACGAACACCGGTTTTCAATCGTTGATTGCCGACGTTGCGAATCCGTCGAACAAACTCGCGGGCACATTGAGCGGTGTCGTGAGCGTTACCAACGCCAATACCGCTTATTGGGACAGCTGGCAGGGAGGCGGAAGCGTCGCCCTGACCAACGGCTTGCTTTGGGACATGAAGGTCTTCGGGGCCTTCTCTCCGCTCCTGAACTCGATTATTCCCGGACTCGGGAGCAGCAAGGCCAAGGAAGCGTCCGGGAATTTCGCGATCACCAACAGCATCGTTCATACGGGGGACCTGATCATCCACTCTCCTCCGGCGCGCCTTTACTACGACGGCATTGTTGATTTCGACGCGAACATCGATGCGCGGGTGGAGGCCAAGCTCTTCAAGAACAAGTTCCTGGTTGGACAAATCCTCGACCTCGTAACTCAACCTTTCTCGCGAATCTTCGAATACAAGGTCACGGGCACACTCACCGATCCAAAGAGCGAACCGCTGAACGTCGCGCCCAAGCTTCTCCTCGCCCCGTTCAATCTCGTCCGCGACATCGTAAAACCAGCTGCAAATAGCAGCGAACGAAAGCCGGGGAGCGACCGCCGGTGACGGAGCGTGGAGCGAGGTTTCGCCGAGCGGCTCGGTCTTCGTTCACATCCACATCTGGCTTTCAATCCAGTACGCAAAACGGGCGCAACCTCAGTTGCGCCCGGATCGGGGACGTCAGAACAGGAATCCTTACCAACAGAATGCGGAGCTGGATCGGAAAGGACGGAAGTGACGATGACGATGGCCCCAGGAATTCCCAAAGCCCACGCTCAGTCTTATCGGCCGGGAGTAGGTCCGGTAAGTGGTGACGGGAGCGCAGGTGGTGGTGTAACTCACGGTGGTTGCAGGCGCAACATAGGTGGGTTGTGTGTAGATGACCGCGGGTTGCTGATAAATGACTGTGGGGGCGGTCTGAACCACCTGCGTGGGCGGTTGTTGCCCAACGACCTGTCGCGGCTGTTGCACTTGGACCGGCTGTTGCACTTGGACCGGTTGCTGCACTTGCACCGGTTGCTGCACTTGCACCGGTTGCTGCACTTGCACCGGTTGCTGAACCTGAACGGGCTGTTGGTAAACCACGGGTTGCTGATAAACCACGGGTGGTTGCTGAACAATCACCGGTGCACGATGCACCAATGTGGGAGTCGTGGTGCATACGGTTGAAGTCGTGACCGTTCGGCGAATAACCGGACGGCGTGCTGCGTCGTGAATGACCTTGGCCGCAAACAATCCAGCGAGGACTTTCCCGGCCGTTGCCCATTCACCGTCGCCGGCGCGGGACGTGGAAGGCAGGCCAATTCCGGCGACGCCGATGGTGGTCAGAGTGAGGATGAGTTTCTTCATGGTATCCCTTATTCGAACTGAGCATTTGACGGCGGGAATCTGCATTTATTCGGACACTCTTTCAATCAGTGTGAGTCCTTCGACGAATTTTGAATTCTCGTTGACTTGAGATTCGAGATACCATCGGTCGCATCCGTTTTTGGCTCGTCCAAGCGTTGGGTTCACGCAAGTCCCTTCGCAACTAATCCAGTTCTGTTGCGTCGTGTGCGATTCCGCAAATACGCACCACAAAGATGCGCGCCGACACAACCGGGATTCTGCCGTAATCCCGCAAGTTGATCCGCCCACCATTGCCCACTAACTCGCAGCTTGTTCGTACCCGGGATCTTGATCGATTTTGAACCGTCCGCCCGAAGCACCGGCATACCGCTCTTGCGATGGGGACGGGAAGATGACCTTCCACATCGAGTCATTGGGAAACACCTCAGCCAGCTCGGTTATCTGCCCCGATTTTCCTTCGGCGATCGAATAGCAGAGTCTGTTGGAGAATTGGAGCGCCGGGCGCTGGCCGGCATCCCCCTGCAATCCGCTGGTGCTCACTATGCCGAGCGTTGCTCGGCGCTCCATTTCCTCTGTTTCCGGCTGTTCACTACCAAACCCAGGTATCTTTCATCATCACGGACGCCACGGCGTTTCACCATTCTTGGGCTGAAGAAACTTGGCGTCCACATCCTCGTACCAAGCATGGAGCTTGGCGCGCATTGTTCGAACGCGGTCCTTGTTTAAACCTGCCACGTCGTTTCGTTCGCCGATGTCAGACGCAAGGTTGTACAGATGCGCGCGTCCATCCTCGTAACGCTCAATCAACTTCCAATCCCCCATACGAATCGCGCCACTCGGAAAGCCGCCTTGATTGCTGTAGTGCGGATAGTGCCAGTAGAGCGCATCACGCTTTGGCGCCGGACCACCCTTCAAGATGGAGACCAGGCTTTGCCCATCAATGTCGTGTTTCGTCGTCGTTCCGGTGATCTCCATCAGCGTTGGAAAGAAGTCGATGCTGCACACCGGAACATCGCTTACGCTTCCGGGTTTGGTGACTCCGGGCCACTTGATCAAGTATGGCTCACGAATTCCGCCTTCGTAGATCCAACCTTTGCCCCCGCGCAGTGGGAGATTCGAAGTCGGCAAACCCTCGGAGGTGGAAAGCCCGCCATTGTCCGACATGAAACACACCACGGTGTTATCGTCGAGTTTCAGATCGCGAAGTTTCTGCAAAACCATTCCAACTGCCGTGTCCATCGCCTCCATCATCCCAGCGTAGACCGCGTGCTTCTGGACGATGCGGACCTGCCGTTTGCGCTTGGCCCTCGAATCCACCTGCTCTTCTCCCGCAAACTCCGTCACCCCGCTCAGCGCGTAGGCCTTGGCCTTATCCTGGTAACGCTTCTTCAGTCCCGGAGTCGTGAGCAAGGGTGTGTGAACGGAATAAAACGAAAGGTAGGCAAGGAACGGACTTTCCTGATTCGCTTCGATGAATGACATCGTTTCGTTGGCGAGCCTGATCGGAAGATACTCACCCTTCGGACCATCGTCCAAACGAGGGTTTCCATACGGCGAAAAGTACTTCCCACCAAACCAGGGACCACCGTGTTTCCAACCGCCCTTGTTTACGTCGAAGCCTTGCTTTTCAGGCCAGTATTCTTCGGTCGGCCCCAGGTGCCACTTGCCGGCAAAGAAGGTTCCGTAGCCATCCTTCTTCAATGTTTCTGCCAAGGTAATTTCCTCCAACGGCATGTGATCCCGCAGTGGCGCCGGTGCGAACCGTCCACCGCGCCGGCCGGCGAAAAAGTTGGTCGCGTCCACCCTGGTCGGATACTTGCCGGTCATGATGCTGTAGCGCGTCGGACTGCAAACCGGATTGGCCGCGTAACCACTGGTGAACCGCATCCCCTCGCTGGCAAGACGATCGATGTTCGGTGTCTCGTAGAATGTGTTGGGATTGTTGGCGCCGATGTCCATGTAACCCAGATCATCCACGAGGATGAACAGGATGTTGGGCTTGCGGGCCTGGATTGCGGCCGAGGCGAACAACAGCAGAACAAACAAGAGAGATCTCATTGCGCGGGATCATGGCGCAATCGCGTCCGCTGACAAGCAAAGCCCCCGTCAATAATCGTAGAGCGTCTCGTCGCGCTCGTAAAACTCCGCCGTGCCCGAGAACTTCTTCAGCAATCCGTCCTCACCCATCATATTTTCCAATACGTCACCCATGTCCGCCTCGATCTGTTCGGGGGATTCACCGTTCTCCATTCGCTTGATCGCGGTATCCAGTTCGCTCGGAAACGAACCGTCCGGCATGACCTCTCGCATGCGCTTCATCATCTGCGCCACATGCCGGGGATTGTTCTCGTCAAGGCTTCCCAAATCCCGCTCGATTTCCCCCATCGCCTGCATGACCCGCGGATCGTCCAGATCAGGAAGATCATCATCCCCTGTTCCATCATCGTTACCGCCCTTGATGAACGCGAAGCGACTGAGTTCCTTGCTCATTTTCTTGCACCCGCACTTCGGACAAACCGGATCACGGTCCGGTTTGATCCGCCGTGACAGGAAATTGAAAATCACCCGGCACTTGGGACAGGCGAATTCGTAGATCGGCATCGCGCCAAGATAAGCGTTGTAACTGATCGATTCGAGGATGACTTGATCCACTCTTCCGATTCACGAAGACTTAGAAGCCCCATGAAACCAATCGCACTCGCGTTGTTCACAATCTTTTACACACCTGGCCTCAACGCCTCAGACAAGGCTCGGCCCAACATCATCTGCCTCATGTTGGACGAATGGGGATACTTCGAGTCCGGGCACATGGGACACCGCGAATTGATCACGCCAAACATCGATCGATTCGCGAGCGAGGGCATGCGATTCCGCAACGCCTATGCGGGCCAACGAACATCCAACGACGCCAAGGTCTATGCGCGTTCATGCACATGATGGATCGCCAGATCGGCGAAGTCCTCGCGCTCCTGAAGAAACTCAAGATCGACGACAACACCATCTTCTTTCTCTGCGGTGACAACGGCGGGCAGGACTATTTCAAGACCGAGCAACGTCCGCATGGATTTTTCGGTCCCAACCTGAATCCAAAGACCGGGGAACGAATTCGCGCCGGCAAAGGCTCGCTATATGAAGGCGGGCTGAAGGTTCCGTTCCTCGTTCGCTGGCCCGGCAAAATCAAGGCCGACACAGTATCCGATCATCTGTTCTATTACCCCGACCTCATGCCCACCTTCGCTGACATCACCGACGCAAAATGTCCGAAGACGGATGGAGTTTCCTTCCTGCCCACGCTACTGAATCAGGATGGGCAGAAGAAACACGATTACCCCTACTGGGAATTCCGCGACCAGACTGCCGTGCGCATGAATCAATGGAAGGCCTACAAAAACCGGACGGATGTTTGGGAACTTTACGACCTTTCTAAGGACATCGAAGAAAAGCGGAATCTAGCCAAGTCAGAATCGAGCGTTCTCAGCCGACTGATTGCGATCGCCAAAGAAGCCCACGAACCCATTCGCCCTGGTCAAATCTACAGCCGCACTCTGATCGACCGGGACCGCAGCCAGGCACCACACCCTGCAAGAAAGAAAAAGAAATAGATTGCCACGGGCCGTGGCGAGCCCTTCAGTGGCCCCGTTCATATGAAGGAATTCTTACAAACCCTCCTCGCCTTCGCTGTCATCCTAACCGCCGGTTGTGGTGAACAAGCTCAGCAATCCCCCGCTCCCTCACCTGCCCCCGCTCCTGCGCCGAAAGCTGCAGACAGCTCAAAACCGCTTCCGGAAGACGTTGCCCAAGCTGCGTGGACTGGCGATGTGGAGGCGGTCAAGAAAGCGCTGGAAGGTGGACAGGACATCGATGCCCGGGATTCGTTTGGCAGCACCATGCTTTTGCTTTCCTGCGTGGTCGGCAAGGCTGAGATCACCAAACTTGCCTTGGAAAACGGCGCGGATCTGGAGATCCCCAACAATGAAGGCAACCGCCCCTTATTCAATGCCGCTTTCTTCTGTCACGCCGACATCCTCAAGCTCCTGATCGAAAAAGGCGCGAACGTCAACGCACCCGACAAGCAAGGCGCCACCCCTCTCGACATTGCGGCTTCAGAGTGGTCGGCAGAACTGGAGGGGATCTACAGATTCATCGGAGGCATTCTCAAACTTGACATCGATCTCGAGCGCATCAAGAAAGACCGGGGAACGATCGCCAAGATCCTTGCTGAGAATGGCGGCAAGACAGCCGACCCGAAAGACAAGTAGATTCGCGAGGGAAGAATCTTCGACCCCGCAGGCGAAACCCGACTCAACGGAACGCGTGAATCGTTCCGTTGTCTGTGCTCACGAACAGTGCTCCGTTGGCAACAGCCAGACCGAAGGCATTGCCGGACACCTCAGCTTCCCAAGCCAGCTTGCCATTGCTAATGGAGTAGCCAGCCACCTTCCCATTGCCTCCCGTGTAAAGATAATTCCCCGCCATGATCAATGCGTGGGGATGTTTGGAATGGGATTGCCACTTCAGCGTGGCGCGGAGTTGTTGGGTCGCGTCCAGGACAACGTTCTTTTCTTTTTCCATATCGGCGAGCAATGACCTCGCACGGTCGCTGGTTCGGTCTTTCCCCAGCTTCTTCAATTGGTCGTAGGCGGATTTGCGCCGGCTCTCGGCGGTTCGCTTGCGGATGGATTGTTCGTGATACCGGTCGCGCTCAATCGCCTGGAGAAGGTGATCGGATAGAAGATAGCTCGTTTCGCCGGCAACGATGATGTGGTTCGCATCAAAGGTAACTAGAGTCCTGCGCACGTCGCCATTGCTGAGTTCCAGTCCACCAAAGCGGCTGGGACCGAAGATCAGCTGCTCCCGGTCGTCCATCACGCAATACGTCCCGCCTCCACCTTTGATCTGCCCCTGAACTTTGCCGCTGCCACGGGCAATGACGAAGGGAGGGGAGCGTCCGGCCGGGATATACAGGCGATCGTTGGATGCGAGCAGAAATCCTTGCAGTGAAAGTTCTCCCGAACGTGCATGGCGCCAGGTCCCGGGTCCACCAATCTCTCCCGTCTTCGCGTCGAGTGCCGCAAGATAAGCGGACTCGGAAGGAAGAAAACCAGCCGCGCAATACGCGATGCCCCGGTCAACGACCACTCCACTGCGCACGGGCCAGAGCGAAACGAACTTCCCGTCGGAGGGAACACGATAATCCCGATCGGCAATGCGCCGCTTCCAGATGAGTTTGCCATTCGCACCATCGAGGGAATAGACATGGCCGTCATCCGAACCCGCATAAACCCGGCCGTCCACACAGGTAGGCGCCAGTCGCACCGGGCCTTCAGTGATGTAGACCCAGACCACCTTGCCGGTTTTTCCGTCGAGACAATAGATCGCGTCTTCCGTCGAAGAGCCGAAGTAAACGCGTTCATCGACGACCGCGACATTGAACACGCGATCGAAGTCCATGCGCGGTTTCAAATCCGTGTCCGGCCGGTTGTAGAAGTCGCGCGGAGCCGGTCCGGAGAAGGCCATTTGTGGAACGTGCGCCGATCGATGAACCCAGGCCTGCTTCAGGTTTGCGATATCCAGGTTCTCACTCGTCAACCCACTGCGCCGATGATCGTGACGATAGGTGGGCCAATCCTCCGCGAGAACGGACAGATTCAGGAGGCAGCACAAGCCCAGAACTCTTGCGAACTCAGTAGTCATTCTTGGTTCGGTAAGCAATGGAAAGTTGGATCGGGAAACTGCAACTGCAGCCGCCTCCGGACTCCGATGAAAGGATCAGGCCGTCGGCAGATATGATGCCAAGCCAACAACTGGACCGAAGCCCCTTCCATTCGGACACCTCGCCGGTGTTCAGATCCCAGACCTCATCATTGAGATCACGATAGTGCAGCAGGTTCGCAGCGCCAGTCATGGTGGAACACTTTCGGCGCGACGGTGTGTCGCCGAGTTTCTTGCCCGTGCGCAGCTCAAAAAATTCCGGTTGTGCGATTAATCGATCACCGGCGATCACCGGGTGTTGCACGTGATGACCGTGATCCGAACGACGCCAGGGATATTTATGGCTCCATAGTTCCGTGCCATCACCGGCTCCGTAGGTAAACAAGTTGTAGGTCTTGTCGTCTGGCTGTGAACTTTGAACGACGATGGTCTCCTTGGCATGACAAAGGTAGAGAACAGTCGGTTGCTTCCCATAGTTCACCGGCTTTTCCCACACGACCGAGCCGGATTCCTGATTGAGAGCGACCAGGTGCAGGTCTTCGTAAAGCTCCGGCATGCCAAGCCGGCCGCCGTCGTAACCAATCGCTTTCGGATGACGTGATTCGAGGAAATAAACCAGGCCATCGCCCAGCGAAATGGTGGCATTCAGGATCCGTCCCCGCGAGTAGGTCCAAAGTCGGGTTTCCGAATCCTTGTCGATCGCAAACAGATTGTCGCTGCAAACCTTTGCCGTACCGTCGCCCAGAGGTTTGTCATACCATTTCTCGGGACCGTGAAAGTCCGAAAAGCTCGATCCGGTACGAACCGCGCTGCCCAGAATCAGGTGGCGATCTGAGGCAATGAATCCCCAGTCGCGTCCCGGCGCTACGATCGGATACGTGCCCAAGAGTCGACCAGTGGCCGCGTCCAGTTTCCAGCACTTGTCCCGGATCGCGAGGTAACAGGCTTTCTCATCAAGGCAGCTGTTGCTGGTATCCACCTTCACGTTCGTGCGCCGCATGCCCGGTATCTCCAACGACCACAGAATTCGGCCGTTGTAGGAATCCTGCACGATGAGCCGTTCGTCGCCCTGCGTGAACAGACGTCCATGAGAACTCAACGGCCCTTGATTGCGCGCGAGCCGATCGATCATTGCATCGGGTCCCGGCAATCCAAACCACTGCACCTCGATGTTCTCGCCGGTCTTGCCCCCCAGCAGTTCATCGTGACTGTTCGCTGATTGCCCAGCGTCGCCATACATGTGCGTCCACGAACCCGCGCCGTCCAACGAAGGACGCTCCCAACGTTTGTCACCTCCGATCAAGACACCTCCGGCGGGACGGACGTGCCGTTTCCCTTCCCCGTTCGAAACGACGAGGTTGAAGCAATAATCCGGAAACGGAACTTTGCCGTCAGGAGCGTGGCGCAGCGTGATTCGTTGGCCATACAGGCCTGCCTTCAACAGACCTTGTCTTCCACGCTGAATCGCTGCCGCATCCTCACTGACGCCCACGACTATCAGGTTGGACCGTCGCGCCAGCTCGACCGCCAACCCGCCTTCCCCGCAATCGACAACCAAGGCATAGCCATTGGTGATCTTCGACAAGCGCAGTATTCGCTCGGCTTCCGACACCTGCCCGGGAAACGGAAGCGCATCACGCGGCAATGCCGGGGTCGTGAAGTTGAAGGTCGTGTTGACGGAAATGCTTTCGCTTCGGCCTTCTTGTTTCCCGCGACGACCAACAATCCGGTAATTGAATTTAGTTCGGAACGGCAGGTCCTCCAACACCACCGAATGATTCGTAACGGAATTCGCGAACGTTCGCGTCTGCCAACGCTCCCCTGCCAATCGATATTGAAGCGTCGAAGCTTGGGCGTCGAAGCTTTGCCAACGCACGGTTGCCGAGGTTGGCGTCTCGAATTGCAAATACGGACCGAGCGCGATGAACTCCTCAGGTTTCAGTCGCCGTGCGGGGAAGACGGACTTTGTGTTCTGATAGCGATCGCGAATCTGGCTGCTGGTCAATGCTTGCTCGAAGATCGCGATTTCGTGGAGACGCCCGTGAAAGGCATAAAGCTCGTTGTCATCCTTGTAGCCCGCGATGCGGAACCACGAATCCGCATATTGAACCGGCCCCTTCCGAGTGGTCGAAGCGGCCTCCAACTCACCATTCACGTAGAGTCTCATTTCCGAGCCGTCGTAAGTGCCAACCACGTGATACCACTGTCCCAACTCTGGCTCGGTCTTGCTTCTCAGATACGTCATCCGATCCGTACCGATCGCAAATTGAAAGCGCTTCTCATGTCCGCCCAACAACCAGCCCTTCTCAAACTTGCCGTTGTCCTGGAGGTAACCGATGAAGTTGCTGTACTTGGTGTGACGTTCGAGGGTGCCCCACGCCTCAACGGTGATAGCGTTGGTGGGCAGTTCCAGCGATTCACCCTTTTCCGTTAAATGCAGGTAGTTCGGTATGCCTGAAACGCGAATCGCAGCCGGTTTGTTCTCCGGCTCCACATCGCCCACCACGGTGGCGGGCAAAGCACCGCGCAGATCCGGGACTCCGCCTTCCATTCCGAAACGCCAGTGATGAACGGGACTCTGCGCCTTCAACCACCCAGAAAAAGTGACAGCAACGATCAGGCAGAATTGACGAAGTGATGACACAGGTGGACTCTGGGAGGTCGAGGCATTCAAATCAACCCCGGTGTTGGATCGTCCGGCTTGGCGTTTCCGACTTGACCAATGAAATGCCTTCCCCGCCGAATGTGAGCTATGAAAAGACTCGTTTCCCTGTTCGTTACCTGCCTGCTTTTCGGCAGCCTGACCAATCACGCTGCCCCCGGAAAGAAAGACGCCAGACTATAGACCGACCCGGAGAAAGCTGAAGCTGAACACCCCGACTTTCTGATCCAGGGCGAATACACGACCACTCGCAGAGGTGCAAACGTCGGCGTGCAAGCCGCAGCGCTGGACAAGGGAGAGTTCCTCGTTTCGGTGTACCAAGGCGGTCTCCCCGGCGCCGGATGGGACAAAACGAAAATCGATGCCAGGCAGATGAGCCGGAGTGAACTGAAAGATCTGGTGAAGGGAATGAATCGCATTGAGCGCGAAAGCGACACCCTCGGCATGAAGGCACCCGAGGGTGCGATGGTGGTCTTCGACGGCGAAGCAAATGATAACGTGAAGGGCAAGATTGCGGATGGACTTCTCTGGGCCGGGAGCAAATCCACCAAACCCGTCGGCGGCTTCAAGATGCATCTTGAATTCCGGCTCCCCTACAAACCATCCCGCCTGCCCAGCAGCCAGGATCGCGGCAACAGCGGAGTTTACATCTACGACAATTACGAATGCCAGGTGCTTGATTCCTTCGCGCTGGACCTGGTTGAAGCGAACAACCCTTTCAAGGTGCAGTCCCGCAACAAGCAATGGTGCGGCAGCTTTTACATGTTCAAGACGCCGGACGTGTCCATGGTCTTCCCGCCACTGCGCTGGCAGACCTATGACATCGATTTCACCGCACCGGTCTTCGACGGTGACAAGAAGGTTAAGAATGCCCGCATCACAGTCCGCCACAACGGCGTGCTGATTCATGATGACGTGGAACTTCCGAAAGGCACGGGCGCCGGAGGCAGGCGACCGGAGAAAGAAAGGGGAATCATCAACCTGCAAGGACATGGAAACCCGGTTGCATTTCGAAATATCTGGATTCTGGAGAAGTAAACTGAACCCCGCCCGCCGGACTTACGGATTGGCCGTCATCCCCAACAACCCCGCGGCATAAAGCCAACCGTGCGCAGCCTGGGCCTCGGTATCATACCTCTTCTTTTGCGGAGGACGCATGGCTGCAGGACGACGGGCAGCGTGGTTTTACAGGGAAAAAACTTGGTTCGTGTGTGACCTCGAAGGACCTATGCCTTAGGAAACGGTAGTTATGCGTGAAGAATCCAAAAACTGCCCGATTTGTGGCGCTTCGATTCCGGAGAACGCGCCGCAGGGGTTGTGTCCAAAGTGTTTGTTGCAGGGGGCGAATTCAAATACTGAGTCGGGTTTGCTGTCATCGACAATGGGTCTGGCGAAGTTCGGCGCGGCATTCTGGCCGGTAACGACGGGCATCTGCGTGGTCTTGGGCGCGTTGCTTTTCCAAAGCGAACCCGGGCAGGTGATGACTCCGCTCACGCAACTGGTGAACCTGGCGGTACCGGGCAAGGTGTTGGGATTGGGGGTAATTGGTTTGCTCATCGGCCTGGGTTTCATTGTTGTGGTACTGAAGCTCGCAAATGGACCGACCGTGCGTCCGGCCGGATACGATCCCTGGCCGCGCCGGATCTTCGTGCTGTTGCTGATCGTGATTCTGACACCGCTGGTGATGCTGTTTGTGCCGGCGTTGATCTACAGCGGGGCCCGCGCCAGCACGCCGAATTTGCGGATGGCGATTCATCAAATCACCACGCACAGCAACCTGGTGGTGGTGGAGTTCGAATTAAAGACGTCGCAACGGGTGTTGGAACTGACGCCACGGCTGGAAGGACCTCGGTTGACGGGAGAGGAAAGGACGAACAGCGCGCAATTGCCGACGATCGCAACGGTGTTGCCGGACAGAATGGGATCGGTTGCCGAGCCGGAAGTGAAGACGCGCTTCGAGAACTCGACGGGACCGATGATGTTTCGGGTGGCCTTTGCATTTCCAGATCAACGGACGGCGATGGTGCACGCGCAGGAGGTAATGAAGTCACACCTGGATTATCTCACAACTGCTCCGCAGGTGCGGGATGCGATTGTGTTGTTCGATACGGGTGGCCGAGTGGATGACGGTTATCTGGGATACCTCAAGTTTGCACGGCCGCAGCGGGTTGAGTTCTCCAAGTTCCTGGATGAAGAGGCGAAGGATCCCGTGCCGATGGAAGTCCAGGCTCATGCGGCCATCGTGGAACCGCGCGGCTGGCGCACAATGAGATTCGTAAGGTCTTGAGCATGCGGGATTTGATCGGGGATGGAGCGGGTCCGTTTCGGTTGTTCGAAATTGCCGCTGACGATGGCGGGGGCAGCAATGAGGGCTGGTTGGATTTCAAGCCAGGCGGTGGCGTGGTGGTTTCAGGGAGGCCGGTGACGCGATCGAGGTTGGAGGGTGTTTCACCGACGCCGGTCCCGATGGTGAAGGGGGATTTTTGACGGACGATGTCCGGCTCTTAGTGCCCAACGAAATCGGGAAAACCATGGATTGTTGCCGGGGCTTTATCTGGCTTGCACCGGATTCCATGGGATGGGTTGAAGGTGCCCTCATGAAAGCGTGACTTCCTTGCGTTCCTTCGCGGAAGTCCGGCCGTGCTCGAGGATCGCCTGTGCGTCACGACAGTTCACCGGATCGCAGAGCGGATGCAATTCGCCACCCGTTTCGATCGCCCACAGGAAATGGGCGCTGGCGGATTTCAATTCCGGATCAGCTTCAGGAACATCGATCTTGGAACCCTCTTCGTCTTCATTGGTCGCCTTGAGGAGCGCCGATCCTTCACGCGGCTCGACGAGCAAGGTTCCTTCTTCTCCGTAGATGATCGTGAGGTAGGAACTCAGTTTGCCGATCTGCGTCCACGAAGCCTCAGAGGTCGCCATGGCCTTCGGATAACGCAGAACAAGCATCGCGTTGTCTTCCACCGGTTGATCCTTGCAGAGCGTGGCCTCCATGCCGATCACACTTTCCGGCTGACCGAGGAGGACCCGCGAAAGTATGGAGCCGTAACAGCAATAATCCATCAACGCTCCGCCCCCGTTGAGGTGATCGTCGAAGAGCCATTTGGAAAAGTATTCCGTGCAACCCATCTCAACCGGCCCTTGATGCGCCGCCCGATACTTCACCTGCCAAAGGCGCCCGACTTCTCCCGCTTTTGCGATGCGAATGGCGTGCTGCAGCTGTGACCACCAGGCGAAAGGCCAGTTGATCATCAGGCGCACGTTGTTGGCCTGCGCGGCATCAAGCGCAGCCTGAGCACCGGCGAGATCGGCGGCCATGGGTTTCTCGATCAGCACGTGCTTGCCGGCTTGGGCGGCTTCTACTGCGAGTTCTGCGCCTTCGCGATTGCTGCCGTAAACGAACACGGCATCCACCCCTTCGTTGTTGATCACGGCATCGTAACTGTTGGTCGTCTCACAGCCGTATTCGTCGGTGATTTGTTTGCGAAGCGCTTCAGTGGGGTCCGCAGCGATGACCAGTTCACCTTCCGGCAAGGGTGCCAATTCCTTCAGGTTGTCCCAGATATGGTCGTGATGAAGTCCGAGGATTCCGATTCGAATGGGGTTGCTCATAAAATCGATTCAGCTGGCAGGTTGAGTTGCAGGTTCTTGCTCGGTCTCGTCACGGAACGCCACGGCCAGGATGATCGTGGCCACCAGCGCAGCCGCGGCAGTCCATTGCCAGTAGAAGCCGTATCCAGCCGCGTCCAGATCAGCCGTGCCACCCATGGCTTTCTGGGCAAGGTAACCGTTGAGCCACGAAGCGCCGATGGGACCGAGTCCGTACATGACTGCGCCAAATATCGCCTGGGCCGAATGTTTGACTCCTTCGGGCGCCAACCGATCCACGTAGATGAATGCCGAGGCGTAGAAACAGCCGAAACAGATCCCATGAAGAAACTGCGCGGCAACATGGGCCTCAACTGGGAGGTCCAGGGAAAAGATGAAGTAACGCAGTGCAAATGATCCGGCTCCCAGGGCCATCGTCCAGCGAAAGCCGAGTCTCAGCAACAAGGCGCCGAGGAAGGCAAGCGCGATGATTTCGGAGAACTGGCCGAGGCTCATTGCCGGCATGACGTTCTGTTTCTGCAATCCGGCAGTCTTGAGGAAAGAACCCATCTGCATGAAGTACATCGTGTGGACGACGCTCAGGATCAATGCCGCGACCATGAGGATCGTGAACGAGCGGTGCTTGAACATGTCCAGCGCTTCACCCAGATCGAAACGCTTGCTTTCGCCCTTGGGCGGTGTGTTTGGCAACGCGATCCAGCAATAGATCGCGTAGAAGATGCAGACCACGCCGGCGATCGTCATTGAGTCGATCATCCTCGCCGTCGCATCCGGCAACTCTTCACCTTTGAAGAACGGAGGCAGCGATTGGAACTGAAGCCCCTTCTGCAGCCACACCATCGGAAAGATCCAGGCCACCGCGATCCAGCCGATCGTTCCCCACACGCGCACACGGGAGAATTCGTTCTTCGGATCCTGAAGATGCGTCATGGAAAGGGAGTTAGTCAGCGCAATCGTCGGCACGTAGAGAATCGAAAAACCGATCGAGAGGAAGAACCACGCCTCAAAGCTCGTCTGTCGCGCGGTCATGATTTTGATTACGCCGACGAGCAGCAACAGCGTCCCAAGGAATTTCTGCGTCGCAAAACGATTGTCGCACATCCGGCTGAGCCACGGACCGCAGAACGCGCCGATGGCGAGTGGGATACCGATGATCAGTCCCTTCATGTTCGGCGTGAAACCGAGTCCGCCCTCCGCGGCTGGTTCGGTAAGGAACAACGATGCCAGTGGAAACCACAGCCCTTTGGCCGCGTATTCTAGGAACATCATCACATTGAGACGGCCTTTGATACCCATAGGATGCGCGGATGCTAGCGTGGCGGGTTGACAATGCAACCTGTTGCGCGGGGTAAATCGCAAGCTCCAAACCTCAAACTCCAAATAAGCTCCAAGGACCAAACTTCAATTCGTCAAACCGAGTTGTGGAGTGGTCTCCTGACCGCTCCACCCTCTTGACCAAAGGTCTCCAGAATGGATGGGAGACCTGCGGCCATAACGGTGGGCGGGTTCATTTGAATTTTGGAGTTTGAGGCTTGGAGTTCACCTCTTCCTCCATTCCTTCCGCGCCGGCTCCGGCAATCCTCGAACGCGATAGCTGGTTCGAAAATGCATCTTGGCCACCTTCGAAAGTTCATCCGCCCCCTCCTGTTCCACGAACTCCCTCCCGACGGCTTCCACTTGCTTGGAGGCGCCCTTCGGAAACTCCAATTCGTGCCGAGTGCCCAGGTCCTTCAGCTTTGTCACGAAGGCATGGCGCGCTAGGATTGAAGCTGCAGCCACGGCGAGATCCGATTCCGCCTTGTGGCGCTGGATCAATTCGATCTCACGTCCGAGCTGCATCAACGCCTTGCCGACCGTCGCCTTGTCCGAGGCGAATTGATCGCTGATCGCGCGGACCGGTTCCGGATCCATCTGGTAACGGCGGCCCATCAGATTTTCGATGACGCGGGCATGTCCCCAAGCCAGCACTTTGTTGACGCTCCGCATTTTCGTGTAGAGGCGGTTGTAGGCTTCATTGCCGATGGTCACCACGTCGTAAACCACGCCCTCGGTCTTCTGAATGATCTCGGCATAGTCCGCGATTTTCTTATCGCTCGAGATGTTCTTCGAATCGCGGATGTCCTGCTCGCGCCAGGCCTTGACCACGGATTCGTTTACGTAAACGCCCGCGATCGTAAGCGGACCAAAAAAATCACCCTTGCCGCTTTCATCCACGCCGATGCGTGGCAGGAGCAACTCAGGATTCAAAACATCCTCATAACCAAGCCGTGCCTCCAACAGAATCTCCGGTTCCAACACAAACTCGATAAACTCCTTTGCTTCCTTCCCCTGAACGACCAGTTTGCCGCTGGTGTAAAACGCCACGCTCACCTTGTCGCGCTTGGCGGCAAAGCGTGTGTAGGGCACTTCGTTGAACTTGTAATTCGTCCGGCGAAGAATGGCCTCCAGCTGCTCGCCTTGTTCTTCCGTGAGTTTGTAGGTGTAAGTGGAGGGTGCTGGCATTGGGATATGCGGTTGGTGTCGGAACTGAGAATTGAAGCTTGGAGTTTGAATCTGAAAACTGTCAGCTCTCCCGCACATCCACGCAGACCACATCTCCCTTGCCGTTTCGGCAGAAGATCAATCCGTTCGCCAAGACCGGCGCGGTCCAGCAAGCACCACCTGATACCTGTGTGCGACCCGATGCGCGGAAGCCGTCCGGTGAAGCCTTGCCCACCATCAACGCGCCCTTTTCACCGAAGATGAGGTGTCCGCCGGCTGCCGTCACGCCACCCAATCCGGTGGAGCGCTCACGCCAGAGCACACGGCCGTTGCGGGCGTCGAGACAGCGAAGTTCCCCCGGTGTCTTGTTCGCATGTCCGTGGATTCCGTAGAGGTTTGCACCGATCAACACACAGCTGTGGAAGTGGTTGAGCATGTTCTTGTTTCGCCATAGCGCGCGCGAGTTGGCGCCGTTGATATGGATCATCGCGCCACCAACGTTGTAGCCGGAGGACACGAATACGGTCTTGCCCGGGGAAAAGAAAACCGGGTCGGCTGCGTGCACGTCATATTGAGTCTTCCACGGCACGCTCCAGAGTTTTCGACCCGTCGCAGCGTCCACGCCGGAGACGGCGCTGATGGAACCGGCGGACAAATCGAAGTTTCCATCGGTGTTGATCACCGAATTATCTATCGTGGCGTTTCCGGTCAACTGACCTGACTGCAACTGGATTGTCACATTGTCGCCCAATCGCCCCCTCCCGAAGGTGAACCCGTTTCCAAATCCCGATATCAAAATTGACTGCGCGCTCGAATTGCTGAGGACCAGCGAATTGATCGACGGACTGATGTCGAGTGCCAAGGTGCTGGCGTTGGTGACAAAGACGTCGAAGGTCTGAAACAAATTGTCCGGCACTTGGCCTATATCCCACGCAGAGGGCGTGTACCAAGTGGAACCCCCGGAATTTGCCGTTGCTGAGAGAGCTCCCTGGCCCAGTCCGGCTTTAACGATCAACGCGGCCCCTACTGCTACTGCAGCCACACAATACAACCCAAAACGCGCGCGACTGGTCGGGGGGCAACCGCGGGAAAGACGGTCCTTCATCTGTGAAAAAGGCTTATCAAAAAAGGTTGGAATTGAAAGGTAAGACTTTGACAGAGCGGGACTTACGATGGTGAAGTGCGGTGTCGAGCCGATTGGAGGCTGAAGGCTGGAGTTTGCAATATTTGTCCCAAATCCACGCTTGACCATTTCTAGGGCCAATCCCTATTGTCTACACAGACAAACGATCGGCTGGGGTTACCAGCAGGTGAGTCGGATGCACAATCCGGCTTTTTTTTACCCCGGTCGCAGCAATGCATCGGGCGGAAAGTATGAATGAAGAGTTTATTGCGGTTTTAGAGTATTGGGAAAAAGAGAAGGGCATCAGCAAGGACACGCTGATCAAGGCCGTCGAGGAGTCCCTCGTTGCGGCTGCAAAAAAGGCGATTGGCCCGGCGCGCGATCTGCGCTGCACGATTGATCCCAAGAATGGTGACATCAAGGCTTGGGCGAGCTTGATCGTCTCGGAAAACGTGATTTCCAGTCACGATCAGATTAACGTTAAAGATGCGAAAAGAATCAATATAGACGCGCAAATTGGGGATGATATTGAAGTTGAAGTGACACCCCAGAACTTTGGACGAATTGCTGCCCAATACGCCAAGCAATCCTTGCTGATGCACGTCCGCAAGGCGGAGAAAGCCCTCATTTACGACGAATTCAAGGATCGTACCGGCGACATTGTCAGTGGAGTGGTCCGTCGCTTCGAACGCTCCGACGTGGTTATCGATCTTGGTCGCTACGAGGCCCTTCTTCCCAATCGCGAACGCGTTCCCACCGAAGAATACCAACCCGGTGAGCGGATTCGCTGCTACGTAAAAGCTGTTGAAAACACCAATTACGGCCCGGAAATCATCCTTTCCCGCGCTGCACCGGCATTTGTCGAGAAGTTATTTTCCCTCGAGGTCTCTGAAATCTCCAACGGCACGGTAGAAATCAAGAGCATTGCCCGCGAGCCGGGGTTCCGGACCAAACTCGCTGTCTACAGCACGGACCTCAAGGTCGATCCCGTCGGTGCCTGCGTCGGCCTTCGCGGTCAACGTGTGAAGAACATTGTTCGCGAGCTGAACAACGAGAAGATGGACATCATCAAGTGGGACTCGCATATCCAGACCTACCTGACCAATGCCCTTGCCCCCGCTCAGCTCGACAGCTTTGAGATCGACGACGAAAACCGGGCGGTGAAGATCCTCGTTCAGGAAGACCAGCTTTCCCTCACCATCGGCAAGCGCGGCCAGAACGCCCGCCTCGCCTCCCGCCTCACCGGCTGGCAGGTCAACATTGAGGCCAAGCAGTCCGCTGCCCAAAGCGTCGAGGACAAGATCGCCGAAGCCGCCCAGGCCTTTGCAGCGGTCCCCGGAATTTCACCCGAACTCGCAACCACGCTGGTCGAAGCCGGATTCCATGCCTTGGAAGATTTGACCCAGGTCGAAGCCGAAGACCTCGTCGACATCGACGGCATCGGCGAACAGGCCGCCAGCATCATTGACGCGGTGACGCAGGAACTTGCCAAGCGCGACCAGAAACTGACCGACTCGTCGGACCCGACCGAATAGCCGCCAAGCGGAAACCCCATTGAAGGGGAACAAGAATTTTTATGCCCGTACGCATCTACGATATTGCCCGAAAACTTGGAATCCCCAGCAAGGAAGTGCTCGCGCATGCCAAGGAAATGGGCATTGAAAACGCCAAGGTCGCGTCCAGCTCGCTGGACAAGATCACGGCCGAGTACGTCGAGGAAGAGATTCAGAAGAAGATCGGGCCACCCGAGACCGAAGAAGAACCCAAGGCAGAGGAAAAGCCCGCCGAGACGAAACCTGCCGAACCGGTCGTCAAGATCATCAAGCAAGAAGAACCTCCTCCGGAGGAAGATCCCGCTGAACAACCTGCGGAAGTCGAGGCACCGGCAGCCGAAAGCGAGAGCGAAACCGAAGCACCGGCGGAGGAAGCTGAACCCGCACTGGCAGCAGAACCGGAACAAAAAAGCGAGCCAGAACCAGGACCCGAACCAGATCCAGAGGCCGAATCCGATGTCGGCAAACTCGTCGGGCGCATTGATCTTTCCGGGTTCGGCCCGCGGCGGCCCGCCACGCACGAGCGCGACAAGAGGAAGGATAAAAGGGACGACGCGAAAGCAGATTCGTCCTCGAAACCGGCCAAGCCAAAGGTTCCCAAGTTCACTGCGGCCAAAGACGCGAAGGTCGTGATCATGAAACCGCCGATCATCGTCCGCGACCTTGCGGCCAAGATAAATCGCAAGCCCTTTCAGATCATCGCCGACCTCACGAAGACCTTCAACGTCTTCGCCAACGTCAATCAGGCGATTGATGAAGAAGTCGCAGCCCAGCTTTGCGCGAAGAACGGATTCAAGTTCGAACTCGAAAAGCGAGCCAAGGGAGAAGGTCATCGCGTCGTCAAGAAGGTGGTCAAACTCGATCACGACGACGACGAAAAGGACCTCAAACCGCGCCCGCCAGTGGTCACGATCATGGGGCACGTCGACCACGGCAAAACAACTCTGCTGGACACCATCCGCAATGCCAGCGTCGTCAAAGGCGAGGCCGGTGGCATTACCCAGCATATTGGCGCCTACACCATTTCCGTTCCCCATCCAGAGAACAAGAAGCGACTGGAACAACTCACCTTCCTTGACACCCCGGGACACGCGGCCTTCAGCGCGATGCGCGCCCGCGGTGCGGATGTCACTGACATCGTGATTCTCGTGGTCGGCGCGGACGACGGCGTCAAACCGCAGACCCAGGAAGCACTCAGTCACGCCAAGGCTGCCGAAGTTCCGATCATTGTCGCGCTGAACAAGTGCGATCATCCCAGCGCGAACACCATGCAGTGTCGCCAGCAGCTTCAGGAAGCCGGACTCACTCCCGACGACTGGGGCGGAGAGACGATATTTGTCGAAGTATCCGCACTCAAGGGCGACAACGTTCCCAAGCTGCTGGAGATGATTCTCCTGCAGGCTGAACTTCTCGAACTCAAGGCCAATCCGAACCGCCAAGCCGTCGGCAACGTCATCGAATCCGGACTCCAACCCGGTGGACCGACCGCGACCGTGCTGGTTCGCAAAGGAACGCTCAAGGTTGGAGACATCATGATCTGTGGCCGGAATTACGGCCGTGTCCGCGCGCTCATCAATGAAGAAGGCGAGCGCCTCAAGAAAGCCGAGCCCTCCTATGCAGTGAAAGTCCTCGGCCTCAACGGTGTTCCCTCCGCCGGCGACGAATTCAGCGTCGTCAAGAAGGAGAAGGAAGCCCGCAACCTCGTCGAGGAACGAAACGAAGAAGCCAAGCAGCGCGAGATCGAGGAACGCCGGCCGAAATTTACACTCACCGACATTTTCAAACAGACCGCTGCCGACCAGGCACAAGGACTCAAGGTCGTCGTCAAGGCCGACACCCAGGGATCCGTCGAAGCCATCGTGGATGCGCTCAACAAGATCGAGAGCGACAAAGTCCAGCTCGAGGTCATCCACAATGCCGTCGGAACCATCACCGAATCCGACGTCCTGCTCGCCTCCGCATCCCAGGCGATCATCCTCGGCTTCCACACGCGCATTGACACCGGCGTCAATGCCGTGGCCAAGCGCGAGGCTGTGCAGATCAAACTTTACGCAATCATCTACGAACTGATCGATGAAGTGAAAGACGCGATGGCCGGTCTCCTGCCGCCCATCGAGAAGGACGTCACCACGGGCGTCGCGGAAGTTCGACAGTTGTTCGACCTTTCCAAGGGCGGAACGGTCGCCGGTTGCTTCGTCAAAAGCGGACGAATCAGCCGGGGCAAAGTTCGCGTCCTGCGCCGTGGCGATCTCATGTATGAAGGCATTACGCTGACGCTCCGGCGCTTCCAGGAGGAAGTAAACGAAATCCGCTCCGGGCTGGAGTGCGGTATTCGCGTGAGCGGTTTTGACGATTTCAAAGAAGGCGACACGATCGAGTGTTACACCGTTGAGGCGGTAAAACAGACCCTGTAATCCATGGCAGGCATCCGCATCGAACGGGTGCGCGAGCTTCTCAAGCGCACCCTCGGCGAAATCATTCGCCGGCATTACCCCCCGGGCGACCTCGGGCTCATCACCGTCAATGACGTGGACGTGTCCAAGGACCTCACGCTCGGCACGGTCTACATCGGTGTCGTCGGCAACGAAGACCAAAAGAAGCGCGCCCTCAATCGGCTTGGCGAAGACCGCAAACAGATACAATTCGAAATGGCCCGGGAAGTCGTTCTCAAGAACACACCAGTTCTTCGCTTCCGACTCGACGAATCCGTCGAACGTGGCAACCGTGTATTGGACATCATCGAGGAACTCGAACACGAGTCCGACGAGGAATGAACACCAACCACATCCAGATTCAGGACGAGATCCTTGAGCAGATCGACCAGCATGAGAGCTTCTGTGTGGTCGGCCACATCCGCCCGGATGGCGACTGCATCGGTTCCCAAATCGGACTCGCCCTCGCCCTCAAAAGCCAGGGCAAGAAAGTCGTCTGCTGGAATCAGGACGACGTCCCATCGAAACTCGAATTCCTGGTGCCGAACAACCTCATGCAGAAGCCCGAACCCGGCCAGACCTTCGATTGCGTCATCGCCACCGATTGCGCCTCCGCAGACAGACTCGGCGAAACCGGCAACTGCATCGGCGACCGTAAGATCATGATCAACATCGATCATCATACCGGCAACACCCGCTATGGCGATCTCAACTGGGTCAACAGCAAGAAACCCTCGACCGGAGAACTGATCTACGACCTCTGCACCCATGCCAATTGGGAAATCAGTCCCGCCATCGCCACCTGCCTGTTCACCGCTACTTCGACTGATACCGGCTCCTTCATGTACCCGACCACCAAGCCGGAAACATATCGCACTGCGGCCGAACTTGTCGAACAAGGCGCCAATCTCAGCAAGGTTTGCGAAGAGGTCTACCAGTCCTATCCCCTTTGCCGCGTGCGCCTCATGCGCCTTCTGTTCAACAACTTCAAGCTGACCCACGAAAACCAGGTCGCCTACTTCTGGCTGAAGAAAGAACACTTCACCCGCTCCGGAGCCAGCCACGCCGACAGCGAAGGCCTCATCGATCACCTCCGCGACATGGACCCGGTCATCATTGCCTGCGTCTTCGAGGAAATCGAACCCGAGCTCATCCGCATCAGCCTTCGTTCGAAGAACAAACGGCTCCTCGTCAACAAGATCGCCTCGCAATTCGGTGGAGGCGGCCACCATGCAGCCGCCGGCGCCCGCATCCAGGGCAAACCCGCGACCATCCAACGCAAGGTCATCAAGGCCTGCCGCGAAGCCGTCGACGCCCTCAGCAAACCCAAGAACGGGAAATAACCCCGGGGCAACTCAACCACAGATGGACACAGATGAACACAGATCTGGGTTGCCAGTTCCTGGTAGCAGCCGACGTGAGGAGAAACAAATGACGCTCTGCATTCGGCATGGAGGCCGCAAACGTGGGAGGCGTCGGTCGGGAGGTAGCGCGGATCTCCAGACCTGCAGGGCTGGCAACTGCAAACAATCGATTTCGAAAGTTCCCAGCCCGCGTCGGCGAATCACGGCCTGCAGATCCGGGAACCCGGGCTACTGTGCGAGCAATCCACACGTTCGTTGGCGGGCTCCGTATTTTTATCCCCTTATCCTGACGGGAGAGGGATGGGGTGAAGGAGAAAGCTCTCAATCCCGAATCAGTGCCCCAACTCCAAATGAACACCGCACACTGTCCGCCCATCTGTGTTCATCTGTGTCCATCTGTGGTTTTACCAATTCTTAATCAAAACGAACAACCCACTCCGCCCGTTGCCTAAACCCTCCTATCCAAGAAAATCCTCCCTCACCGAATTCGGTCCCCTCGACGGCGCACTGTTGATCGATAAACCCGTCGGCTGGACCTCGCACGACGTCGTCGCCAAAGTCCGCGGCCATTTCAAGCTCAAGAAGGTTGGCCACTCCGGAACGCTGGATCCAAACGCCACCGGCCTCCTGGTCCTGCTGCTTGGCAAGGCCACCAAACTGTCCAACAAGCTCATGGCCGACGACAAGATCTACGAGGGCGAGGTCAAATTCGGTGAGACCACAGACAGCTACGACGCCGACGGCGAACTGACCGGCAGCCTTCCAGTTCCTCCACTGACGCTCGATCAGATCAACGAACAGGCCAAGACCTTCACCGGCGACCAGATGCAGGTCCCCCCCATGGTCTCCGCCGTGAAAAAAGACGGGGTTCCCCTCTACAAACTCGCGCGCAAAGGCAAGGAAGTGGAACGTGAACCCAAACTTATCCACGTCTACAAGTACGCCTTCGATCATTACGAAGAACCACTTGGCCGCTGTACCGTCGTCTGCACCAAGGGCACCTACGTCCGTTCACTGGCGCACGAACTCGGCGAGAAGATCGGCTGCGGAGCACACCTCAGCGCCCTGCGCCGAACCGCGTCCGGCGATCTCAAGGTCGAACAAGCCAGCCTCCTCGACGAAATCCTCAAACTCGACGCGACGGGACTCGAGCAAAAGGTCATTCCCATCCTCAAACTCGTCCAATCCTGAAGTGAAACCACAGATGGACACAGATGGACACAGATTCTGGACCGAGCGAATGCGCCGCATCCGAAACGTAGATTCGGCTGGCAGGCTAAGCCCCGACTTGGCGCGCCATGTCACAGGATCCGTACGAATTACGCAGTCGGTTTTTCAAAAAGCATCGAATCGACCTCACTTCACCAACACGCATCTTCACACAGTCATCTGTGTTCATCTGTGTCCACCAGCCCCGATGCAGTCGGGGTCTTTGGATTAAGAAACCATGCGACACTCCACCCTCCGCGTCCCCCTGTCCACAGCCTACGTGCTGTTGATCATCGGAATTGTCACAGGTGTAAACGCGGGATATCTCACACCGGTTGCGGCCTTCGTTCATGCAATTCCTGGAGGTGATAAGCTCTTCCACTTCCTGCTCCTCGGCGGACTCGCCTTCTTCACCAACTGGTTTCTCAAGTGCCACACCTTCAAGCTCGGAAGCTTCAAGGTGCTCAGCGGAAGCGTCGCCATCGCAATCATCTCCACCATCGAGGAATTCTCCCAGATCTGGATCACGACTCGACGCTTTGACGCCGGCGACCTGAGCATGAACCTGCTCGGCATCCTCGGCCCGCTCGCCCGACGCATCCCGACCGCAACCTCCGGCGCATGAACATTATCCGTGCAGCACACCAGTTGAAGACGGACGGCCGCAAGGTCTGCGCGGGCATTGGCGTGTTTGACGGTGTCCACCTCGGCCATCAACAAGTGCTCCGCCAAACTCTGGACGACGCCCAGCGCACTGAAGGCATCCCCATCGCAATTACCTTCGATAGACACCCCAACAAGCTCGTCGCTCCCGAGCGTGCTCCCGCGATGATCTATCCGCTTCAGAAAAAACTCGATACGATCGCCTCACTGGGTTTCAAACACCTCCTCCTTCACGAGTTCACGCCAGAGTTCAGGCGCATCACCGGAAGCGAATTCATCAAGACTCTGGTCGACGAATTCAAGACTCTCGAAGCCATCAGCGTCGGCAGCAAATTCGCTTTCGGCCACAAACGTTCGGGCAACGTTGAGCTGCTCAAACAACTCGGGCAGGAAAACAACTTTCGTGTTCACGGACTTGCGGCCGTTGCCCTCGACGGCCAATCCGTCAGCAGCACCCGCATTCGCAATTCCATCCAATCCGGCGACATCAATGCCGCGAACCAGATGCTCGGACGCCCCTACACCCTTTGCGGCCATGTCGTCAAAGGCGAACAGGTCGGACGCAAGCTCGGCTTTCCCACCGCCAACATCGACACCACCGGACTTCTCACTCCTCCCAACGGCGTCTACGCCACTCACGTGAAGCTGGACAAACAATCTCACCGCGCCGCCCTGAACATCGGCAATCGCCCGACGCTCGCCCATCCCGAACCAACCCTCCACGTCGAAGCTCACCTCCTCGACTTCGAAGGCGATCTCTACGGCAAGGACATCGAGATCACCTTCACCCAGAAGATCCGGCCAGAACAAAAGTTCCCCAATCTCGACGCCCTGCGAGACCAGATCAGCAAAGACGTCGAAACCACCCGCTCCATCTTCAGCTAGACCGATTGACAACGCCAATTGCGTGAATTGGCCTCCAACAGGATTCGGCAACTTGCGCGTCCACAATAGATTGGAATGCATTCCAAATCACAGCGCGTCTGAATCCGTATCTACGCAGATCGCCATCAGCTGATGGCCCGTCCAACCTTTCGCGATCAGTTGTCCATGCGCT
The DNA here is from genome assembly GCA_002715965.1 of Verrucomicrobiales bacterium. GTDB lineage: Bacteria > Verrucomicrobiota > Verrucomicrobiia > Limisphaerales > JAYPXF01. The sequence goes on along the minus strand of PBAL01000020.1, from coordinate 187,036 downwards.
TCTGCATGTCCGGCGGGCCGTCTTGCATATCGCGGCCCTTGGCAACTTTTGATCCGGGTCGTTTCTTCATACCGGGAGGCGGGCCTTTTGAAGGATCGAATCCCTGGGGCATTTGTCCGGGCGCACCTTGCCTGCCCGGGGCGGGCCCCATACCGGGAGGACCTTGCATCCCACCAGCTGTCTTTTGACCCTTGTTCTGTGCGGCCTTGGCTCTGGCGGCCATCAAGCCGCTAATAATTGGAACACTCACCTGATCAAATTGCGCCTGGCTATTGGCGTTCTCAAGTGCCGAAAGCATGGTGTTCATGACCATCATCTGCTGCTGGATGGCCTGGGGATTCTGTTGTATCATCTGCTTCTTGGCCGTCGCCTGGTCCCAGTTCTCCATGCTCTGAGTCCACTTCGTCGCTAGGTCCTGTGGAATCCATTTGCCTTCCACCTGCACGAAGTTCCGGACATCGTTCGAAGCCCCGGTGTTGAATTCCACAGTTGCAACGCCTTCCGCCATATTCACGACCTTCGCGTTCGGGCTGTAGTCGCCTACCAGGAATCCGTCGACGGTGCCTGCTGGAAGGAGTGCTGCGATTTGTTTGAGATCTTCGATGACTTGCGGGCCAGTCGTTCCAAGGATGGTGCCGATGTCGGGGTTCTTCAACGCTTCAAGATTGGTAAGATCGCTTTCCATCAACGTGGTGAGAACCTTTGAGAGAATGGGCAGGCCTTTGCTCACGCGTTCCTGATTCGGTGTGTTCGCAAGCATCGGCACGTTCAGGATGAATTCGCTCTTGGTGTTCAGGATGTTGATGACGCGCAGGGTGTTCTCGATGTTCTTGTCCCACATGTCCGGGTCCTCAGCCGCAAATTGTTCGCTGATCCGCTTGGTGATGTCGGCTTGATAGGAAGGAGGGAGGGCGTCCCAGAAGCCGCGCGGGTTGCCGTTGGCCAAAGCTCCGATGACGGTGTTCACCGTACCGTCCGGTGTGTCGGGGATTTCGATCGGAGTGCTTCCTGCAGCCATGCTGGCGAGGGGATTCATCGATCCGTCTTCCAAGGGGTTGCCTCCGGGATTGCCCATGCCGGCGGGATCGGCTCCAGGGTCGTTCGCTCCTGTTTTTGATTGAGAGGTTGAGGGACTGGGTGGGGGAAGCGTGGCTACCGACGGTCCCGGTTCACTGCCGGTCATGATCAGCGCCACGATTCCGCCGATGACCGCAATGCTGCCGAGCGAAATCGCAATGATCGCCGATTTGTCCATTCCACCTCCGCCCTTGGGCGGGATGTAGCGCATCACCTTGCCCTTCTTGTTGAGCTGGAAGATATGTTCGCAATGCGGGCAGGCGAGCGCTTCCCCGAAAAGATCTTCAGAGATGTCGATCGGGCTTTTGCAATCTGGGCAATTGATGGGCGACATAGGTATGGAGGATCGGCAGAGGATACGCGGGGCTGGGAGCGAAGTAATGCCAATTGGCAGCATTTCCAACGGACCAACTGCACGCGACAAATGGACGCATCGCTGGCACAGGTTGGGACACTGTTTCCCTTGGAAATCTGAAAATGACCGCGGAATCGCACCGAATCCGCTGAAACCCCGCTGGTATGTGCCGTGCTAATCCTGGAGCAGATATGTTCTTGCTGATCTTGATTGGGACAATGGCGATTTCGTTCTGGGCTTCTTCGAAAGTGAAGAGCAGTTACGCGAAGTATTCCCGCTACGCAAACTCATCCGGCATGACCGGCGCCCAGGCAGCCGCGGCCATTTTGCAGAACGCCGGCATCCGGGATGTCCAGATTGCCGCTCAGCGGGGCGAACTGACGGATCACTATGATCCGATGCGAAAACGTCTGCTACTGTCTGAAAACAACTTTTACGGACGATCCCTGGCTGCGGTCGGAATTGCCGCTCACGAAGCGGGCCATGCGCTCCAGCACGCGTCGGCTTACGCTCCGCTTCACCTGCGGATGGCCTCTGTCGGCATCACCAATGTGGCCAGTCAATTGGTTACCTGGTTGCCCATGCTTTTCATGTTCACCGGGTTTTTGAATCTCGTCGGGGCACTTTGGATCATCGCAATCGGATGGGGGATCATCATGGCTTTCAACCTCGTGACATTGCCCGTGGAATTCGATGCCTCTGCGCGGGCGAAGAAACTCCTGCTGAATTTGGGAATCGTTTCTGTTGGCGCTGAGGAAGAAGGAGTGAGCAAGATGCTCGGGGCGGCTGCATTGACGTATGTGGCAGCGTTCCTTACATCCTTGGCCTATTTCCTTTGCTACCTGTTGCCACTGCTTGGCGGCCGGCGCGACTGACGAGTAGAATCCAACTGGCCATACCGTTTCAGCCGCCGGGAACGGAAACGGTTGCCGTTCCTTGAATCGCACTCGAACTGCCGTATGCTCCGGACCCAGTCATGAAGCAGTTCCTGATCTGTTCCTCCCTGATTCTCATGGCGATTATCGGGCACGCCGCGCGGCCAAACGTCGTGTTCATCCTCTCCGATAATCAGAGCTTCTGGGAGTTCGGCTGCCACGGCAACAAGGTGGTCAGAACACCACATGTCGATCGGCTTGCCAAAGAGAGCGTCGACTTCCGGCACTTCTATGCCACGCCGTATTGCTCGCCCAGTCGCGCGGAGTTTCTGACCGGCCGCTATGCGATGCATTACGGGATCTACAACACAATTGGTGGCGTTTCCCTGCTGCCCGAATCCGCCACGACGTTGGCGGAGGTCTTTCGCGACAACGGTTATCGCACCGGCATCTTCGGCAAATGGCATCTCGGGGACGCGTTCCCAATGCGCCCCGAAGATCAGGGCTTCCAGGAGGCCTTCTGGCACGGCGGCGGTGGCGTGGGGCAGTTGCCCGATTTCTACGGGAACACACTGTTTGACACGACCTTTATCGAAAATGACAAGCCGGTGAAGACGAAGGGTTTTTGCACCGACCGAATCTTCGATCGTGCGATCCGATTTATTGAAGACCACCAGGACGAGCCCTTCTTCTGCTACGTCCCCACTCCCGTCACCCACAAGCCCTGGCACGCGCCTGATGAATACAAGAGTCCTTACGAAGCCATGGGCATGAAATCCAGCGATGCTGCGGGCTACGGCCAGATGACCAATCTGGATGAAAACGTGGGCCGTCTCCTCCAGGAACTTGACCGCATGAAACTTCGGGAGAACACCGTCGTCATCTTCGCGACCGACCAGGGCATGGGACGCGAAGCGCCACTCAAGAACATGTCCCTGCCGCAGGTTCGTGGCGGACATCGCGCCTACGACTGGGCGAACCACGTCGCGTTCATGATCCGCTTTCCTAAACGCATCAAGCACGTAGGCTATGTCCAGCAGGGCCTGACCAGTGCGGTTGATCTGTTTCCGACGCTCGCAGAATGGTGCGAACTGAAACACGAAGCCAAGATTGCGTTCGATGGCGTCTCCGTCGCGCGATATCTGGAGAATCCCAGGCTCAGCTGGCCCGCCAATCGCAATGTCATCACCCAATGCCCGCGTGGCCGCACGCCCAAAAAGTGGACCAATGCCGTAGTGCGTCGTGGTCCCTGGCGGCTGACCGGACCAAGTGAGTTGTTCAATGTCGAGAACGACTGGCGCCAACAAGTCAACGTGGCTTCCAGGCATCCGGCTCTGGTCGGGGAACTCAGCGCCACCTACGAGAAATGGTGGAGTGAATTTGATTCCAATCGTCCGGCCGTGGCGCGTTTCCGGCTTGGCGATTCACGTCGGTCTGAAGTCCGGCTCAATTCGATGGACTGGTACAAAGACGGACAGGCATGGAATCAAGGCAACATCCGTCGCGGCCGTGGCAAGGGAACCTGGGCCATTGACGTGGTGAAGGCCGGCCTCTACCGCGTGGAGTTGCGCCGATTTCCGCGTGAAGCAGACGAAGCTGCGAAGGGGGTCCTTGCGGAGCTCAGTGTTGCGGGCATCAAACAATCACAGCCCATCGAGGAATCCGCCACGCATGCCACCTTTGTAGTGAAGCTGCCCGAAGGGCAACACGACTTGGAAGGCGCATTCAAAGACGAGGCCGGCAAGCAGATCGGCTCATTCTTCGCGTACGTGCGACTGCTGAGGCAATGAGCTGCCAGACGCAGCGGAATCTTTCAAAGACCAGTCGCACGATTGGGGGGATTCAATCTGGGTTGCGCAAGCGAGCCGGTGGTGGAGTTCATTGTTGTTTTGACTACTCACCGACGCCTAGGCTTCGCGCCCCATGCCGATTCCAGCCTGTGTCCTGATTGCCCTGCTGCTCGCTGCCCTTCCCGCCTTGCCGGCAACCGGTGATGAATGGGTGGAACCACCGCCCGGCAGCACTGCAATCGGAGGCAAGGCGCTCAGCGTCGTCCGCCCCGCAGAGTTCTACGCCGAGGTTGCCCTCGATGAATTGAACGTCTACCTGCGATCGAAGGAGGCGGATCAGGTGACCCTTTTTTACAGTTACGACGCACCGGGTCATTGGCCATCGCGGGACTGGAGGAGTAAGACCATGCGTCACCGTGAATCACTTTGGGATGCGCAAATCCCTGTCAGCGAATTGACCGTGCCGATTGTCTACTTTGCGAAGATCAGAGGATCGACTTCCGTGATGACCGCCATGCGAGTCATTCAGCCACAGACGGCCGGAATGCGGAAGCCCAGCGAGCTTTTCTGGCCGTATCTCGAAGGTTTTGAGGAGCCCGGCCCCTGGGAAATCGTCGGAGCCGTTGGCGAAGTGGACCGGGTTCAGCCGGGATTCAGCGGGGATTCGGCTCTGCGAGTCAGCATCCCGAAGGACAAACGGTCAGCCACGATTTCCACAACACGGATTCGGGCTTGGCATTTCACGGCCCGGAATGCCGATGGTATCCGTCTTCGCGCCAATGCCCCGAAACGCGGTCGCTTGCGGCTCACGCTCATCACCAACTCAGGGACATCGACCCAATCCAGCATGACATCGACCGCCGAATTGAAGGGGACCGATTGGGAACTCGTGCATTTCCCCGCCCGGTCATTCAAGAACCGATCCCTCGCGGGTGTGGACCGTGCCACGATCGAATTCGTGTCGGAAGGTCCCTCCGAAATTCATCTGGACGACCTGGAACTGACCGGGCCTTGGCGTGTCCGGGGACTGCGTCGATGACACGTCTGCAAAATCCCCAAATAATCGCGGGCGATTCTCGTTATTGGTTGCGCTAATGACACACGTGACGATGTTTTATTCACAGGGCCGGGAAATCCATTGACCGAGTCTCGGAGCGTCCCCTATTTTGACCGCCCTCCAACAGGAAACGAACGATAGAATCGGATTATTAAATGAGTAAGGGCCTCGAAGGTATTGTGGCTGCCAGCACGAAGTTGAGCGACGTGCGTGGGCAGGAAGGCGTGTTGATCTACAACGGTTACAACATCAACGATCTCGCCGGCCACGTCAGCTTTGAGGAAGTCGTACATCTGTTGCACCACGGAACGCTTCCGAATCGCGCGCAGCTGGATGAACTCAACTCCACTCTCCGCGGGCTTCGCGAGTTGCCTCAGGGCGTGATCGAGATCATCAAGACCCTCCCGGCCGATGCGCCTCCGATGCACGCGATTCGGACCGCGGTTTCCGCGCTCGGCTGCACGGACAGCAACGCCGACGAACAATCACAGGCAAACCAGGAAAGGCAGGCTCTGCGCCTCATCGCTCAGCTTCCCGTCGCAACTGCAGCCTTCCACCGCCATCGCCAGGGCAAGGAGATCATCGCTCCCAATCCGGATCTCGGTGAAGCAGCCAACTTTCTTTACATGGTGGACGGGGAGGTTCCTTCAGACGAAGCCACCAACACACTGGACATGTGCTACGTCCTGCATGCCGATCACGGCATGAACGCCTCGACCTTCAGCTCCCGCGTCACCATCGCGACCTTGAGCGACATGTATTCCGCGATCACCACCGCGATCGGCACGCTCAAGGGACCGCTCCACGGCGGAGCAAACGAGGGCGTCATCAAGATGCTTCAGGAAATCGGTTCACCCGACAAGGTGGACGCCTTCATCGATGATGCACTTGCGCAGAAGAAGAAGATCATGGGCATCGGCCATCGCGTCTACAAGGTGCTCGATCCCCGCGCTCCGCACCTAAAGGAAATGGCTCACGAGCTCAGCATGAAACTCGGCGAGCCCAAGTGGATCCAGATGAGCGAACGGATTGCCGAGTTGATGCTTGAAAAGAAGGGGCTCAATGCGAACGTGGATTTCTACTCCGCCACGGTCTACTACTCACTCGGCATTCCCACCGACCTGTTTACCCCGATCTTTGCCATCGCCCGCACCGCTGGTTGGACGGCGCATGTGTTGGAGCAACTGGCGAACAATCGCCTCATCCGCCCCCAGAGCGAATACATCGGACCAATCGACCTGAAGGTGGTTCCGGTGGACGAACGTTGATTTCATCAGCCGCCGAGTCATTGCGAGTCCGCAGCGATCGGCGGCTGAATAGTGTCCAAGCCTTATGAACATTCACGAATATCAGGCCAAGCAGCTGTTCAAGCAGTTCGGTGTGGCCGTGCCCGAAGGCGATCCCTGCGATACGCCTGAAGAGGCACGTGCAATTGCCGATCGGCTCGTCGCCGGCGGCTCGGAAATGCTGGTCGTCAAATCGCAGATCCACGCCGGTGGCCGCGGCAAGGGCACCTTCAAGAGCGGCTTCCAGGGTGGCGTCAAACTTTCCAAGTCGCCCGACGAGATCGAAGACTACGCCCGCAAGATGCTGGGCGAAGTTCTCGTCACCAAACAAACCGGTGAAGACGGCCGGCTGGTTTCCAAACTCCTCGTCGCCGACGCACCGGAGATCAAGAAGGAACTCTACTTCGCCGTAATGCTCGATCGCGGAACATCACAGCCGCTCGTCATGGCCAGCACCGAAGGCGGTGTGGACATCGAAGAAGTCGCCGAATCAACACCGGAGAAGATCGTCAAGGAATGGATCGATCCAGCCCGCGGACTTTATCCATACCAGGCTCGCAAGGTTGCGGCCGCGCTGGGACTCGGTGGCAAGCTGATCAATTCCGCGAGCAAACTCATCATGGCCACCTACAAGACCTGGTGGGAATGCGATGCTTCCATGGTCGAGATCAATCCACTCTGCATCATTGAAGACTCCGACGGCAATCAATCCATCATGGCGGTCGATGCCAAGATGTCCTTCGACGACAATGCGCTTTATCGGCACCAGGACATTCAGGACATGCGCGACCTGGCCGAGGAAGCCGAGCTGGAGATCGAGGCCAGCAAATTCGATCTTAATTACATCAAGCTCGACGGCAACATCGCCTGTCTCGTGAACGGCGCCGGACTCGCGATGGCCACCATGGACATCATCAAGCACTTCGGAGGCGAACCCGCCAACTTCCTCGACGTCGGAGGGGGCGCGAGCAAGGAACAGGTCGCTGCGGCCTTCAAGATCATCCTCAGCGATCCGAATGTCGAAGGCATCCTGGTGAACATCTTCGGTGGCATCATGGACTGCAACGTCATCGCCACCGGAATCGTTGCCGCCGTGAAAGAAACCGGACTGAAACTTCCGCTCGTCGTTCGCCTCGAAGGCAACAACGTCGAAGCGGGCAAACAGACCCTTTCCGAATCCGGACTGACAATCGTCACCGGCGAATCAATGGCAGATGCCGCTCAGAAAATCGTCGCCAAAGTGGCGGCCGACTCCGGCGAGGAAGCCGCAGACGAAGAAGCAGGAGAATAAGACATGGCAATTCTAGTTACTCCGGAAACGAAGATCTTGGTTCAGGGCATCACCGGTGGATTCGGTGGGCGCCACGCCAAGTTGAGCATCGATTACGGCAGCCAGGTGGTGGCTGGCGTCACCCCTGGCAAGGGCGGTCAGACCTTTGATCATGGCGACACCAGTGTCCCGATCTTTGACACCGTCGCCGAGGCCGTCGCTGAAACCGGCGCGACCACCAGCGCGGTGTTCGTTCCCCCACCCTTTGCTGCCGACGCCATCCTCGAAGGCACGGACGCCGGCCTCGATCTCGTCGTGGCCATCACTGAAGGCATCCCGGTCCGCGACATGGTCCGCGTGAAACGCGCCATGGAAGGCTGCAGTACGAGACTTATCGGTCCCAACTGCCCCGGAATTGTCACTCCCGGGATGGGTGAAGATTCCCACGGCGGTTGCCGCATCGGTATTTCCCCCGGCTACATCCACAAGCCCGGTAACATAGGTGTGGTGTCCCGCAGCGGAACGCTCACCTACGAAGCCGTGTTCCAGCTGACCAGCCGCGACGTCGGCCAATCCACCTGCGTCGGCATTGGTGGGGACCCCGTGAATGGCACCTCCCACATTGATGTCATCAAGATGTTCATGGAAGACAAGGACACGCACGGCATCATCATGATCGGCGAAATCGGTGGTGATGCAGAAGAAGAGGCAGCCGCTTGGATCAAGGAAAACGGAACCAAGCCCGTCGCCGGATTCATCGCCGGAACCACGGCACCTCCTGGACGTCGCATGGGACACGCCGGCGCCATCGTTTCTGGCGGCAAGGGAACAGCCGAAGCGAAGATCGAAGCCTTCAAGGGCGCAGGAATCGGTGTTGCCGAGACACCCAGCGAAATGGCTGACACGCTACTGAAGATGATGTAGGCGGAGACCAATGAGATTCAGGAAAGCCGAGGCAATCGCCTTGGCTTTTTTCTTTGGGACCAAGTCGGACGGAAGCAACAGAACAAAAACCAACCTACACGAACATGCACACATATGTGACATGTTCATGCACCCGAGTGATGGCTACCCGGGCGCGTGTCATTTGGTGTTATTCAAGGCGCAGAACACGCAGTCCAAACAGTCCGTACATAGATGCCACAGACATCCAACGGAAACCGCGCGCCACCTCCACGAGGGAACAGCCATCAACGTGCAATACGCCAAGGCCGCCCAAATCGTATGAAGGGGATGAAATCCGATGCTGCAGCGATTCGGATCATAGATCGGATCTGCCAGCAGGTGATCCAGATCAATCAGCATCGTCGCCAACATGATGAACCAGGCGGTGCGCCAGTTGTCTTTCCAGAACGCCTTGGCGAATGCGAGTGGCAACACGAGGTGAAACACGTAATGAATGGTGTGCCGGAATAGATCGAAACCGTCCATGCCCGACCTCACCCGGCTGTTTGAATCGAGTGCAGGTTCATGATGATCGCTGGAGGCTGAATCGTTCGCAACCGTTTGACAATTCTCCGCAGCTGCAAAGAATTCCGATGTGTCCGAACCGTTTCTTCTGAAAAACGGCCTTGCCCGACCGGCCATCGATCGCATCGCCACGGCGTTCAAGGCCGTGCACCCGGAATTCGAGGTGAAGCAATTCGCGCGGGCATCCATGAAGGGATTGGACAAGCTTGAGTTGAAGGAACGTGTTCAACATGTCATTTGTGTTCTGGGCGAACACCTGCCGAGGTCATTCCCTGAGACGGTCAAGCTGCTCAAGCGCATCCCACCCGTCTGGGATTACGGTGAGCCTGATGATTCGACCGCGAGTTTTGCCGCTTGGCCGATCACGGATTGCGTCGCGGAGTTCGGACTCGACCACCCCCGACTTGCATTGGGCACACTGAAGAAACTTACCTGCATGTTCAGCGCGGAGTTTGCCGTTCGACCCTTCCTTCTCAGTGATCCAGATTTCGTTTACGAAACGCTTGCCTCGTGGTGTTCAGATCGAAGCGAGCACGTTCGTCGCCTGGTTTCCGAGGGAACGCGTCCACGATTGCCCTGGAGCGTGCAACTGAATCCCGCAATCGCGGATCCGAGTCGCGGCATCGTACTGCTGGAGAAACTGAAAGATGACCAGAGCCTCTATGTTCGACGCTCCGTGGCCAATCATCTGAATGATATCGCCAAGGATCATCCGGAGACATGCATCGCCGTGTGCAAACGCTGGAACAATGGCGCGAGCGAAGAACGCAAGTGGATCATTCGCCACGCCACGCGAACCTTGGTCAAAGCCGGGCATCCGGACGTGTTTGGACTGCTGGGTTTCACGGAGAATCCGAGACTTCAAGCGTCGCCGATCGAATTGAATCGCCAGTCGCTCCGACTCGGTGGGGACATCACATTTGCCGCAAGATTAAGCAACAATAACAAGCGCACCCAGCGCGTCGTCATCGACTATGCCATTCATCACCGGAAGGCCAACGGCACCACCCAACCCAAGGTATTTAAGCTGAAGGAGGCGACGATTGCACCAGGGAACGAGCATGTAATTAAGAAGCGGCATGCCATCAAACCGATCTCCACGCGCCGGTATTATTCCGGCAAACACGCGATCGAGTTGCTGGTCAATGGGCAGCCGGTTGCCAAGGCGACGTTTGATTTGAAGGTCTGAACGCAGGCGTTTTCGATTGCCTTCGTCCTTGGCTCACTCACTAATTTGCCCATGCCAATTCGCATTACTTTGTCTCTACTGGTTCTGTTCGTCCTGAGCACGTCTATTCTCGCGGGAAACAAGTTCGAAGGGCCGCTCAAGCCGTTTGTCGGCAAGGCACGTTTTGCCAAGAGCACGGTCTTCAAGGGGGAACGCTTTCCGAACATCCTGGTAACCACCAAGGGCACGCTCGTTGCCACGTATGGGAACAAGCGCTTCCGCGTCCGTCGCAGCGAGGACGGTGGCAAGACCTGGGGCAAGGAAATGGTGATCGCACAACCCGGCTTCCAGGGTGGCGGGGGAATTGTTGATGAGAATACCGGCGACCTGTTCGTGTTTGTTGAGGAAAAACACCCGCCGGCAAAGTTGACAATCTTCCGCAGTTCCGACGACGGGAAGACCTGGAAGTCCGTCCCGGTGAATATCGCGAAGGACTCACGCGGCAATGAGTTGTCCATGCACATGAACGACGCCGGGATCACATTGCGCCACGGGAAACATGCGGGACGGATCATTCGTCCCGCCCGTGATTACGCCGGCAAGAACGAATCTGCCCGCTGGCCCAAGCATTACACCTCGGCGATTTACAGCGACGACCATGGGAAGACCTGGAAGCCGAGCGAACCGTTTCCGGAGATGGGAACCGGTGAAGCCTGCATCGCCGAGTTGTCCGACGGCACGCTCTATTACAACTCGCGCGTCCATTGGCCGGAAGTCAAGACGCCGACGCGCCGGCGCGAGGCATGGAGCACGGACGGTGGCCATACCTGGAAGGACTGGAAGATCATCGGCGTCCTTCCCGACGGAAGGCAGGATCGCGCCTATGGCTGCATGGGTGGTTTGACGCGCCTGCCCGTCGATGGACGCGACATCCTCGTCTTCAGCAACCTGGACACCTCCAACAAGACCCGCGAACGAATCACCGTCTGGGGCAGCTTTGACGGAGGCAAGAGCTGGCCGATCAAGCGGCTCGTTGACGCGGGACCCAGCGCCTATTCCTCGATGAACTCCGGACGCCCGGGAACGCCGAGCGAAGGCTGGATCTACCTGCATTATGAGGCCAAGGGCCAATCAACTCTTGCCCGATTCAACCTGACCTGGTTGCTGGCTGGGGAATCCACCGGTAATGGCAAGGTTCCGAACTGGGTGAAGAAGTAGCCCGCATCAGGATCTTAATCCTTGTCCTCATCGTTGTCTCAATCTCGGAGAATTGGAGCGAAGTGCAAAAGGATATCGGAAACTGAAGGGACAAACGAGCCCACCGAGCTTGTCTCGGTGATGAGAAAGATTGGTGAGCTAACCGATATCATCATCCAATGGGCCCCATCGGCCTTGTGCCGATGGTGAATCAGTTGATCCGGTGCACCTGTGAATACCGCGTGTGAAACTTCTTCACCCTCCAGACAAGCTGGATGGAGCCGCGGTGTATATGAGACGGATTTAGCCAACAATCTTGTTCACCATCGGCGCAACGCCGATGGGGTCTCTGTCATTGGAAAGCATTCTGACCAGAATTGCATCCGACATTCTTTTTGCAGTACGCTCCAGACAAGGATTGAGACAACGATTAAGAAACCGGACGAACGAGAGCTCGGGATTCGTATCTACTCCTCACCATCGTAATACTCCAGCGCGTCCGAACGCATCAGACGGTTCTCGGGCGAGCGTACCAACCACTTCCCGCTGTCCGGGTAATGACACGATTCACCGATTGGATTGTCGGCGACGACGTAAACGATTAAATCTTCTGTGCCATCGTTGCGCAATTGATGGGCCTCGCCCGGTCTGAAGAGGAACGCGTCCCCAGCCACGATCGGCGTCGTGCCTTCATCATCACGCACGGAACCTGATCCGGAGATCACATGATAGAACTCCCATTGAGCGGAATGGGAATGAAACGGATACGGTGCCTTGCCTGCCGGGATGCGCAGGATCTCCACATCAAAGGGATGTCGTTTCAGCAAGTCCGTTGATTGCGGCTCTCGGCCCAGCGCCTCTGAAATTTCCTTGCCCGCACCGCCAAAATTGCCATTGGGCGATTTCCATTCGAATTCTTCCAGCTCGTTGGTGTTGACCTTCTGCATGGTGCGAAGATGCGAATAAACACCACGAAACTCCATTCCGGAATCGGCCCCGCAAAGCGCGCAAAAAAAGCGGCCCGCAGGCCGCCTTGTGAAATGTAAGAATCGAATGAATTCCGGATTACTTCTTCTTGTCGTCGGCCTTTTTCTTTGGAGCGGCCTTTTTCGGAGCCGGTTTCTTGGCGGCAGGCTTTTTCGCAGCGGGCTTCTTTTTGGCTGCCTCAGCCTTCTTCTTGGCCTCGGCTTCCGCTTTCTTCTTCGCCTCCGCATCGGCCTTCTTCTTCGCCTCCGCTTTCTTCTTCGCCTCCGCTTTCTTCTTCGCTTCCGCATCGGCTTTCTTTTTGGCCTCGGCCTTCTTCTTTTCCTCTTCTTCCTTCTTCTTGCGAGCTTCTTCGCGGGCCTTGATTTCGGCTTTGATCTTTTCGAGTTCTTTCAGGTCCCAGCCGGTGTCGATGTAGGTCTTGGGCATCTGTTTCTTCAACGCCGCAACTCCCTTTCCGGTGGTCTTGGTCTGGAAGAGGTAGAGGCTCTTGAGTTTCTTGAGGCTGGCCAGTTGGTTGAGACCTGCGTCGGTGACCTTGGTGTTGAAGAGGTTGAGGTATTCGAGGTTTGCGAGGTTCTTCACCGGAGCAAGCGTCTTGTCGTCCACGGTGGTGTGTTCGAGATGGAGGCGTTTGAGGTTCTTGAGCTTCCCGATGTTGGCGATGTCGGCAGCGGTCAGGTTGACGCCGGCTGCATTGAGTTCCTGGAGAGTCTGAACGCGGGCGAGTTGGGCAAAGACCTTGGCGTCAAACTTTGAACCAATGACGCGCAGGTTGACGTAGGTCCAGTTTAGCTTCTGAGCAATCTGGCGGACGCTGACGCCGGCCTTTTCAAGCTCAGCGATAGCCTTCTTCTCATCCGGAGTCGCGGCTGGTCCGGGGCCCTCCTCTTTCTTTGCCAGCGCGGCGCCGCCAATCACAAACCCGCTCGGCCAGATCGCACCCTGCGAAATCCAGTCTTTAATCTTCTGCTGTTCCGCAGTGGTCAGGGGATCGCCTTTGGGAGGCATGATATCATCGTCGTCCTTCGGCAAGACGATGCGGGCATACACCTCGCTTTCGTCCGGCTTCCCGGGCGTGATAATTTCATCCTGAACGGCCTCGTCTTTGGTGTGCAGACGGAGGCCACCCTTCTTCTTATCGGGGCCGTGGCATTCGATGCAGCGTTTTTCAAGGATGCTGGCGATATCCTTCTTAAAATCGATCTTGCCCGCCGCAGATGCGTCGAGGGCCAGAAGAAGCGATCCGGCGAAGGTTCCAATCAACAGGGTGATTTTCTTCATTTTGTGCTCTGAAACTGGCCCGTTGTAACGGTCGAACCAGTGAATGTCCAAATATTTGGCGGAATGATTGGGGATTTAGAAGGACGAAATTGCTGAGTTATTCGAGCTGAAATGGAGAGGTGTGCCGGATGTTGGATTGCGGATCGACTTATCGGCAGTTTGGAAAAGAATGTTGGAATATGCATTAATCGATTACATATTGATCAAGTGAATTGGCAGGAAGTCTGTGAAAACCCAGACCTGAAAGACCTTCAGTATCGCATTGAGATGAATGGCATGGGCCAAATCGTCATGGGTCCGGCTTCGAACGAACACAGTTTTCGCCAAAGCCGTCTGATCAGGCATCTCCTCCGCCTTCTGGACGACGGAGAGGTCTTGCCGGAGTGCTCGATCGATACCAGCGATGGAACGAAGGTTGCCGATGTCGTCTGGTTTTCCAAAGAGTTCCATGCACGGTGGGGACTGGCGACTCCGTATCCAGAGGCTCCGGAGATTTGCATTGAGGTTCTTTCCCCGTCGAATTCCGAGGATGAAATGCGCCAGAAGCGCGCCCTCTACTTTGAGCGTGGCGCCAAGGAAGTCTGGATCTGCAAGGAAGACAATACGGTGGAGTTTTTCGCTTCGGAAGGGCCTGTCTCAGCCTCCGTGCTCGTTCCGGAATTCCCCAATTCCATCTGAAGTCTGTTCTCGCGCGGGAGACTGGCTGAGATCAACCGCGCAATCGAGAATCCCCCCCCCGCTCCGAGGCAAATGGGTGTTTCATTCCCGCCACGGCTTTCTATCATCCGAACCCATGAATCGATTTTGTCTCCTGTTCCTGCTCTTTTGTCTGCCCCTCGTTTCCAGATCGGCGGACCGCCCAAACGTCCTGTTCATCGCCATCGATGACCTGAATCACTGGGTCACCCACCTGGGCCGAAATCCCCAAGCTCAAACGCCCAACATCGATCGGTTGGCGAAGATGGGAACGACATTTCGAAACGCCTATTGCGCGGTGCCGGCCTGCGAGCCTTCGCGTTGCGCGATCATGGGTGGACGGCGCCCCTGGACGACCGGTTGCTACAAGAACGGACACAAGTGGAAGCGGTATCAGCCCGCAGGTGATGGGCTGAGTGCGCAGTTTCTCGATGCGGGTTATCGCGTATACGGAGCGGGGAAGATTTATCATTCCATGGCGTATCACGAATCGGAGTGGACGGACTACATGTCCCGTGAAGGTCTCAACTCGAATGGGCCGGGGGTGGAGAAGAATGATGGCTACCACAACGACAAGGTGCATCCCAATTTGAAAGACGAGGACCTGATGGACTGGCACACGACGGATTATTGTATCAAGCGATTGCAGGAAAAATCGGACAAGCCCTTCTTCATCGCCTGCGGACTTTTCAAACCGCATCTGCCCTTCGTCGTTCCGCGCAAGTATTACGACGCCTTCCCGATCGAATCGATCCAGCTCCCCCCGCACATCGAGAACGACCTTGCGGATATCCCGCCCGCTGGTGTGAAGATGGCCAATCCGAACGGGGACCATGCGAAGTTTCTCAAGAGCGGTCGTTGGAAGGCCGCCATTCAATCCTATCTCGCGACCTGCGCCTACACGGACATGAACGTTGGCCGCCTGCTCGACGCAGTAGAGCAAAGCCCGCAAAAGGACAACACGATCATCGTGCTCTGGAGCGATCACGGTTGGTCGTTCGGCGAGAAGGAGCACTGGCGCAAGTTCGCCGTCTGGGAGGAACCGACTCGCGTACCATTCATCTGGGTGGCCCCGGGCACGACGATGGCGGGGAGCAGTTCCACAAGGCCGGTCGATTTGATGAGCGTATACCCGACGCTTTGCGCGCTCACAGGCATCGACAAACCGAAACATGTCGTCGGCCACAACATCATCCCCCTGCTGAAGAATCCGAAGGCCGGGTGGAAGTTCCCCGCCATCACGACGCATGGGCGTGGCAATCATGCTGTGCGGACGGAAACGCATCGCTACATCCGCTACGCCAATGGTGATGAGGAACTCTATGACGAGCGCGAGGATCCCTACGAGTGGAAGAACCTCGCGAGGCTGGACGGATCAATCGACTTGAAAAAGCGTCTGGTGAAGTGGCTTCCGAAAAAGGAAAAGCCGCAACGCAAGATCCACAAGACGAAGAAGTAGGCCGAGCAGTTCGGCGGAAACTGAACCTCGGGCTTCTCCCGAAGAATCCTCGCTACTTCTTCAAGAGCGGCTTCAAGTAACGCCCCGTGTGACTCCCGCGAGCCTTGGCGATTTTCTCCGGCGTTCCTTCTGCGACGATCTTGCCTCCACCCGCACCGGCTTCCGGGCCCAGGTCGATGATCCAGTCGGCACACTTGGTCAGATCGAGGTTGTGTTCGATCACCACCACCGTATGCCCGGCGTCCACCAGTCGTTGAAACGCGAGATGCAACACGCGCACGTCGTCAAAGTGCAGCCCGGTCGTGGGTTCATCAAAGAGGAAGAGAATTCCGTCACCTTCCCGGCCAACCACTTCCGCGAGGTGGCTGACCAGCTTGAGCCGCTGGCATTCACCACCTGAAAGCGTGTTGATCGGCTGCCCGAGTCGCAGGTAGCCAAGCCCCACTTCCTGAAGCAGCTGCAGCTTCGGCTGCGCTTTTCCGGCGAAGCGGGAATCGTCAAATTGTCCGAGAAACTCAACGCACTCATCAATCGTCGCAGCGAGCACATCAGCGACGCTCCACTGTTGTTCGCCAATCTTTACTTCAAGAATATGCGATTGATAACGGCAGCCGTCGCAGGCGGGACACTTCACAAACACGTCGCTGAGAAACTGCATTTCGATCTTCTCAAAGCCGGCCCCACGGCATCGCTCACATTGGCCGCGGGTGGAATTGAAACTGAACGAACTGCCCTTCATTCCACGTTCCTTCGCCAGCTCGGATCGCGCAAATACCTCTCGAATGTCCTCGAACGCGCCGATGTAAACAGCCGGATTGGAACGGGGAGTTTTTCCAAGCGTGGATTGATCGACCAAGACCACCCGGCTCAATCCATCACAGCCTTCGACGTGAGATCCGACGGTTCCGCCATCGGCTTCCGTATCCGCATCTGCTTCCATACGATCGGAGGCCTTTTTGCCTTCCTCCTCGCCACCAAGCACGGCGCGCAAGGCCGGGAGCAGCTCTTCGCGAACAAGCGTTGTCTTCCCCGAACCACTCACGCCCGTGATGCAAATGAAGCGTTCCAGCGGCAGTTTGACCGTCAGGTTCTGGAGGTTGTTCTTGTCGGCGCCGACGAGCTTGAGCCACCTCCCGGCGCGAGGGCGTCTCTTCGGAATTTCAATCCTCGTCTTCCCCGCGAGATATTTTCCGGTCAACGATTTCGACGATTTAAGAATTCGCGAATAATGTCCTTGAAAGACCAGGTCGCCACCGCTCTCTCCGTGCCCCGGCCCAAGGTCCACGATTTCGTCCGCAGCACGCATCATCTCCGCTTCGTGTTCGACAACGACCACCGTGTTGCCCAGATCACGCAACTCTTTGACCACCGTGATCAGGCGTTCTGTGTCGCGCGGATGCAACCCCACGCTTGGTTCGTCCAAAACGTAGAGCGTGTTGACCAGGCGGGTCCCGATGCATGATGTCAGGCTGACCCGTTCGGTCTCGCCTCCGGATAGGGTTCGCATCGGACGATTGAGCGTCAGGTAACCCAGACCGACCTCGTTGAGGAAACCGATTCGCGAAGCTGCCTCAGTGAGTGCCAGGGCCATCGGATCATTCTTCTTCAAGCCCTTCATTCGTGAGCGAATCTTGCGAAGCATGTCACCCGCGTCCGCGATCGTGAGATCGTAAAAATCCGCCAGTGAGATGCGCTCTATCGGCAATTGAAACGCGAGTGCTTCCGGTTGCAGTCGTTTGCCACGGCAAATCGGACAGACCGAATAGGCACGATAGCGCGAGAGCAGTACACGCACGTGCATTTTGTAGGATTTGCTCTCCAGCCAGCGGAAGTAGCCCTTCACACCGTACCATGCGCGTGGCCATTCGTGCTCATCGTCGATGCCATAGTCCGGATCGCCCTCGATCACCCACCGCTGGGTGGATTCTGAAAGGTCTTTGAAGGGCGTGGTCATTGATATGCCGGCCGTCTTGCAAAACTTTTTCAGATCCGACTGGCATTCCGCGCTGAATCCGCTGCGCCACGGTTTCACAGCTCCGCCGGCAAGCGCGAGCGTTCGATCGGGAATGGCCAGTTCATAGTCTATCGTGATAATGCGGCCGAAACCCTTGCATTCCGGACAGGCTCCGAACGGGTGATTGAATGAGAAGAGCGAACCGGTCGGCTCGCGGTAATCGATGTCGCAGCTCGCGCAGTGATGGCGATTGGAAAACAATCTCACTTCCGGTCTTCCGCCGGTGTCTGATTCGAGCAGGACAACCAGATGTCCTTTCCCAAAGTGATAAGCCTGATCGCAGGCCTCGACGAAACGCGAGCGGTTGTGGGTGCTGATTCCGACCCGATCCTGAACCACTGTCAGACATTTCGTTCCCTTTTTCAGTTGGGCCTCAGCTTCCTCAATTCGCACCGGCGCTCCGCCGATCAACAGCCTCTGATACCCCTGCCTTGCCACCAGTTTGAGCGAGTCGGCGACGGACAGTTTCTTCGATACCGGAAGATCGAAGGCGATCATCGCCCGCCGGCCTTTCGCTTCTTTCAGGATGTGTTTCCACACCGATGGTGATGATTCCTTGCCCACCGGCTGGTCGCATTCACGACAGAAGAGCTGTGAAAGATGCGGCCAGAGCATTTTCATGAAATCGCATACCTCGGTCATTGTTCCCACCGTCGACCGGGTGGTGCGAACGCTGTTCCGTTGTTCGATCGCTATCGCTGGAGGAATGCCTTCGATCCGGCCGACCTGCGGCTTGTCCATCCGGTCGAAAAACTGCCGGGCATAGGGGGAAAACGTTTCAATGTATCTCCGTTGCCCTTCGGCATAGAGCGTGTCGAACGCCAGCGAGCTCTTTCCCGATCCGCTCAGGCCGGTAAAGACGACGAGTTTGCCCAGCGGAATGTCGAGGTCGAATCCCTTCAGGTTGTTGTGTCGCACTCCTTTCAGGGAAATGCATGAGCCGTTCCGCTTCGCCACGGGCGCGCAAGGTAGCGGCGAGGGATGGGGCTGGCAACCGCTCTTGCCACTGTATGTCGCGCGCTACTCTTTCTTCGTGCGATCACGGCCTCCGCCACGCTCGATGCAGAATCACCAACATGCGGGGCGCATCCCACATTATTGCAGCGAGTGCCGGAGCGTTCCGGCCTGACGCGCCAATACGAACCCGGGCCCGGGCCGCGCTTCTGAAACAAGCGCACCCAAAAATCGATTTGAACCGATGCTGCGGATGGTAAGGATCGTTACAACACAGAGACAAAACTCGTTGACACGTTCTCCCTCACCTCACTGTCCCGCTGGGAGAGGGACTGAGGGTGAGGGAGAAAACTCTCGATTTCAGTTTCGGCTTCTTTTGTCCCGTGCATTCACCCAAACACTGGTGGCAATTGCCCCAGCTTACCAAGCATTGCAAGAAACCGGGATGCGCCCCAGCATGCGGAAACCACATTTTCGGACTTGCGTTTTGGTTCGACGCCCGGATGATTCCGGCCCTTTATGGCCGAGCCGGAAGAAAATAAGGAAGAAGAAGAGCAGGATATCCTGTTCCAGCTTCAGACCTGGGCAGAGACGCGTAAGCGCCAGCTCAGGCTGGGCGGAACTGCGCTCGTGGTTGCTGTATTTGTTGGATACACGGCCACCCACCTGTCTTCTCAGAAGGAGTCTGATGCAAATGCCGCATTGTTTGCGGTGGAGAGTTTTGACGAAGAACCGGTTGCGGCTTCAGATTACCTGAAGGTGGCCACCGATTTTGCCAGCACGACTGCCGGCGAGCGCGCTCTCTATCTTGGGGCCGGAGCGCTTTTCTCGGAAAACAAGTATCCGGAAGCCCAAACCCGTTTTCAGGAATACGTGAATCAGTTCCCCGCCCATCCATGGGCCAACGGTGCGCGTTACGGTGTGGCCGCAAGCCTGGATGCCCAGAACAAGACCGACGAAGCATTGGCGGCCTACGAAGCGCTGGTCACCTCTGCCGCCGGCACCACGGAGGCGAATCTCTCAAAGCTCGCAGCGGCTTTGATTCATACTGAGAACGGCAAGCCCGAACAGGCCCTGCGGTACTACGACGAATTGATCCGTGAGAGCGAAACCCAGCCGGTACCTTGGGCTTCGGAAGCACGCACTCGCAAGGATGACCTGCTCCGCAAATTCCCCCAGATCACGCCCACGGGATCTGCACCCGCAACCGTTCCCACCACGGCCACCCCGCTGTTGGTTTCAACCAATGTCGTTGCGAATACCAACGCCGTCTCGACCAATGCGGCTCCAGCAAAGCCCGCACCAACGAACGCGGCCCCGACGACCAAGGCAGCTCCGGCCAAGCCCGCGGTCAGTAAATCTGCACCGGCGTCGAAAGCTTCTCCCACAAAGGCTGCACCGGCTCCCAAGACTCCGCCTGCCAAGAAGTAGATCGAACTTCGATTCGAGGTCTTCCTGTTCCGCGCAGTTTTTCAACGACGCAGGTTATTCTTCCAACAAACTCGGTGCACTCGTGTCTTCCTAGACATGAAAGCACTTCAATTCTCCGTCTGGCTGGCCTGCGCCACGACCTTGTTGATCGGAAAGATCGACTCATTCGCACTCGCCGGAAAACTCAAGCAACCAAACATTGCCCTCGGCACGAAGCACGGCGAAAGCGTTCTCAAATAGGTCTACGCAGCCTTGAACCGAAAGGACTGCAAATTCATCGGTGGCATGTTCATCAATTCCTTCACGACGATGTATTACAAGAGTGACGCAAAGGCATTGAATCTCTTCCTCGACGACCTGGCACATGTTCCTTCAGCCGTCCTGCATGTGTCATTCGTCAAGACCCTGCCGGAACCTGGCACCCGGGCAGTGCATCACGAGGCAGGCGACAACCGATTTCATGTGCGCGTGAACCTGAAGTCCGAAATCAATACTGAGGACCTCTACCTTCCGGATATCCACGGCCGAAATCCAATCGAGAATCGCGACAAGATGACGATGTTTGGCTTCGATGAGTTCTTCAACAAACCCGGCAGGGGTTGGCGTGCGTTTACCGACGAGCGTTTGGCGATGCAGCCAAGGTGATCGAACGGTAGCTGAAGGGACATGGAGGCCTGAGCCAGACCGAAATCACCGGACTCCACTTGGAGGCCGCCTTGAATCACCTGCTGTCGGAAGAGCAGGACTCGTCAACGAAAGCCGACGCACACCTGAAGCGCGCTCGTCGCGAAGCCGATGAATCAGGTTCACATACCGAATGGAGCGCCTTGGTGGAAGCCGTGAAGCAGCACATGAAAGGTCAGAAGGAAAAACTGCGCGAGATTCGCAAGAGAATCGCAAAAGAGGGCGACCTGCGTTTCGAATCCATCGACCGCCTGCTCAGCGAAATGCACAAGTTCGGCATCGCGGAGAAGCGGGATAGCCGGTGATCCTCAATCCTTAGTTCATCTCGTAGCAGCCGACGTAAGGAGGTTAGTAATCCCCGCGCATCAGGCTGTGTGTGACCGATTCCTGCCAGGCACGAAGATCCTTCGACAACTTCGCGGCGAGTTCAGGTTTGCTCGTCGCGAGGTTCTGTTCCTCCGCCTCATCTTCGCCCAGATCGAACAACTCCGTCCCGGAATTCTTTGAGCCGTCGATCACCAGCTTGTAGTCGCCATCCAGAATCACCCGTGCACCCAGGTAATCATCCTCGGTGATGCCTGAGTGATGATAGTTCACAAAATTGCGCGTCGGGATGCCCTTCATGAGCTTCACCAGTGGAGTCGTTCCCTGCTGCAACTCCGCATGAATATACGGCATGGACCTGGAACGGTCGCTGAATTTGAACGCCCAAAAACAGATCGGCGTGGAACGTTTCTTCATCTTCCCGTCGATCAAGGGCACCAGATCAATCCCATCAAGCGGCCGCCTGGGAAGATCTTGCTTCGCCAACGCACAAAGCGTCGGAAGCATGTCACTCGTCACCGCATTCACGTCCGAGCTGAAGGACTTGCGAATCTGGGCAGGCCATTCGATCACACCTGGAACACGGATTCCTCCCTCATACATCGTGCCCTTCTGCGCTCGCAGGGGAGACTCCGCGACACCACTCGACGGCGTGCCGTTGTCACCGCAATACCAGAGCAATGTGTTGCCGCGCAGCCCTTCCGCCTTCAGGAATTTGCGAAGCGTCCCAATAGAGCGATCCATCGCCGTGATCTCCGCGTAGCGCTCGCGCAGCACATCACGCAGTGGGCGTTTGGTGCGTGATCCAGTCTTGTTTGAGGTCAGCGAAACGGTCTTCTTCGCATATTTCTCCGGCAGGTCGTCATACAGCGCCAAGTCTTTTGGCAAGCCGCTGTAGGGTTCGTGCGGTGATCCAAACCACACGATCGTGAAGAATGGCTGTCCCTTGTCCTTGCTCTTCCGGATGAACTCAATGGTTGCATCGATGATGATCTCCGAACTCTCGCCCTCGAATCTCTGTGGTGGTCCACCGTTTCGCGAAAGCACCGGGTTGAGTTCGAAAAAGTTGTCGTGCGATAGCCATTCATCAAAGCCCAGTGCGCCTGGACTCGTCGGGGAGGATTTCTTCACTGGACCAACGTGCCATTTGCCGAAATGTCCGGTCATGTAACCTGCCTCAGAGAGCAGATGCCCGACCGTGATCTCCTCCGGGCGCATGGAATAATTCGGCGTAAATGTGCCGTAACGATTCGGGTGACGTCCTGTCAACACACTTCCCCGTGTCGGCGAACAAGAAGGATGAGCTGCGTAGAAACGATTGAGTCGCAAACCCTTCGCAGCCATTTCATCGAGCACGGGCGTCTTGACGTGCGGGTGACCGTTGTAACCGGTTTCCTCCCAGCCATGATCGTCACCCATGAGAAGAATGATGTTCGGACGGTCGGCTGAGAGCGTGGGGGGAAGCAGCAGCAGCGCAAGGGCGAAACGCAGCCAGCGCAGCCAAAACGAGTGTTCACGAAAAGCGTGGGTAAGAATGTGAATCGAACTCTTCCGGACGCGTTCTCCCTGAGGGAGAAAACTCTCGGACCTGTCTTGGCATCCGTTCACCCGCAATTCTTGACGATCCGAATTCGCGATCTTTCTCAATGTGGACATGCCGCGATTGCGCATGACGCCCGCCAAGCGGTCAAGTTGGATCTGGTTTCACTATTCGTCCAGGCGAAATACAGCCAGCTCGTCAAACTGAATCGGCGTCCCTGCATACGGCTGTCCCCAGATCCCAGCCATTCCCGCGAACGGCTCTTCCTTGTCGTCAAAACTGATCAACCAGTTCGCCGGCTTGGCTTCGCCATCGACCCACGCACGACCTTCCACGCACCAGGCCATGTCCGTCTTGCGAACCTGGATCTCCAGCCAGGTCCACTTGCCGGATTGCCAACGATACGGAATCTGCGCCACGACATCGTCCCGCTTGAAAAGTTCGAGTTTTCGCTTTGCCGCCGAGACCTGAAGCCGATAACCACCGACACCATTCAGCCCAAGACCGAACGCCGGATAGCGACGCTTCTTGTTCGTGCTGAATATCTTTGCCCGGGCGAGCACATTGGTGGCTTCGTTCGGACCAAACAACGTTCCGAATGACTCCAACGGCGCTCCGGGAAGTTCAATGAGTTTGTTTCCGGCGGTCTCCGTGATGGTGAACTCACCACCGAGAACCATGAACCTACCAAAGCTCAATTCGCCCGGCTTTTCGTTCGAGAGATCATTCTGGTAGAGCGGCTTGAGTTTCGTAGCGGCACGCTTTGCGTCGAGTGCCATGCGCCCCTTGATCCAACGGGCGAGCGTGGAACTCCCCATGCCATATCCACCCGGCAATTGGACATGATCACGCGTCAACCGCCGAGGTGGAGCCCCCCAATGTTTGGGGAACTTTGAGTGGATCGGGTTCACCCGGCGCGCGGCTTCACCGGCGACTTTCTGGTTGATCCAGTTCTTCAGCGTGGAACTGCCATGGCCAAAGCCATGCGGGAGCTTTACGTAATCCTGCGTCTGGATTTTTGGTGGCGGGCCCCATGCTTTGGGAAAGGGTTTATTGGCCGCTGGCAATTGAAAGGCGCTTATCAGGAGAAGCACCATGACACATGCCCCATACGTCTGGCAGGTCCGATTGAGAGAGTCTCGAAAGTTCATATTTGTTGGACGGATTCCCCTACGGATTTCGGAGTGCATTCAAAATCTTGTCGCGCAAGGCCCACGCTGCCGCAATCCACGTCCAAAAAACGCCCGTTGCCAACACGGCTGCGAGGGTCTTGATCAGCACGTCATACGGCAGATCACTCGTCGGCGCCTGCATCGCCGGAATGACCGCCACGACCGCAGCTCCAATCCCACTGAACAACCCCAGCAGAAGCAGCGCGGCGTGCTCACTCACCACCAACCATCGCAACGATCCGCGACGGAATCCTAATGCGAGCATCACTGCGAGTTCCTGCCTTCGCTCAAGCACGTTCCTCAGCACCACCACGCCGAGTCCGGCGCTGCCCAGCAGAAGGCCGAGCCCTCCGAGGATCTGAAAAGTTCCCAGGTAAGTATTCTGCACCGCGTTGAATTGCGCCAGGCGAGTCGTCGCCTCAGTAATTTCCAACCCGTCATCGCGAAGGGCATAGCTCAGCTCGTCCGTGATATTGGTGTTCCCGCTGGGTGCATCGATCAGGAACATCCGATAGCCTTCGATACTCGGAAACCTCCGGGCGAATTCCTCCTCCTCAATCAACAGGCTGCCTTGAAGAATTGAGTTCGCCAAACCACCCACCAGACGAAAACGAATCTTACGCCCCTGTTCGTCTGGATCGGGATACTCGATGATCTTGCCGACGCCCGACTTCATCGCCCACATGATCGAAGCGTTATCCCCAATGGCCGGAATCGCATCGTCCTCCCCTTCCATCTTCAGAAGATTCCACCGTTCAAGTCCCTCCGCCTCCAGCGCTTTGGCAAATGAAAATGCTTTCCGGCTTTCAATCGCAGCGGGATCGACGCCGAGGATTCGTGGTCGTTGCGCGGCATTGAGGTTCAGACAACTTGCATCGTCCCCTTCCTTCACCCGAATCTGGACGAAGCTGGTATCAGGAAGATCATCCGTGCCCAAGCCCACGTGTTCCTGCCCGTCCTTCGTGTTGAGGTCGAAGCTGATTCCTGTCGATGTTTCGCCGATGTAGGTGAAGCCCCCCGTGCCGGAGCTCCGTTCATTGGCCTTCAGGTTTTCATCAAGCCGAAAGGAACCGATGGAAAGCACGAGGAAACTCCCGCAGGCAAGCATCGTTGCCGTGGCCATGCTGCGCTTGCGCCGGCGCGTCGCGTTCCGCATGCCGAGTCCACCAAGTGATGGAGCGCTGTTTGAATTGGCTGACTCAAGCTTTGAAAGCAGCACACCGGTGAAGGAAATCGCAGCTATCAACAAGAGCGCTCCTGCTCCAAAGAATGCTCCCGGCGCAACACCTGCATCTGCCTTGAACGCCCACCCCGTGAGCACAAGGCCAACAACCAGTGAACCAAAGCCGATCCAGAAACCGCGATTGCTCTTGTTACCCGCGGCATCACTCACGCCAATGCTCGGATCATTGTCCGCCAGAAGTTCACGCGCCGGCTGATTGATCTGTTTGCGCAAGGCCAGCCAGATACTGAACCCCGCCACGATCACCGCACCAACATATCCCCCAATCAGCATCCCGGTGTCCGAGTAGTAGCGAAGCTCAATGGTGCCCACCGCATCCTTCCAGACCGTGCTCAGCGCGTAGAGCATGATGCGGGCGTATTCAATCGCACCCCACAAGCCAATGGCACTGCCAATGGCCGCGAGCACAATCCCCTCACCCAACAACATTTTGCGGACTTGAACCGGCTGAAAACCGGTCGCCAGCAGCGTGCCCACTTCCTTGGCGCGTTGTTCCACGCCGAATTGGAACAGCATCGATATCAACGCCAGAGCGGCAAAGATGAGGAAGAAGCTGAAACCAATGAACAGACCACCAAAATCCTGGCTTCCCTTGCCGGCGGCCAGGGCTTGCGCGCGCACGGGCTGGAAATTGAACCCGATCGTCGAGGGATCAAATGAGGCCAGCAGTTGCGCAGCAGCCGCATTCGTATCGCCACCCTTGAATCGAACACCGGTGTAATTGCCAAACCGGTTCTTCCACATCAACGCACCGGCAGCTGCGGTGACGAAGGCCTTGGGAGTTCCGCGATACTGATCCCAGTAGTTCTGGTCTTTGTCGCGCAATTGATCCCGATCAATGGCAAAGCCGGTATCCCAATCCTGGCAGCTTTCCGCATCGGTCATACCCGGGAAGTCCGGCATTAGATCGCGGTCGAAGTGGATGCCTTCCATGGGCACCAGCTTCTTCACGCGAAAGGTATTTGTTCGTTCCTCCAGCTTCCTCCCCGCGCCAACGACGTGGTAAGTGATCGAGACTTCGTTGCCGGGATTGGCGTTGAGATCTGAAGCAGCCCATTTGTTCAGGATGATCTCGTCGTCCTTCACGTCCGCTGGAACCAGGGGTGCCTGCGCGGCTGTGACCATGGAATACGGCGTCATGTTTTCCCCGGAGCGAAGCGCGTTCACGAAATAGGTCTGGATCAACTGCGCATCGGGAAAAGCCGCCTTGGCCGCATCAACCACGGTTACATCAAGGAATACTCGAGGCGAGCGAAGTTCGATGCCCCGGTCGTCAGAAAGCAGACGCAACTGCAGATCGACATCCTGCAGCGTGAAGTGTTCCTTGAGCCGTGCGGACAAGTCTTTCGTTTTGGCCGTTCCACTGAGCAGGCAGACATTCGCCTGCTGCTCGGCGTTAACGCGTTCCTGCAATCGCTCCAATGAAACGAAGGCGTTGAATGGAGGCACCTGGTTGGCCTGAAGACTGAAGCGCCCCATCTGATCACTGTTGACAATGGCAGCAACCTCCAATCGCAAACCGGTCGAGGTGTCTTCCTGGGGCGCCATCGGTGCGTCGCGAGAGAGCGAAGACAGCTTGGGAACGCGAAGCACTATTTCGTCGCCGACATCGAGCTTCAGGTTGTGCGCGAGCCAATCGTTCAGAACGACTTGGTCTTCACCAATCCCACCGATTTCAGGCACATCATTCGCCAACTGCCAGAACGCTTCATTCACACCCACAATCTGGACTCGGTTGGCGCGTTGTCCGGTGTCGCTGTTGACCGCCGTTCCTGGAAGCAACAGGACTGGGACTGCGGAGACGGATTCATCACTGAGATCAGTGGCCAGTTGTTCGCGAAACAATCGATCGCCGGTGACCATGGCGTGATCGATCTTGCCAAGTCGGTCGAGCGCCATGCGATGGAGGGTCTGCTGGACGGAAGATCCGACCAGCAAGGCACCAACGAGAATCGCAGCACCAATCGCCGCGCCGAGTACCACACCCAGATGTGATCGGGCGTGATGCGTAACGCTGCGAAGTATGAGTTTCGTGAAATTCATCGCGCTACTTGGATTCGACCAGCTTTCCGTCGATCAATTCATAGGCCCGCCCCATCTTCTTCGCCAGTTCCAGCGAATGCGTGACCACGATGAAGGTGACGTTTTCTTCCTTGTTCAGTTCCAACAACAACGCGCCCAGGTTTTCCGCTGAGGAACGATCGAGCGCACCGGTCGGTTCGTCCGCCAGCACCAGTCGAGGCGCATTGATCAAGGCGCGAACCACGGCCACACGTTGACGTTCGCCACCGGACAATTGGCCCGGCCGGTGATGGAGCCGTTCCTGCAAACCCACGCGCTCCAGCAGGCGCCTGGCCCGCTTGACGGCTGCCTCATCGTTCTTGCCCGAGGGAATCGTCGGCACAAGAACGTTTTCGAGCACGGTGCATTGCGGCAGCAAATGATGTGACTGAAATATAAAGCCAATCTTCTCATTGCGAAGTGTGGCAAGATCCTCATCCCCGAGATTTGTCAAATCCTGGCCTTCGAGTTCCACTGATCCTTTCGAAGGCATGTCCAGCGTGCCGATGATGTTCAGCAAGGTGCTCTTTCCGGAACCGGATGGACCCACAATCGAGATCGTTTCTGCCGAGGAAATTTCAAGATTCACACCGCGCAATACCGACAGCTTCTCGCCCCCCTCAGTGGAGGCGTATTCCATCTCGACGTCCTGTAAGCGCAGCAATGGGGATTCGCTCATGCGCGAAATGTATGGCGAATTGTTCAAATGGGAATGCGAAAGCTTCGCCGACACGAAAATCTCAACCCCACTGCGAACAGCAACAGAGGAAATGGTGGTAGACGCGGCGCGGCAGGATACGGCGCAGGATGGAAAACAGCCGCGCATCGATCGTCGCTGGAACGCGCAGCGGTGGCCGTAAAGAACGAATCGCCGAGAGTATCTTGCCCGCGACCGATTCAGGTGTAGCCCAGGCGCGACGCATGTGTCGCTTGATGAACTCACCCATGTATTCGTAATGCGCGTGGTAATCCTCGTTCTCCTTCAGGCTGGCAATGCGTCCGCGTAGAGTGAGGCGGACGTGTTCGAAGCCGTCTGAATTAATGAAACCCGGCTGCACCAGACTCACGTGGATGTTCCAAGGACGAAGCTCATACCAAAGCCCCTCGGACGCGCCTTCCAACGCGAACTTGGACGCGCTGTAAACGGACCTGGTCGGCATGGCCAATCATCCCACCGACCTATGAAACGATGATGATACATCCCCAGTGTTGGTTGCGCATGAAGGGGAAGAACGCGTCGAACCAGTTTCATCGGACCGAAGTAATTCACCGCAAATTGTTCGACCTCATCCTTTTCTTCGAGATGTTCCTGAACGGCTCGATAAGAAACGCCCGCGTTGTTTGACCAGGATATCGACACCACCCCAGCGATCTTCAATCTCATCGAACGGTGAACTCGCATGTCCCGGACAGGTCACGTCGTGCGAACGAATGATGAAGTGCTCGCTCTCATTCAACTCCGCGTCGCCAAAACGCTTCAATGAAGTCGGGCGTGCCGTTGCGATGGTGATGTACGTATCGTCCTTCGACAGTGCGCGGCACAAGGCAAGCCCGATTCCGGTGGAGGCACCGGTGATGAGGATGACTCGCTTTCGCTCATCGGCACTCATGATGCGGGATCGCGGGTGCTCCGCGACGGAATGGGGATTTAGACGGGACGGAGGCTGAGACCGTTTAAAGAAATCTCAGTAAAACCACATTTTCACTCAGCATAATACGGACCCGAAACCGCCGGTGGCCGAAACAGCGCGTAGCGCCTTCACATGAACAGCCGTGGGAGAGCGAGGCGAGCCCACGGATAAGAACGAACAGAATTCAGCCGCGCAGTGGAGTCACGACCGGGTCGCCACTACGTGGCTGAATGGTGTCTGGCATGTACCGTGGCCTTGCCGTTACGCGGCTGCAACCACAGCTATTTGCGCTACGGCGCTACACGTCTCAAGTGAGCACTAACTCACAGATTCTTCACCTTGATATTCCGAAACCAAACGGGATGGCCGTGATACTGCAATCCAAGCTTGCCCGTTCGCGGCAAATCTTTAAGCGCCGTCTTGAACTTGTTCTTCGAACCGTCCGGATTTTTGTTGCCCGTATCCCAGTCATCGATGTTCACGTTGAGGACCTTCTTGCCATTGAGCACCACGCTGATCTTCGGCCCCTTGCAGGTCAACACCATGGTATTCCATTCACCGTCCGGTTTTCCGGCTGCCGCGGATGGCTCCTTCGCATCGTAAAGCGCACCCACAATATGCTTTCCGCTGTAAAGACCATCGGACGCGATCTGAATTTCGAATCCACCCTGCACCGCGTTCTTGGGATCCGTTCGGAAGAAAAGCCCACTGTTGCATTTCTCCGAGGTCTTGTAGTCCAAGGAAACTTCGCAATCCCCATACGATTTCTTGCTCCAGATATATCCGCCCGGTTTCTCGGAAGGACTGAGCACGCCGTCTTTCAATTCCCACGCGCCTTTCTTCTGCAGGTTCCAAGCCTTGAGCCCCTTGGCGAGCAGGTCGGCCGCAGTTGAATGATTGGCGAAGGCGATGAGTGCGGTGGCAACAAGAAGAGTGCGAATGGATTTGTTCATAATTTGACGAAGAGAAAGCGAATTGAGCCGGGCTGTGTCAAGGAATTGCGGGGCTTGGATCGCCAGCCATCTGGTGTCATCTTCCCGGCTCAGCCCATGAGATCGTTTCGCGAAAGCTTCCTTGTCGCGCTCTGCTTACTCGGTGGTTCAATCGGATGTGCAGAGGAACTGCAGCCGGATGATGCCGTCATCGCCACCTTCTCCATCGTTGCCGTCGATCCGAAGACGGGAGAGTGCGGCGCTGCGGTGGCCAGCCGCTATCCGGCGGTCGGAAAGGTCGTGCCGTACGTGCGGGCGGGTGTGGGGGCGTTCTGCACTCAACATTGGTCGCAACGCAAGTGGGGTGAAAAGGCGCTGGACCTGTTGGAAGCCGGCCATGGGCCCGAAGAGGTCCTGTCGATCCTGCTGAAGGACGACAAGCGAGAGGGAAAGCGTCAGCTCGCGATCATCGACATGAAGGGGCGCGCTGCGAATCGCAATCCGTCAGACGCCGATCCGGCTGGCATTTACTGGGGCTCCATGAGCGGGAAGTTTTACTCATGCCAGGGAAACACCTTGGCCGGACGTGAGGTGGTCGAGGCGATGGCGGAAGCTTACGAGGAAACACGTGGAAGCCTGACCGACCGATTGATGGCGGCTTTGGTCGCAGCGGATTGTGCGGGTGGCGATCATCGCGGCCGCCTCGGCGCCGGCATCCGGGTGGCCAAGACCGGACACGAGGGATACTGGTTCGAGCTGCATGTCGACAGGAGCAAGGACGCCGTGGTGGACCTGTTGAAGAAATATGTTCAAACAGAACATCCGGCGAAGGGGGAATGGCAAGGCGGCCAACCGCCATTCTCGAATCCTTGTCCCAAACCGCCTGCCCGCGAACCATGGACGAAGTCCCGCATCAAAGGTTCGCCCGAACCTCCCAAGCCGTACATCGCCGAGCGAGTCTTCCCGAACCTGAAGATCCGTGACGGACTGGAAATGATCGCACTCGACGGACGTCTCTTCGTCATGACGCGACAAGGAAAGGTTTGGTCGTTCGTTGAGAAGGCAAGCGATCCGGAACTGAATCTCTTCATCGATCTAAAGCAACTGCATCCGAAAACAGGCAACGCATACGGACTCGTCTTCCATCCGAAATGGAAGACAAACAGCCAGGTCTTCCTTGCCTATACCCGCGCAGGCGATCAGGAAGCCGGAACTCGTCTCTCACGATTCAAGTTCACTTTGAAGAACGGCCCGCCTCGAATTCTGCCGAATACTGAAGAGCTGCTTCTTACCTGGCGAAGCGGCGGGCACAACGGTGCGAATCTTCAATTCGGCCCCGACGGCATGCTGTACGTTTCAACCGGTGATGCCACTGCACCGAACCCGCCTGATGGACTAAACACCGGGCAGGACAACTCCGACCTGTTGGCCGCCGTCCTGCGCATCGACGTCAATCATGCGGACAAGGGTAAGGCCTATCGTGTCCCAAGCGATAACCCCTATGTGGGACGCAAGAATGTGCGCCCTGAAATCTGGGCCTTCGGCTTTCGCAACCCGTGGAAGATGAGCTTTGATTCGCGTGGTCGTCTCTGGCTGGGCGATGTCGGCTGGGAGTTGTGGGAAATGATTCACCTGATCGAAAAAGGCGGGAATTACGGATGGAGCGCGATGGAAGCCAGCAATCCGATTCGACCCGAAAGCGCGAGCCAACTCGCACCCATCTCACCACCTGTCGCAGCGCACCGGCACACCGAAGCCGCATCCATGACAGGCGGTTACGAATACCGCGGGACGCGACTGGAGAAACTCCGCGGCGCGTACATTTACGGCGACTACGAAACTGGAAAGATCTGGTCACTTCGCCACGAGGGCGGACAAGTGACCGAACACATCGAGATTGCCGATACCCCGCATCGCATCGCCACCTTCGGCGTTGGAAACGAGCGTGAACTTTATTACATCAACTACGGTCCGGAATCGGAGATCTATCGCCTCATTCCAAATCCCCGTGCCAGCCAACCCTCGAAGTTCCCCCGCAAGCTGAGCGAAACCGGACTCTTTGCGAACACCTCCGAACAGGAACCAAATCCCGGCGTCTATCCCTTCGCGATCCACGAACCCATGTGGCACGACGGCGCCCAGTCCATTCGATATGTCGCGCTTCCCGATCGCGAATCCGTTCACACGCGGATTCAATATCAAGGCGGACGGATTCGGCGCACCGACACCACCTGGCCGCCCGACTCGGTTCTCGCCAAGACGATCCGCGTTGGAAAGAAACCGGTCGAAACCCAGGTGCTCCATTACGATGGGAATGCCTGGAACGGCTATAGTTACCAATGGAACGAATCAGGAAGCGACGCGGAATTGGTGGACGCGGAAGGCACCGAGTTCGACGTGAACCCGCGTGCCTGGCGCGGAGGCCATCGTTACCGCATCCCCAGCCGCGCTGAATGCATGCGCTGCCATAACATGTGGAACAAGTTCACTCCGGCGTTCGAACCGATGCAGCTCTCTGGATTCGCGGGATTCACCAACCAACCCGCGCGCGAGATCGCCGTCGCGCTTGGCCTCGCGAACACAGACTTCTTTCACCAAAACCGGAGCGGCCAAATTCAATCCAGCCGCCAAGGGGGTTCCTTGCAAACCCGCGCCCGCTCATGGCTGCATGCCAATTGCGCGCATTGCCATCGTCGTCACGGCGGTGGAACTGCACCGCTCGAAGTGAATTTCGAACGTCAGATCTCGGAGTCGTTCACCGTCTTTCAATCGCCGACCCGCGGAGACTTCGGACTGACGAAAGCCAGCGTCATAGTCCCCGGCCATCCGGAACAATCGGTCCTCAATTATCGCGTCAGCGCCATCGGCGCGAGCCACATGCCCCCGATCGGTCCACGGGAAGTCGATCCGAACGGCGCGAAACTGTTGTGGGATTGGGTGGCAGCGTTGCCCGCCCATTCAACAACTCCAACCAAAGCAGATTTGTCCAATACATCGTCCGCCATGCAACTCGCGCATGAAGTCGCCACCGGTGCCTTGGGCAAGGCAAAATCAAAGGAAGCCACCAATAACGGGTTGGCATCAACCGATCACAACATCCGTGCACTGTTCGATCGCTTCCGTTCACCGACTGAGCGTCCCGCACGCACGAGGGATCCGGCACGAATCCTCACCCTGCGCGGCAATCCCAAATCAGGCGCCAACATGCTGACCTACACCGGCAAACTCGCCACCTGCCTCGCCTGCCATCAACTCAACAACACCGGCCGCAATCTCGGACCGAACCTCGGCGACGTTGGCAAACGTCTCAACCGCGCCCAACTTCTCCAAAGCCTGATCCACCCATCCAAGACCATCGCCCCCGAGTATCAGGTCTGGAACGTGGAAACAAGGGCCGGCGAAATCCACACCGGCTTCATTGCTCAACGAACCGACAAGTTTATCGAACTCAAACTCGCGACCGGACAAACCCAGCGCGTCGATCACGAGCAGATCAAGAGCAACAAACCCCAATCCCTCTCCCTCATGCCCGAAGGTCTCATTCACCTGATGACCGAGCAGGAAGCCGCTGATCTACTCGCTTATTTGCTCTCCCTTAAGAAGTAGCCTCGACCAACAGTCGTAGCCGCAAGCGACGAGCGCAGCGACAGCAGAAGATAACCAGCCGTTGTGGAGCGGTCTCCCGACCGTTTCACCTCTTCGACCGAAGGTCTCCATGACCTCATGAAACACCATTGCGCAAGTTGATTAAATTCGACCGCAAGTGGGGCGGTAAACAGACCTCAGGTGCTTGCCTTGAACAGCGCCCCGCTGCAACCTCTCCCAATGCGCCTCTCAACCCAACGTCTGCTCACATCCGTTTTTCTGTTCGTCGCATCTTTCTCGCTTCACGCCGAACTCCGCATCGCCGTCTTTGATGCTGACGTAACCCCACCCATCGGTGCTCCGCTTTGCAATGGCAGCATTACGCCGGTCAAGAAGATCGAAGCTCCCTTGTCTGCGCGGGGCATCGTCATTCTCGGAAGCGGCAAACCGATCGTGCTCTGCGCCTTCGATTGGGTGGGCATCGGAAACGCTGCCCACGATGAGTATTGCACTGCTTTGGCGAAAGCCGCCGGGACTACGGCGGATCGGGTCACCGTCCACACCCTCCACCAACACGACGCCCCTGCTGCGGACTACAGCACGGAGGAACTCCTGAAGACCATCGGCTTGGGCGGATCGATGTTCGACCCCGCCTTCGCTCAAAAAGCGATCATCAACGTGGCACACGCAGTGAAGGAATCGCTCAAGCACACGAAGCCGGTCACCCACGTCGGATTGGGCCAGGGCAAGGTTGAAAAAGTGGCATCGAACCGACGTATCCTCGGTGACAACGGCAGGGTGAAGATCGTGCGCTACAGTTCGTCGCGAAATCCTGCGGCAATCGCAGCGCCCGAAGGAGTGATCGATCCGATGGTCAAGCTGATCGCGTTCTGGAACGGCGACAAACCGGTGGCCGGCTTGACGCACTATGCAACCCATCCCCAAAGCTACTATGGCCGTGGTGGCGTGAATCCGGATTTTCCGGGAATGGCCCGCTCCATCATGGGTGAAGAGATTCCCGAAGCCATGCACGTTCACTTCGCCGGCGCCGGCGGAAATGTCGGTGCCGGAAAATATAACAACGGATCCCCTGAACTCCGCCCCATCCTGGCCAAACGACTCGCTGCTGGGATGAGAACCGCATGGAAGAATCAAGAGAAGTTCAAGGTAAGCAGCAAGGACATCGGATGGGAGTACGAGCCGGTGTCACTCCCCGTGCGCAAGACGATCTCCGAGGAATCACGCCTACCGCTCTATAACAATCCCAAGGAACGCGCCACCACCCGTCGATTCGCCGCGCGCGACCTGGTCTTCCTTCGCCGAACCAAAGCCGGTCACAAGATCAACCTCAACTGCCTTCGCGTCGCCAAAGCGCGCATCCTTTACATGCCCGGCGAACTCTTCGTGGAATACCAACTCGGGGCGCAGAAGATGGCTCCCAACCTGTTTGTGGCAATGGCCGCCTACGGCCAGTATTCCCCCGGCTACATCGGTGATCGGATCTCATACACCCAAGGCGGCTACGAAACCGGCCGCGTCTCCCGCGTGGATCCATCCGTGGAAGACATCCTCAACAGCGCGATGAAGAATTTGTTGGATTAGCAGAACGAAGCGTTACGTAATTCGTAATTCGAATCATTCGTAAAACGTCACCCTCCCGCGACGATCCGAACGATCTCCAGCCGATCCCCTTCCGACAGCTCGCGTTTTCCAAACTCCGAAGGCGCAATCGCCTCCCCGTTCAATTCCACAACCACACTCTTCGGGAGTTGGTTTTGCGCCACCAGGAATTGCTCAACACTGCACGGAAGAGCCGCCTCACATTCCTCCCCATTGGCGATGACCACCGGCATCAGCGAGACAACTCCAGCTTCAACGGACGCTCGCGATTGATGCTGAACATCACGCTGCGGCCGGTCACCTCAATACACTGCAGGTTGGCCAGCCGCCCCTGGATGCTGATGCGCTTGAGATCGCCCTGATAGAATTGAACACCGTTGATCTCCGCGCGAAATCCGCGTGATGTCCGGGCTATGGAGGTGAGCCGAATTCCGGAGTCAGTGGAATTCGTCGGAGTCGGGCGTGCCGGTGTTGCACGGTTGGGTGCGGGAGGCGGTGTCGAGCGGGCGGAGTTCACCGGGCGATTCGGCCGGCTGGGACCGGGTGGTGAGGGACGCGTGGTTGGCGTCGGACGCGGAACCGACCGGGTGGTCATCGCGCTGCCGCGATACGGAAGCCTCTCACCATTGCCCCGCTTGACCCAGTTGAGGACGTCTGCAAAGCCCATCCGCTTGGAGGATTCCAATGCGTCCAGAATGCGGCCCTTGGTGTAGGGGTTTTTCACAATCCGAGAGAGTTGATTCGTAAACCCGGCACGTTCGCAGACCTTGTAGGCGACCAGTTCACAGATTCCCTCAAGCGTATCGGTTTCGATGTTGCGAGATTCCGGGCGGTTTTCATTGATCCACAAGTGCGTGTATTCGTGGGCAGACACGCTGATGAGTTCGTCCTTGGGCAAACCACTCAACAGAATGACGTTGTGCGTGTAGCGATTTCCGATCGAACGCGTCTGGGAAAAACCGCCTCGTCGCATCTTCCCCGGCATGCGCGCCGAACCGTTGTCATTCCAATAATCTATATCAAACATCCGCACATCGGGATAGGGACCGCGCAAGCGCATCTGTTGTGAGGATACGTAGAGCACTGATGAGACCGCGCTCTTGAAAATCACCTTCGCGAGTTCTTCATCTATGACGACATCGTCCTTTTCAAACTTACAGATGTAACGCCCGTCCTTGGTCTTGATAAAATCCTTCTTGATCGGGAGTTGGCAGACATCGCATCGGGTGTCGATGCGGTAGCAATCCGGACAAAGCTCGCCATGCGGGTGTTTCCAATAACGGCCGACGAGTGGCGTCTTGTCACAAACGATGCAGTTGAGCGCGGCCTGAACACTCACGGAGAGACAGATACTCAGGAGCATGCCGGCAAGAATCCAACGACCGGTGCTTCGCGATGACGTCAAGAAGTGCACGTTCTTTGGACGTATCATCCTCCCCCGCCGTTACGAGGTCAATGCAGCGTCCCAGTCCTTCCAAACCGGTTCGTAACCGAGTCGCATCAGAAGTTGCGCGATTTCGGCCGGGCTGCGTTCATCGGCGATGTCGAACTGACCGGTCGCATTCGTCTGCCGATCTGCGGGAGCGGCCCATTCGCTTGAGCCCGCTGCCAATTCAACAATTCGGCCGCGAACGGTCTGGTGGATATTGCCCTTCCCTGCACCGGTATATCCACCTGGCTCGGTGTGGCTTCCTGCGCTCATCATCGTGATACCGATGGGGATCAGGCCGTCACGAAGTCGAGCTGGTTCACGGGTCGATAAGACGATGCCGACGTCCGGAAGCAAGAGCCGCAGAGCGCAAATGGTCTGGGTCAGGTCGCGATCGTTGAACGCGGTGAGTGGTTGAAACTCCCCCGCGCAGGGACGGAGCCGGGGAAGTGAAATTGTGACTTGCGATTTCCAACAATGGCGCAGGATATATTGGGCGTGTGCGGCCACGGCGAGGGCTTCGTATCTCCAATCGGCAAGTCCGAAGAGCGCGCCAATTCCCAGGCGTCGAAAACCTGCGTCGTAAGCCCGTTCGGGAGTTTCCAAGCGCCAGTCGAACTTTCGCTTCGGTCCGGCCGTGTGCATCTCGGCGTATATCTGCCGCTCATAGGTCTCCTGATAAACGACCAGCCCCTCGCATCCCGCCTCAACCATCCCGCGATAGTCCTCGGTTCCCATTGGTCCAACTTCGATCGATACGCCAGAGGAGATTTGATGACTGCGACGAACGCATTCCTCAAGGTATCCATTGGACACGAATTTCGGGTGTTCGCCAGCAACGAGGAGGATGTTTCGAAATCCTTGCCGGTGCAGTTCGTTTACCTCCGCTTCCACCTCATCAGGTGAAAGCGTCACGCGGTTGATCGGATTGTCCCGGGAGAAGCCGCAGTAGGAGCAGTTGTTGATGCACTCGTTGGAGAGGTAAAGCGGAGCAAAGAGTCGCATCACCCGGCCAAATCGTTGACGCGTCAATTGCTGGGATCGGCTGCAAAGTTCGGCGAGGAGCTTCCCCCCTGCCGGCGAAATCAAGCGCGCGAAATCCTGCAATCCGAGATTCGTCTGCGCCAATGATCTGCGCACCTCGCTCAATTCAGTCGCCCGCGATCGTTCAGCCAGGCCGGACAGATCGAGGCGGTTGAATTCGTCAACGAAACTCACAGTGCCACGCTAGCCGGAACGATTGCTTCTGCAAAAGAGAAATTGTGTGATTGAGACTTTATGAGTGCGCGCGAGCAGGGCGTCGGATTATCCATCCGCGAGCTTGCCGCGCCAGTAACGCCCTCACGAAGGAGTCCAATGTTCGCTTGAGACCGTTGTTCGTCCCGTAGGCCGAGCTCAGATCGCGCTGCTGCAATTCACGATAGAGCAGGGATTCAACATTTTCCTGGGGTGGATCCACTTCATTGAGAGCGGCCAGGCCGGCATTCGCCAGACGCGTGCGCGCAATCAACACCAGCAGCGCTTCCGGCGTGGTGGACACTCCCGACTGAAGATCGTTCAGACCACGTTCGATCAGCTCTCGAACTAAGCATGTGATTCACATCTGCCAGATCACGGTCATGGCCGACAGAAATGACAAGCCGAGACAAACTCAACCGAAAGTGCGCGTCAATCTCGCGCGGTGGTAAGCACGACGTTGCTCACGGGTCATGGCTGCAAAATCCGGCTTGCCGTTTTCCTTTTTGGGCCAGTCGGTCGTTGGAGCAGACGCCTCCACTCTTGCTGCTTCGGACGCGGGCTTCTTCGCCAACGGATTGTTGCGCACCTCAATCTTCGCCTTCTGAACCGCAGAGCCGTCGTAGCTCATGGCTTGCTCGGTGATGACGAGATCGTCTTCGAGGGCCCGGTTGGGCTTGATGTTCAGGCCTTGCAGGACCCCGTGGTAAGCACGAACGGCTTCTTCCGGATTGACCGCCCCTTCGGCAATAAGGCGGAGGAATTCGACGAACGCCAGCTGGTGTTCGGCGTTGTTGATCTTGCGGCCGTAGAGGGCAACTCGGGCGCCGTATTTCTTGGCGTCGTGAAGGAGCTTGAAGGCATCGTAGGTAGTGCCAGCGCTGCCGCCGAGGATACCAACGACCATTTGTGGATCATACTGACAAAGTTCCTCCATCAGCTTCGGACCGTGGTAGACGATCTTCAGGAATTGCGGGCGGCCAGCTTCGGTAACGCCGGCGAGATTGCGGAGGATCTGGTCGTTGATGAACTCGCCGAGCTTCTCCGGCGAAATGCCGCTGTTGACATTCGGGTCGAAGACTTCGAGGAAGTACTTGAACCGTTTGCGTTCGGCTTCTTCGCGAAAATCCTTGAAGGCTTGGAGGGTCTTGTAGTCCCGGTCGAGATCGTTGACCCAGGTGACGGAGAAAAGCCCGAGGTTTGCGCCCGGGAAATCGTCGTCATCGCCCTCTTCGGGACGGTCGCATTCCACCTTGCCGCATTGGATGTGGTCGATACTCGCGGAACGAAAAGGACGAGCCGGTTCTTTGAGATAGCTGCCGTGCCTTGCGGCCCAGACGTCGGTCGCATCGTTGGCGCGGGCTGCGGGGGTGATGTGGCTGTTCTTGAAAAGGCCTTCCTTGATTGTGAGCTGTTCGTTCACCGCGGCGGACATCAGCATGATGTCCACGAGACCCTGTTGCGTGACCTCGCGGATGATATCGAGAAACTCAGGTAGATTGCGGTGACCAAACTCGTCACGCGTCCAGACCTCGGGGGAGAACTGGGCAGGATGACGTCCCTCCTTCGAAATGAAT
This sequence comes from Verrucomicrobiales bacterium, assembly GCA_002715965.1. Lineage (GTDB taxonomy): Bacteria > Verrucomicrobiota > Verrucomicrobiia > Limisphaerales > JAYPXF01. The sequence continues at coordinate 147,635 of PBAL01000020.1, read as the reverse complement.
TTGTCGACGCCGGGAGCACGAACACCAAAAGCCATGTCCGCGTCTTTGGCGTCAGCGATGATGAACGCCTTCGAATCACGGTTGGCCCTGATGTCCGCCAGCTTTTGGTAGAGGGATTTCATGGCGCGCCTACGAATATCAGACGTTCACCTTGGCCAGTGTTTCCTTCAAGGACTTGCCGCTTTTCTGAACGCCGAGCTTTTCTTTCGGCCAGAGTTCGATTTCGACGTGCTTCTGGACGCCACCCTTGCCCATGACGGTGGGGACACTGAGGCTGATGTCACGGACTCCGTAACAGCCGTTTTGCAAACTGCTTACCGGGAGAAGACTCTGTTGATCCAAGGCAATGGCGTGAATGACGTCGCGGATGGCGATGGCGACGGCCCAGCCGGCGCCGCCTTTACGCTTGATGACTTCGGCGCCGCTGCCACGGGTGCGCTCGAAGATCTTGTTTTGGACGCCGGCGTTGCAGTTGGGGAGACCGGTGAGTGAGAGGCCATTGACGGCGGCACTGGACCAGACGGGGATCATGGAGTCGCCGTGTTCGCCGAGGATGAGGGCGCGCACCTGGGTGGCGGCGAGCTGGAGTTCTTCGGCGATGAAGCTCTGGAAGCGGGTTGTGTCAAGCATCGTGCCGAGGCCGATGACTTGCTGCCACGGGAGGCCAGAGTGCTGGACGGCCAGGTGGGTCAGGATGTCGACGGGGTTGGAGACGACGAAGATGATGGCGTCGCTCTTGGTGCCGGCGGCTTTGATGTCCGCAATGATCTGCATGAAAATGCTGACATTGCGGTTGATCAGGTCGAGGCGGGTCTCATCGGGTTTGCGGCGGGAACCGGCGGTGATGAGGAAGATATCGCTGTCGGCGGCGCGGGCGTAGTCGCCGGAGTAGATGCGTTGATCGGCGCAGAAGCTGGCTCCGTGCAGGAGGTCGAGCGCTTCGCCGTCGGCCAGGTCCTGGTTGGCGTCGATCAGTTGGATTTCGGAAACGATCCCGGCGCATTGCAGGGCGAACGCGGAACAGGCGCCAACCCGGCCGCCGCCACCAATTACTGTTACTTTCATCTTTTTCTTTCTGAAGAGGTGAAACCACAGATGGACACAGATACACACAGATGAGGGAACGTCTGTGCGATAGCTGTTGGTAATTTGCCAAACCACATCGCGCTCGGATACCTAACGGCTATCGCCAGCAACAATTTCTGATCTGTGTTCATCTGTGTCTATCTGTGGTTAAAAATGAACGGCCTACATCCGGGCCATGATTTCGTCGGTGATGGTCTTCACCATTTCCTCCAACGCAGGGTCAGTTGCCGCGGCTGCGGCTTCGACGGGTTTGGCCGGGACTTCGCAGGAAACACCCGGACGCCATTCGTTGTTGTCGCAGAGCTGGCATTCCTTGAGGTCGGAACGCGGATCGGGGATATCCAGGCCCTTCTTGAGTTCGAGGAGGTCCTTCATCTGTTCCTTGCTGAAAGTCTTCATGTCGGCGCCGAGTTGGCTGGCGACCCAGACCGTGCGGCAATAGGCCTCGATAATCTCCATCTTGAAGTAGGCGTCCTCAATACCGTTGTGGCTCCAGGAGACGACGCCGTGGTTGGCCATCAGGATGGTGTTATGATCGGGGGCAAGGTCGCTGACGAGCTTGCCCATTTCTGGAGTACCGGGGGTGCGGTAAGGCGCGAGCGGGGCTTTGCCGATGAAAACTTCCATCTCGGGAATCATGCAGGTCGGCGGCTCGACGCCGGCGACGGCGAAGGCAGTGGCATGCGGCGGGTGACAGTGACAGACGGCCTTGGCGCGCGAAACCTTCTTCATGATCTGCAGGTGCATCAGAATCTCGCTGGTGCGCTTCTTGCGGCCGGAGAGTTGTTTGCCGTCGAGATCGACGAGGCAGATGTCCTCGGGAGCCATCGATCCCTTGGAGACGAGTGTCGGCGTACAGAGGGCAATATTGTCGCCGATGCGAATGGACATGTTGCCGCCGTTACCGTCGACGTAAGCACGAGCCCAGAGGCGACGGCCCATTTCGCAGATTTCCTCCTTCAGGGAATCGTTGGCGGGATCGTCAAGGATGGCGTCCCATTCGGCACCTTCGCTGAACGGGGTCAGTTGGGCGGCACTGCCTTTCTTGGAGGTGACGACGCTGGGTGCTTTGCCGTTGGTCTTGCCTCCACCGGCGCGAATGAGGTCGCGGGCGCTTGGAGTTACGATACTGCCGGCCGGCAGGTTGTTGAGATCCCCGCCATCCTTGATGATGGCTTCCACGTCACGGGCGGTGATTACTTTCTTCATCTAGTTACTTCTGTGGATTGTAGAAAATGTTGTCGACCAACGCGGCGTTGATGGCGTCGATGGGGGTGGGTTGATCGAAGGGACTCGCGGCTTCGCGGCCTTCGATGAAGCCGATGGTCTCGCCGACTCCCGCGCCGATGTCGTCGTAGACAACCAGGCTGGGTTGCTTGCTGAGTCCTTCGATGGGCTTGCTCCCCTGCTGGAAGTGATCGCGATCAAAGGGGCTGACGACAAGGAAACGTCCGCCCTCGTAAGAGTCGACCGTCTTGCTGAGCGTGACGCGCCCGATGACCGTTCCAAGTCTCATTCGGCACCTCCGGTGCGAGCGGGCGATGGAGTGGTGGAGTTACGGAGTGATGGCTTGGATGCGGCGTGAACCACTCCAATACTCCAATACTCCGATACTCCAGCTGCCTTCTTCATGACTCGTGTTTCTCGTCGACGATGCCGCTGATCAATTGGCGGACGGGGCTCTCCTGGTCTCCCACGGTATTACGGGCGGCGATGCCGTCAGAGGTAACAAACACACGTTCGTGCATGCCGGCTCCGTGTGGGTCAATGGCGACGATCGGTGTGCCTGTGGGTGATCCGTCGGCGTTGATCGGCTGGCAGATGAGCAGACGCCAACCGTCGAGGCTCGGATGTTTCCGAGTCGCGACCACGTTGCCTTCTACTCTTGCCAGTTGCATTATTCGTTAACTCGTAGCAGCCGACGTGAGGAGGCTCTGGCTTCTTCGGTAGTTTCTATAGTGAGCCTCCTTACGTCGGCTGCTACGGAGAGGTTGGAAAGCGCGCGCGCTCATTAATAGATTCTCAGGTTGTCCACCATGATGCAGCGGCGGACGCGGGTGAATGTCTTCGGGTTGGTGACGCCTTCACCGGTCGGGGTGGCGATGGAGAAACTCAGGTAGCCTTCGCCGCCGAGACCGAGGCCGGCTCCGCAGGGGCCGTTCTTCACGAACAGGGTCGTGTCGAGGGCGCGGGCCATGGCGGTCATGTGATTCACGTCGTGGGAGTGGATGATCGACGTGTGCTTGTAATTGTGTTCGGCCTTCAGGGATTCCTGGATGCCTTCCTCAATCCCGCCAACGCGGACGATCGGGACGAAGGGCATCATCTGCTCTTCGACGACGAACGGATGATCGGAATCGGTTTCGGCGAAGAGGAGTTGCGTTCCGTCCGGGATGCTGATGCCGGCGGCATCGGCGAGGACTTTCGCGTCTTTGCCGATGAAGTCCTTGTTGGTGTGAGCCTGCGCGCAACCGCCGCCTTGGCCGGGTTCGATGGTGAACGCGGCTTGGGTTAGCGCGTCGAGTTGGGCGGTATTGAGTTGGACGGCGCCAGCGCGGTCCATGGCGGACATGAATCGGCTGAAGGTGTTGTCCAGGACGAAAATTTCCTTCTCGCCGATACAGAGGAGGTTGTTGTCGTAGGCGCCGCCTTGGATGATGGAACTCGCGGCGCGGTCCATGCAGGCGGTGTCGTCGACGAGCACGGGAGGGTTGCCGGGACCGGCGCAGATGGCGCGTTTGCCGGACTTCATCGCGGCGGCCACTACGGCGGGTCCGCCGGTGACGCACAAGAGGCGAACGAGATCGTTGGCGCAAAGCTCGTTGAACGAATCCAGCGTCGGATGCTCGATGATGCAGGCGATGTTGGAGATTCCGGTTTCGCGTTCGATGGCCTTATTGAATTCGCGAATGGCCATCGCGGCGCATTGGGAAGCGGCCGGGTGCGCGTTGAACACAACGGCGTTTCCGGCGGCGATCATGTTGACGATGTTGCCGGCGAGCGTGGGGATGGAGTGCGTGCTCGGCGTGATCGCGGCGATGACTCCGAAGGGCGTGAATTCCTCGAGCGTGATGCCGTGGTCGCCGCTGAGGCCGTAGGGATTCAACCATTCGACACCTGGGACAAGCTTGATGATCTGGAGCTTTTCAATCTTGTGATCGAGGCGGCCAATCTTGGTTTCCTCGAGTTCGATGCGGCCCCATTCCCGCGCGTTGTCGTCACACACCGTCTTGACGATGTCGATGATCTGCTTGCGGGCCGCGATGCCTTTCTCGCGAAGTTGCTCGAAGCCGGCCTGGGCGGCTTCACAGGCATGGTCGGCGGTTTCGAAGACGCCGTGCTTGCCGCTGTGACAACCGCAACCGGTCTTCACGGCCGGTGCGGCGGGTGCCGGAGTCGGCGCGGGGGCGGATCCGTTGGAACCGCCGAGGCGGCCCATGACTTCTTCGATGACGTCGCGGATCAGGGCTTCGTTGATGGCGGGTGAGCTCATGTGCTGTCCTTAAGTTATTTCTGTGGAGTCTTGGCGTCGTAGATGATCTGGCCGAGGGCGTCGACGGTATCGACGATGCCGATGATCACCGCGTCGACCGGCGCGCTCTTCAGGTTGGGCGCGAGTCGGGCGGAACTTCCCTGACAGAACAAAACCAGTTCGCCTTCACCGGCGCCGACGCTGTCCACGGCCACGATCGTGTTCTGACCGTTGCGGAACTTGGTCGGATCCTTTTCGTCCACGAGTTGGGGCCGGACGAGGAGCAGCTTGCGGCCACTCATCGCCGGGTCCTTCTTCGTGGAGACCACGGAGCCTTCAACGCGGGCTAGGAACATGGTTCAGGACGGTTTAAGTTCAGGACGGGAGAACTTTGCTGGTGTCGTCGTGCGGACGGGCAATGACGTGGACGCTGACAATTTCACCGCCGATGGATTCGACGGCCTGGGCGCCGGCGTCGGTGGCGGCCTTCACAGCGGCGACGTCACCGGTGACGCTCGCCGTCACGAGGGCGCTGCCGACCTGCTTCATGGGTCCGACGAGTTGCACGTTCGCGGCCTTGAGCATGGCGTCGGTGGCTTCGACGAGGGCGACGAGGCCTTTGGTTTCAATGAGTCCGATAGCTTGTTGTGCCATATGTTTTTCTTTGTTGAGAGTTGAGAGAATTTTGAGTTGAGAGTTTTTACCGATTGTCCAGAAAGCGTTTTACCTCCCGGGCCACGACCAGTTCTTCATTGGTCGGGATGATCATGACTTTCACCGGCGAATCGTCCGTGCTGATCACGGCTTCTTCGGCGCGGATGTTATTGTTCTTTTCGGCATCGAGTTTGATGCCGACGTTTTCGAGATTGGCGCAGATGGATTCGCGCAAGGGGGAACGGTTTTCGCCAATGCCCGCCGTGAAGACGAGGGCGTCGGCGCCGTTCAGGTCGAAGTGGAAGGCGCCGATCCAATGGCGCGCCTGGTGCACGAAGAGTTCGAGCGCGAGCTTGGCGCGTTCGTTCCCCTGCTCTGCGGCCTCGGCGATATCACGGATGTCGTTCGACACCCCGGACACACCTTGCAAACCGCTTTGCTTGCACATGGTCTCCTGCGCTTCGTCAGCGGTGATGCCGAGCTTGCGCATGATAAATGGCAGCGCGTGAGAATCGAGGTCACCCACGCGATTGTTGTGCGGCAGACCGCTCTGCGGACTCATGCCCATCGAGGTGCCGATCGCCACGCCATTGCGGATCCCGGTGATGGAGGAACTCCCGCCCATGTGGCAGGAGATGACCCTCAAATCAGGTCCATCGACCGGACTCGCTCCGGCGTTGACGTAGAGATTGCGGGCGCGCTCGGCGACATCGTCGCGACCGAGCAGTTCGGCGCTGCGTTCTGCGATGAATTTGTGGCTGGCCCCGTGAAAACCCCAGCGGCGCACGCCCAAGTCGTACCATTCCTGCGGAACGGCATAACGTTGTGCGGCCGTGCTTGTATGCTGATAGAACGCGGTCTCGAAAAGCGCCACCATCGGCTTGTCCGGCATCTTCGCCCGGAACTGGCGGATGCCGGCGATGTAAGCCGGGTTGTGCGCCGGCGCGACAGAGGAATAAAACTCCATCGCCTCGAGAACGTCATCAGTCGCTTCGACGCAACCGCTGATGTCCTTGGCCATGACCGTCTTGAAACCAACGGCCGCGAGATCGTTTTCCGATTCGATGTGGCCGCCGTCCTTGAGCTGGGTGAGGCATTCTTCGATCGTGGCCGCATAGTCGGTCACGCGTTCGAAGCCGCCTTTGGCCAGCACCCCTGATTTACCGTCGCTGAAATCAAACAGCCGGTACTTCAGGGAGGTCGATCCAATGTTGCTAACGAGTATCTTCACAGACTGCGTCTGGGCTTTTATTTGGGCTCACTGAGTGGCGTCAGCCGCGCGAAGCGCCATGGCCGACACGCAGTGTCAGATCCACTTGCCGAGCTTGCCGAGATCTTCGTGAGGGCGCGGGATCACCTGCACCGATACCACTTCGCCGACTTGCGCGGCGGCTTCGGCGCCGGCGTCAGTCGCGGCCTTCACCGCGGCGACGTCGCCACGGAAGAAACCCGTCACCAAACCACTGCCGACCTTCTCCCAACCGGAGAACTTCACGTCAGCGGACTTGAGCGCGGCATCGCTGCCTTCGAGGAGAGCGCAAAGACCCTTGGTCTCGATCATTCCCAATGCTTCTTGTGCCATAATGCTTATTCTTTCGTTGCTAAAGTTCGTTACTTCTTGGCTGGTTTGCCGTCCACGAATTGGCTCAGCAATTCGTCATGCGGACGCGCGATGATGTGCGCGCTGACGAGTTCGCCAACCTTGTCCGCAGCGCCGGAGCCGGCATCGACCGCCGCCTTCACGCTGCCCACGTCGCCCTTCGCAAGAACGGTGATAAAACCGCCGCCGATGGGCACTGTTTTCACAAGGCTGACATTGGCAGCCTTGACCATGGCATCGCTCGCCTCCACGGAGCCGACGAAGCCTTTCGTTTCGATCATTCCTAGTGCTTCACTCATGTTTGTTTTCTGATTTGAGGGTTTTCGGGAAATGGAGTGTTGGAGTCATGGAGTTCTGGAGTGTTGCTCTTTCGGCACTCCAATACTCCACCGCTCCATCACTCCGATTTCAAATATCACTTCACCAGTTCCACCGGCGTCTCCGGCGTCAAGTTGCAGGCATTGCCTTCATCGGTGTCGATGTGCACCTCGAGTTTGAAACTCTCATCCACGCGAACGAGCATCTCCTCGAGCGTGATGGCGCAAGGCCCGCCGATCTTCAGATTCATCATGTCCTTGTGCTTCACGCCATAGAACTCCGCGTCTTCCGGATGCATGTGGACGTGTCGCAACGCGCGGATGACTCCATCCGGCATTTCAAAAAAACCATTTGGCCCCATGAGCATGCAGCCTGGGGTGCCGTCAATGTTACCAGAAGCGCGTAAGGGAATATCGAAGCCGAGTGAAACGGCGTCCGTGTAAGCCAACTCCACCTGATTCAGCGGCCGACAGGGCCCGAGGATCCGCAAATTCCCAATCACCCGCTTGCGCGGTCCCACCAGCGTCACGGATTCCTTTGCCGCATACTGCCCATCTTGATAGAGCCATTTCATGGGCGTGAGCTGATGCCCGGGACCAAAAAGCGCTTCGACCGCCTCCTGGCTCAAGTGGCAATGCCGAGCGGACACATTCACGAGCAGTGGATTCGGCGCTGCAGCCGTCTGGGGAGCCGACTTTCCGGCCCTGGAATACAGGGCTTTACGAACCAAATGCTCGATCACCGCCCGATGTGGAGTGGAAGATGTTTCAGCCATATGCGTGCTGGATTGGTAATTATTTTCAATATCTATCAAAAACTGTCAACACTTGAATTCAGTTCTGATTAGTATCTTTCACAAATTACAGATACTGGGTGGCTCCAGACCAAGTATGTCCGATGGCGTGAGGCAGGCCGTCAATGACTTCGTAGCTCTTGCGATAGTAGCCGGGATGCTTGATGAAAATGCTGCTGCCGAAGACCGCATCCACACGGTAAATGTTGCCATTCTCGATTCGGAATTCCCCGAACAGAAGGAAGGCAAAGTATACACCGCTGAGGGCAAAAACAACGGAAAGGGCCTTGCGGACCGGGGATTGAGGATTGAGATCGTGGATTAGATTTCAATGTGGGCAGTGGCAGTTGTAATCGTAGCGATTGAATTGTTTCAACGGAGCGAATTCTGCATCATCTGCGCTCGCCGAATTTGAAGAAAGAACTTTGGCTTCGGCTGACCCGACATTCATCGTGCACCTGTCGCATCTGAGACTTCGAGATTTCCGAAACTACGCGCGTCTGGACGTAGGTTTTGATCAGGGGTTCCACGTGTTGCTCGGGAACAACGCGCAGGGGAAGACGAACATCCTGGAATCGATTTATCTCATGGCCACCTTGCGTTCGTTTCGCGGTGTGGGTGGTGCGCAGATGATCCGTCACCAGCAGAAAGGTTACTTCATTGGCGCGACGGTCGTGACAGACGTCGAGCACGACGTGAAGATTTATTGGTCTTCATCGGAACGGAAGATCGGCCTGAATGGGGATCCCGTCCGGCGGTTATCGGACTACATCGGCACCTTGCGGGCGGTGGTTTTTTGTTCGGAAGATCTTCAATTGGTAAAAGGCACGGCGCGGATACGACGGCGATTTATTGACCTGTTGCTCTCCCAGACCCAACCCGGCTATCTGGAAACTCTTCAGCGCTACACAAGGGCGGTTCGCTCACGCAATGCGGTGTTGAAACGGCCGAAAATTGATCCCGCGGTGCTGGATAGTTTTTCCAAGGAGGTTGTTGAGCTGGGTAATCAGCTCATCGATGCGAGGAAGAAACTGGTCCCGAAGATTTCTCCCCTGGTTCGGCTGGCCTATCGGCGAATCTCGAATGACGCGGAGGAACTGCATATGGAATACAAATCCAGCGTGAAGGATGACTTCTCTTCCGAACTCGCCGCATCTGCCGAACGCGAGCGCCGCTACAAGTCGACGGTCGTGGGGCCGCATCGTGATGAACTCGATCTCCAACTGGACGAACGTGCAGCGGCCAAGTTTGGCAGCGAAGGTCAGAAACGCAGTCTGGTGGTTGCGTTGAAGATGGCGCAGGCGGAGTATCTCACGGGTGTGCTTGGAGTTCCTCCGGTGCTGTTGATCGATGATGTGATGGGGGAACTGGATGTGAATCGCCGGGCGGGCTTGCTGCCCTTGCTGGAGCGTTCACATCACGCGATGGGACAGGTGTTCATGACCTGCACGGAGGAAAACTGGCCGCGGGAATTGAGCCGAGATCTGAACAAATGGGAAGTGAACAGCGGGAGTTTGAGGGCGATTTGATCTCATGGGGCAATGAATGTTTAACGATGGCAGTATGTATGAATGGAATGAAAGCATCGTTCAGGGTCCCTCTCCGAGCGGGCTGACCAATACCCATAAATCTATCGGCCACAATCTCACAACACCCCGGAGGGTGTGCCACAGAAAAGAGTATCACCTGTGCGATCCCTCCGGGATCGTTCACTTACTCAACAAATCCGGAAGTATCGCTACGCACAACCCCGTCTACTGGCAATGCCATCCCTTCGGGATGCGCGATTTGTGGGTAATAGACAGCCCGCTGGGAGGGCCGGGAGAGTGAGAACGCATCGAAGACCATTTGATCTGACTTCTGTCAAACTCGGGGTTGCAAATGGGATATTCCTCAGCGGCCGCCGCTCCCAATCACCGTCTTAACCGGTTATGGTTGCACGATCGACACCGTGCTCTTGAAGTTTCCAATCCGTTGGCCTTCTCCATGGCTTCGATTAGCATCGATTCAATTTCTGGCGTCATTCGCGATCGTTGCCAATCGCGATATTCCTTCTGTCGCCAAGCCTCTTCGACTGCTGCGCCCGGATCGGGAGCCGCCTGAATTCTCTCAGCGATTTCAGGCGAAATATCTACAGTCAGTTTCATCGCGCCTTAAGCATACACCACTCCCTGCCACGACCGCAATTCGTCCACAGGCTGGCTCGACATAATGTGCATCACTTGAGCGTCCAGAGACGAAGCGGATCTTCCAGGCCTGTGCTGGCGAGGGTGGAGTCATCGGGGGAAAGGGCGATGCTGCGGATTCCGCTTTGGTGGCCGCGGAGGATCGCGGTTGTCTGTCGTTGCCCCACGTTCCAGATGCGGATGGTTTCGTCGCCACTGCCGGAGAACAGGCGGCTACCATCGGATGAGAAGGCGAGGCAGTAAACCGCTCCTCGATGCCCCTGGAGCAGCTCGGGTTGATCAAGGGAATCAAGGTTCCAGAGCCTGATCGTCCAGTCGGCGCTGCCGGTTGCCGCGAGGCGTCCATCCGGTGATACGGCGATGGTGAGGATGGCATCTTCGTGGCCTCGTAGAATTGCGAGGTTGTTGCCGGATTCCATGTTCCACACTCTTGCCATCCGGTCCCAGCCGGCGGAAAGCACGCGTGCCGAGTTTGGGATGAAGGCGGCCGACCAGACGGCATCGGCGTGGCCGAGGAAACTGCGGATTGGCTCGCCGGAGGCAGCGTCCCAGAGGCGCACGCGATGGTGGGCGTCGCTGGTGAGGATTTTGGTGCTGTCGGGAGAGAAGGAGACGGAAAACACGTTGTTGCTCAGGCCCTTCAATTCGGGGCGTTCGGAGCGGTCTTCGGCGTTCCAGATGCGGACGTAACCGCTGGTTTGACTGTTGTTGCGGGATTGGCGGAACTCAGTGCCACCCGCGCAGGCGATCCATTTGCCGTTGCCGGACCAGGCGAGTGAGAAGGAACGGTTCCGTTGCCTGCCGCGAAGCCGGGGAGGAGGTTCGGCTTCACCCGTCTTTGGATCTACTCGGCGAACCGTGCCAACCATGGTTCCCACCGCGAGTGTTGATCCGTCCGGTGAAAACGCAAGGGAACGAGCGGCACTCATGCCGATGAACTTCTCCAATACGCGGACCGGGAAGATCCTCACCGGTTCGGCAACGCTGTGTGTGTAGTCGCTCGCAGCCAGGGAGGCACAGACCAGTTCCCGATCGTTCCGTGCATAGACGGAAAGATTCGCGTAGGCGGGATGAGACCAGACTACGGGACCTTGCGCGCGATAGCCCGCGGTGGGTTCGACGAGCAGCGTTTCACCAAGCGACTCGAAGCCGTTCGTCATCGCACGCCCCAGCATCAGGTGTCCGCTCTGGTTAAAGATGAACACGCGGTCTGCGTTTGGCGTGACGTGCGCGTAGCCCATGCGTGCCGCACCGATGGGTCGCCGGTCGGACCAGAGTTGACTGCCGTTGGCCGCATCGATGAAACACAGCCCCTGCTGGCCGTCCACGCTGAGGAAGTGATCGCTCCCGACAAAGACGGGCGTGGCCATCAGGGTTGATGGTTTCGAACGTGTTTTCCAGAGTTCCGAGGCGACTGGTTTTTCGGTGTCGAGTTTCAAGGTCATGGCGCCCCGGCCCCATCCCATGAGAAAGAGCAATCGATCATCAACGTGCACCGGCGAGGCAATCGTTTGCGCGACGTCCCAGCCACATTCGTAGGGCACGGTCCAGAACACCTTGCCGCTATTCGGGTCGAGTGAGTGAGTCGCGTCGCCCGTCCAGACAATCAACTGATCCTGGCCCGCATGATGAATGATGATGGGTGCGCTGTAGGCGGGACGATCGGAGAGCGAGCGCCATCGTTCCTCTCCGGTGTTTCGATCGAATGCAACCATCATGGCATCCGGTTTTCCACCGGCGTAGGCAATCAGGAGATCCTTGTGAAACAAGGGAGCAGCACTGGCACCGTAGCGTGGAACGTCTGCATCGTACTCGTGCACGAGATCCTTCTTCCAGATGAGCTTGCCTGAGACGGCGTCGAAGCAAGTGAGATGCGCCTTGGTTCCGAACACGACCACCTGGTTTCGATCGACGGTTGGCGTGGCCCGCGGACCGTTGCCGTATTCCAGGTCGGCGTATTCGCAGGGGTATTCATGTTCCCACAGCTTCTTTCCGTCGATCTCGCGGAAGCAGATCAGGCGCTCGCGATCCGGATCGCGCAAACGGTCGGTCAGATACACCCGTCCGTTGGCAACTGCCGGTCCGGAATAGCCGGATCCAATCCTTGCCCGCCATCGGTATTTCAATCCGCCGCTCGGAATGGTCTCGACAATCCCCGATTCCCGCCAGATTCCGTCGCGCTTTGAACCGCGCCATTGCAGCCAATCTTCCGCCACAATGGGGAAGGTTAAAAACGTCACGACCACGGAAAGAGGCAGCACTGATGCGCGTTGGGTGCGGTGGGAAAACACAATCGATCTGACACGTGACGACCCGCCGGAATTCAGCCGGGAAGATGTTGGGCGCGAAAAAGACCGACAATGGTTCAACGGTTCGTTAAGTCTTCGCGCCTTTGAGAGAATAAATGCTCGTCGATTCACTCCATCGTTCATGCAAGTTGCGCGGCAAAAGCTGATTTCACTCTTAGTTGCTGTCGTGATGCCTTGCTGGCTGAAAGCGGTCGAGGCGGACGTTCCCCCGGCCTTGGAAGCTGCCCGCGTATCCGAGGCGCCAAAGATTGACGGCGTGTTGGATGATCCGGTTTGGGAGCAGGCCGCAGTCGTCGATGGATTGACCCAGCAGTTCCCGAAGCCGCAGAGCCCGCCGACGGAGAAGACGATCATCCGGGTCTGTTTCGATGACCGGCAATTGTACATCGCGTTTCAATGTCTGGACTCCGAGCCGGACAAGATCAACGCGTCGGTTCTGCAGAGAGACCAGCGGATTTCCCCGGACGATTTCGCCTACGTGTTGCTGGATCCTTTCCTGACGGGCCGGGAAGGTTACTACTTCCGGCTGAACTCGCTGGGATCAAGGGGCGACGGTCGCGTGACCCCGCAAAGCTCGCGCGTGCAGATGGATTGGGACACGATTTGGGAGGGCGCGGGTTCGTTGCAGAAGGATGGTTGGAGTTGTGAATTTGCGATCCCGTTTCGCAGCCTGAACTTCGATCCGAACGCCTCGCAATGGGGCATCAACTTCGGCCGCTGGATTCCCCGCAAACAGGAGCGCAACCGCTGGACAGCCGCGGTCCTGAATCGTTCCTGGATGAAGCTGGAGGACGCCGGCCACCTGACCGGCTTGACAGATTTGAAACGCGGACTTGGCCTCGAACTCAAGCCCTACACGGTGGGACGTTGGCAGGAGGGACGCGCGGGTGACGGGATCGAACTCGAAGCCGGGGGCGATGTGTTTTACCAGGTGACACCGTCACTGACCGCGACCGTCACGGTGAACACGGATTTTGCAGAAACCGAGGTGGACAACCGGCAGGTGAACCTCTCGCGCTTCCCGTTGTTCTTTCCGGAGAAGCGCGCGTTCTTTCTGGAAGGTTCGGAGTTCTTTGAATTTGGAGATCGCAGCACTTCGGCCCTGCCCTTTCATTCCCGAAACATCGGTCTTTCGGCACGTCGCGAACTGGTCGATGTCATTACCGGGGTCAAGGTGGTTGGGCGGGAAGGTCCATGGGGAATCGGGCTGCTGGGAGTTGCGCTTGACGATGCGCCCGGCCTGGATTCGGACGAAGTGGTCGCAACCCGGATGACCTACGATGTACTGGACGATTCCAGGGTGGGCGGAATCTTCACCTATGGTGATCCACGCGGGAATCAACAGAACTGGGTGACCGGAATCGACTTCGCCTACAAGAATCGCAACTTCATCGGCGACAATCTCCTGAACGTCGACGTGCATGAATTGATGAGCACTGATCCCGGCCAACAGGCACATGCGTTTGGAATCGACATCACGTATCCGAACGAACCGCTCCGCCTGTTCCTCGATCTCAAGCAGATCGACCAGGATTTCCGGCCGGGCGCGGGTTTTGTGCGTCGTCCCGGCACGCGCCAGTACTACGGCGGTGGCCGCTGGCGACAGTATCCCGAGCAATACGACTGGCTTCGTCTCTACAGTATTTATTGGTCGGGCTACGTGGCCACGGAGCTGGACAACCAGGTGCAGACCGAGGAATGGGAAGGTCCGGGCTTGCACTTGGAGAACCCTCGTGGCGATGAATTCTTTATCCAGCCAGAGTTCGCGCGCGAAGTTATCGACTCAGACTTTGAGATCACCGAAGGAGTGGTGATTCCTGCGGGCGACTATCGCTTCGGGCATGTGCTCGCGGGATTTGAAACGACTTCGGCACGACCCGTGAGCGTGGAAGTCTTCGGACGTTACGGCAGTTATTGGAACGGCACGCGATTCCGTGGCGATGTTGAAATCTCATGGCGCGCTTCAAAGTATTTCGGCCTGGATCTCGATTGGCGGTGGAGCGACATCCAACTCCCGACCGGTCACTTTGATGTGTCCATCTTCAGCCTGGGTTATCGCGTGACACCCAATCCCAACCTCGCGTGGAACACCGTCGTGCAATTCGACAATGTCTCCGATGAAATCGGGGTCAACAGCCGGATCCGCTACATCATGAAGCCGGGCAACGATCTGTTCCTCGTGTTCAACAAGTCGCTTGAGTACGAACGGGCGCAGCTGCGCAGCCTGGCTACCGAGACGATTGCGAAGGTTGGATTGACGTTTCGATTCTGACTGCCCATCGGCGGTGACATGCGATGGCAGAATCGGGATGACGCCTACTTCCTTTGAGTCGCCTTGTTGTATCCGGTTTGCAGTTCACGGAGCGCGACTTCGTATCGGCCGTTTACGTTTCGCTTCTGCAATTCGGAAACCACTTCCCGATAGTAATCATTGATCATCGGGCGGGTTGCAAAGTCCTGCGCCCTCAGCGAGTTCCAGCAGAGTGTGCTCAATCGGGACAGTGTGGTGTTCAACATCGCTTCTTCGTTCGATCGGGCAAAGAACAGCGCTGCACGCAGAAAGAATTCCGTGGTGATGGCAACGTCCCGGTTTACCGTCTGATAGGCCGCCAGGGCGCGATCGAAGCAGGCCCAGCCCAGCACACCGCCGAGCCCGATCTCCCATTGCTGATTAATCGCGGTGATGCTCGCATGCACTTCCTCCGCGAGCCGTTGCTTTTCCTCGGCGGACAAGCCCGATCCTTGGGCGATTCGGGCATTGAGTCTCTGCTCCAGCTTCAACAACTGCTGGGCCACACCCCGCGACCGTCCCGATGCTTCGGAGTCCAGTTTGCGAATGAATTCGTCGTACTGGTGCGTGTTGGCCGTGGTGAGATTCGACTGAATCGTCTCGATGTCCTTCTTGTAGGTCTGATGGCCGCCATACCAGGCGAAGGCGATAAGCATGGACGCAAACGCGATCATGGTACCGAAGGCCATTTTCTGGCCATCGCGCGCCCGTTGTTCGAAATCTTCAAGTTCCCCGATGCGCGATTCCAACGCGTCAATCCGCGCCTTTTTCTGGTTTGAAGAACTCATTCCCAGACAGGGTAACAAAAAATCCGCCCGCTGACGAGAGGGGGCGGATCAAAAGGAACGGGGTTCTCAGCGATGAGCGCGATGGCAGGCGGTGCAGTTGAGCGCCTTTGAATACGCGGCGCGGGCTTTTGGATCTGTTGGCTTGCGCTTCATGGTTTCCGACGCGCGCAGGATCGCAACGGTCTTCTGCTTCCAACTTGCGGCTGAACCTTTGGGTGGTTTCTGGTTGTACAGCGAACGATACATCCTGGCGAGTGCGTCGATTTCCCTGGCGCTGGCCTTGCCAGCCTTCGCGCGATTGGCCAGGGAGTTCCGACCGGTGTGGGCGGCCTTCATGATCCGGGAGATATTGGATCCCGGAGCAGCCGCCCTCGTCGATGCCGTGGGGATCGTGGCCGCCACGACAACAACCACTGCCACAATGGTGATGGAAAATCGATTCAGTTTCATACGCTTGAGGGTTCAGACTGTTTTTCAGCCTAGCAGTTTTCAAGTTTTTCGAAAGCCGAAGTTTGGCTTACAAATTGGCGTTTACGAGCAGCTGAAAATCGGAAATTGTAAGCTGACCGAGCATATTCGACATGATTAGCGGAACAGAC
Source organism: Verrucomicrobiales bacterium (assembly GCA_002715965.1). Taxonomy (GTDB): domain Bacteria; phylum Verrucomicrobiota; class Verrucomicrobiia; order Limisphaerales; family JAYPXF01. The sequence continues at coordinate 131,540 of PBAL01000020.1, read as the reverse complement.
ATCGAACCGGGCGGACCTTTGGTCGCGGGCGTGCGCCGGCCCATGCCGCGCGATCGCTTCGACGCCCTCTCACGAGAGATCCTGGAGCTAAAGGAACAGCACAATGCCGTGATCCTCGCGCACAACTATCAGGTGCCAGAGATTCAGGACGTCGCCGATTATGTCGGCGATTCTCTCGGCCTGTCACAACAGGCGGAGCAGACCAACGCTGATGTGATCGTATTTGCCGGTGTGCACTTCATGGCGGAGACAGCCAAGATCCTGAGCCCCGAAAAGAAGGTCGTCCTTCCCGACCTGAACGCCGGTTGTTCGCTGGAAGAAGGGTGCCCCGCAGACAAGCTGAAGGAATTGCAGGAGACCAATCCGAATTTCTGGACCATCGCCTACATCAATTGCAGTGCCGCGGTGAAAGGGCTCTGCGATGTGATCTGCACGAGCGGGAACGCGCATAAGATAGTTTCAGCCGCCCCGCCCGACCGGGATCTGCTTTTTGTTCCCGACGAGAATCTGGGCACCTGGGTCATGGAACAGACGGGCCGGCCGATGACTCTTTGGAACAGCAACTGTTACGTTCATGTCGAGTGGACCCACGCCGCGATATCCCGTATTCGCGGGGAATACCCGGACGCTCCCGTCGTCGCCCATCCCGAATGCACCAAGGCCGTACGCATGCTGGCAGACGAAGTTTGCTCGACGGAAAAAATGGTGCACTTCTGTCAGGCCAGTTCTTCCGAGGCGATCATCATTGCCACCGAGGCCGGCATGCTCCACCGCCTGAAAAAGGAATGCCCGGACAAACGCTTCATTCCCGCACCGACCGAGAAATGCGCCTGCAACGAGTGTCACTTTATGAAGATGAACACGCTCGAAAAACTGCGCGACTGCATGAAGCATCTCACTCCGGAAGTCGAATTGGATCCGAAACTGATCGAACGCGCGCGGTTGCCCATCCAGCGCATGCTTGAAATCTCGGCGCGGCCGTGAGGCACTTCTTCACCATCCTGATCGCCTCAATTCTCATCATGCCGGTCTGCCGGGCCGATGAAGGAATCAATGCCCTGGTCGAGGTCTTGGCGGACAACACCGATCCCCAATTGGACCTCGATATCCTCCGGGGACTGCGCGACGGCCTGAAGGGAATCTCTTCAATGAAAATGCCTCCGCGTTGGAAGGACGTGGAAGCGCGGCTGAAAAAAAGCCCGGTCAAGGAAGTGCGCGAACTGGCCGCTTCACTCGCCGGAAAATTTGGAAGCACTGACGCACTCAACGCATTCCGCAAGCAGGTCGCTGACAAATCGCTCGTTGTTCAGTCTCGCATCCGAGCGCTCAAGAGCCTCTCGCAATCACGCGATCCCAAGCTGTTTGAAGTGGCACGACCATTACTAAAACAACCTGCCATGCGCCTCGCCGCACTTCAGTCGCTCGCCGGAGTAAACGATCCGAAACTACCTGATGAATTGATCCGGCTTTATCCCGCGTTGTCTCGCGCGGACGAAAAACGATCGATCCTCAGCACCTTGGTTTCCCGTCCGTCCTATGCCCTGAAGTTGCTGAGCGCCGTAGCAGAGGGAACCATTTCTACCCGAGACCTCACGGCCGATCTGGTGCGTCCGCTGCGCAATTTCAAACAGCCAAAGATCAACGAAGCCGTTCGCAAACACTGGGGTGTACTTCGCGAGAGCCCCGCGGAACGGAAGAGGGAAATCGCCCGCTTCAAGAAGCTTCTGGCGAATCACAAACCGAGTGAGACAGATCTGAAACAGGGGCGTGTCTTGTACAACCTGGTCTGTGGCCAATGCCACACGCTCTACGGCGTCGGCGGAAAGGTTGGCCCTGACATTACCGGCTCTAATCGCGCGAACCTGGATTACCTGCTACACAACATCCTCGATCCCAACGCGGAGATTCCCAACGACTATCGAACGACCAACATCGAGACGAAAGACAAGCGCAGCATCACCGGAGTAGTAACCCGTCAGGATACCCGCACCGTCACAATCGTGACTGCCGCTGAAACCCTTACGCTTTCCAAGGCCGAAATCACGCGCACGGAAAACAGCGAATTGTCAATGATGCCCGAGGGGCTGCTGCAAGCCATGAACGAGGAACAGATTAAGCAATTGGTCGCGTATCTGCGGAGTCCGAAGCAGGTGGATTAGTAGACTCAAGAATCCCCCGCGTTCTTACTACCGATCATCATCAAAGAAGACGAGCAAGAGCATGCCGACCCGCCGAGCGAGGGTCTCCACAGCAACATTGAACTGCTGTTTCCCCCTGAATTTATTCGCTAAAAAAATATCTCTTTCGCGTTTGATGCCGTAACCTTAATCGCTATTTTTTTGGCACTTAAGAAACAGCTCCCGATATGAATGATTTTTCCAAACTCAGCCGGCGCGAACGACAAATCGTCGACATCCTGTTCGCCCGCGGTGAAGCGACTGCGCTGCAGATTCAAGAGGCTCTTCCCAATGCCCCGTCCACCATGGCGATCCGCCGGATGCTGAGCATCCTTGAGGAGAAGGGGCAGCTGAAGCGCCGGAAAGAAGGTCGCGAATTTGTTTACATGCCCAAGCAGGCCCGCAAGCGCGCCGGAGCAAATGCGATGCAGCACATGCTCGATACCTTCTTTGGCGGCTCGGTCGAGGAAGCCCTGGCCACCCATCTGGAGCGGCCGAGAACGAAGGTGAGCGATGATGAACTCAAACGTCTCAGCGCCCTGATCCAGGAAGCCCGCAAGCAAGTAAAGTAAAGCACCAAGAAAGCCCTGTTCCCGAATCTCCTTCTTGCCGGTTCAACCCTGGCCTTCACCCCTGCCCTGCTCGACTCAGCCTACAAGAGTGTGGCGATCATTCTCGGCGCCGGGCTGGTCGTGGTTCTTACCGCAGCAACTGTAATCCCGCTCGTCACGATCGGTGCGCAACCGGACGAGGATCCGGTTCCCGCGGAAAAGAATGAGAAGATCGAAAAATGGCCGGCCAGGAACACGGGACCAAAGAACCCGATCGACGAACTCATCATGAAGGAGATGCGCAGGGAGTATCCCACTCTCGCAAAGTAGTTTCACAAACCGATGAAACTGGTGAACAACGAGAAGGCGATCATCGAGTTCTACCGGTTCACACTCAATCGCGAACCCTCCGCAGAGGAGCTTAGAATCGCCAAGGAAGGCTATTCCAAGAAAGACCATTACCGGCTCGCCGAATGCATGGTCGGCCTGATGCACATGAAGCCGACCGACGACGAACCTCTTGCGATCGAACCCATGGGCCCCAAAGACAAGAAGCGCCATGAAGAGAAGGTGATTGAGCAGTACGAGCGTGCCTTTCGGGCGCAGACCGAGGTAAAGATCGAACTGGCAAAGACCATGAACGATCGGAAGGCAGTGATCGAGCGCATGGCCGAGCTGATTGCGCTGGTAAAGAAACAGCAGGATCTGCAGGCGCTGATGGTCAAACGCGGATTGCTTTCGGAAACGGATCTTCTCTCCTCCCGCGAGGCCTTCTTGCAGGCGAAGATCCGCCTGGCGGAATTCAAGGTCAAGGACGAGACCAAGAAATCCAGGAAGTCGCAGTAACCGATGGTCAGTCTCATTCCGCAGCCGTCTCCCGACCGGTCCACGCGTCCTATCGATGGTGTCCCATGATCATCGGGGCTCCTTCCTCGAATTTATTTGAAACCATCCCACTGGCTCGCCACTCTGATTTCTTCGCTGGTGAGTGCAGGCAAACAATACCTACGTTGCGCGTGTCCGGGTTGCGGCAACTTGATCACCTATCCGGATTATTCAGCGGGAGGCACGAGCATCTGCACCAAATGCAGCAAGGCCGTATTGCTTCCAGCTGCACCCAAGAACACGCCGGCCCAACAACACGCTGCTCAGAAACCTGCGCCCAAGCAACCCCAACAAGCGCCTTCGCAACCCGCAGCCAAATCTCCTGCTCCCGCTCCGACGCCAAAGCCACGCTCAACTGCTCCACCACCCAAGCCGACCCGACGACCGCCACCTGCCGGCGCTCCGAGAAAGCGTGGAGGCGGATTGCTTCGCGTCACGCTCTGGATGGTAAACCTCGCCATTCTCGCCGCGGTGGGCACCGTGATTTTCAATCGCGACAACGGCGAGGACCAAGCCAATGCCAATCAACCCGCTGCCCCCGCGGTTCAGACTTCACCTCCTCCAACACCACCGTCTGTTCCTGAGCCTGCTCCCACGCCAGCCCCAGCTCCGGTGCCCGCGCAGAACAACCCGCCTCCCGCCACACCGGTTACGACGCCTGCGCCGCCGATGAGCACCAAACCACCGGCACCTGCACCATCGCCCATGGTCACTCCGCCGGCATTGATGCCGGTAGCCGCGACCAACGCCCCGGCACCCACAACGACTCCGCCGTCAATGCCCACCACCAACGCCATGGCCAACCCGGCCATGACTGGACCGTTGATCAATACGAATGGATTTAGAATCGCCGGGCTTGCGATCGAACGCCCCCGCGGCACCAAGGGCAGCAAGCTCACCTACGTGACCGGCCTGATGCAGAACATCGAGGCCAAAAAGCGCTTCGGTGTGCGCATTGAACTCAACCTCCTCGACCGCTCCGGCGCGAAGGTCGGTGTCGCGACGGATTACACAGCGGTGGTTGAATCCATGGGCATGTGGAGATTTCGGGCTCTCGTGTTGGATCGACGAGCCGCTCAGGTCAATCTCGCGGGAATTCGCGAAGACTGAACGAATTCCTGAAGCTTCAGAATCATCCCATTCTTCTTGGGCTCATCGCCCGCATCCGTTATTCCCACCGTGCGTCATGCATCAGCTCACACAACTGGACAACGGACTCACCGTCGCCACTGCTGAAATGCCTTCCATGGCAAGCGTTTGTCTGGGTATCTGGGTCGGCATCGGTTCGCGGCATGAACACCCCGCGCAGAACGGCGCGGCGCATTTCATCGAGCACATGTTGTTCAAGGGCACGGGCTCGCGCAACGCCCGGCAGATCGTCGCTGAGGTGGAGGGACTTGGCGGCTACCTGAATGCCTACACCAGCGAAGATCATACCTGTTACTATGGGCGCGGACGCGCCAATCACTGGCGTCATCTCTTGAACGTGCTCTGGGACATGTATCGCGACTCCCGTTTTCCAGCAGTTGAAGTCCGGCGCGAGCGCGAAGTCATCAAGGAAGAGCGGGCGATGTATCTCGATGATCCGTCGCAACAAGTTCAAGAACTGCTGGGCGAAGTCATGTGGCCGCACCATCCGCTCGGCCACCCGATCGAAGGAACAGAAGAAGCGCTCGATCGTCTGGGGCGCAATGAACTGATGCATTTTCTCCATGCGCGTTACGGTCCGCAAAACACCTGTGTCGTTGCAGTCGGAAACATCTCGCATCAACCGATCGTGAAAGCTGTCCGTCGCCTGTCGCGCGCGTGGCAGGCGCAACCTGACACATCATTTGCACCTGCGGTCGACAATCAGGACGCACCGCGAACGCGAACCATCACGCGGGACATCGAACAAACCCAGCTTGCCATCGGCATCAAAACTTGTAGCCGCGACGATCGCCGACGCCACGCCGTGCGCCTCTTGAACACGCTCCTGGGAGAGAACATGAGTGCGCGCCTGTACCAGGTTTTGCGCGAGCAACATGGTCTCGCCTACTCCGTTTACAGCACGCCTGGCTATTACGAAGACACGGGCGATCTCACCATCGGCGCCGGAGTGGATTCGCAGTCGCTGCCCAAGGTCTTCAAGCTGATCAAACGCGAACTGCGGCGATTGAAGAGCAAGGCGCCGTCCACCGATGAACTCCGCCAGGCCAAGCAATATGTGCTCGGCCAATTCGATCTGCACTTGGAGAACACCGAGAACCACATGACCTGGCTGGGCGAGTGCGTCCTGGGCAGACGAGATGTCGTCAATCCGGATGCAATCAAGCGACGTCTTCGTGCGGTGAGCGCCGATCAAATCCAACGGGTTGCGATTGATTTCCTCCAACCGGAACGCATGAGCGTGGCGATGGTCTCGCCAAGTGACGAGCCCGTCGACTTCCCCGTTTGATCAGGGTGTGTGACAGGGATATTGCGCCTCAACGATGTGGTAACTCCCATCTGCCAACGACCATCTCCTACCGGGATATCGGTTGGGAGATCTTCAGATAGGCAAAGAAATCGCGCAGCTCCTGATCCTTCAATTGCGCGAGCAATCCTTCGGGCATCAGGCTGCGTCCCATGGGCTTCAGTGACTTCACTTCCTTGCGTGCAACGCGGATGTCTTCTCCTGCCATTCCGCGAAGCGCGACAATCTGGTTGTCCTGATCGGTTAGGAATCCGCTGAGGGAACGGCCGTCGCTTGTTTCGAGAGACACGTATTCAAAGCCTTCTCGAATCTCCGCATTCGGATTCACGATGCTGATCAACATCGTATTCAGGTCGTTGCGTTGATAGGGCGTCAGGTCCGGACCGATGCTGCCGCCCTTGTGAAAGAGTTTATGACATACGCCACAACGGGTCATGAACGTCGATTCGCCCGCGTAAGGATTGCCGGAGCCGGCCTGCAAGACGCTTTCCAAATCAGCGATCTGTTTCTTGAAGTTGTGTCCGGCCTCGATTGCCTGCTTGGCAAAGACCTGCTTGGCGGCATTCTGGATCCCGTCATCCGCGTGCTGCTTGAGACGCCGGACGACTTCGCCATCGACGCCCGACTTGTCGATTTCACCGCGTTCGATGGAATCCAGCAGATCGCGGGTCCAAGTCATTCGGCTGAGAAGCAGATCGTAGGCGGCTGGCTTGACCGAATCGTTGAGCTTGTCGAACCCGGCTATGACCGTCTTGCTGACGGATTGTGCCGAGTAGGCGGAGAGTGCGGCCAGGGCTGCCTTTTGCATCGTCTCATCGGAATCGCGCAATCCGGTGTTCAGCAAGGCGGTGGTCGCGGAAACGACCTTCAGTTCACCCAAGGTGCGGATGGCAGCGAGTCGATCCTGCTTCTTCGTCTTCGCGTCGGTGACCTGCCGAACTGCGGTCTGGATCGCGGATGGATCGCGCAGACGCAGTTTCAGAATGAGTGATGAGATACCGGAATCAACAAGCGCTTTCGCCAACGTTTCCGGAAGGCCGTCCATCGAACGTCCTTTGAATCCTTCCTCGAATCCCTTCAGCAGTTGCGCCGAATGATCTTTGCTCGGTGCGATTTCCAGGAGTTTTGCGCAATCGAGGAGATCGCGATTGCGGCTTTGCGAGGCGAGGCGACGCATGATGCGTGGGAGGATGTGCTCCTTGACCATCGGCAGTTCCCAGAAGTCGCGATCATCGAACATCTTCATTACCGCTTCACGATCACTGTCGGCCTTGGCGTCAAAGACCCACCAGCACAGCAGCGGAACATACTGGTCGCTCACGGAATCGTGGCTGAGGACGTTGCGGACGAGCGCGAGACCTTGGGCCGCGGAAAGGCGCCGGGCCGAGGACGCCATCTGCGAGCGCACTTCAAGGCTGCCTTCGTAGCGGGCCTGTTCGAGCAGTGCCTCCATCAAGGTGTTGTTCAGTCGTTCTGACACCTGCGTGCCCCCTAGGCTATCGACCAGACCGACGGTGCTCCGCTTGTGTTTGAAGCCGATGTCATCGGTCAGGAACCGAACAGTCCAATACCGAACGGCCGCATCGGGACTGCGCAAGGCGGTGATCGCGGTCTTCTGGTCGAGCCCATAGGCCTGGTAGTGCGCCCAGAGCGCGCAACGGGCTTCCAAGCCGAGGCCGCTGGAAATGATCTCCTGCAGGGACGCGTGCACGGACTTGTCCTTGCGCTCACCGAGCAGACGAACTGCGGTGTGGCGGTGCCACTTGTTTGGATGGCCGAGCAACTTGATCAGTTCGGCACTCGTCTTGTCCTCGAGATTCAGGTCCGTCTCCAACTTCATGCCCTTGCCGCGCAGGCGGAAGATGCGTCCGGTATCTGGATCGATCTGGCTTTGGTAGTGCTGGCCGTGAGCGATGTAATGTTCGTAAAAGTCTGCAACGAACATCGAACCATCCGGCGCATTGCCGATGTAGACCGGGCGAAACGCAAAGTCATCGCATTCAAGGACCTTGTCGAGATCCGTGGTTGTGAAGGTCGCACCGGCATCGACGCGTTTGCTGGCGATGACGAAGTTGTGCAGGGGATCCACACCGAAGAAACTGTGATGATAGCGTTTTGGAATGGCTGTGCCTTCACCCAACGCTGCGAAATGGGTAAAGCGTATAATCTTCTGTTCACTGGCCATCTTGGGAAGTTCACCGAACGAATAGGGATTGCGTGGCGGACCGTACTTGTTCGGGCTCTTGCCCTGCATGAGGTAGTAACCGCCCTGGACGTAATGGAAGCCGCGTGTCGTCCCGCCATTGTGCCCGGTGTAGATCCGGCCGTTGTCGTCGAGTTCCAGCCCGAAGTTGTTTCCACCGCCTTCAGCAAACAATTCGAAGCGTCGGGACTCCGGATGATAGCGCCACACCATGCAGCCTTGGAAATAAACGCCTTCAGAATCCGGCGCGTCTATTCCGGGCCGGCGAATGCGACAGGTGCAGGTGCTTCCCTGCGCGCCGTAGAGCCAACCGTCCGCACCCCAGACCAATCCATTGGCAACCGAGTGCGTGTCTTCCAACCCGAATCCGGACAGGTGAACCACCGGCGGTCCATCGGGCACATCATCAAAATCCTTGTCCGGATAGAAGAGCAGGTAAGGCGTGTTCATCACCCAAACACCGCCACGTCCGCGAATTGCGGAGTTGGCCATGTTCAGGCCGTCCTGGAAAACCTTGTGTTTGTCGAACTTGCCATCGCCGTTGGAGTCTTCGTGAATGGAGACGATGTCAGCCCCCTTGTCATGATTCGGCGGGGCGGGCGGAACGCGGTCGTAATGCGATCGGTAATACTTGTCGCGGCTCAACATCTTCAACCCCGCCGGATACGGATACTGCCGGTATTGCGAAACCCAGAGGCGGCCTCGCGAGTCAAAGCTGAAGTGCGTGGGTTGTGCGACGAGTGGTTCGCTCACGAGAAGATCCACCTCGAAGTCCTTGTGCGGGCGCATCTTGGCGAGGGAATCCGCCGGGGACATCTTCTTTCCGCGCACCAGTTTGTCAGTGCGGCCGAGGATGCGGTTGGATTCGTGAAATTTTTCAAATGAAGAACTCGCCGGCTTCTCCTTCAGAGCCTTGCCCGCCCAGGAGGGCTCATCGCCCTTGCGGAATTCCCACTTGCCCGCGAACACCACTTCCCAGAAGTAGTTCATCATGAAGGGTGCCTCGGTCACAAAGCCAGCCGCCCCTTCCTTCACATACATCCGGAAGGCGATTTCGTTCCACTGATCCTTCACCAGCGTGCCCGGTGGAATCTTGTGCCGGTAGTTACCCTTCGCCCCGTCTTCAAAGTTCGGCGGAAACGCACCACCGATCCCGATCTTCTTCCCGTTCACGAATGCCTCATGCGCGCCGGGAACGCCCTTGATCCCGATCAAGGTGGACTCGCCCCAAAGATCGCGTTCGTGACCGGAGAAGTAGGAGGGATGCGGCTTCACCCAGGTCCGATACCAGGCGTAGCCGGTGAACTTTTGGTCACCCGGTACTTCAGCAGACTGCCAATCGGCTGCCGAGGCGGAATAAACGAATGGAATGAACGCGGCAATCAGGAGAATTAGTTGTGCGAGTCGTTTCATAGATGTCGGAAATCGGCTGAGGATATTGGGATGGGGGGGCCAATGCGCACAAGCGGAATACGCGGGAATTGAGCGGACCGGGTTATGACCCTCCCAAACTTTTCGATAGCCATGATGAGATTATGTGCCACAATCCCGCGCGTTCCACTTTCACATAACTGAGTATCATGGCAGAAGACGTCCTCGCTGAATCAACATCCGCGCCCGCCAAGAAGAGCTGGGTAAAATCCATCGGCCCCGGCCTGGTCACCGCCTGTGTGGTCATCGGTCCCGGCAGCATCCTGACCAGTTCGAAGATCGGCGCGACCGACGGCTATTCCAAGTCATGGGTCGTCATCTTCGCGTGCATCTTCATGCTCACCTACACCGCGCTGGCGGCCCGGCTGGCGGTTGTATCCAATCAGTCGACGGGAGATCTGGTGCGCAAGTATGCCGGCAATTGGCTCGCGGTGTTGATCGGCATCGGGGTGTTCTTCATCGCTTCGGCCTTTCAGTTCGGCAACAACCTGGGCGTTCATTCCGCCCTGACCGCCTTCAAGGAATTCGATTACTGGGTGATCTTGTTCAACCTGATCTCCTTGGCCTTCGTGTTCGGCTTCAAGGACCTCTACAAAAAACTGGAAGTCCTCATGTCCTGTTTCGTTGCCCTGATGTTGATCTCCTTTGCGATCAACCTCTGCTTCGCCAAGCCCGATGTCGGCGAATTTGCGCGTGGCCTTCTGCCCTCCGGTGTCTCGCAGCTTGAACTCCCCTTGCTCGGCCTGGTGGGAACCACATTTGTGATCGCGGCAGCCTATTACCAATCCTATCTGGTTCGCTTCAAGGGTTGGGGACAGGAAGACCTCAAATCAGGCATGGTCGACGCCCGTGTGTCCGCAATACTCATGGCCTGCATCACGCTCATGCTGATGTCCACGGCCGCTGCGGTTCTTCGTGGCAAGGACTTGGGAAGCGTGTCCGATGTCGCCAATTCGCTGGCTCCATTGTTCGGTGAGAAAGGCCGGATTATTTTCTGCATCGGTCTGTTCTGCGCTGCGTTCTCTTCGTTCATCGTGAACTCCATGATCGGCGGTTTCATCCTGGCCGATGGCCTGAAGATGGGCAGCACTCCGGAAGACAAGGGGCCACGAATTTTGACCGCTGCGGTTTTGCTCGTGGGAATGGGTGTTGCGCTTTACGTCATCAAGCAGGACGTGAAACCGGTCGCAGCCATCGTCGCCGCGCAGGCGGTCACGGTCATCGCGGCTCCCCTGATGGCCGGCACGCTCCTCTGGCTGACCAACAAGAAGGAAGTCATGGGAGATCAAACCAACGGCAAGGGGATGAATGCCATCGCCGGACTTGGGTTCCTGCTCCTGCTCGCGATGGCAGGCTATACGGCCTTCGCGAAAGTGCTTCCAGGCATCAAGGGTTTCTTCAGCTGAGCGGACCGGGGTGGTTCGGGGTGGTCGCAATTGGGACTCGCACAACGGCCAGCCAAGTTAGATTCGACGCAGATCGCCGATCAACGCTAGGCTGTTCCTTCGAATGGCCCGCTTTCTGAAATTGCTTTGTCTCGCCACGTTCATCGTCCGCGCGATGCAACTGGCCGCCGTGGAATACAACCGCGACGTCCGGCCGATCCTGGCTGATCATTGCTTCAACTGCCACGGGCCCGACGCGAACGCACGCAAAGCCGGCCTGCGTCTGGACACCTCTGGAGGCGCTTACGCCAAGCGCGACGATGGGGCTGCAATCGTGCCCGGCAAAGCTTTGGCTAGCTTGCTCATCAAACGCATCTTTGCGGCAGGCCCTGATGACCGCATGCCTCCCCCGGAGCATCCGTTGCAGTTGAACGATCAGCAGAAGAACACGCTCCGCGAATGGATCGACGAAGGCGCAAAATACGAGGGGCACTGGGCCTTTGTTGAGCTGAGCTTGTCAGATTCCAGGCAAGCCGGAGCGATTGACCGGTTTATCTCCCGCTCGTTGAAACAGCAGAAACTTCCCGCCTCGTCCCTCGCGAGAAAGGAAACGCAACTCAGACGCGCGAGCCTCGACCTGACCGGACTTCCTCCAACCTTGAAAGAGACTGATGCCCTCCACGGCGATGAATCCGAACAGGCCTACGAACGTGCGGTCGATCGACTGCTGGATTCCGATCGATTCGGTGAACGCATGGCGATGTGGTGGCTGGACGGGGCGCGTTATGCAGACAGCCATGGGTTTCAGGCGGATTGGGAACGCTATCAATGGCCGTGGCGCGACTGGGTCATCCAGGCCTTCAACGAAAACAAGCCCTTCGATCAGTTCACGATCGAACAACTGGCTGGAGACATGTTGCCCAATGCCCGGCCCGATCAGATCGTCGCCACCGGCTTCAATCGCAATCATCGGATCAACACCGAGGGAGGTTCCATTGATGCCGAGTGGCTGGTGGAAAACGTGATCGACCGCGTTGAGACGATGGGTTCGGTCTGGCTGGGTCTGACGCTTGGTTGCGCGCGTTGTCACGATCACAAGTACGATCCGATTTCGCAGAAAGAGTTTTATCAACTCTTCGCCTTCTTTCACAACGTGGCCGAGAAAGGCAAGGGCCCCGGCAAGCAGGGGAATTTTGAGCCGACCCTGAAGTTGAAGACCGCCAAGCACGAGCAGGCCCTGGCAAAGCTGGACGACGACATCAAGCAGGCCAAGGCAGAGTTGAAACAACTCGAATCACGCATGTCCGAGTTCATCACAAAGCTTGCGGCACAGATCAGCGACTCCACCAAGAACTCGAAGAAGACCTGGAAGCTTCTCAGCGACGCAAAAGTGGTTTCCAAGGGGGGCAAGACCTTCACGCAGCAACCGGACGGTTCATTCCTTGCGTCCGGAAAAAACCCATCACAGGACGTTTATACCTTCGAAGCCGATCTCGATCTCCCGGCGCTCGGGTCCGTCATGCTGGAAGCCATTCCCGATAAGAGTATGAAGGGCGGTGCCTTCGCACGTTCGGTGAATGGCAATTGTGTTTTGACCGACGTCATTGCCGAAGTCGGCAATGGAAAGAAGCTCGAGTTTGTTTCCGCCCGAGCGACCTATTCACAGAAGAGTTTCGGCGTCAACGGTGCGATCGATGGCAAATCCAGCACGGGCTGGGCGCTCGACGGGCACCTGCACAAGTTGCGTCGTCAGGCAGCCTTCGGACTCGACGTCCCAGTCGTCAAGCCAGACAAGCTGAAATTGCAACTGCACTTCAAATCCAAATACAGCCGGCACGCGATCGAGCGCTTTCGGATCTTCGTGAGCGAACTCACCCGGGCTCCTCTGGAAGGCGCTTCGCCATTCAGCCCGCAATTGAAGGAGGCCCTCGCTTCAACCAAACGAACAGCGGCACAGAAGAAGCTCATCCAGAAACACATCCGCGAAAAGCAGCCCGAGTTCATCAAGGCGAACAAGAAACTCAAATCTCTGAATGCTCGAAAGGCTTCAACAGAGTCGAAAATCCCGACCGTCATGGTCCTGCGGGAAATGGAAAAGCCACGCGACACGTTCATCCTCAATCGCGGCCAATACGATCAACCTGGTGAAAAAGTTGTCGCGACCTTTCCTTCTGCATTCCCCCAACCGGAAAAGGGAACACCCAACAACCGGCTCGGCCTCGCCCAATGGATCGTTTCGCCACGAAATCCACTCACCGCCCGCGTACAGGTGAATCGTCTGTGGGAACTCTTCTTCGGTGTCGGCCTGGTCAAATCGAGTGAGAACTTCGGCACCCAGGCGGACATGCCGAGCCATCCCGAACTGCTCGATTGGCTTGCGGCCGAATTCATCCGCACGGACTGGGACCTCAAAGGGCTCGTCAAGACCATCGTCACGAGTGATGCCTATCGTCGCAGTTCCGTGACCGATGACAAGACGCGCCGGCTTGATCCGGACAATCGCTGGCTCGCCCGTGGTCCGCGCTTCCGCGTTCAGGCCGAGATTGTTCGCGATCAGTCCCTCTATCTGGCGGGCCTGCTGAAGGAGAAGCTCGGCGGCCCGGGCGTCTATCCTTATCAACCGGCAGGCATCTGGAGTGAGTTCAATTTCTACGGCAACATGCGCAACTACAGACACGCCAAGGACGAGGGCCTCTATCGGCGCAGCCTCTACACCATCTGGAAACGTACTGCAGCTCCACCTGGAATGACGCTCTTCGACATGCCCAACCGCGAGATCTGCACGGTAAAACGTTCCCGCACCAACACACCACTTCAGGCGCTCGCGTTGATGAACGACGTGACCTACGTGGAGGCTTCCCGCTACTTCGCCGAACGCATGATGAAGCACGCGGATTCCCACCAAGATCGAATTGCTCATGGCTTCAGACTCGCAACCTCGCGTCAGCCCTCGAGCGAGGAACTGAGCGTTCTCACCCAAGGCTTCGAACGACGATTAAGACATTTCGAATCGAACGACGAGGCAGTCAAACAGCTTCTCGATCACGGCGAGACAAAGCCTTCCGGGACCGTAAACCCAGCGCAACTGGCGGCCATGACCACCACCGCGAGCATCCTTTTGAACCTCGACGAAACCCTCACCCGTTGACATGAGCTTCGAACTTCAGGACGCCCTCAATCGTCGCACTTTCCTCAAGACCTCTGCACATGGCATCGGCCTGAGCGCGCTGGCGTCACTCCTGCCGCGTGCGAATGCGAATCCGTTTATCAACGCAGCCGCCAAGGCCAAGCGTGTGATTTACCTGTTTCAATCGGGCGCGCCTTCGCAGATGGATCTTTTCGATTCCAAGCCCGCCATCTCCGGGAAACGAGGCGATGATCTGCCGGACAGCATTCGACAGGGACAGCGCATCACCACCATGACCAGCGGTCAGAAAACCCTGCCGGTCGCGCCGTCGATCTTTGGGTTCGATCGCCACGGTCAGTCCGGCGCCGAACTCAGCGAACTGCTCCCCTACACGCGCCAGATTGCAGACGACATCTGCTTGATCCGCACAATGTACACCGAGGCGATCAACCACGATCCCGCGATCACGTTCTTCCAGACCGGCTCGCAGTTGGCCGGCCGTCCAAGCATCGGTTCCTGGCTTTCCTACGGACTCGGCAGCGAGAACCGCGACTTGCCCGCCTACGTTGTGCTGACTTCACGTGGCACGGGCCGCCCCAACGATCAACCCTTGTATGATCGACTCTGGGGATCGGGCTTCCTGCCCACGCATCATCAGGGCGTGAAGTTTCGCAATACCGGCGATCCAGTTCTCTATCTCTCCGACCCACCCGGCATCAACCGCGGCATGCGCCGGGAAATGCTCGACGAGCTCGGCGCATTGAACCGCAGCAGCTTTGCGCAACTGGGTGATCCGGAAATCAACACTCGCATTCGCCAATATGAAATGGCCTTCCGCATGCAGGCGAGCGTGCCCGATCTCGTCGATACGAAAGATGAACCCCAATCCGTGCTGGACCTCTACGGACCCGAGGCGACCAAGAAAGGAACCTATGCCGCGAACTGCCTCCTGGCCCGGCGACTCGCCGAACGCGACGTGCGTTTCATCCAGCTTTTTCATCAGGGCTGGGATCACCACAGCGGACTGCCGCGCGCTTTGAAGGGACAATGCAGCGACACCGATCAACCTACCGCCGGGCTGTTGCTCGACCTGAAACAACGCGGCCTTCTGGACGATACGCTCATCGTCTGGGGCGGTGAATTTGGCCGCACGATCTATTGCCAGGGCAAGTTGACGGAAACGAACTACGGTCGCGATCATCACCCGCGCTGCTTCTCCATCTGGCTCGCCGGTGCCGGAATCCGCCCGGGAATCACCATCGGTGAAACCGACGATTACTGCT
Organism: Verrucomicrobiales bacterium; assembly: GCA_002715965.1. Taxonomy (GTDB): domain Bacteria; phylum Verrucomicrobiota; class Verrucomicrobiia; order Limisphaerales; family JAYPXF01. Next base: position 116,043 of record PBAL01000020.1, on the reverse strand, counting down.
ACAACATCGTGAAAGATCCGATTCATGTTCACGACCTGAATGCCACCATCCTGCATCTCCTAGGTATCGACCACGAACGTCTGACCTACAGATTTCAAGGCCGCCAATATCGCCTCACCGACGTGCACGGCGAATTGGTTCAAGCGGCCATGGCTTGAGTCTGTTTCGCGTCATTGCGATTGCAGGGGCAACCAACCCAGGCCTCATGCTTCCAGCTGCCCGTCCCGCAGCTTCAACTTTCGCGTGCCCATTTCCGCCACGTCCGGATTGTGGGTAATCAACACGATCGTCAGGCCATCCGCGTGAAGATTCTTGAACACATCCTTAATGTTCGATCCCACCTGGGTATCGAGGTTGCCCGTCGGTTCGTCGGCAAGGATGACGTCCGGCCGTTTCACGATGGCGCGCGCGATGGCGACGCGCTGTTGTTCTCCCCCGGAGAGCTGGCCAGGACGATGATTCAGGCGTTCCCCAAGACCGACCTTTCTCAATGCCTCCTTTGCGCGGGACTGCGCCTCATTCGCACCGGCATACATCAGCGGAAGGGTCACGTTCTCGATCGCGGTTTCGCGCTGTAGAAGATTGAAGGATTGAAATACGAAGCCGATTCGTTGGTTTCGTGTCTCCGCGAGTTTGCGGTCGCGATACTCGTTCGTGTCTTCGCCATCGAAGAGGTAACGGCCTTCCGTGGGATGATCGAGACAGCCGAGGATGTGCAGCAGGGTGGATTTGCCCGAACCAGACGGCCCCATGATCGTGATCAATTCCCCGCGACCGACCGATAGATTGATGTCACACAAGGCGTGCACCTTGAGCACTCCGTCCTGGTAGGTCTTGTGAATGCCTTCGAGCTGGATCAATGCGGTTTTGTTGTCGGTTGCCATTCTTGAAATCAGTTCTGTCGTAACACTTCAACAGGATCGAGTGATGCGGCGCGGTAGGCGGGAATCACCGTGGCGAGGGCACCGATGCCGATCCCCAGTCCCAGTGCCAAGGTCATTTCATGCCAGAGGAAGGTGGGCGCCCAGGAGAGATAACGTGCCTCAAGGATTTCGCCTGCCCATTGGGCGATGCCGAGGGCCAGACATCCCGAGAGCGCGCTGAGAAGGATGTTTTCCAACAAGAGCTGCCCGACGATTTGCAGACGGTAAGCCCCCTCGGTACGGCGGATGGCGAGTTCACGATAGCGTTCACGAATCGCCACGAGCGAGATGGTCAGGATCATGATCCCCGTGACAAACAACACAACCACCCACAAGAGGCTCGCCACCTGCGTGGTGAGATCGGCGCCCTTCATCACGTTTTCCACCCACTCGCGCCGCGCCCAGGCCACGGTGGGCAGGTCGCGTTCGTCGGTCGCCTTTTGAATCGCCCGCGCAACTTTGCGCGCATCCACTCCTTCGGGAACCTTCACGACCGCACCGTGCACGGACTCATGGGGTTCGGAAAAATCACCGGTGATGTAGACACTCTTGAACTCCAGAATTCGATTGATCGTCGACCGGGCCGCGCCCGCGAAATCCAGTTCGTCGAACTTCTTCCGAATCGCAAACGGATCTTTCAACACACCAACAATCTCAAACACCTGGATGCGACCCTCGACGCTGACGAACAAGTTCTCTCCAACCGCGGATCGATCCGGATAGATGCGATCGGCCACCTGTTCATCCAGCACACAGGCATCCTTTTCGTTCACCTCCAGGAATCGTCCTTCGACAAGTTCCAAAGGCGCGATGCCTCCCCACTGGTGCGTGGTGGTCAGCAAGAGGAATTCCCCACTACGCGATTCCACCAGGTCTGCACCGACCGCCATATCGACGCGGAAAGGGGCAAGCTTCCCGCCTTCAGCCGCGTTCAGCATCCATTTGGTATCCTCCATCATCAGCGGACTGAGCAGGAGGTTCTGCATGTTCGGCGTCATCTGGATGTTCACCACGTCGAGGCCAACACGTTGAAGGTCACGAAACATCTGCGCCTTGATGCCGGACAGAACGGCCATGATGGTCATCGTACCAGCAAGCGAAATGGTGAGAACGAAGAGCAGCAAAGCCGTCTGAAGCGGGCGACGCGTCAATCCGCGTCGGGCAAAGGTCACCGCGGCGCCGATCGCACCGCGACGGGGAACGCGAATGGGTTGCTTGGCCTCGCTACTCATTGCGCAACACCTCCACAGGATCCAAGCGCATCGCACGCCAGGCGGGCAACAAACCACCGATCAAACCGATCACGGTCACGATGCAGACCATCACGCTGGATTCAACCGGTGGAAACGCCCAGGTCACGGCTTCAAGCGGTTCGAGCCACACACGGAACGCAGCCAGCCCGCAGCCCAGCGGAACGCCCAGCATCGCGCCCACCGAACAGATCGTTCCCGTCTCTACAATGAACTGCAGTGCGACGTGCCACTTGCGCGCGCCTTCGACCCGGCGGATGGCGATCTCTCGTTGGCGTTCGACGACGGACAGAACCATCAACACGCAAACCACGCTTGTTCCCACGACAATGCAGAGAAAGAACACCGCCCGGTTCAGTTCCACAAACGTGTCCAGCGTGCTGCGAAAGAGAAACGGCAACAGTGCATTCGTGTAGATGATCGGTTGATGGCCCACCGCGACGAGGTCCGATCGAATTTCATCGCGCAGGTCCAGGATGAGTTTCGGATCCGCACGCATCTCGATGACGTTCACCTTCACCTGCGGCCTGAAGGCGTGGGGGATCATGATGTTGTCGCGCCGGCGCAACCGCTTCACATGATTGCCCTCGATTGCGCCCATGTTTTGTTTCAGGGCATTGATGAAGCGCCCCATGAAATGGCCGGAGTTGTATCCAAACTCATCGACCTTTTCGTCGGACTTCGGCGCGGCGATTCCAATGACTTCAAATTCCTCGTCGAACAAGCGGACCTTGCTGCCAACCTCCGCCACCAGGTTCTCCAATTTCTCATCGTCCAGCACGCAGACGCGCGCGCCGGATTTCAGTTCCTCATCCGTGAATCCTCGTCCGGAAACAATCTTCATCCCACGGCCCTCAAGCCCACCTTCTTCGACGAGGATCAAATGACCCGAACGATTCCGGCGCATCGCGTAGGTGTTGAAGGCCCGAATTCGGTCGCCGTATTTCGTCTGGAGCATTTCAATATCCTCGCCTGTGAACGATTCGCTCACTTCGCGCCGTTCCAGCGCAATCGTGATGCGATCGATCCCGCTGGATTCCGCATCATCCTCCGCCTTCTGCATGCTGCCATGGATCAGCGCCGGCGGAAGAACGCCCAGAGCCGTGCCCCAGATCACACCCTGCAATACGAGGAGCGTGCGAAACGGTTGACGTCCGATCTGCCGGAAAGCGTTCTTGATGAGCCGCAGGACCATGGCCGGCAGGAGTGTTCAGTTGGGTGCTCGGTTTTGTCGACGGGAATCCTTCGGCAACCCCGACATTGATCTTCAGTCTCCATGGAAGACCCCGCAATCAGACCAGCCAGCCGCCAATTACTGTTCCGCGTTTGCGGGAACAACGAAGTTACAATGCGCTATTGCCCGCCCACACGAAACGGAATCGCCTCCAATTTCACTGGCGACTTCTCAACCCGCTCAAACAGATCCACCTCAAACGGCTTGCCGATGTTGTTCCCCGCAAGGTCCTCCAGGATATCCTGTGCCTGAACCTTGTAATTGCCGGCCGACCAGCGTTCTTCCGGCGTGAATTCCCAGGTGCGTTCGTTGGACTTGAGATCCGCCTTGCCAACGACTTCATGGTTCTTTGCATCGGTGACATGGATGACGCGACGCGCAAGTGCATTGTCGAGGGATTCGCCAAAATCGACCTGCAACAGATCGCGCGTTCCGTGGCGGGGCGCGGAGATCTTCCAGGACGGCGGATCGAAAGTCGATCCGGCGACACGACGTCGAACGTTTTATTGAAATCGGAACGGAGAGGTGCGCCCGTGGCATCACGCACCTCCCGGCTGATCCGGAGTGTGTAGCGCTGCCCGAACTCAATTGCCGGACCGATGTCTTCCAGCGGTTTGACGCCTCGCTTGATCCGGCCAGGATCGATGAAAAGGGTCAGGCACTTCTGATCGATGGTCCAAAGTTCTTCATCGATTTCGAGGAAGGGAAGATCGACCGGCTTGTGATTTCGATCCAGGAGTTTGATGTGCTCGTAGATGTTTCCCCGGCGCATCGGTGCGCTGAAGTGGATGTAGAATCTCAAGAGGTTCTCCGGTATCGCATTCGCACTGGGATAAACCGCCAGAACGCTCGCCGGTTGCTTGCGGACCGGCGGCAGGGTGAAGGCACGCGTGACTGTGCCCGCACCGCTAACGATCTCAGACAGGCGAAATTCCGCGAGGTAATGAACGCCCGGCCGGAACAGAAACAGCGGGTCGAATCGCACGACGCGGTCGCGGCGCAAGTAAGTTCCGGCGATCGGACTCCGGGCACGCGGAACACTCAGGTAATTGATCTCATCACCGCTCATGACCTTGACCGTGCAGGCCTGCTTCAGGTCGTCCAACGGTTCACCTTCAGCAACGCCGTTTGATTCAAACTCCACGGCGACGAGGTTGCCGTCGTTCTTGATGAGCTGAATCTTGCCCTTGGGTTTCGCGGGCGAATTCAGCACAAACAAAAAAGGCGGCCAGCGCGACGACCAGGGATGCTGAAGTGCGTTTCATGGTGATGCCTGACGATTGGAGTTGATACACTGCCCGGAACAGCGCGGTTGGAACGCGATCTCAGGTATTCACCGGCGACGCACCATTTCCTGAGCGGTGGCAATCAAATTCGAACGGGAATCTTTGGCCGGATGCGGGTCGTTCCCGCTATTTCACCCGCACTCAAAAAAGTTGTAATCCGGGGCTGGACGCGGGCGCATTTGTGTTGTTCACTCTCGGGCTCTTTTGCGACGGAAAACGCATGGAAAAAGAACGAAAACTTATTGTTGCCGGCAACTGGAAGATGAACAAGACGGTTGCCGAGGCGCTTGACCTGGTCAAAGGCCTCAAGTTGGAACTCAACAACTTGAAGGACATTGACGTCGTGGTTTGCCCGCCGTTCACCGCGCTCAGCGAGGTGTCCAAGGAAGTCATTGACGGTGATATCCGCCTGGGTTGCCAGAACATGAGCGAGCACTCTGGGGGCGCCTATACTGGCGAAATCTCGGCCATCATGCTCAAGGAGTTCCTCGTTCGTTACGTGATTTTGGGTCACTCGGAGCGCCGCCAATACCAGGAGGAAAGCGACGAGCTGATCAACACCAAGACCAAGGCCGCTCTTGCTGCGTCGCTGAAGCCGATCGTTTGTGTGGGTGAAACGCTGGAGCAGCGCGAGGCCGATGAGACCGAAGCCATCATCGGCAAGCAGGTCCGCGGATGCCTGGCGGGCCTTGAAAACAGCCAGATGGAGGAAGTAATTCTGGCCTACGAACCGGTCTGGGCGATCGGAACCGGCAAGACTGCGACGGCCGAGCAGGCGCAGGCCGTGCACGCCTTTATCCGCAGTGTGTTGGTGGAACTTTTTGACGAGGCGACTGCCAAACGCGTTCGCATTCAATACGGTGGAAGTGTGAAACCCAACAACGCCCGTGAATTGCTGGGCCAACCGGACATCGACGGCGCGCTTGTGGGCGGTGCTGCACTGGAAGTGCGCAGCTTCTCGGACATCGTGAAGAACTGCCTCGACGACTAAGGATTTAAAATGAGTTACCTGATTGGATTTTTAAGTCTCATCCTCTTCTTCAACTGCCTGTTCCTGATCTTGTTGATCCTGGTGCAGCTGCCCAAGAAAGAGGCCGGAATGGGTTCCGCATTTGGCGGTGGTGGCGCCGACGCGCTCTTTGGAGCCGGGCAAGGCAACACGCTGACCATGCTTACGAAATGGGGCACGGTTGCCTTCCTCGGACTCGCGCTCGTGCTTTCCGTGATGAACGCCAACCTGAACAAGGAAGGCAGTGGCGTGCGCGACAAGCTGAATGCAGATTCGGGAACTCCCGCGCCGGTCACCCTGCCGACTGCCATCACTCCGGCGCCGTCGAACGCCATGCCGAACATCACCAACATCATGCAGGGCTTTGGCTCGGCGACCACGAACGCCGCATTCACCAATGCGATCACCAACACGACGGTGATCACGAACGCACTGAATGCCGCCAGCAACGCTGCTGCGCTCAAATCGCAGGGCAGCAACACCCTCTCCAATGCATTGAGCAGCATCAAGGTCTCCGCGGACAATGCGGCAAACGCGGCCAGCAAGGCGACCAATTCGGTGAAGGCCACCAACGCGCCCGCGCCTCCCGCGAAGAAGTAATCGAGAGATTTCCCTTCCGACTGCCCGCGACTTCGTTCTACGAATCGCGGGCTTTTTTTGTTTTCGTTTGGCCACGCTTCGTACGAACTGAAGCCCGTGATGAACAGCGGTATAGTGCAGAAGCTCGGCGTTTGCAGCCTGTTGCTGCTACTTGCCTCTGCCTGCTACCGCGCACCAGAGCCCGCCGACCTCACGATCATCAACGGATCCGAACCGGAAACGCTTGATCCTGCGCTTATTACCAGCATCGCCGATTCCCGCATCGTTCGCGGATTGTTCGAGGGCTTGACCCGGCTGAACGGCGAAACCGCCCGGGCCGAACCGGCATTGGCCGAACACTGGCAGATATCCGAGGACGGCACGCGCTACACCTTCTACCTGCGCAAGAACGCCCGCTGGTCCACCGGCGAGCCAATCACCTCTTCCGATGTCGTGTATTCCTGGCAACGCGTGCTCGATCCGAAGACGGCCGCCGATTACGCCGGTCAGCTCTATTTCGTGAAGAACGCCGAGGCGTTCAACACCGGCAAATGGAACCCGCTTACCAATCGCAAATATGCGGCTGATGAAGTCGCGGTGTACGCAATCGACGCTCATACCGTGGAAGTGGAACTGGTCGGGCCAACCGCCTTCTTTCTCGATCTTTGCGCCTTCCCCACGCTTGCCGTCGTCCCGCGGTTCTGGATCGAAAAACACGCCGACAAGTGGATCATCGAGCAGCCTCTCCCGGTGAATGGTCCCTACCAGTTGGACTTCTGGAAGCTCAATGACCGCGTTCGTGTCCGCGCCAATCCACATCATTGGTCCAACATTCATCCTCCCTGCCGGATCGTGGACTTCATCCCCATGAGTTCGCCGACCACCGCCCTCAATCTTTACGATGCCGGGGACGCTGACATCATCTGGGACAAGAGCCTGATTCCCTCCGCGCTCATGGACGTCCTTCGCGAACGTCCCGACTGCCACAGCTTCGGCTACCTCGGTTCGTATTTCTTCCGCTTCAATACAACGCGCAAGCCCTTTGATGATGTGCGTGTGCGCCAGGCGCTTTCCATGGCCATCGATAAACGGCGTATCGTCGAGAACATCACCAAGGCCGGCGAGCAGGTGGCCGATCATTTTGTCCCGAAAGGAACGGCCGATTACGAATCACCCGAGGGCCTGCACCATGATCCGGAACGCGCGCGCAAGCTGCTGGCTGAGGCGGGCTTTCCCGGCGGGCAGGGCTTTCCAAACTTCACCTATCTCATGAACAACGCACCCATCGACGCGCAGATTTCGGTGGAACTGCAGGCGATGTGGGAGAAGGAACTTGGCATCAACATGGAGATTCGCCAAAGCGAGTGGAAGGTCTACCTCAACGAACAATCCGCGCTGAACTTTGACATCAGCCGCAGCAGTTGGATCGGCGACTACAACGACGCCAATACCTTTCTGGATATGTTCATGAGTAACAGCGGCAACAATCGGACCGGTTGGAAAAGCGAGCCTTACGACAAGCTCATTCGCACTGCCAATCTCCAGACCGACAAAGACAAGCGGCGAAAAATGCTGCAACAAGCCGAATCCATGATCATTCGTGAAGAAGCGATCATTGCACCGATGTACTTCTATGCCGGCGTGAATTTTTTCGATCCCGAAAAGATCAAGGGAATATATTTCAACCTGTTGGATGAGCACCCCGTTCACCTGATCCGAAAGGTGAAATGAAACAGGTCTGATTGCACTTTTAGGACCTATGCCCACGATCTCGATCCTCATCCCCACGCTCAACGAAGAAACCTCTCTGCCAGAAACACTTGCCCGGGCCCAGGCCATCCCGGAAGTCTCGGAAATCATCCTCGGTGATGGTGGCAGCACAGACGGAACGTGCGACATCGCCCGGGATGCAGGCGCCCGCGTCGTGCAAAGCCCTTGCGGGCGAGGCACTCAACTGCGCGCAGCAGCCGACGTTGCCACTGGCAACGTCGTGCTGTTGCTCCATGCGGACACCTGGCTCCCGCCTCATGCTGGTGTAGCTGCCATCGAACTCCTCGGCCGGCCCAACATGATTGCCGGGGCGTTTTGGCGTCGGTTCACCGAAGGGGCTCCGCTTCTGATGCGAGGGGCACGACTCAAGTCGTGGCTGCTTCTCCACAGTCTGGGTTACGTCTATGGCGATCAGGCCATCTTTCTCACCCGCACCACTCTCGAACGCATCGGTGGAGTTCCGGATGTTCCACTCATGGAAGACGTCATCCTCTGCGAACGGCTTCGTGAAAAAGGACGCATCGGTCTCGCCAATGCGAGCGCAACGACCTCGTGGCGGAAATTCGAAAAGCTCGGCGTGCTGAACACCTATTTGCTGATGGCAAGAGTCTTGAGCGCCTATCGACGTGGCGTTCCACCCGAGAAGCTGCGGGAGCTCTATTATTCATAGCCGGAAATGCAGACCGGTCGTTCATTCACTGAATTTCCCCAACTCACGCTGCTTCCAACTTGTCAGCCGCCCGCGAGGCGGTTATCCATCGCGCACACCTTACCCAAAAATATGAAGAGAATTGTCGCCCTTCCTCTCGTCGCCTGCGTTTCCACCCTCGCGCTCAGCGCAACTGCCGCCAATTGGAGCAACTGGCGCGGACCAAATCACAATGGCACGAGCCCGGAGAAGAACCTGCCAACGAAGTTCAGCCGCACGGAGAACGTGAAGTGGAAGGCCGACCTGCCAGGCATCTCGGCCGCGACTCCGATCGTTCATGGCGACCATATTTTCCTGAGTTCGGCGAACGAAAAGAGCGACACACTCCACGCCATCGCGGTGAATCGCACAAACGGCAAGATTCTCTGGAACAAGAAGATCGCCAGCACCTATCGGCGTGATTCGCGCAGCACCTTTGCCGCGCCTTCCCCGGTGACCGACGGCAAAATCGTGATCTTCCACTATGGCAATGGTGAAGTGGCCGCCTACGATTTCAGCGGCAAGGAAGTCTGGGCGCGCAATCTTCAGGACAAGCACGGACAGTTCTCCATTCAGTGGACGCCGTCCTCCTCGCCCTTGCTGCACGAAGGCACGCTTTACTTTCAGGTCCTGCAACGCGACGTCCAGGTGAGCTTCCAAGGCGCCCGTTACGGCAAGCCCAAGGATAACAAGTCATACCTCCTCGCCGTTGATCCGAAATCCGGCAAAGACCGGTGGAAGGTCTACCGTTCCAGCGAAGCGGTGGTGGAATCCCGCGAGGCGTTCAGCAGCCCTTATCCCTTCGTTCACAAGGGTCGCGAAGAAATCGTGCTGGTGGGTGGCGATGACATCACTGGGCACGATCCGAAGAACGGCAAGGAACTCTGGCGCTGGGGCACCTGGAATCCAAGCCGCATCGGACATTGGCGATTGGTTCCCTCACCGGTCAGCGGAGGCGGAGTGCTCCTCGCCTGCGCGCCCAAGGGCGCTCCGGTCTACGCGGTGAAGGCTGGTGGCGAGGCACGCCTCAGCGATGACAGCGTCGCGTGGATAAGCCCGGATCGTGAAATCAGTTCGGACGTTCCAACACCGGCATTTTACAAAGGCAAATTCTACGTGGTAAACGACCGGCGTGGCCTTCTCCTCTGTGTGAACCCGCGCAATGGACGCGTTGTCTGGAAGGGCAAGATGAAGGGCCTTGGCCGAATCACCAGCAAGTTCGAAGCTTCCCCGACCGTGGCCGATGGTCATGTCTACATGATGAATCACAAGGGTGAAGTCATCGTGGCCAAGGTCGGCGGTGACAAGTTTGTGCAGGTTCACGCGGCTGCGATGGGGCGCAAGGACGACCTCAATCTCCGTTCGTCCGTGGTTGTCTCGCAGGGCAATCTCTTCGTTCGCACGGGCAATGAGCTGTTCTGCATCGGCAAGTGACCGCCCGTCACGGGTGTGAGTTATCCCTACAAAATCTCCACGCTCCTCTACTGCTTCAACCAGGCCGGCGAGGTGCTGTTGTTGAAGCGTGCCCATGAACCCAACCAAGGTCTATGGAGTCCTCCGGGCGGAAAGCTCAAGACCGAGACTGGCGAATCTCCATATGCCTGCGCCTGCCGTGAAGCCGAGGAAGAAACGCTTCTGAAACTTACGCCCGGAGATCTTCACCTCACCGGAATCGTCAGCGAATACGGCTATCTCGGTCAGGCCAGCTGGCTGATGTTTCTGTTCGAAGTCCTGCCTCGTGTAAACGAACTGCCGCCTCCGAACCGCGAAGGGACGTTCCAGTTCTTCAGCCGCGAGCAGGTGAAGACCCTGGAAGTTCCTGATTCCGATCGCGAGAGCATCTGGCCCTGGTTTTGGCAGCACCGTGGAGGATTTTTCGCCGCGCACTGCCACTGTCACGAAGATCGCAATGATTGGGTGCTGGAAGAATCCTTGCGCGTGAGCGACCGGGGTTGAGCGGATGGCTGTTCGCATCAACGATGCGATCCGAAGCTGAATTTGCCTCGACATACCGGCGTCCCTTGCTTACCTCGCTGACCTTTATTTACCAGACGACATGAAGAAAACGATTCTCTATCTCACTCTTGCATCGGCTCTGCTTCTGCCTACGGCCGAAAACTTCGCAGCAGAAAAGAAGAAGCCGGCCAGGAAGGCGAAGAAACAAGCAGCCAAGAAAAAGCAGCCACAGACCTGGGCAGAAAAGGCTGCCGCACGATTGAAGCCGCTCAATAATCAACAGAAGGCGAAGGTCCGCGAAGCATTGCCCAAGAAGGCAACCGCCAAGCCGAAGAAGGACCGGCGCGTGCTGGTGTTCTGGCGTTGTGGTGGATTCATCCACACCTCCATTCCTTCAGGCAACTACATGCTCGGCGAACTCGGCGAGAAAACCGGCGCATTCAAGGCGGATTTCACCGATGATTACTCCGATCTCAATCGCGCCAACCTGAAGAAATATGACGCCATTATCTTCAACAATACCACGAGACTCGAACTGGAGAGCGACGGCCAGCGAAGAGCCATCGTCGACTTCATGAAGGCCGGCAAAGGCGTGGCGGGGATTCATGCCGCCGGCGACAACTTCTACAAATGGCGCCTTGGCGCTGCCATGATCGGTGGCCAGTTCAACGGGCATCCCTGGAACGCAGGCGGCAAGTGGGCCTTCAAGCTGGACGACCCGAAGCACGTCCTGAACAAGGCCTTTCACGGCAAAGGCTTCTGGCACACGGACGAGATCTACCAGTACAAGCCCGAGACCTATGAAGGCGAAGGCAAGCTGCGCATCCTCGTCAGTCTCGACATGAGCAAGGAGGCGGTCACCAAGGTGATGGATCACGAGCGCTTCGAGAAATACAAGAAACAATACGGCCCCGGTCCGCGTTCGGTGCCGGTGTCGTGGCTGCGCGAATTCGAAGGAGGACGCGTGTTCTACACGAACTTCGGACATCGCGATGATACCTTCACCAAACCGAACATCGTGCGTCACATGCTCGATGGCATTCAGTATGCGCTTGGCGACCTCGCTGCCGACGCCGAGCCGACGGCGAAGGCCGGCAAACCCAAGGCAGCCTTTGCTCCCGCCCAAGGCAAGTAGTACTCCGTCAGCAATAAAATGACAGTTTACCTGGTTCTTAATCCTTGTCTTTCGGATTCGTGAGATCGAGACAAGGATGAAGAGCAACTCGTCAATACACGTATGACGCGATAATAGTGCAACAGACAACGCTTCGAAGCCCGGTCGGAAACGGTCGGGCTCTTCTCATGTTACGATTGATCTCCGTGTATCGCAGGCAAGCGCCAGGCAGCTGGCTCAGTCTGGCCCCATTCCCGGTAAGCCCAGCGGGAGTGTTGGGGTGAGCGAGAACACACGGTCAAATCGCTGACGGTATGTCGATGTCTGAACTCCCTGCCGGCCGGCACATCACACAGCCGTTTGGCGTAACTCAGTCGCCTGGGAAGACATCAGTTCGGATGAGCGTTACTCTTCTCCCGAAGAAGCCTCGCCACCGCCTCGGCAACTTTCCGAGCCTTTTCGGCATCCGCTGTGCTGGCCACGATTCCCCCATCGGGGTCGATGATCCAGAAGTTCGGTGTGGGCATGACCTTTACGCCAAGAGGCGCGGCCAATGCGCTCATGGCGCTGCCTTTCTGTCCCACCAATTGCGACCAGTTCATGCGGTTGCGTTTCACATGACGACGGATCTGGATGAGGTTGTCGTCCGTCGGAACTCCGAGGAGGACGATGTCTTTGCGCTCCTGCCAGTCGCCATTCAGTCGGCGGGTCCGGGGAACCATTGCCAGGCAGGGACGGCAGTTCAGTGACCAGAAATCCAGCACGACCACCTTTCCCTTCTGATCGGCAATTCTCCACGCCTTGCCCGCGAGAGTCTTGACTTCGTTGTTCGGCAGTGATGGTCGTTTTGATTCGGCGCCAGTCGTCGTGTTGGCGATCAGGGCGAACGCAGCAAGCGGGAAGATCGCCTTCATCAGAACTCCAGGGTCAGGCCCGCAAAGTAGGTCCGAGGAAATCGCGGTCCGAGGACGTAGGCAGCATCGCGGTACGGACCGTTGTCGAGATCATCCTGAAACTCGTCGAAAAGATTCTTGATCGCAAAGCTGACCGTGAGGTCTTTGTGATCGCCCAGAGCCCAGGTGTGGCTGAGGCCGATGTCGATGACGAAGAAGTTCGGAGAAACGTCCAGCGTGTTGTTGATCTGCGCGCCGGTCGTCGGAACGCTGTTCACATGCGGGGCGGACATTCGTCCGGTAAGCTTGCCGGCCACGTATCCCGCCCATTGGCTGTTGTCATAGCTCAGCTTCATCACGCCGTAGCGGTTGGGCGTGCGTTCGAAGGCCTCAGAAAAGATCGGGTTGTCGACCGCGTTACCGGGTTCGCCGATGAGCAATTGGGGTGAGCCGTATTCCGAGCGTTGCTCGATGTAGCCGATCTCCGCGGCATAGTTGCCAATGGAATAGGAGAGATTGAGTTCCACGCCGTAGATCTGCGCGGAACCGGAATTGATCTTCGTGGATTCGATGACCGGGGTTCCGGCGATGTCAGTCGAAGGATCGTTCAGGAAGGTGTCGCTCAATTTGGTGTAAAAAAGACTGCCGTCGAAGGTCCACTGCTTGTCGATCCTCCAGTTCGGGCCGAAGGCAAAGGAGAGCGATCGTTCCTCGGTCAGGTTTGGACTGAGCGTCACCACTTCTACTTCGCCCCCCACATTGGCGATGTGCAGGTCTTCATCGAAGACCTCCGGCGCGCGAAAACCGGTGGACGCCGAAAAACGCCAATCTAGATCGGCGCCCGGACTGAACTTGACCGCGGCCCTGGGCGATACGATCGGGTCGGGCACCTTGGAATGCTTGTCGCCCCGCAGGCCCCAGATCACTTCCCACTCTTCGCTCATGATCCAGCTGTGCTGGGCGTAAAGACCGAAGTTGTCGTATTGATCGTCGACGGTTCGACCCAAGCCGCTAACATCTTCAATGGACTCCATTCGCGTCTGGAATCCGTAGGTCAGCGTATGACTGTCCGTGAGGTAGCTGTTTGCGCTGATGTCGAGCGTGGTCAGCAGATTCTCCGTTTCGCCAAATCCCAGACCAGGTGTCCAACCGGCGATCGGCGCCGTAATCGCAACACCCGGAAAGCGAGTTGCAAGGCGGGCATTCACACCCGCGTCGGGATGGCCGAACACTGCGACACCACCGTAGTAGCTGTCCCTTCCCGTGTAAGCCAACGACAGGCCTGCCTGATAATCGAAGTTCTCCGAGACACTGTGCTTCAAAGTCGCAATTCCCACATGTCGCGTGCTCTTCAGTTCTTCAGTGGTGAAGGCCTCGTTGGCCGGGATGCCCAAGGCCTCGTCGTCCTCACCACCGCGCCGCTCTTCATTCGTGATCAGGTAATCGAACGCGATCGCGACCGAATCGGATGGATCGTAGGTAAGTCGAATTCCACCCCCGTAAAGATCGCGGCGCGTCACTTCAGTGAATTCATCCTCGGTCACATCAACGCCCTGGACATAGTTCTGCAGGCCGTAGGCGAGCACCCCCCATTTCTGGTCCTTGCTCGCGTGTTCGAAGACACCGGTGAGATCGGTGTTGGGCCGCGTACCACTCTGGTCGCCTTCCATGAAACTGTACTGACTATCCAATCGAACATGCGTGTGGGTCGGCTTCTTGGGGATAATGTTCACCACCCCAGCCACCGCATTGGGTCCGTAAAGCGTGGAACCGCCCCCCTTCACTACTTCGATCTGCTCGATCGTCCCGGTGGGAATCTGTTCGATCCCGTAAACCCCGGCCAATCCCGAAAACATCGGCATGCCATCGGTCAGAACCGCAATGTAACGCTGTTGCAAACCCAGCATGCGGATCTCGGATGTGTTGCAATTCTGGCAATTGCTCTCCACGCGCAGACCGGGCTGGTACTCCACGATGTCGGCGAGCTTCAGGGAACTGGTCAGATCAATCTCCTCAGCTGTGATCAGTTCAGTCCGGACAGGCACGTCCAGAATATTTCGCTCAGTTCGAGTGCCGGTAATCACAATCGGACCGAGCGACATTTCCGGAGCCTTTGTTCCCGCGCCACCCGACGGGGCATCCTGGGCACCGACCGGCACCATCGCGGCTGCAATTGCCGTGACAATCCACGGCCCCAGTGGGCGTTTCTTTCCGAGTCGAACTTGCTTGCTGTGCTTTGAAATATTAGCTGCCTTTGAATTTATTAGCACAGACTAAATTTATGATCATTGCCATGTCAAGTTAGCATGTGCTAAAAATATTGCTGCAATGCCCAAGAACGAATCTCCAAGCCAGGCCATTCGACTCAATGAAGAGCACGTAGCCGAGAACATGACCCGCACCCGCGAGGAGCATGCGACAGAGCTGGCGGAAGATTACGTGGAGGCCATCGCCGACCTGATTGATGAACATCGCGAAGCGCGCGTCACTGACCTGGCCCGGCTGTTCGCGGTCACCCCGGCAACCGTGAACAATACGATCGCACGCCTGCAGAAAGCCGGTCTCGTCACGTCTGAAAAATATCGCTCCATTTTCCTGACCAACTCGGGTCGAGAACTCGCCGAGCAGTGCAAGGCACGCCACGAGACAGTCTATCGCTTTCTGCTTTCGCTCGGTCTCTCGCACAAGATTGCCTCGCGCGACACCGAGGGGATCGAACATCACTGCAGCCCGGAGACGCTAAGAGCCTTCAAGAAACTTGCTGACGAGGCGGGCTCTTCCTGACGCATATAGGAACTTTTCGAGCAAACGACCGCACTCGGCACGAATCCTCTCCGCCACCAGATCGCCGGATGCGGCTGCAATAGCGCGCGCACAGAGTACGAGCAGGAGGATCGCAGCCGGGAGCTCGCGTTTAACGTTCTCCTTGTTGATAAAGCCAGAGGCCCCGGCCTCCATCGACCGTGCGCCGTACTCGGATTCGGGAAACGCGGTCAGCACGATCACCGGCAGATCAGGGTGATCCCCCTTGATGTCCTTCAAGCAATCGATGCCGTTGCGGCCGGGCATCTTGATGTCGGAGATGACGATATCTGCGGGAAAATCCTTCAAGCGATCGAACAGTTCTTCACTGTCCCCAGCTTCTTCGAATGCCAGGCCTTCGAACTCCCTCGAAATGATGCGACGCAACCCCGCACGAACAACATCGTGGTCGTCGACAATGAGAACGTTTTTCAGGTTTGATGACGCCGACATGCTGCGGACGCGACAGACTGCAGCCACTTTGGACAATTTGCCCAAATATTGATCGCAGATAGCCAAATTGACTGAGTTCCAATAATCGCAACGCCAAGTGACGCAGATCTTGGTTCATCGATTGTTTGAGATTTGCGTTTTGATGCTTGGCGTTCATTCGGCCATTACCCGCCGGAAGTGTCGAAGAATCTGATTTTGACTGCCGTTCTCGCCGACCATGTCCTAGCCTCGATGCATGAAGACACCCCCAATTCTCTTGATGCTCGTCGTGCTCTGCGCTTCGATCCCGACCGTGACCGAAGCGGCCGACCCAGCCTTGAAACTGAACCTGCGCTCGCTGTCGAAGGATTCCAGCAAAGAGACGGCAACCGTCGCGAAGTGGGATCCGAAGAAGACGGCGCTGATCATCTGCGATATGTGGGACGATCATTGGTGCAAGTCGGCGGCGCGCCGCGTGGTCGAGATGGCGCCGCATCTCAATGAAACCGTGAGGGTCGCGCGTGAGCAGGGCCTGTTCATCATCCACGCGCCCAGCAGTGTGGTCAGCTTCTACGACCGAACACCGCAGCGTCAATTGGCCAAAGACGCACCCTTTGCCAAAGCGCCGATTCCGCTGTCCACGAAGCCGCGTTGGGGCACGTTCTGGTGCTGGACGGATCCCAAATTCGAAGGCGTGCTTCCCATCGACGACTCGGACATGGGCTGCAGCTGCCAGGAGCCGAAGTGCGAAATCCGCGAAGCATGGACCCGCCAGATCGCGTTGATCAATATCGCCCCCGGAGACGCGATCACCGACAACGGGCAGGAGACGGTCAACCTGCTCGCCGCCCGCGGCATCGACAACGTGATCCTCTGCGGCGTGCACTTGAACATGTGCGTGTTGGGACGCCCCTTCGCGATTCGCCAGATGGTGAAGCTCGGCAAGAACGTCGCCCTGATGCGCGACCTGACCGACACGATGTATAATCCCGAGCGTCCCCCTGGCGTCGATCATTTCACCGGCACCGATCTCGTCATCGGCCACGTCGAAAAGTTCTGGTGTCCCACCTTCACCAGCCAGGACATCACCGGTAAGAGACCGTTTCGATTCCAGGAAGACAAACGTGCGAAATCGCGTGCCCTGTAACCTGTTCAACGTGCTGACAATGCTGAAGACCAACCTGCGCATATCGATTGTCGGCGTGTGGCTTTTATCGTGCGCGTTGACGGCGTCGAATGCGGCAGAGNAGCGCGTCAACGCCCTTGATGGTGCGGTTGTCAGTGTGCGCGATCAGGTCGGNCGGAAACGGAANGCTCAATTGCACGACGGCAATACCAGAGCTACGGCACTNGTCGCTCCCATGCCGTTGGTCATCGAGATCGACCTNGCCGGGCCNACTCGCGTTGGAGTCTTCCGCCTGTTCGACGGCGACCCGCGTCTCAGNCGTTATCCCAGCGGCCCGTCGCGGGCCACCGTCTATCGTCTGGAAGGACTCAATCGGGCGGGGCAGTGGCGCAAACTCGCCGAGCGCAGCGCTTCGGTGGGCGATTCCGACTCCAAGGAGCACCGCCATGACTTCGAGCCGATTGAGCTTCTCCAACTAAGACTTCACATTGAAGACTCCAACGACACCCGGAAACGCGTTGGCAACAAGACGGTCGAAAAGAAGGCGGTCATCCTGCGAGAAATACAACTGTTCGCCGATAAGAAGGCCGCCGTCGCTGCGGGCAATTTCACCAAACACCTCTTTGGTGAGTTCCGCCTGCCCGTTTATCGCGACCAATCGGAGGCGGCGTTGCATCTGCACAATTCTCGTCCGAACCAGGAGGTCCACTCAGTGAACATCGACCTCCGTGAACGCGCCTCTGGCAAAACCGCGGGCAAAACCAGGAAAGTTGGATTGGCCCCGGGCGTAAACATCGTCCGCCTGCCCCTCGACGGGTTGGCCGATGGCGAATACATCGCCACCATCACGGACGGAAAATCAGGACGCGCCGCTTTCCGGCGGCTCCTTCGTTTGCAACGTTCAAAGCAGCCTCCCCTACCGTCGTCGCCGGTGAATTTGACCGGCCGGAAGATGTTCTTTCCCGATGCCCACCTCCTCGACACGCATACTAATATCCATTTCGTTCCGGCCCGCGCCGAAATGATTCAGGTCGTGAAACCGGATTCGGTCAAGACCGGGCACATCCGTCACGGCTACCAGGTTTATGTCGATCGCCAAGACCGCCTGCACGTTCCTTTTTACACCGTGGATCGGCAATGGAGTCGCGAAAGCCGGAAGCACTACCTCGCCTCTCAGGTCACGCCCGGCAGTGACGAGTGGACCTATACCCAGACAGCCACGGTCGTCGTACCCGGAAAGGTGCGACAGAAGGATCCCATCAATTCAGAACCGCCAATCAGCGCCAAGCCGGATTGGAAACCCAAACCCAGGAACGGCAACATCGCCTTCCGATTTTACGATCAGGAAAAAGACGGCCGGGTCGATCTGCGCCAGGTCAAATTCGAATACACGCGACGCTACTCCGCCACGTCGGTGCTGGGCGAAAAGGGCAAGATTGATTGGGGTGACTTCACTCCGCCCAGCAGTTCCACCTTCCCGATCTGGTACAAATCCCCGGGCGAAGCCGTCATCCTCACCAAGACTCCACTGCTTCGGGACAACATCTCTTCCGGCGAATTTGAAGCGCAGACCGATTCCAACGACAACTTCGTCGGACAATGGATTTCCGATGATGGCAAGACGCTCTCCTACTCCCGCGGCCGCCTGCTCAAACGCTATCCGCCCTTCACCGCGCTCTACGACAACCTCGCGCCCGCCTCCCGGATCATCGCCATCGTCAGCACGACAAACGGCCTGGATTGGAACTACTCCTACATGATCCCGCCGGACGAAAACCTCCCGCCCATCGCGCAACAATACGGAGCGGTTGTCTCCCGGGTGCCGGGGGGCAACGGACTCAAGCAGGCCTTTGTCTCCCGCTACCTTGCCCGTGAGCAAAGCAGCAGTATCGAACTGGCCTATAGTTGGGATGGCGCCAACTGGCGCAGCTTTCCAAGCGAGAAGATCTTCATCGACAATGGCCCGCCCGGCACTTGGAACGCCGGATTCATGTCCATCACCCGCAGCGCCGTGGTCATCGGCAAAGACGCCTACCAGTTGATCAGTTGGGTGGATCAGAAATTCCACTTCTACGGCGAGATCGACAAACGCGCGGACTTCGATCAACTCGACGGACCCGCGTTGAAGAAATACTTCGCCGGCCGAGAGTTGGAGAAGTGGCCGCACTTTGAAACTCTCGGCGGCTACGACGGAATCGCCGCCGACGCGCACCGAGCCGGGTTCAGCGTAGGACTGGCCAAGTACCGTGTAGACGGCCTCTTCGGTCTCCGTGCAGATTCAGGTAAAATCGGAAAATTCACCACCCGGCTCATCGTCGCCCAGGGCGCGATGACCGCGAACGCGAAGATCGCCGCCGACGGCTTTCTGGAGATGGAATTGCTCGACTCCCGGGGCGGGATTCTCCCGAACTTCACGCGAAGGCTATCTGCCGTCGATGGGTTGAACCTCGCTGTGTTCTCCAAACTCCCAGCCGAACCGTTCAGAGTCCGGGTCCGCATGTGGAACTCAATTCTCCATACCGTTTCATTTGCCCCGGACATTCCATGACGGCTGTCGCCACAAGACTGATCCTCGCGACAATGGTGATCGCGATCGGATCGGCAACCGTCGTTGCGCAGACAGAATACAATTTCGAGGACCACGGGCCCGTCGCTCCGGTGGGCATGTCCACGTGGGGGCCCGGAGAAGTCGCCACCGTGGATGAGAACGGACGTCGGGTCGTCTTCATCAAACTTTGGACCGGCAGCGACGCTTCCTACTTATTCGTCGACGCGGAAACGGGAAAGACCAAACAGATCCGTCCCGGTGGGCGCGGTTGGGGAGCCTACGAGGTGCTCTGGACGCCTGACCAAGTGATCTATGACACGATTGGCAATCGCATGGTGGCCATCGATGCGCGCGCACGCACGGTCAAGACGGTGGGTGAAATTCCCGGCGGCATGGCCCTCGGCTACACCCGCGCTGATGACGGCACGGTCTATGCGGGGATCTATCCTTCAGCCACGTTGGTGTCGTACCACCCCGCCAAGAAAATTTTCACCACCCACGGCGCATTGAACGATGAAGCCTGGCCGCAGTATCCGTTTCGCCTCGCGCTGGATGCGTCCGGCTGGATCTATTGCTGCATCAGCATCCAGAAGATGCAGGTGGTAGGTTTGAATCTGGCCACCGGGGAGAAGCGGACTTTCATTCCCGAGGAAAAACGTCGACGAGGCACAGCCACGGGTTATCTCGGTGAGAATGGCAAAGTTTACGTCAACGCCGCAGGCTGGGGATGGCACGAGATGACCGGGGGCGCGGCCATATCGATCGAGAAACCTCCGGTAGAAGCCGGCTCCCGACGCGCCAACACCTTTCCGGACGGCTCCCGTTACACCCGGGTGGACGTGGCTAATCGCACTATGAGCATTCTGGATTCAGGGGCCGAAAAGCCCCGTGAGGTTCACTTCGAATACGAGAGCACAGGCGTCAACAACTACACGATCATCGCGGGTCCCGACGACCGGGTTTACGGCGGCACGGGCGTTCCGTTGCGCATCTGGCGTTTCGATCCGGAAAGCGGCGAAATGCAAGACTGGGGACTGGGCGGCAATCGCGGCCACGTCAACCAATTCGTCCTTCAGGGCAATCGGTTTTTCGGCGCGCTCTACAGCACCGGAAACGTGATCGAGTACGACCCGCGTCAGCCCTACGACGGCGCCAACGAGCGGACGAGCAAGAATCCCCGCATTGTCTTCCGTGCAAAAGAAGCCCGCGACCTCTACGGACGCCCTCACGCCATGCTCGCCCACCCGAATGGCCGGCACATTCTCGTGGGAGGAAAGGCGGCCCGGGTCATTTTGGGAAGTGGTCTGCTAATCTACGACATCGAGACAGGCGAAGGCGTCATGCTCGAACGTGACCAACTCATCCCTGATCACGGCATTAACGCGATGACAGCCCTCCCCAACGGCGACGTGCTTGTGGGAACGTCCACCAAGGCGCCCACCGGTGGCGTCGGTAAAGAACCGGAGACCGCCCTCATCTATCGCTTCGACATGCAGACCCGCACCGTCACCGCTCGCTGGCCGCTACAGCCCGACACTCCCGCCGTCCGGGACATGGTTCTGGCTGGCGACGGACTGGCCTACGGACTGGCTGAGCCGAGCCGAATCTTCGTTTTCGATCCGAAGAAAGGCACGTTCATCCAGGACGAAGTCTGGAAGCAATACGGCAAGGCATCCGGCGCGCAAGCGCCGCGTTGCATGACGATCGGCCCCGACGGAAAGATTTATGCCCTCTTCCAGAAAGCCGTCGTGCGCATCGAGCCCGGAACTCTCGCCCACCAGGCAATCGCGCGACCCAACGCAACCATCACATCCGGCATCGCCATCGTCGGCGGCCGCCTCTACTTCGGCTGCGGCCCGCGCCTGATGAGCTGCAATCTGAACCTGTAAACGTTGATTGAAGCCGCCGGAAAAGACCAAGTGCCCTGCCTCCATTCCCGAATTCGGATCCGCTTGTGATGGCTGGATCTTTGACTATCGGACCGATCCTGCGAGATTGCGACGCGGGAGGGACTGAAACATGATCATTCGCATGTTCCTCGTTCGCTGTTTGTTGGTGGGATTATTGTCGTTGCCATTCGTGGAGGCTCGTGCGGCTTCGAAGGTATTTCGGGCGGGTGCGTTTGCGGTGGATGTGACGCCGACGAAAATGCCGGTGATTGTGAATGGCAGTTATCGGCAAAGGTCGTCAAACACGGTTCGTGATCGGCTGCATGCGCGGTGTCTGATACTGGACGACGGGAAGGAGCGGATCGCGTTGGTGGTGGTGGACAGTTGCATGGTGCCGCGGGAGTTGTGCGATCAGGCGAAGGAACTCGCGACGAAGTCCACGGGAATCCGGATGGATCGGATGTTGATCTCTTCGACACACACGCATTCGGCGCCGGCGGCGATGGGGGCGTTGGGGAGTGATGCCGATCCGAATTACGTGAAGGAACTGCCGGGGATGATAGCCGACGGAATTCGGCAGGCGAATGAACGACTGGAACCGGCGCGGGTCGGCTGGGCGGTGGTGGAGGCAAAGGGGTTTACGAATTGTCGGCGCTGGATTCTGCGGGCGGACGAGATGCTGATGGATCCGTTTGGAGAAAAGACGGCGCGCGTGCGCGCGCATCCGGGATACGAGAATCCGGCGTACATCGGACCTTCGGGACCGGTCGACTCGGGCATGACCTTGCTCGCCTTGCAATCGCTGGACGGCAAGCCGCTGGCCATGTTCGCGAATTTTTCCATGCACTATTACGGATCCAGCGCCCTGTCCGCAGACTTCTGCGGAGCTTTCTCCGAGATATTCGCCGGGCAGATCGATGCCGCAGATGACTTCGTGGCCGCGATGTCTCAAGGGACGAGCGGGGATTTGCATTGGATGGACTACGGTCGGCCGCAGCCGAATCACGGCATGCGGGCATATTCGACGAATCTGGCGACGATCGCCAAATCAGCTTGGGAGAAGATCGAGTATCGCGACGGAGTTTCGGTGGCAATGGCGGAGACGAAGGTGAAGTTCAAGCGGCGGGTGGCGGATGAAAAGCGCCTGGCCTGGGCGCGGAAACTCACGGCGGGGTTGCAGGGACGCAAGCCGGTCACGCACGCACAGATCTATGCGCGCGAGCAGGTGTTCATTGCGGATGATCCGGTGCGGGAATTGATTCTGCAGGCCGGGCGTGTGGGCGGGCTTGGAATCACCGCAATTCCGAATGAGGTCTATTCGATCACCGGCCTGAAGCTCAAGGCACTGAGTCCCCTGCAACCGACGATGAACATCGAACTGGCCAATGGCGGCGAAGGCTACATTCCTCCGCCGGAGCAGCATGACCTGGGTGGCTACACGACCTGGGAGGCGCGCAGTGCGTCACTGGCTACCAATGCCGAACCGCAGATTGTTGAGACCTTGCTGTCGCTATTGGAAAAGGTGGCGGAAAAGCCGCGGAGGTCATTTGCGGAATCGCATGGTGTCTATGCGAAGGCGGTCTTGGCGGAGAAGCCGATCGCGTATTGGCGCCTGGGTGAACGGGCGGGCCGGACCCTGGCGGATACTTCCGGCAACGGTCACGCAGCGAAGCTCGACCGCGGTTTCGCGCTGCATCTGAAGGGACCGCCCGGAGCGGGTTTCTGCGAGCAAGGCGTGATCAATCGCTCGATTCAATTCGTCGGCGGACGATTGGTGACGCCGGTGATGGATCTTCCTGCCAACAACCGCGTTGAGTTCTGGTTCTGGAGTGGCGTGTTGGCGGGCAAATTGTTTGCCCGCGGTAGCAATTCACTCGCGATCGTTGGCGACGTGCTGGCGTTCAACGATTCCAAGGGGACGAAGAAACTGCAAAACAAGACCTGGTATCATGTGGCGATTGAGCGGACGGGAGACCAGGTTTTCGTCGCGCTTGATGGCAAGGCCGAATTGAACGCCAACCAGAGTCCGGATTCCATGCCGCTGGTTTTTGGAAAGGGCTTTGAAGGGCGACTGGATGAGATCGCGGTATTCGGTCGGCGTCATTCACCAAGCACCGCGGCACGTCGCATTCGTTTTTCCGGCATTGGGAATGACGTGAAAGAATGAACATGATGTGGCAGGTGAATGCTCATTTCTTGAACTGGAACGAGTACAGGTCCGCGTCTTTCAATTCGAAGCGCAGGCGCACGGGTTTCCCGGCGAGGGCGGATAGGTCGGCTTTGCTTTTCCAGGTCACGCGGCGTGAGATGGAGTCGCCGAATAGTCCGGCGCAATCA
Source organism: Verrucomicrobiales bacterium (assembly GCA_002715965.1). GTDB lineage: Bacteria > Verrucomicrobiota > Verrucomicrobiia > Limisphaerales > JAYPXF01. Next base: position 92,207 of record PBAL01000020.1, on the reverse strand, counting down.
GACAGCGCGAATCCTTTGGCCGGAGTTCCGTCGAGGTATTGAAGTTCGACGCGCAGTGAACCGGCGGCGGAGGTGGCGAAGTTGATCTCCAGCTGGTCGCCGTCGAATATCACCGGTCGTGTCAACAGCTGTCCACCGTTCCAACCGGCTGACACGGAGACAAAGCCGTCCAGTCGCAGAGTGTAGCGACGCAGTTGGTTTCCCTTGCCGTGCCAATTGCCCTCCATGGCATAGATCGACAGTTCATTGGGCGCGCCCTCGAGCGCGGACGCCGTTTCCACGATGTGCCAGCCGATAAAAGCGTGACCGTAGAGCCATGTTCCTGGACGTTCGGCGCCCGGTCGGAGAAAGGCTTCGTTCCAGCGATGGAACTTCACGCCGTCGCGGCTGCTCATGAGGAGCCCCTCGGACAACGCCGTGCCTAAGCGTTCTTCCGCACGGGCCCGCCACTGGCGGCGTTCCGGCTCCGGCAGCGCTCGCATGGAGTCCGACCAACCGCGTTCGACATAGCGCACGGGTAAGCCGATGAAGATGTGCGGCGCCCGATGGTAGGGCTTGATCTGATTGGTGTAGAGATGCTCGTCCGGCGAATCTACGTAGGTCAGATCGGCGGCATCCTTCCAGTCCACGAAGTTGTCCGATGTCATCGTGCGGATCGCGCGCTTGCCGGACGGTTTCCATTTCTCATCGTTGGTGACGCCCCCGGTGAAGGTCCGAAAGTAAGCGCGATACTCCCGGCGAACCGGATCCCAGAAGGCGAGGTTTTGTGAATCAAAGGCGCCGTTGGTGATCACCGGCCGATCGCGCATCGGTATCCAGCGCAGCCCATCGGATGACTGAAAGGCCAACATTCCGAGACGCTGTTTTCCCCGGATGATCGCCTTGTAGCGGGTTTCTTCCGGCGCCTTGGGATTGGGATCCTTGAACACGGCGCTGTGGGAGGGATCAACCGAAGAATGCGCGATGTCATGTGGACCGATGAGGATGTTGTTCTTCCGCGAACCTTCGAATTCATGCAACCCGAGTTCGGGCTTACGCCAATGAACCCCATCGTCGCTTTCGGCGTAGCAAAGGAACTGTTGCTTGACGGTTTTGAAGCGCTTGGCCCCCACTTCGAAATGGTAGGAGCAGTAATACATCCGGTAACGATCACCGTCCTTGAAGATGCTGTGATAGCCGGTGCCGTTTCCTTCCCAGGCTTCGTCGTGAATAATCGCAACTTCACGCGGCACCGGATGCCGCAACTTCAGCCGCGCGCCATTAAGCTTCTCGATCAAGTGATGATCAACGAAAAGTTCACGGCGGAAACCAATCTTGATCAACTGGGCCGCCGGCAATTCCCAGGCGAAGGCCAACAACAGGACGCTGACGTGAATCACATTTCTCATAATTCCTTTTCAGATTCGCGAAGAATGCCGCGGTAAAAACGCAATGGCGTAATGAAACACGAGATTGGCTACGCGAGGATCTGTCATTGGTCTGCAGGATTACAACGGCATCATCATTGGATAGAATCCATAATCTGTCCGGGCACGGTCCACGAAAAGAAGAAATGTGCTGGTCTGTAGATGAAGGGCGCGATTGCAGGTGGGTGGAGGGACGAGTAAACGAGTCCGTGGGCGCGAAATCCGATGCGAGTGTACGCAGACCTTGCCCTGGCAGAAGAACGCGAAGAAACGAGCGTAAGGGTCATGTCCTACAACCTGATTGCGGCGGAACGATGCACCGGCAACCCTTGTCCCAAACGGTCAAAGCAATTCATGAGGCAAGGACAGATATTGTCGGTATTCAGGAAACCCGCTCCCAAAAACGTGACGACGCGGAAAAATTGGCGCAATTGCTGGGTTGGAATTATGACGTGAACGAAAAGCGGAGCTGTATCGTAACGCGTTATAAGATTGTCGATCGCTGACACCTGGGTGCCTCTGACCAACGCCGATGACCCCAAGAATCACGTGGAACGCATTGATTTTGTTTACTTCCAAGGAAAACGCGTAACGCCGACTGCAGCAAAGGTCGTCGGTGAAAACAAACAAAATGCGGATATTGTCGTTTCGCCTTATCCCTCCGATCACCGTGCCGAGGTGGCGACCTTCACCCTGCCCGATCTTCCAAAATCGGAGAAACCGGATTCCGACGACCACAAATAGCTGCGCATGAATGCAAGAACGGCTGGAAAGGGGAGATGCATCACGAACGATTGCTATGGGACCAACGAATGGATGATAAGCGAGTGAGTTTCGGAGCGTTGGAACGATGAATTCGGTTGTCGGCAGCGAGCACCGCCAGCGTTGGAGATCTTCATGAGCGAACAAGAAATCTGCGGATCGTGGCGCGCTCGCGAAAACCAACAGGCCGGACTACCCGGGACGTCTCAATGCCCTGGCACGGTCGGCGGCGGCACTTCCGCGTCCACCGGGTCACTCGCCAACCCCTGCCGGAAACGCTTCGCCAGCAACGGCACCACCGCCGGGTGCGTCGCAAACAAGTCACTCATGACCGTTCGCAAGCCGGGATGCTGTTTCTCCGCCGCTTCGCAAATCTGGGCGATGTCGCCTCCCGGCCCCGCGTGCCGTCCCGGAGAAATGAACAACATCAACAGCACGACGTTCCGTTCGAAACCCTCGGTCCCCAGGAGATTCTCCAACAACGGCTCATTGAAATCGTATTCTTCGCCTTCCCTCCGCTCCATCGACGAGGCCTCCAACACGGCGACTTCATCCCCGAGCAGGACCTTCAACTGCCCCGCGAGAAAATTCCGCGCGTCGTTCACGAACTTTTTGGGCGTGCCGTGATCCACGAGCGTCACCGCCGGCATCTCGAGCCCTTCTTCGGCGATTTTTTTCCGCACCAGCGCCGCCAACACCTCCGCCACCCCCGTATCTGCCGCGTCCGAAACGTCCACCATGCAGGGCGCCACCCTTACTTCCAACTCGGGCCACACCTCCCTCATCTCAAGGACCCGCTGCGGCAGATACTCGTAGATCGCCGCGCTGTGGCCAAAGAACAGCGGCACCACCAGGAACGAGTTCATCCCCTCCTCGCTCTTTTTCTTCAAGAACGGCTCAAAAATCTCCGCGGGAATTTCGTTCAGCTTCTCCGCTTTGACCTTCGTCGAGTGCAGCAACGACACCGGGTGAACCAGGTGCCCAATCTCCGCGGTCAACGCCGCAGCAATTTTACGCAACGACAGGGTCGACTCGGGACGAAACGAACCGTTGTCCACCAGAAGGATGCAGGGCGTTGGATTATCCATGTTTCCGAGAACTTAACCACTCCAAGCCGATACGCAAACCGCGAGGCCTTCCACGGTCATGCGCCGCATGACAGGGCGGGTCCGCCTCCGTTCCATGAGCTGCTGATCCAAGTGAGTGTCGTCTTTTTTGTTTGGATTCTTTGGCTGAGAGATTGATTTCCACCGAAAAGGGCGAAGCTGGCAAACCCTCACCATTGTATAAATTCGATTCCGGCACCGGATTCGGCGCCCACGCATAACGCACCTTCGCAACCTAAACTCCAGTCCTCCAAACGATCACCGAATCTCCGTCGATCTGCGCCTCAGCCGGAGCAAATGCCCCGTTGCTTCCCGCCACCTCGAAACCACCCGGGGTATCCGCACCCTTGGCCTGCAGACCGGAGCCCGGGTGGCGAAACGTGAGCCGCACCTTGCCGTCGGCCATCCGTTGCGCCGCATCCAGCAGCGGGCCGCTCGAACCATCGCTTCTCCATAAACCTTGCCGCGTGCCAATCGCGCCAGCCGATCCGCCACCGGCCTTTTGTCGTCCGGATGCAGATCATTCGGATCGCCGACGTCAATCGTGATCGCCATCCCGCTGTTCGCCACCTTGACTCGATAACCCGCGCGAATCTCGAGTCTGATGGCTGCGTTCTTGATGATCGCTCCGACCCGGTTCCGTTCGTTTCTTGACCCGGTCGCAAAAACGAAATTCCATCTAAGCGAAATGCTCTCTTCATTCACTTGCCGTCAGTTGCTTGTACTTGGGCTCGCGTTCTGCACGAGCGGCCTGACCGCCCGTGCCGCAACGGTTCTCGCCGACGGGAAACAGGCGCGTTTCAAGGTGATTGTGTCAGCAGCTGCCGGGACGGAAGTCGCGGCGAAGGCACAACTCTTGGCCGACCATCTCGGGCGGATCAGTGGTGCGGAATTCGAGGTGGCCGGAGGTTCCGGCGCGAAAGGCATCGCTGTCGGGGTCTACTCGGAGTTCCCGGCATTGGCCGCTTCGGTGGCGCATTTGTTCGACCCGGATGATCCGTTCAGACAGGACGAGTACCTGCTCCGGTCGCATGACGACGGGCTCTACGTTCTGGGTGCCACACCGCTCGCGGTGAGTCACGCGGTCTGGGACTGCCTGCATCGCCTGGGCTATCGACGGTTCTTTCCGGCGAAAACTTGGGAGATCATTCCTCGGCTCCCGCAATTGGCGCTCGAGGTGGATGGTTTCGTCGCACCGGACTTTGTTTTTCATCGCTTTAGCGGCATTGGCTGGGATGTGGAAAACACCGTTCCGCCTTTCAAGGAATGGGCGGAACGCAATCGGATGACGGCCGGATTCGATCTGGTAAATCGCCATATTTACCAAGCAATTGTTCGGCGGTTTCAAAAGGAGTTCGAACAACACCCGGAGTACTACGGACTCGAGAACAGCAAGCGGACTTCGCACAAGATCTGCATCGCCAACCCGGACGTCCAGGCGCTCGCGATCCGATTCGCGAGCGAAACCTTGTCGCAGAAGCCAGAGGTGGAAACCGTATCCATGGAACCAAGCGACGGTTTCCGGTGGTGCGAGTGTGCGGAATGCGCGGCGCTGGGTTCCGTCTCCGACCGGGCGCTGACCCTGGCCAATGTGACGGCGCGGGCGCTTCAAAAGAAACAACCCGGCAAATTCGTCGGGATGCTCGCGTACGCCATGCATGCACCGCCCCCGTCGATTCGCGTGGAGACCAATGTCATCGTCACGCTTGCCACGAGGTATGCCACCGGAGGCCATTCGTTTGACGAGATTCGGGACGGGTGGCAGGCAAAGGGCGCGTCTCGGCTGGGTATCTACGACTACCTCGGTCTCTCACACGTCCACAAAAACCTGCCGGGCAGAGGCAAGGGCGCAAACCCCGAATGGGTCGCATCAAGCATCGCTGAGTTCCATGAAGATGGCTTTGCCTTCTACAACGGCGAGTCCTGCGATTCGTGGGGCTCCCTCGGATTGGGACATTATGTCGGCATCCGCTGCCTGTGGGACGCCGACGAGGCCGAGAATGTGAGCGATCTGATGGACGACTTTCTCAGCAAATGTTTTGGCTCCGCGCAAACCGAGATGCGGGCTTTCTATCAACTGATCGATGGCAAGAACGACCCGCTCCTCAGTGAAGACCTGGTGGGACGAATGTATCGGATCCTCGGCGCCGCTCGGAAAGCAACGACCGACCGCGACGCCTTGGCCCGGATCGGCGACCTCGCGCTCTACACGCGTTACGTCGAACTCTATCGCGCCTACAGTTCGATCCCGGCCGGAGATCAACGTTTGCAGGCGTTCGAGGCCTACCTGAGACATGCCTACCGAATGCGCAAGACCGGAATGGTCGATGTCAAATCGGCGTTCGTGAGAAACCGGCGCGAAGGCATCCCGCCTGACTGCCAGTGGCGCGTCCCCGAAGCTGAGAATCCTTGGAAGAGCAGCGAACTGTTTTCGGATCAGGAGATTGACGCCATCGTCGAACAAGGCGCAGCCAACAACGTGGTCGTGGAGTTCCGACCATTCGATCCGACCACCCGCCTCGCTCCCTCAGGCCTGCCATCGGCGAAGCGAGGCACCTTCGGAGAACGCCGCGGTCCGCATCAATTCCTGTTGTGGGCCACCAATGGACTTCTGCCGCAACTGACGATGTCCACGGGACACCTCAGCACCAATCGGGGCGGCGTTCGGTGGGAGTTGCTGAAGGCCGATGGCAAGGTTCTGCAATCGGGCGTCGTGCCACCAAATCGTGCGAAGCACACCGTCACGTTCAAGGCAACAACCGACGGCCCCCATCGGCTGCGCTACGAAGATCAAGGAGCGGGAACCCAAATATCCTGGCCACCCGGCAGCACCGCGCTCGGGCTTGCGGACCGGCGTCACTACCAATACGGGATCGGGCTGCGCGGGCTTTATTTCTACGTGCCGAAAGGCTCGAAGCAAATCGTCGCCTGGGTCTCTTCGGTGTCCCGCCTGACCTTCAGTGACGCCTCCGGCCGAACCAAGAAATGTGAACTCAGCACCTGGCCAAACCTGGTCGTCGTAGATGTAAAAGAAGACCAGGACGGACAGGCCTGGTCCGTGGCCAGTAATGTGAACGGACAATTCATGCTCCTGAACATCCCGCCCTACCTCGCCCTCAGTCCGGATGAATTGCTGGTACCCAGGTAAAGCCGTTTGACTTTGTGGAGCTATTCCACGATCACCCAATGTGGGGTGGACCAGGCTCTGTGGCCATGGGCGGCTTGATTGTTTCCTGGCAGCCGGATCGGAACTTCGCCGGCTTGATCCACTTGCCAATAATACCAGTGCGTTCCCGGGCTGAGGTCTTGATCGACATGTTGGAAGCGATGTTCCTTCCCGGCTCCATCGAATTCGGCGATTTGTTTTCCATCGCGAAGGAGTATCGCTTTGGCGATCGGGCGCGTGCCGATGACGTGGAGGGTCACCGTGACGCTGCCATCGCGTGCCTTTGTGTCCTGCCCCATGAACGAATTGTTGGCGCGTGAATCCAGGAGCATCTTCGCGCCGGCGGTGGCAAAACAGCGGCGATTGCGCAAGGCATCGAGCACGGCCGCCGGCGTGAGTTCCTTCAGATAAAGGCCGGTGAGGGCTCCGGCCAATCCCGGCGTGCGGCGATGGGTGTCGCCGCAGGCAACGAAGGCCATGCGAGGTTTCTCCTTCACCGCGGCGTGAAAGCGTTCCGGCGCTCGGTTGATGTAGTTGCCCCAGCCGGAGGTGAGTTCGATGCCGACTTCGACCGGGTGGCCGCTGCGGCGAAACTTGATATGTTGAGTCAGGGTGACTCCGCCGACGCGTTGCACGGCCTCGTGGAGCGAGTCAATGTTGTTGCCGTTCTCGTGATAGTGAATGAGCGGACCTCCGGCAGGCGGGTAGATGACGCTCCGATGATTGGGATACGACTTGTTCTGATAAGGCGAGGTGTAGTTGGCCGGGTCGCTGTCGGGAACGCCTTCCACGCCGGGCACGCGCGAGGTCCATTCGTAGCCGGGCAGCGCCACGAACTTGCGCGGCTGCGATTCCAGGCGCGCAAGGAGATTTCCGACCGCGTATTCGTAGGCCGTCAGGGGCACGTCATAAACAAAGTCGTTGTTGGTGAAGGCGACGACATCGAGTTTGGCGCGGTCGCGCGCGTAGAACATCATCTCGTCGGCCTCGCCTTCGGCGTCGGATGTCAAGCCGCTGTGACAATGGAAATCTCCCCAGTAGAGACGGTAGACCTCGCCGTCGATTTTGACGGATCGCCGAAGCGGTTGCTCTTCCGCGATCGGCAGTTGGACGGGTTTCCAATCTGTCCACTTGTCCTGCTTGAACGGGGTGGTCTCGTTCAAGTTGAAATCCGTGAGTTCATAGATGCGTCGATATTTGCGCGGCAACTTCGAGGCCAAGCAGGAAAAGGAGCCGTCCTCGTCCGACACGGCCGGATGCGGAAGATGGTAATCGACCCGGCCCGTGTGGAGTTGAACCGGTTTTCCCCAGACTGAGTTTACGATCGGCCGTCCCAGCAGATCGCCCACAACATCCGGCGTGCGACCGCGATGATCGGACTTCCGCTCCCACAGCAGCCACACCGCGTCGCCGGTTGCGAGCAACATCGGCGCCGTACGGCGGCCGAGATAGCCGCCGGTTGCGACAATCGTCGGTTTCAATCGAACCATCAGTCCTTGAGTCAGTTCCGTGGCATGGTCTCCACCCTGCGCGTCGCGAATGAGCCGCCAGGATCCGTCGGCGCTTCGCCGTGCGGCCTGGAGGGTATGCATTTGGCTGACGATACCCGGTCCGCCGATGACATCCACCTTGCGCAACCAGGCCACGAACAACCCGCGCGATGTGGACACCGCCGTCGGCGTCAAACAATCGGCGGCCGTCGGCGAGATGGATTCAATTTCGCCAAACTGCGGATGGATCGCCCGCCCTTTTACGGAATACTTCGCGCCATCGTACTCATCCCAGAAAACATAACCGCCCTCAATCGTCGGCCGGTAGGCGTCGACACCCGGATCGGAAAGTTCAATCGAATCCGACCATGATTGATTCCACTGGCGCAGCCGAATGCGAAATTCACCGTTCCGATGGCCGCTCCAGGCGACGGCAACCGAGCCGCCGTCGGTTTTGGAAACGGTTGGATGGATCGCCACTTCCGAGGTCGCGGAAATTGTTTCAATCGATGCCCACTTCTTCCCCGCCAGCGAGAACCGGCGCGCCTGAATCCGCCACTTGTGACCACGAGTATTCGCTGCCCAAACGACCCAAATGGAATCCTTCGTCGCCACTATCTTGGGCGGGCCATTCACCAAGGTGTTGGCGTCGCTTACCTCGTGAATCGGCCCCGTCGTCCCATCGCTTGCGATTCTCCGTGCCAACACGCGATCGTGGTTCCGGTGATACGCGTGCCACGCCAACCACGTGTCGCCGTTTTTCGTGATCACCGCGGAAGGATGGGAGTCGTAGGTCTCGCCATCCTGATTGAGGACGTGAACGGCGCCTCTCGCCGGAGCCACTGCGCACAGGCACAGCAACAGCATCATTCGCCACTTGATCATGCCGCACGTTCTCTGACGGATCTTCCAAACTCAACACCCGAATGCCGCGGTTGATTCAATTTGCCTTCGGCGTGAATCGAAACGAAAACAGCCTTGCTCCGAATCTTAGTTCGAAGCGCAGACGCACGGGTTGCCCTTGCAAACGTGCAACACTGGATTGGCCATGTCGCCACGTGACCATGCGATTCACCGTGTTGGCCGTGTGGATGCGATCGCAGTCGGTCAGGGCGAATCCTTCCATCGGCCGGCCGGCCGCGTCCAGGATCTCCACCCGCGCCAACCCGAGCGCCGAGGTGTCGACATCACCGTGCAGGGTGTCGTCGCCGGTGTAATACATCCAGATCTCGCGTTCTCTCACGATCATCCCGCGCAGCGAAAACCTCTGTTGCCGAAGCGTTGGCAGGGTGCGTAATCACCGCGCCAGCCAAGACAGCATCCCCCGTAGCCGCATGAAGTGATGAGGAATTCGCAACTACGAACCGAATTAAGAGGAGAACGAGTAACTGTGCGGTAAATGGTCGTTTTTTCATATCTCGTGTGCCTGAATTTTATTTGATTCATCGCATCTTGTGCCCCCCCCGCACCACGCGACAACAGCTGACAAGGCGACGGTCGGTGCCGGCGGTTACCTGCCGATCCGATGCCAGACGTTCGTCTGTTCGACAGCCTCGCCCTTCGCGTTTTTTTCGATGATCCGGATGGTACGCGTGTTTCCGTCCGCGGAGAGCGTGAGCACCGAATAGAATTCACGGATCGTGCCATCCGCGGCGGCCTGCTCGGTGTGGCGGACCCAATGGTCTCCTTCCGGGTAATAGAGATTCTGCAGGACGACACCGGTCGAGCCGGTCGAGGTCCCGCGGATCTGCCGGGTGGCAGCGTTGTAGTAAAAACTTCCGGTCGAACTGCCGAGCGACCTGCCGCTGACCAATTCAGCGGTCAGCCTATGCCCGGCGTTATCGAGGCGGTATTCAATGATGTAATTCGCGACTTCTTCCAAGTCTTGCGCGACGTCGGGCTCGGTAATGACCGAGGTGGCCTCGGCGGTCCAGCGACCCACAAATCCCGCGCAGAGTTCCTCGAAATCGGCACGGCTCACCGGCGGGATGTCGCGCTGATTCTGGAATTCATACGCAACCGCTCCGGGCCGGCTTGCCTCCTGCGGCGGGGCTTCGCCCCGGTTGAGCATGAACGCGGCGGCAATGCTCACGACCGCCGCCACCGTGGCGATGCCGGCCACACGGTAGGCGCGGGACGCTTGGGGCAGGTTGGCGGCGAGGTTCGTTTCCTTGAGTGCGGTGAGCAGTTCCCAGGCGCTCTGGAAGCGGTCCTCGGGAGCCTTCGCCAGGCAACGGCTGATGAGGCCGTGCAGCCGGTGGTCGCGCGGCAGCTCCGGCCGGGCCGAGTCGGGCAGCGGGTCGTTGAGAATCGCGGACATCGTCTCGACGGGCGAGCCCCGCTTGAAGGCCTTGGTGTGGGTCGCCATTTCGTAGAGTACCACGCCCAGGGAAAACAGGTCGCTTCGCGCATCCGCAAACTGGCCGCGCACCTGCTCGGGCGACATGTAGCCGACCGTGCCCATTACCGCGCCCACCTGGGTGCGGAATTCCCCCGGCGGGACCGATTCCAGGTCGCTGTCAAGACCGGACCCGCGCGCGGTGGCCAGCCCGAAGTCGAGCAGTTTCACGCCGCCATTCCGGGTCAGGAAGATGTTGCTCGGTTTGATGTCGCGGTGCACGACGCCGCTTTCGTGAGCGCAGGCCAGGCCGCGGGCGACGGCGGTCGCGAGGTCGAGGAACTCGTCGGCGTCCAGCGGGTCTGCCTTGAGCCGCTCCTCCAACGTGTCGCCCTCCAGCAGTTCCATCACCGCGCAGGGCAACCCGTCTTCCTCGATGAAATCATACAACGCGACAATGTTGGGATGAGCCAGCCCGGCGACGGCTTTTGCCTCCCGGTGAAACCGTCCTATGACGGAGCGGTCCAGCACGGATTGATCGTTGAGCACCTTGACCGCCACATCACGCTGGAGCCGTTCATCGACCGCCCGATAAACCATACCCATTCCACCGCAACCGAGCAGTGACTGGATTCGGAAACGCCCCACCTGATCGCCCGGACTGAGAGCCGCCACGCCGGGTTGGTTGAACCGGATTTCCGTCCCCTGTTTCCCGGGCGATTGCCCCGGCGCCAAAGTGTCCTCGAGATCGGCAGCCGACTCCCCCCCGGGGCGCATCTCTGATGGACCGTCAGACATACGATTGTGCTTTCGGGCTTTGGTCCAAAGCGATGCCCTCGGCATCGGTCCGGCTGAGTTCGCGATACAACCAGGCTTTGGCGTGAGCCCAGTCGTGGTTGACGGTGGAAAGGGATGTATCAAGAATTCGCGCGACTTCCGCCCCCGTCAGCCCAACGAAGTATCTGAGCCGGACCAATTCCGCCTTGCCCGGGGCGTGTTGCTCGAAGTGGCTCAACGCCTCGTGCAGTTCGAGTATCTTGCGCATCTCTGTTTCATCCGCGGTTGGAGGCGCGGAATTTAGCAGATCGCCACAGACTAGGGCCAGAAGTTCTTCTTCCCCATCGGTGGACTGCAGCAGTGCTGTGATCGCACAATTCCGCTCATGGGCTGCGACCGGCTCACAACTTTTGCCACTCATAAATACTCCGGCTGGATTGTTTGTCCCAGATCGAGTTCGTCCGCTGGCAGTATGCGGAGCACGGATCGGTCCATCCCTTCCAAAACACTGTTTGCTTCTGAACTCATCGTCTTCCTTTCAGATGTGAAACTCGCAGCCATCGTCCGCTGATCTTCCCCAAACTGATCCGCATCTGATCTTGGAATCATCTTCAGGCTCGTTGAAAACCTCATCATCCTTCTTGAGAACCGATCTCAATAGGTGTTTGCTTTCGCCGTCAAATCAATCAATCTTAGATTAAGTTATCTATTCTTAATAAACTTAAATAAGGTTACTTGAAATGGATCCACGCACGAATCCGTACGCGCCTGGTGCAGGAACACCTCCGCCGGAGCTGGCTGGACGCGATGATCTGATCGAATCCGCGTCCATCGCTGTCGACCGGCTCCGATCCGGTTTGGCGGCACAGAGTTTGGTGCTGTACGGGCTTCGCGGAGTCGGCAAGACCGTCCTTCTCCAACGGATTCGGCAGAAAGCGGATGCCGCCGGCATCATTTGCATCCCCATCGAAGCACCCGAGGAGCGTTCGCTGCCGGCCGTGTTGCTTCCCGCGCTGCGCAGTCATCTCATCCGACTCAGCCGCCAGGAGACGGCCAAGGTCTGGGTTCAGAAAGCGTTCGGTGCGCTGGCTGCGTTTGCCAAGGCATTCAAGGTCAAATACGACGACATCGAGTTTTTGACGGATGTGGCGCGACCACCGGCACGGCGGACAGCGGCGATCTGGAAAACGATCTGGGAGAGTTGATCGATCTGTTGGGACGAACCGCGCAGGCGCAAGAAACGGTTGTTTCTCTGTTCATTGACGAGATGCAATACATCGCCGAGGACCAACTGGCCGCGCTCATCACGGCCTTCCATCGGGCGAATCAATCGCAGCTTCCAGTGGCCTTGTTTGCCGCCGGCCTGCCGCAATTGTTGGGGCAGATGGGGAAGGCCAAGTCTTACGCGGAACGGTTGTTTGAGTTTCAGCCGATCGATCGTTTGGAACCGGAATTCGCCCGGATTGCGATCGAGGCCCCGGCCAAGAAGCAGGATGAAGTTGCGTATCAAGCGGAAGCCGTTGATGAAATCATCAAGGCGACGCAGTGTTATCCCTACTTTCTCCAGGAGTGGGGCAAGCATTGCTGGCGGATCGCGGAGTCGTCGCCCATCACCCATGACGACGCATTGTCAGCAACCGAGTCGGCCATTGCTCAATTGGACGCCAGCTTCTTTCGCGTGCGATTTGACCGCCTGACGCCTTCCGAAAAGCGATACATGCGAGGAATGGCCGAACTTGGACCGGGACCGCATCGGTCGGGCGAAGTGGCCCAGGTGTTGCAACGTTCGGTCAGCAGCGTCGCGCCAACCCGAAGCTATCTGATTCGCAAAGGCATGGCCTACAGCCCCGCGCATGGCGACATCGCCTTCACCGTCCCTCTGTTTGACGGGTTCATGAAACGCATCATGAATCTCGAAACATAACGCGATCCGAACAGCTTCGTGAACGATCCCTCAAAAACTGATCTGGATATTGCGGGAATTCTGGCCTGGCGGGCGCAGAATCAGCCGGATCGGTTGGCTTTGCGCTATGAGGCTGGCGGGGCGTCGGCGGGCAGTTGGGAAGAACGGTATCCAGCGGTCACGTATCGGGAATTGCATTGGCAGGCATTGGCGGTGGCGGCTGAACTGGGGGAACGGGCGCAGGCTGGGAGCCGGGTAATTCTGGCATTGGATTCAGGGATGGATTTCGTGGCGTCGTTTTTTGGCTGCCTTTACGCGGAGATGATTGCACTGCCGGTTCCAGTGCCGCGGGCGGAATCGGATCGATTGCGTTGGGATCAACTTGTTCAGGATGCGGCACCGAGTGTCGTGCTCACGGCGGAACGCCATCACGAAGGCATTGAGAATCTAGGGACTGACCGTGTTTCGATTTGTGTGGTGGATAGATTGAGTTCCGTCGGTGGGGACCGGGTCGAGTCGAGCTCCCGCACCGACGAAATCGCATTTCTGCAATACACATCTGGTTCTACCGGCGATCCCAAGGGAGTGGCGGTGAGTTTTGGGAACTTGTCGCATAACTTGGAACAGATCCGGCGGCGCTTTGGTCATACGGCGGAGAGCCGGGGTGTAATCTGGTTGCCGCCGTTTCATGACATGGGTCTGATCGGCGGGATTCTGCAACCGATCTATGTCGGCTTTCCCGTGGTGTTGATGCAGCCGCTATCGTTCATCCGGCATCCCTTTCGTTGGTTGGAGGCGATCAGTGAGTTTCGGGCGACGACGAGTGGCGGGCCGAACTTCGCGTATGAGCATGCACTGAAACGCATTCCCCCGGAGCGTCGGGCCGAGTTGGACCTGAGCTGTTGGTCCGTCGCCTTTGTCGGCGCGGAACGGGTTCGTCCCGATGGATTGCGGAAGTTTGCCGAGACGTTCAATGATTGCGGATTCAAGGAAGCAGCCTTTCTCCCCTGCTACGGTCTGGCTGAATCCACGCTCATGGTCAGCGCCGGACAGCAAGGTTTTGGTCTGCGAGAGTCGGAAGATTCGAACGTGTCATGCGGTCCGGTGGCGGATGACCTCGACGTGAAGATAGTAGACCCGGAATCCAAGGATCCCGTGACGGACGGAAGCGCTGGTGAAGTTTGGGTGTCAGGGACCAGCATCGCTGCGGGTTATTGGAATCGCGAGGAAGAGAGTCGCGAAACGTTCCAGGCCAGACTGAATTCCGACGATTCGAAGGACTATCTGCGAACCGGTGACCTTGGCTTCATGCGCGACAGCGAACTCTATATCTCCGGACGACTGAAGGATCTGATCGTGATTCGCGGGCAAAACTACGTTCCCACCGATTTGGAACATTGCGCCATTACCGTGGCCGATCTGGCGACGGATTCCGTGGCGGCCTTCGCGGTCGACGATGGCAATTCGGAACGGCTGATCGTGATTTACGAAGCGCGGCGCAAACGATCTGACACTGAAGCCGTGGGCGATATCGCGGCCAAAATTCGCTCCGCGATTTCGACCCAGTATTTTCTGACGGCCAATGAAGTGGCCGCAGTGAAGACAGGTGACCTGCCGAGAACGACGAGCGGAAAACTGAGACGCGCAAAGTGCCGTGAGTTGTTCGTCGCGGACGACTTTGAATTCATCGCCCGCTTTCCCTTGGAATCTGCAACCGAAGGCAACGACCGAACAGCCGCGAGTAAGTGGGAGCAACGGCTGACGACCATCATCGCCCGCAAGCTGAAGGTCGATGAACCCCAACTTCCGGTGGATCGACCATTGGCCGAACTGGGTGTGGACTCGGTCATGGCGGTGGAGATCGCGGCTGAACTAACGGAAGCGTTGGGATTGGCGGAGCCCTTGGAACCCACCTTGGCGTGGCGATACCCGACCATTGCCGCGCTCGGTAAACATCTTGAAAGCATTGGACAGGAACGCTCCGAGACTCCGATGGCGCTAATGAAGACAGCTAGTTCCGACGAACCCATCGCCATCGTCGGCATATCCTGTCGCTTTCCCGGAGGCGTCGATTCCCCGGAGGCTTTCTGGCAGCTGTTGGAAGCGGGACGCGATGCGGTCACCCAAGTCCCCGCCGACCGTTGGGATGCGGACCAACTGTTTGATCCCGATCCGGACGCCCCCGGAAAGATATATACCCGCGACGGGGCGTTCATTGATGGCGTCGCTGATTTCGATCCCGCGTTCTTTAACATCTCGCCACGTGAAGCCAACCTGCTCGATCCCCAACAACGATTGCTGTTGGAAGGAACCTATCTCGCGCTGGCTGATGCCGGATACGAGCCCTTCAAAATGCACGGCTCCCGCACCGGGGTCTTCGTCGGGCTCAGTCTTGATGATTACGCCCAGTTGACCATCCGCTCCGGCGACACTTCACGCATAGATCAGCAAAGCTCGCTCGGTTCCTTGCGCGGCGTGGCAGCCGGTCGAATCGCATACGTCTTCGGTCTGCAGGGACCGGTCATGCAACTCGACACCACATGCTCCTCTTCACTGGTTTCGGTGCATCTGGCCTGTCAATCGCTTCGCCAAGGCGACGCGGACCTGGCCATGGCCGGTGGCGTCAATCTGATGCTGACGCCCGAAGCCAGCATCGCGTGCTGCAAACTGCGCGCACTTTCGCCGGAAGGTCGTTGTTTCACCTTCGCCGAAAAGGCCGACGGCTATGTGCGCGGTGAAGGCTGCGGCATGGTCGCACTGCAGCGGCTTTCCGATGCGGTCGCAGATGGGCGACAAATCTACGGAGTAATTCGCGGGTCGACGGTCAATCACGACGGCGTCAGCAACGGTCTCACTGCACCAAACGTCACCTCACAAATCTCCCTGTACCAACAGGCGCTCCAGTCCGCCGGATTGAATCCAAACGAGATCGACTACCTCGAAGCTCACGGAACGGGCACACCCCTCGGTGACCCCATCGAGATCGAAGGCATCGACACCGTTTTTGGCAATCGATCCTCGAAACTGATGATCGGTTCGGTAAAGACCAACATCGGCCATCTCGAAGCGGCCGCTGGAATCGCCAGCCTTATAAAGACCGTGCTCGCGATGCAGGAAGGCTCGATCCCCCCTCATCTCCACGCGGACGAGTTGTCGTCGCGGATCGATTGGGAAAAGAGCTGCACGGCAGTGGTAACCGCATCCCGCGAATGGCCAGAAGGAATTCGCCGCGCCGGTGTCAGCAGCTTTGGCCTGAGCGGCACCAATGCGCATCTAATCCTTGAACGTCCGAACAACGACCTCGTTCGTACGTCGTTCAAGCCTGTGTCTATTCCCTTCAATCGCAAACGTTGCTGGGTGGGCATGGATGAGGCCAACGAACCCCCTCCCTTGCGTCGGGTTGCCTTGGCCGGCGAAAGCATCCATGGCTTCGAAGGATTCGTTCGGCCGGAAGATTGGTCGGGCCATCGCGTCCAAGGCAAAGCCCTCTTGCCGGCCACCGGACAACTCTGGCTCATCAATCACGCGCTGCGCGAAATCGACGCCGATCGCGATTGGAGAATTCGGAACACGGAACTGCAGGATGCGCTTTGGCTGGAGAATCAAGCAGTCGCCGTCCAACTGCATTTCACCGGGCAGGCCAACGAGGAATTCGATTTCAAGTTCTATGGCAAGCTCGCCGGCGAATGGCGCGAGCTCAGTCGCGGACAGTGCACGGCACAGCCCCAATCGATCACGCAGATGAGTCCACCAAGCAACGGCGAGACAATCGACGCGGGTGATTTCTATGCGCGATGTGAGAAGCGTGGATTGCGTTACAGTGGCGAATTCCAGCAGGTGAGTCAGATCGAACTGGCCGGAGACACCGCGAGGGGATCGTTGAACGACATCCAGCAGACGGCGGCTCTCTGGGATGCCGGTCTGCAGGTCGCCGGCGCGCTGTTGAAATCCGACTCTTTGGTGGTCCCGGCGCACGTCGCCGAATTTCGCGTACATCGCGATTCGAGCCAGGCAACATACGCCCTGGCAAAACGCGATGGCGAATACATCAACGTTCAATGGCAAGACCACGAAGACAACGTCGTTGCCGAACTCCGGGGTCTATCGCTGCTGCCGCTCGGCAAACAATTCGACGACACTCGTTCCCCCTATTTCGAAATCGTCTGGAACGAAGAGCCATTGGATTTCAAAGCGACCGAGCAATTGGAACAGCCAGGTCATTCGACCGGCATTACCGAACGACAGGAACACGGCTCCACCCAACTGATTCTCCCGAAAGTATCCGAAGACGAATCCATCCCGGGCGCCTGCGAACGAATCACGACCGAACTGCTCGACCACGTTCAGTCCTTTCTGAAGTCCAAACGCGATCATCGCCTGTATGTCGCGGGGCTCGTGCATTCGACCGGCGATAAACTCGTTCACGCAGCGGTTTGGGGATTGCTGCAGACGCTCGCAATTGAGCATCCGGCGCTGCACGCCACGCTTGTCGCCAGTGATGACTGGGGGAACATCAGCCGTGAAATTCTGGCCGATGCCGAGACGCTCCGCGTCAAGATTTTCAACGATCAACGGCTGGTCGCCTCATGGAAGGAAAGTCCACCGGAGAACCGCTTGGTGATTGAATCCCCCGGCTCACTCGATGAGCTGAAGTGGAAACCGCATCCTCGATCACAACCCAAGCCGGACGAGGTTCTGATCGCAGTCGAAGCAGCAGGCCTCAACTTCCGGGATGTCCTCGTGGCCATGGGTCTGTATCCCGATCCAGCGGAACTCGGCTGCGAGTGCGCGGGCGTGGTCATCAAAGTCGGATCCGCCGTGAAAGACCTCAAGCCCGGTGATCGGGTCATGGCCATCGGCGCAGGTTGCTTCGCGGACACCGTGACGGTCACCCGATCCTTGGCCGTAAAGATTACGGACGCGCTGGAATCCACCCAGGCAACCGCCATCCCGGTCGCCTACTGCACCGCCTATCATTCTCTCGTGACGCTCGGAAAGCTGCAGGCAGGCGAAAGCGTCCTGATCCACGCGGCGACTGGCGGGGTTGGCCAAGCCGCCATCCGCATCGCGCAGTCCATCGGCGCCCGCGTCTTCGCCACCGCGAGTCCGCACAAATGGCCGAGGCTGAAAGAACTCGGCGTCACGGACATCCATCACTCACGAACCAGTGAATTCGCCGACGCCATTCTGCAGGCGACAGAGAATCGTGGCGTGGACGTCGTCCTCAACACCCTGCCGGGCGAAGGACGCGCGCGTAGCCTGGACGCAACGGCGCAGGGTGGACGGTTGATTGAAATCGGAAAAGGCTGCAACCCCGACGAGATGCGCTCTGCCCGGCCCGACATCGGGCTTCATGTCTTCGACTTGAGCACGGTGTGTCGGGAGGAACCGGAGACCGTGCAACAAATGTTGGCGGATGCAGCCACGTGGGAGTCGACGAGCGAGATCGAGACCTTCGCCTGGAACGACACAATCGAAGCCTTCCGCCGAATGCAAAGCGGCCAGCACCTCGGCAAGCTGGTTGTTCAGCGAAATGCCAAAGCAACCGACCTGACCGCCTCGCCCGTGCTGATTACCGGAGGTCTGGGCGGCTTGGGACTCGTGACCGCCAACTGGCTGATTGATCACGGCACGCGCCACCTGTTGCTGCTCTCGCGCAACGGCATCCAAACCGACGAACAGAAGCAAGCGGTTGAACGGCTGCGAGGTCGCGGCGCAACGATTGAAATCATCGAGACGGACGTCACCGATCAAGCCAAATTGGCCGATTCGCTCAAACCCTATCTCGAGGCCGATTCTCCCACGGCGCTTCGCGGCGTCATTCATGCGGCCGGATCGCTTTCCGACGGACTCATTGAAAAACAATCGCCCGAGTCGATCCAACAAGCCTTCGGTCCCAAGGTAACCGGCGCATGGAATCTTCATGAACTGACCCGAGGCCTTCCGCTCGAGTATTTCGTTCTCTATTCCTCGGCCGCCGGTGTGTTTGGCGCGCCCGGCCAGGCTAACCACGCCGCAGCGAATTCGTTCCTCGATGGACTCGCCCGTGAACGCACCGTCCAAGGCCTTCCCGGACTGAGCATCGCATGGGGACCCTGGTCTGGCATCGGATCCGCCGTGCAATACGGGAAGGACGGCTTCCTGCGCGAGATTCCCGGCATTCGCATGATCGATCCCGAGAATGCCGCGCAACATCTCGATGCGACGTGGGCGTGTTCCAAGCCCGTGATCACCGTCTTGCCCGTGGACTGGTCGAGCTTCGACGCCGATCGATGGAACGCCGGATTCAGGCGATCCTCACCAGCGACGGTTTCCACTCAAGACAGGCAGTCGAGCAAAGTAACGGATGCCAATGAATTGGAACGACTGCTTACCAAGCGCATTGGCAAGGTCTTGGGAATCGCCAGTGGTGAACTCGACCGCGAAAAAGGATTCTTTGATCTCGGCATCGACTCGTTGACGGCTTTGGAACTGAAGACGCAGCTCGAACGCGATCTCGGATTCGAACTGCCCACGACGCTGATCTTCGACTATCCGACCCCAGCCGCATTGCTCGGTCATCTGAGTGACAAGCTGTTCTCCGGCAACGCGCCAGTTCGCTCGGCAAAGCCAGCATCCATCGAGCAGACAGCCAACGAACCGATTGCCATCGTCGGCATGTCTTGCCGCTTTCCCGGTGACGTCAACAACCCGATCGAGTTCTGGGAATTCCTCACCGAGGGACGCGATGGGATCGGCCTTGCGCCGGCAGACCGCTGGGACGTTGACGCCTTTCACAGTGACACCTCCGGCGAACCCGGCAAGATCATCACCAAGGTCGGCGGCTTCCTCGACAATCTCGATCAATTCGACGCTTCGTTTTTCAGCATCACCCCGAAGGAAGCCGCGACCATGGATCCGCAACAACGCCTATTGTTGGAGGGAAGCTGGGAGGCAATGACGCATGCGGGAGTGACGCCCGAGGATTGGTCGGGTGAGCCCATCGGCGTCTTCGTCGGCATCAGCGGACAGGACTATTCCCGGCGTTTGATGGATCGGCCCCGCGAAGAGATCGATGCTTATCTGGCCACCGGCAACTCGCACAGCGTTGCCGCCGGTCGCTTATCTTACACCTTTGGCTTCACAGGACCGAGCTTCGCGGTCGACACCGCTTGTTCGTCGTCGCTCGTCGCGGTTCACCAAGCCTGCCAAAGCCTTCGATCCGGCGAATGCAAAGCCGCCATTGCCGCCGGAGTGAACTGCATCCTGACCCCGGATCTCAGCATCACCTTTTCGCAGGCGCAGATGCTTTCGCCAACCGGCAAGTGTCATACCTTCGCAGCCGCCGCAGACGGGTTTGTTCGCTCGGAAGGATGCGGGACGATCATCCTGAAACGGCTGTCCGGCGCCGAAGCAGATGGCGACAATGTGCTGGCCATCATTCGCGGATCGGCGATCAACCAGGATGGGCGCAGCGGAGGCCTCACCGTACCCAACGGTCCGTCCCAACAATCCGTCATTCGCAACGCCATCGCGCAAGCCGGCATCGAAGCCAAGGACGTTCACTATGTGGAAGCGCACGGCACGGGAACGGAACTCGGCGACCCCGTGGAACTGAACGCCTTGGCCGAAGTCTTCAGCAAAAGTCATTCTGCCGAGCGACCGCTACGCATCGGTTCGCTCAAGACCAATCTCGGTCACATGGAAGCCGCCGCCGGTATCGGCGGCCTGCTCAAGGTCGTGCTCGCCCTGCAGCACAAGACCTTGCCGAAACACCTGCACTTCGACACGCCCAGCCCGCACGTTCCCTGGGATCAGATGCCGCTCCGTGTCACCGCCGAACAAGAGCCGTGGAACGCAGACGCCAAATACGCCGGCGTCAGCTCCTTCGGTTTCAGCGGCACCAACGCGCATATCATTCTCGAACGCTCCGAATCGGCGACCATCAAGCCGGCGCCCGCCAACCCGTACCAACGTCGACGCCATTGGGTCGACACCGTTCCCGAGCGACGCGCAACGATTGCCGTGGCAACGCCACATCCGTTGCTCGCCGGTGAACTGGAACTGGCCCGCAGCAGCGATCGATACTTCGAACTCTCGGATTCCCTGTTTCAGAATCCGCTTTGGCAGGAGCATCGCGTCTTCGATCAACCCGTCTTTCCGGCCGTCGGTTTTCTTGAGCTGTTCTGTGCCGCCTACCGTCAATGCGAACCGGCCGGGACGCTGACGCTCAAGGATGTAAGTTTCGCCCAGGTCCTGTCGCTCCGCGAACGTGGCGGTCCCATGCAATTGATCGTCGCAAGTGACCCCCAACGCATCGAACTCGCGCAAAAGGGCGAGAACAACGAATGGCAAACTCTCAGCCAGGCAAGCTACGACACGTCTCCAAGTGAATCGACGAAGTCGGCCGAGCCCGCCTCGAAGGAATGCAATCCAGCCGCGGTCTACGAACGCCTGGCCGATCAAGACGTGACCTACGGCGATCACTGGCGAATCATCGAATCTCTCGCAACCGGAGAAAACCAGGTCACGGCAAAACTGCGTCGTGCCACCCAAACCAGCACGGGCTTCCACTTTGACCCTGTTGTGCTGGATGCCTGCGTGCAATCGATAGCGGCGCTGTTCATCGATGACGAAAAACCCAGAACCTATCTGCCCGAGGGTGTCGGAGAGGTCACATTTTACTCTCCCAACCTGCCGGGCGATACCTGGACTAGCCACGTTCAAATCACCACGGGCGAGGATTGGCTGAGCGCGGATATCGTCCTACTGGATGAATCGGGCAAACAAGTCGTCGCCATGCGCGACTTCCGATTGCGCCCCGTCGATGATAGTTGGCGAGAGGCTTTGATCGCCAAGGAAGAGGTCAATATCGAGGACTGGTTCTACACCCTGGAATGGCGATCCGAGCCCCTGACCAAAGAGATTTCATTGGAGCAGTCTTCACTGGCGAAACAATTCTCAGAACAACTCGCAAAGCCGGAGAACCAGGAACACCTCAAGCTGCTGCCGGACCTGGACCGCCATGCAGCCTCGCTGGCCGCCAAGGTCATCAGCGAGATCAATCGTGACAAAGTTCTGCCAACGCACGCGGCCATGCTCGCGCACCTGGACGCGACGGCCGCAGAAACCACCGACGAGTTGCGAGGGAAGCTTGAATCCACGTTCGCCCAGGAGCTTGTCATACTGGAACGCGTCACCGATCAGATGCCGCAGATCTTGGCCGGCGAAGCGGACGCCATGGACGCCCTGTTTCCCGGTGGCGACACCAGTGACCTGACCTGGCTCTACGAACAGTCACCGGGAGCGCGATTGCTCAACACACAGGCCTTGCGAACCATCGAGCAACTCAGCGCTGATCGTCCCTTGCGGATCCTCGAAGTGGGTGGCGGCACTGGTGGGACTACCACGGCCTTGGCATCATCCTTCGCGAACCTGACCGAGTATGTGTTCACCGATATTTCGCCATTGCTGGTGCATCGGGCCAAAGAGCGATTCGGCAAACATCCCAACCTGCGCTTCGAAACGCTCGACATCGAACAGGGCCTCGCCGGGCAGGGATTCGGTGAAAACAAATTCGACGTCATTGTGGCCGCCAACGTCCTGCACGCCACCAAGAGCCTGCCCCAGACCCTCGACCATCTTCGCGACCTAACCACTCCCGGCGGCTACCTGCTGCTGATCGAAGGCACGCGTCCGATGGTGTGGCTCGACATGGTCTTTGGGGTCACCAAGGGCTGGTGGGCCTTTGACGACGAACTACGTTCAGGCCATCCCTTGCTGGACGAGCCCGCGTGGCATAAGGCGCTCAAGGAACACGATTTTGAAGTCCTGAGCGTCACCGACGATTCCCTACCTCATGCTGTATTCATCGCCCGAAAGGACGTTGCCGCCGACCTTCCCGAGGAAGTCGTCTTTGATGCAACAAGCCTGGAAGGAACATTTGAGAGCCAGATTCAAACCGGACTGACGAATCTGCTGCAAACCACTCAGGCGATCATTCAGAAAGGACCGCCCTGGCCACAACTGACCATCGTCACCAAAGGCGCAATCGGCGCGAATTGTCACCATCCGGAACAAGCGGCGGTCTGGGGATTGGGCCACACCATTGAACTGGAATACCCGGAGCTTCGTTGCCGCCGGGTCGATCTCGATCCGTTTCTATCACCGGAAGCCCAGGTCGAGATTCTCGAGTCCGAAAGGCACAATCGATCGACCGGCGCCATCAGCTATCGAGACGGCCAACGATTGGTGGCACGACTCGAGCATCCGGAATCCGTTCCGCGACTGGAGAAACCCACAGAGCAACCGTTCAGGATCCGGCGCCAAGGTGAGAACGAGTTGGAACTCGTCGAATCGGATCGCCGCCCACCTGCCGACAACGAAGTCGAGATCCGGGTGGACGCGGCCGGATTCAATTTCATCGACGGTCTGGATATCGCCGGACTGTTGCCCTTCGAGCGGGAATGGCTCGGTGTCGAATGCGCCGGCGAGATTGTCAGCGTCGGTTCGCAGGTTGATGAATTTCAGACTGGCGACCGCGTGATCGCTTTGGCTCCCGGCACCTTCCAGAAGTTTGTCACCGTGTCAGCGAAGCTGGTCACCGTTTGGGAGCGCGATGGCGCAACCGATGCCACCACTCTTCCCGCCAATTATCTTACTGCCGAACACGCCCTGCGCGACGTGGCCAAACTTCAGGATGGTGAACGCTTACTGATCCATGCGGCAGCCGGCGGGACTGGAATAGCCGCCGTCCAAGTCGCGAAGAAGTTGGGAGCTGAAGTCTTCGCCACCGCCAGTCGCGGCAAGTGGCAATTCCTCAGGGACATAGGCGTCGAGCACATTATGGACAGCCGCCAACTGGACTTTGCCGACGAGATTCAGAAGCTCACCGAGGGC
Organism: Verrucomicrobiales bacterium; assembly: GCA_002715965.1. GTDB lineage: Bacteria > Verrucomicrobiota > Verrucomicrobiia > Limisphaerales > JAYPXF01. Next base: position 68,381 of record PBAL01000020.1, on the reverse strand, counting down.
AAGGGCGTGGACGTCGTGTTGAACTCGCTCTCTGGCGACTACATCTCACACGGACTGCAGTCACTCGCCCCGAAAGGCCGCTTTATCGAATTAGGCAAGCGCGGCATCTGGACCGCGGAACAGGTCGCCGAGTTGCGTGGCGATGTCGAATATCACGTCGTTGACCTGCTGGCACGCAGTGAAGCCATTGCCAGCGGAGCCCCCGATCTTCCAGATTCGCTCTTCAAGGATTTCTCGCCGAACACGCCCTTACCCAAGACCGTGTTCCCCATCGAGGAAACACCTCGCGCCGCGCGTTATTTCCAACGGTCCAAGCACATCGGCAAAGTGGTTCTGAATCTCGCCGATTCATCAGTACCGATTCGCGAGGATGCCAGCTACCTCATCACCGGCGGACTGGGTGGCTTGGGGATCGAGACCTGCAAGTGGCTGCTCCAAAACGGCGCTCGTCACGTCTTTCTGCTCGGCCGCAGCGTAACGACGGACTTCGAACTTCCCGAGCACAGCAATGCATGCGTGCATCCCATCCGTTGCGATGTATCCGATCGCCAACAAGTCGAGCACGCCTTGGAGCAAGTCCAAGCCACCGCACCTCTTCGCGGTATCGTGCATGCGGCCGGAGTCTTGTCGGACGCAACCATCGCCGAACTTACCTGGAACAAAATGGAGCCGGTATTGCTCCCCAAAGTCCACGGAGCAAAGCATCTGCATGACCTGACGCAGAACCTCACGTTGGACTTCTTCGCACTCTACTCCTCGGGCGCATCCCTCCTCGGCTCTCCCGGTCAAGGCAGCCACGTCGCCGCCAACGCCTACCTCGACGCCCTCGCCCACCATCGCCGCGCCTTGGGCCTCCCGGCCCAAACCCTGAACTGGGGCCCATGGAGCAAGGTCGGCTCGGCCGCCGACGCACAAACCCAAAAGACTCTCGCCGCACAAGGCATCGGCCACATCGATCCCAAGGACGGCATTGCGGCCCTCTCTTCAGCCATACAACGCCCTGACTGGTCACAGATCGGCATCCTCCCCATCGATTGGGCCAGCATGAAAAGGCGCGGCCTGCTCGAAGACCCATTCTTCGAGAATCTGCACAGCCCGAATTCCGCAACCGCATCCAAACAACCCAGCGCCGAACAGATCGACGCCGGCGATTGGTTCAAAGCACTGAACGCCCTCCCAAGCGGACAACGCCTCCCCACTCTGGTTGGGAAGATCCAAGACGAACTCGGCCGCGTCATCGGCCTGCCCGCCACCGAACGCCCCGACCCCAATGCCGGCTTCTTCGACATGGGCATCGACTCCCTGATGAGCGTTGACCTGAAAAACCGCCTCGCCCGCCACCTCGATCTCGAAATTTCTCCCACGCTACTTTTCCAAAACCCCAACATCAACGCCCTTGCAGCCAAGCTGATGGAAATGCGATTTAAGCACGCGGCAAAACCCCAGAAATTAGCGGATCAAAGCCTCACCGAGGAGAGCAACCCGGAGTCATCAAAACCGGTAGCGAAGGAATCCGCCGAATCAGCAATCGAAGCTGAATTGAAGGCGTTGAATGACCTTCTTGAAGAGTAACGACAAAACGGCTCGAAATCTGTCCCATTTTAGGGTGACTGAACAGAGAATGCGTTCGCATCGTGTTATCGTTTGCCCCCCATTTTCATTCACGACCCGCCCCAAAAAGGGGCGGGGTTACGCCGGTCTTTGCACGAACCGGTGGAAAGTCTGGGGCGGATTCGAGTCCCTTCACTCGCTCCATTTTTTGTACTTCCCTCAATTTCCTTCCCGTCCGCTCAACATGCGTGCATCGCATCCTCAATCCTGTAGAAAACACGTCATGACATTCCGAGCGCTTTTCCTGTCGGCTTGCGCGCTGCCGTTTCCCCTTTCGGCCGCCGGCGTGCGTCTGACCGAACTCGATCCACCACGGCGACACGAAGACGGCACAGGTCGCAAAGCTCTATCGCGAATACAGTGAGCCGCTGGCCGCTCAGGGTGAATTCGCCGGCGAAGTGACCGCCGACTCCGCTCTCCCGCAAACTCGCCTCACGGCCATCGACGGACTCGACGCGGCCGGCGATATTCCCGGAGTCCCCGGCAAGGTTGCTTTGAGGACGGTGTGGCCGTCCGACCAAACCTCATGCTCCGATCCGATGAAGTCGGGCAAATCACCCGGAACTCCCGTGACTAAGTCGCGCTCGTCAAGGCACCGGCGGAGCTCTTCTTCCTCGGCGCGCAACCTCTCGTCTTCCCGTGGATTCGATCCAACTGATTCAGCCAGTCTTCGCGCGAGCATTTGCCCTGCTCCTTGAGGGCTCGCGTGAGGATTTCGTTCATCATCTGACGAGCTGTCGTCGCTATGTCGCTCTGAGCGTTCATCCATTTGATCGTGCCGGCACGGGCCCTGACCGGGCTGCGACTGACATCGCAAGCGAACGAGTTCATTGCAACAGATGAGTTGGGGAGGCAGGAAGATAGGGGCAGGAAAATTCCTGCTGAACCAGCGATACACGCTACAGCCGTTCGCCAATCTCCATGAAAGCAACGTCATACATCATTTTACCCTCAGCTACGAACGACCGTCATCACCTCACCGGACGAACGTTGTCGTGTGGGTTGCGGTCGGGGAGTAAGAGATACGGATCGATGCCGAAGCGGGTTGGTCTTTCGTCGAGGATGAGGGTGATCTCGGAGCGGCCGTCGGGGATGTCGGTCTTGAGTTCGGAATGGATGAGATCTTCTTTGGAAAAGTTGCGGCCTCGGAAGGAGGCGATGGTGATGGGGGTTTCCAGGGCGACTTCTGATCGTTCGCCCCACCCGGTGGTGCGGAACTTCTTGGCTTCGATGGTCGCGGTCAGTTTCCAGCGGTTGTCAGACGTTGGCTCCGCCTCGGCGTCAACCACGCCGAGTTGCCAGGTGGTGATGTGTTCGAAGATGTCGCTGAGTTGGGGATGGTATTCTTCAGGAAGGCGACTTCTCAGATGAGCAAGGAAATCCTGGGCGGTCGGATATGGGGCGTCGCGATATTTCCATTGGGTGAGGAATTCGCCAATGATTCTCTCCAGCTCTTGGGGGCCTATAAGGCTGGCCAGGTAGGTCATCAGAATGCCGCCTTTGCGCCGGAGAACAGTGGAGTCTTTGATTTCCTCGGTGAAGGGGTTTTCCTCGTCGGTCAGGGCGCTGCGGCCGCGGAACAGTTCCATCATTTCCTGCCAGCGCAGGCCGCGATCGAGACTGGGGCCTCGACGTTGATGCAGGTAGAGGGCGGCCGTCCAATAGGGCAAGCCGGCGTGGATGGTCTTTGCGCCCGGCGTGTTCGCGGGGATGAGCTGATCGTTGAACCAGGCCATGCCCATCATGTGGGCGGACATCTTGGCGAGGTCTTCGCCCCGGCTCACCTTCAGATCGGACTTCCAGCCGAGGATCTCGGAGCTGAAACCGATGCCGGAGCGGACGCCCATGCCGTTGAAGTGCAGGGACTGTTCGACCATGGGGAAGGATTCGAATGGAGGCGGCCCGTAGCGTGCCGCGAAATGGGCCATGGCGTCGTGGATCGCCGTGGCGAATTCGATGATCACGTGGTCGTGTTCCGGATCGTGGACCATGATCACGTCCGGCAAACCGTCGCATTGAAAGCGTTGTTCGCGGTAGCGGCCGGAGAGAATGACGCTCCAACCTCGGGTGGGCCAATCGAGCAGATATTGGTATCCGCGTCGGCCATCCGGCTCGGTCCACTCGCGCAGGAGTTTGCCGGCGTGCCAGGCGCTCTGATCAGGATCGGTGCGAATGGACATGTCGATCTTCTCGACCCAGGCCAGGTGATCCGTCTCGTGCGGCCGAGACACATCATCAGCTGAGGGCTGGCGCCAGTCGGTTTCCAAGCCAAGCTTCCGGCGCTTCCAGGCGGGTTTGTGTTCCACCCGATCGGAATAGCCGATGGCGGGCATCAGTTGCAGGTTGAGCAATGACGTGCCATTACCGACAACTTCGATGGCCGCCACTTCCGGGATATCATCATTGGGAGCGTGAACGGCGAAACCGGCAGGCGGAGCGCAGCTCGATACAAACTTCAGCACGTGTCGTTCACCCGGCTTGATCGGATCGGCAAGTTCAAGCTCGTAGGCATTCAACTCTTCATGCTGGGCAACGAGCTTCGCGTTCACTCCCAAGTCAAGTTCTTCAATCACCAACCCCGGTTCACCGAGGATCAAGAGTCGTTGAATGGGTTCGTCGCTGAAATTCTTGAGAGTTTGTTCGCCGGAGAAACGGAACCGGCGTTCGCTCGGGTACAGGTCCAACTCGCCTTTGAGGGCAACGATTCTGGGTTGCGGTTCGTTTCTCCAAGTGGAGGCAAATGCCTTCTCCACCTGTGCCATCTGTTGATTGCTGTCCATCGGCGGCCACTGTGCGCGAACGGTCGACTCACGCCAGATGTGGGCACCGGCCACAAGGAATCCGACAACCGAGAAAAGCAACAAGGTTGCCTGCCCACGGCTCGGAGCGATTCGTCGTTGCTCCCTGCCGCGACGGAAACAGATGAGTCCGAGCGACCACACGGACGTCGCACCCAAGGTCCAATACAGCAGAAACCAGCAATGGGCTTTCCAGAAGTGGCCATAACCGTCCATGAGCGAATACCAGAAGAAGCTCACCCGGCCATACCGAAACATCGGATGATGCCAGCCCAGGGCGTCCAGCAAGGTCTCGGAAACGTAGATCAGCAAGACAACACCGATGGCGATGTAGCGACGGCCGATGACGGCCTGCATCGCCAGCGCAAGCACCGCGAGCCACAAGTAGTAAGGCGCTTTGAAAATGAAGCTGTCGGTGAAATAGAGCCCCAGCTCAAAATGGTAATATCCGTGCACGGCCTGGTAGAGCAGTCCGACGCCAATCGACACCAGCCAGAACGCCAGCACAATGGCCACGAGGGCGATGGTTTTGGAGAGGAACCGCGCGCCATCCGAGGTGGGTTGCACATCGAAGAGTTCACTCACACCGACGCTTTGCTCCCGCCACATCAAATTCGCCGCGCCCCAAATGGCGACCAAAACCAGAATCTTGTCGAAATAGAACCCGGCATTGTGAACCAGCAGGTCCGTGCTGGGTAGCGAGAACTGATGCGTCACCGCACTGGCTGCGCTCCACCAAAGCGTCAGCGCGGCGAAGGCGAACATGATCCGCACACCGGGTGTCCGCCAGATGTCGCGAAGTTCCCAGACGATCATTTGCCCCAATTGGGTCGTGAACGTGGCTTGGCCAGTCGCAACGGCGATTGGAGAGTCGGACGGATCGGACTTGTCGGACGAATCCGACAGATTGAATTCAACAGCCGCGCTTCCGTTTCGCGTCTTGCGCGAATCCAATCGCCACGGAATGCCAAGCGTCCCGAGCGCGATCAGTCCAAGCGAAACACTGATCCAAAGCAACCGGTTCCAGACCAGCAATCCCGCGAACGGTGGGAAGGTCGTGTTCTTCTCCAGGTTCGTCCATCCGCACGTGAATTCGTTGGAGGCAATGCTCGCGTAGGGATCCATCAGCGCATACTTGGTGAAGACGTCATGTCGCAGGATGTCCTGCCCCAACATCATCCGCGTCAGAATCCACAAAGCCAGATAACCAATGGCCACGGAGAACGCAGCGGTCTGGCTTTGTGTCCTCGCCGCCACGGCGTATATCAGCGCCGAGGTGATGAGGAAATTTGGCAGGACATATTGGACGAAGGCATTGGCGTAGTGTCCGGGCACAAAGGGACCAACCTGCTCCGCGGGAGTCCCAGAAACGAAGGAACCCAAGATCACACCCGGAACAAACATCATCGCCGTCAGCAGAACCACGAAGAAAGCCGCAAGGAATCTCCCTCCTCCCAGCACCCAGCGATTCGTGCCAGCCAGCAAAACCAGTCCTTGCGAACGACTCTGCCTATCACGGCACATCGGTTCTGAGACAATTGCGGCCGCCGCGATCGTTCCAATAATGCTATAGATCAAGGCACGCCGGAGAATCATGTCCGCGCCATTGATCCAGATGTTGCCGGTCGCGCTCCAACCGCTCTGCACGGTATCGAAGAACGCCAAGGCGAAGTAGGCGATCAGACAAAACCAGATGATTGGCCGACGCATCTGCTGCAGCCACTCCATGCGCAATTGGGCAAGAAACGCGTTGAGTTGCGTCACAACAGGAACCTCATCTCGGAATACGTTCCTCCAACCGCTAATTGACGCTGATATGCGCTAATCATGTAGAATCATCAGCGTCAATTAACGGTCATCAGCGGTTACAAATCCCGTGTTCGACTCACCCGTGTGCATCGCGAACAAGTCCTCCAGATCCGGCTCTCCTTCTTCGAAGCCTGCCTGCTTCAGTTCATGCGTCTTGCCATCTCCGGCAAATACCCGCAGCGCGATGCGACCGAATTCAGGCCGGCGTGCGAGCAATCGATATTCCCTCTCCATCGCAGCGATTTCCTTTCCGGCGGACACCGATTTGGACCAGACCTTGCCCGCGAGATCATCCACCAACTCGCGTGGATTACCGTTCAGCACAATCTTTCCTCCAGCCATGATCGCCACCTGTCCGCAAAGCCCCTCGATGTCCTCCACGATATGCGAAGACAGGATCATCACGCAGTCCTTGGCCGCCTCAGCAAGGAGACATTGAAATCTTCGCCTCTCGGTCGGGTCCAGACCAGCAGTCGGTTCGTCCACGATGACCAAGTCCGGATTACCCAGGAATGCAGCGGCAATTCCAAAACGTTGCCGCATTCCATGGGAGTAGGTATCCACCCGACGATCAGCCGCATCGGAGAGATTCACCCTGGCCAGATGCAGATCGACGAGCTTGTTGCGAACATCCGCCGGAATCCCCCGAAGGGCAGCCAGGTACTGCAACATCTCCCGAGCGCTCACTCTTGGATAAGCCCCGAATTCCTGGGGTAAGTAACCGATCCGCCGACGCGCTTCTGCCGGTTCGTTCAGTAGATCCAGCGAATCCAACGACGCCGAACCAGAGTCGGGCAACTGCAAGGTCGCCAAGGTCCGCATCAGCGTGGACTTGCCCGCACCGTTCGGTCCCAGCAAACCGAGAATGCCCTTGCCCGCGGACAGGCTGACCGACTGCAACGCCTTGATCCCGCCCGGATAGGTCTTGGAGAGATTCGAGACTTCTAACATGGCTTCACCGTCTCGATGACATTCAGGATCTTCACCTCGATCGCACTGTACGTTTCCGAGATTTTCGTCTGCTCGGCGAGATCGTCGTGAACATCATTCATGAACCGATCCAAATCAGCGTGGCTGTCAAATTGGATAAGGATGCAGATCCGGTCGGGTCTGGTCGGATCGGTCGCTATGCTGACGTCCACAAATCCGGGTTGCCGGCTCATCGCCTCGTTCCAAATGCGCTGGCGACTCAGAAAATCTTCCCTGTAACCAGGGGTGACGGTGACCGTGATGAATTTGCAGACCATCAATCAAAGGGATTGGGCGCCCCCTTCTTGACCGGGTGATTGCCCTTGATCCACGCGTTCAAGCCACCGTTCAAATGATAGATCTTCTTTACGCCAGCCGCCTGCAAGGCCTTCACCGCAGTGCGACTCCGGCCACCGGGTGTTCCCGCCGCGCAATGGATCAGGTACGGTTTCGACTGGTCGAGTTTGGCGACGCCTTCCTCAAATCCCTTTCCCCGGATATTGATGTGCACCGCCCCGTCGATGTGCGCGGTTTCGTATTCGCCCGGCGTTCGGACATCCAGGACGGCAACTTCGCCCGTGGCCACCAAAGCCGCAGCATCGGCCGGTTCTAGATCAACGACTTCCACCGGCGCAATCGTGCGACAACCAGTCACAACGACAACGGCGATGCTAGCGAAAAAGGGGAGGATTAATCTTCGGTATTTCATAATGAGCAACAGGCTTGGCCACACTCTATGACAAGGGAACCAAAAATGAAAAGTGTGTCTCCTACAAATGGGTGAACCAGAGCCGAATACTACCGATCGATTCACCCAGCTCTTCCTGCCGCGCCTACAAACATTGTCTTCATTCCTTCGCCTTTTCTTCACCGAGCAGCTGTTCCAGTTGCGCCGCCACTTCTTCGTCAGAGAGCGCGTTAACCGATTCAGTGTCTCGGGCAACGCGCGGAATGGAGACCTCCTCGGACGATCCATCCGGCATCGACCGGATCAAGTCAGCTTGAGCGGCCGGGTTGAGTGCGCCGAAGAGTTGGGCCATGGAGAGGTTTGGGGCGCAGTGGTTGCGGAGTTGGCCGAGGAGCTGGATGGCGAGGAGGGAGTTGCCGCCGAGCTGGAAGAAGTCGTCGTGGATGCCAACTCGGTCGATGTTTAGCAACTGTTGCCAAAGTTCGGTAATCGTGTGTTCGAGGTCGTCTCGGGGGGCGACGTAGTCGGAGTCGCTTTGTTGATTGGGAACAGGCAAGGCGGCGCGGTCGATCTTGCCATTGGCCGAGAGTGGGAGAGACGTGAGGATTTGGAACCGGCGGGGGATCATGTAGGCCGGAAGTTGCGTTTGCAGATAGGCCTCGAGTTGGTCCTGAAAGGATTCGGCATCGGGTTGTTCGATGGCCATCCACTTATCGGACCAAGCGAGATCGATGGGGCCGGCGATCAGTGCGTGAAGGCAGATGTGGGATTCATCCAGATTCAGATTGGCTGGAAGGGATGCGAATTCGCGCTCGTTGGCTGGGCAAAGCCCAAGGTTGTGGTTGGGCGCGGTTTCCATCAGGAGCTGGCCGAGGTAGCCGGCTTCCAGCAGGCAGAAGTCGCGGGCGCGATCGCCATATGTCGACTCGATTTTGCGAAGGTTCCCAATGAAGAAGCAGGTGAACGCGCTTTGGTCGAAGACGCTTTCGTTGACCGGGTAGAGATCAGGTTTATCGGTTGGGATGTCCGCGTCGATTGGGATCAGTTGATTTCCGGTGGCGTCGTAGCGATACCAGCCACCGGGCAGATTGGAAACTCGATCGGGCTTTACGCTGACAAAGGTGTCGACGGGATACAGACCGCCAGCTGAGGGGTACTGGAATTTCGGCAGCGGTGAGTTTTCGACATTCTGCGGACGCAGCACGGTCAAGAAGTCGGCCAGCGTCTGGAGACTGATATTCTGTTCCAAGAATCGACGATGACTCTGTCGACGGAACGGTGGACGTGGATTGGCAGAATCCGGCAGCACGATTCCCGATTTATCTTCGGACTTCGTAGCGGTCTTTTGTTGCAGCTTCGTGGCCGGGTCGGCACGCGGCACGAGGTAGGCGAGCAGTTCGGATCCGTGAGTCGTGACAACGGCTTGTTCGATGGTGCCGTGGCGTTGGAGGGCGGCTTCGATTTCTCCGAGTTCGATGCGATAGCCGTTGATCTTCACCTGAAAATCTTCTCGCCCGAGGAATTCGAGAATAAGCGGAGCATCGCAGTCCCCATTTGCGGGACGAAGGCGCCCCCAATCACCGGTCCGGTAGAGCGGCCCGGAAGAGTGATCAGAGGCCACGAAACGCTCGGCGGTCAACTCCGGACGACGCCAGTAGCCTTTCGCCACGCCGATGCCGCCGATGTGCAATTCGCCGGGAACCCACGGGGGACAAGGATTGCCGTTCTCATCGAGAACGAACCATTCCTGATTCTTCATCGGCACGCCATAGGGAACGCTGGGCCAATCAGGAGAAAGTTTTTCAATCGGATGAATGATCGACCAGATGGAGGCCTCGGTGGCTCCTCCGAGACTGGTGACGGTCGCGTTCGGAAACTGTTTTTTGAGAGCATCCGGAAGCGGGAGCGGAATCCAATCGCCGCTGAGCAGGAAGCTGCGAAGTGGCAGGTCGTCGGCCTTACCTTTTCGATCCTGTAACGCATCGACCAACAGTTGCGCCAATGCGGGCACGGAGTTCCAGACCGTAACCCGTCCCTGCCGCAGCTGCTCGAGCCAATACTCCGGGTCTTCACTGCGCGAAGCGTCTGATCCGATGACAATTGCAGCTCCAGCGGCCAACGGTCCGAAGATGTCATAGACCGACAGATCAAAACTCAATGACGACAGCGCGAATACCCGGTCACTCGGCTGCAGTCCGATTCGCTCGTTGATATCGAGGACGGTGTTCACCGCGCCACGGTGATCGATCATGACGCCCTTGGGTTTGCCGGTGGAACCGGAGGTGTAGATTACGTAGGCGAGATCGGTGGCACTTTGTTTGGCCGCTGGAAATTCTTCGGCTGACCCGGCATCAGTCACCTCGATCTGTGAAACCGAATCAGGCCAATCCTTTGGGCCATGATCCGAAGTGAGGATCACCCGCGCCTCGGTATCAGCGAGTATCTGTTGGCGTCGTCCGGCAGGCAGCGTGACGTCAATCGGGATATACGCCGCTCCAGCGATTTGAATCGCGAGACACGCCGCAATTTGTTCCCAACCTTTCGGAATGCCGATGGCCACCAGTTCGTTGGGTTTGACGTCATGCGTCTGGAGTTGAGCTGCAACCGAAATCGCAGAAGAGGCAAGTTCGCCATAAGAAATCTCGCGATCATCGGTGATGATGGCGACGGCGTCCGGTGTCGCCTTCACCTGCTTCAAGAACAAACCGTGGAGCAGTTCGCCCGAAGGTTCGGCCGATGATTTAGCCTCCCGGTTCATTTCTTCGCAGGGATCCGTCGGGATCAACCGCGGCAGCCTTTCCCACGTGGCATTATCCTCTGTCAAAGAGATCAGAAACGCTTGGTAGGAGGCGAACATTTCATCGACGACTCCGGTTGGCCACAGAGATTCGATGCAATCCCAGTTAAGGACGAGTTCGCCGTCGATCTCGGAGACCTGGTGGTCGAGATAGACCTGGGAAGTCTGACTGAGTCCGAAGACAACATCGGCTTCCCAGTCCTCGTGACGGGTGGAGCCGGTCATCTTGCCGAGCGTGCTGGTGAAGACGACGGGCATGACCGCGCCGACTCCGGAGCGTTGTTGACGGGCAAGTTCGCGAATGATCCGTACGCCGCTGACGGAGCGATGTTCGAGCGATTCCCAAAGCGTCGACTGAACATCGGCGGCTCGGCCCGCGAAGCTCTCGGAGTTGCGTTGATCGCAGGCGATCAGGGTCGACGAAGTGAAGTCGCCAATAACGGAATCGATATCGGGATGGACGGGCTGTCGATTGAAGAGCGTTAGATTGATGGTGAAGGAGCGTTTGCGGCTCCAGGTACCGAGGACTTCCGCGAAGACGGCGAGCACGAATCCGGAATCGGTCAGTCGATGTTGCCTCGCCTTTTCCTTCAATGCCGTCCATTGCGCGGCTGTCAATCGGGCTGAGCGGCGGTTGACCTCCGGCTTTTCCAATTCGGCCGGACTCTTTATCAGCGGCAATTCAGGAGCGGCGGGAAGGTGCGGAACTTTTTCCTGCCAATGCCACCATGAGGCTTCCGCTTCCGGTCGTTCATTGTGAGCGCGTTCGGCGAGAACGTAATCCCGGAAAGTCAGCGCCAACGGTGGCAAGGGCATGCCGAGCAGGAGCTGCTTCATCTCGCGCCCGAGAATCTGCAGACTCCAGGCGTCGCCAAGAATGACGTCGAAGCTGACGAAATAACGCGTGCCGCCGTCGGGCTTGGCGATCGCCTCGATGTGGAAGAGCGGCCACGTGGCAGTATCGAACACCTGATGAGAGAGTCGCTCGCGAATCTCCTCACACTTTTCATCNTNCCGAANCTCNATCTTGTATTCNGGAACTTNCTCNAGAACCCGCTGTTGGCCNTCCGGNTGCACGATCGCACGNAGCATGTCGTGGCGACGGATCANCTCNTTGNACGCGCGTTGGATGGCTTCGTGGGGAATGCCCNTGGTATCGATCTCCCGGTAACCGTGAGTCGCGATGTTACCGAGTTCGAAGGCGCCGTTGCGTCCGAGCCAATACGCCTGCTGGATATCCGTNAGCGGAAACGGTTCGTAACGAGAATTCGGATCCGACTGAACAGCAAACGCCTCATCTGAAACTCCGCTCCCGTCTTGTTCATCCAGCCAATTGGCCAACCCCGAAACGGTGGCGCGCTCGAAGAGCGTGCGAAGCGGAATCTTAACGGAGAATTGTGACTCCAACTGTGTCACCAATTGGATCGCCAGGAGCGAATGACCACCGAGATCGAAGAAGTTGTCATGCGTACCGACGCGAGCTTGCCCGAGCAACCTGGCCCAGGTTTCGGCCAGTTGTTTTTCCGTATCAGTTTCCGGTGCGAGGTAGGGCGTGGAGGTGCTTGGACTGCTGGGACGCGGCAGCTTGGCGCGGTTGACTTTTCCATTGGGCAGCCGAGGCATCTTTTCCAGCCGATGCCAGAGCGAAGGGACCATCGCGGAGGGCAGACGTTCGCTCAGATGCGTGCGCAATCGTTGAGTGAGATCAGCTGATTCATGCTTGGGGACGACATAGGCGAGAAGCTCCGCATCGCCGCGATCGTGATTCGCCAACACCAAGGATTCTTCGACATCCGAATGCGCGCGCAGGATCGCTTCGATCTCGCCGGCTTCAATGCGGAATCCGCGGATCTTGAACTGGTGATCCAGCCGTCCGAGAAATTCGAGTTGCCCGTCTTCCCGCCAACGGACTTTGTCACCCGTGCGGTAAAGCGACGGGGGCGATTCGCCGAGCGGATTGATGACGAACGAATTCGCAGTCAATTCATCCCGGTCCCAGTAACCGGACGCCAGTCCGGCACCACCGAGATAAAGCTCACCGGTAATGCCAACCGGAACCGGACGTTGAGCGGGGTCGAGGACGTAGGCGTGGGTGTTGTCAATTGGACGACCAATGGTCACCGTTTCGGTGGCGGGATCAAACTCACCAGCATGCAGTGAGGTGAACGTTGAATACGTGGTGTCTTCGGACGGGCCGTAAAGATTGTAGACCTTGGAAACGCCGCGTTCGTGAATCTCGCCCACCAGATCGGCCGGCAAGGCTTCACCGGCAAGGTTGATGGTCCTCACCGAATCGGGAAGCGACGACAGTTTGAACAGTTGACGCAGCAGGCTGGGCACGGTGTTGAGCAACGTGACCCGGTCACGGCCCGGAAGCTTTGGCAGAGAGAGCAAATTATCCGCAAGGATGAGTGCGCCGCCGTGCGACAAGGGGACGAAGATCTCGAAAACGGAGAGATCAAAACAAATCGAAGTGGAGACCAACGTGCCAGCCAGTTCCTTCGGCGAAAACACATCCCCCGCCCAGTGAACCATTTCACTCGCGGCGTTGTGTGAGATGGCGACGCCTTTGGGTTGGCCGGTAGATCCCGATGTGTAAATCAAATAGGCCAAGTTCGGCATCGATCCATCGTGGCTGGTCTCCTTGATCTCAAGTTCCGCTCCGGCCGGACCTTCGGTGAACACCGCAGCACATCGGGCATCGGCGATGATGAACTCCAAGCGTTCGTCCGGGTAATCAGGATCCAGCGGCACGTAGGCCGCGCCGACCTTGAGGATCCCCAACATCGCCGCGACCATGTCGGCGGACTTGCGAAGACAAACACCAACCCGCGAGCCCCGAGCGATACCCCGGAGCCGCCCAGCGTATCGGTCGGCCAACTCGTTCAACTGGGCATAGGAAAATTCAGAATCGCCATCGATGACCGCCAAGCCATCCGGCGTCGACCCGACCTGGGTTTCAAAGAGCTTGTGCAGGGTCGTATTTACCGGCGAACGCTGCCGACCCTCACCAAGTGTCAACAACTGATCTCGCTCTTCCGGTAAGATCAATGCGAACGAATCAATGGCTTGGTCGGAATTGGCAACGATGTCAACGAGGAGAGTCGTGTAATGCCGGGCCAGGCGTTCGATCGCGGGCGTGTCGAAGAGGTCGGTGCTGAATTCGATCTGTCCGCGAATGCCCTTCTCATCCTCCTGCAGATTCAACCGCAGGGCGTACTTGGTCTGAGTCTCTTCCGAGGGGAACGGCGCAAACGCAATGTCGCCCAACTGCTTCTGCGGAATGGAAACCTGTTGCAGGTCGAACTTCACCTGGAAGAGCGGAGTGAGTTGATCGAGGTCACGGTCGGGGTTGAGTGTTTCAACGAGTTTTTCGAATGGGAGGTCCTGATGATTGAGACCGCCCTGCACGGTTTCGCGGACGCGTTCGATGAGATCGTTGAAGGTCGGATTTCCGGAAAGGTCGGTTCGTAAGACCAAGGTATTCACCAACAAGCCGATCAACCCGGCAGTTTCCGGACGATCACGGTTGGCGACCTCGCTGCCGACGACGATGTCCGTGCCACCATCGTAGCGATGCAGAAGAACCTTGAAAGCGGCCAATAGAATGACGAAGAGACTGGCTTGGGACTGGTTCGCTAGCTGGCGAATCTGGTCTGTGAGTTGAGAATCGAATTCGAGAGGAAAGTGTTGACCTTGATGGCTGGCACGCGCGGCATCGGCTTTGAGCGGCAATTCCAACTGCGGCAAGGTGCCGTCCAGTCTATCCTTCCAATAGGTCAGTTGGGTTTGCAACGCGTCCCCTTGCAATTGCTCCTGTTGCCACAAGGCCCAATCGGCGCATTGAATGGCCAGTTCGCCCAGCGCGGAATCACCGCCCCCGTAGAAATGGGCGAGTTCCCGCATGAAGATCATCACCGACCAGCGATCGCAGACCAGATGATGCGTGGCGAGCGCGAGCACGTGGTCGTCAGAACCCAGTTTCAAAAGCAGGAAACGAAGCGGAGGAGTCGACAGGTCGAACGGATCGGAACTGAGTTTGGCGATGCATTGCCGGGCTTCCTCTTCACCAGAGGCGATGAGGTCTTCGAACGGAATCGGTTGTTGGGTCGGTTCGTGGATCTGCTGAACCGGCTTGCCCTCGCCGTTCTTGTGGAAGCTGGTTCGCAAGGCTTCGTGCCGGGCGATGATCTGGTGGATGGCACCGTCAAGTTTTTGGCGATCGAGCGGTCCTTGAAGCCGGAGGGCGCTGGAAACGTTGTAGGCAATATTGTCCGGGTCGAACTCCTGCACAAACCAGAGCCGCTGCTGCGCATACGACAGAGGAAGATCCTCATCGGTCGTCCGCGGAAGGATGCGATTGGCCGTCGGCAGCTCCACCCCTTGCTCACGCAATCGTTGCTCGAACAAAGCGCGTTGCTCGGAAGAAAGATTCGCCAGTTGTTCGTAGATGTTGCTCAAGACTTCTTGAGTGCGGATTGCGCCTCGTCGGGCGTCATGGATTCGATTTCGTTCAGCAACGCGGCCATCTGGTCGAGGTTGTCGCCTTTCGGCAACATCGACTCAAGAACCTCGGCAATGCTCGCCGGCGTCGGATTGTCCGACACCAAGTGTTTGAGTTCGATCCCGACCGGAAAGGCTTCACGGAGACGGCTGACGACCTGAATCGCCAACAGACTGTGTCCGCCGAGAGCGAAGAAGTTGTCGTTGATGCCAATGCCCTCGATGCCGAGGAACTCTTCCCAGATCTTGACGATCGTTTTTTCAACATCACTGCTTGGGGCGACAAAAGGCGTTGGCAGATCCGGACGGGTGTGTGAGGCGGCCGTTTCATTGCCAACCTCGCGAGGCGACGCAGAAACCCACTTCTCAATGCGGGCTTCAAGCGGTTGCTGTGAGACGGCATACACACCCGGTGGAGTTTCCTGCAAGATCCGCTGAGTACAGTCCCAGAGTTCCTCGGCCGTGAGCGGTTGGCTGTCGTCGTTGTTCGACAATTGCAGCGTGGGTTTCTCGTCGTCTGCATCGGCGACGACACGATCCCAGTTAACGCTGTACCAGCGGATCGTTCCGGCCCGGTTTTGGTGAGTGACGAAATCGTTCAGCTGCTGGTTCGCGGCGGCGTAGGCGGCCAGACCAATGCCACCGAGGACGGTTGACATCGATGACTGGACACAAACGAATTCCGGC
This sequence comes from Verrucomicrobiales bacterium, assembly GCA_002715965.1. Taxonomy (GTDB): domain Bacteria; phylum Verrucomicrobiota; class Verrucomicrobiia; order Limisphaerales; family JAYPXF01. The sequence continues at coordinate 52,519 of PBAL01000020.1, read as the reverse complement.
TTGGTTTCTTGAATTATCGGCAGCAATGACTGGAGCAGTTCGATCTTCGTCCTGGCGTTGTATTGCCAGTGATCGTCGGACAAGAGCGAAAGCGGCGCGGCGCACTTGTCATTGGTTGTCGGGCTGCATACGAAGATTCCCCGTACACCGATGCGCTCTTTGATGGCATCCAATGAATCCGGCGAAACAAAGTCGGTCTGACCCAAGGCCTTCGACCAGGCACGGCCCACTTCGGAGCTTTCATCTCCGACGATGAGAAACTTGTCGCTCGCGCGAAGTTTCTTGGAAGCAGCTGGAACCTGAAGCGGAACAAAGGCCTGTTGCCAACGATTGGAGCCTCGCAAAGCGACCAACGGAGGTGGGTTGGGAACGCGAAGTTCATCCCAGAGGAAATGCGCGGGCCTGGAATCGTCCACATCGATGACCCGACAACCCAGATTCGGATACTCTTGTCCGATGACCCGGCAAAGGGCGGGCAAGCCGGACGGTCTGAATTCCTCCGTGCCGAGCACGCTTTGCGCGCCCTTGGTTACGACGTTGATCCCGATCTGTTCGGCGAGCTTGCCGGCAGCTTGGACCAAATTCAGCAAGCCGGTTGGTTGGCTGTCCTCCGCCGACCAGAGATAAACGATCTGTTGGGGCGGAGTCTCGCGTTGGACCAGTTCATCAAACAGGTCGTCAATACTGTCGGAATTGCTTGAGAAGCGACGGAAACCGCAGGAATCGAAGCGCTCGCCAGGCTCGACGCAGAACACATCGGCGCCCTTTTTTTCGGCGACTTGCGCCAAGTCATCGCCAAGGCCCTCCGGGTCGACGAAGACCAGCCAGCGCGGGCGATCGGTCGCGGAGGTTGCGACGGAACGGGCGATGCTCTGTTGCCAGCGGGGATAGTAAAACCAGTCGTCAATCTCGCGGGTGACTGGCGTGGCAACTTGAGTCGCCGACGGTCGATACGGATGAACCCAGAAGCGTTGGCGTTCGAAGGGATAGGTCGGAAGCGGGACGCGGCGCAGTTGGTAATTCGTTGGGCGCGTGGCTTTCCAATCCACGTTGACGCCCGTGGACCAAATGTCAGCGATCAATGCCTGTTGGGAGGAGCGGAGATGACGGGTTGGAGCTTCGCTCTGTTGGGAGACAAACCTGGAAAGCGTCGCGCCTTCGCTCAATTCGATGAAAACCGGGTTGGGCAGTTTGCAAACGGTCTCGACACCACGATGGAACTGCACGGTCTCGCGAAGTTGACGAGCCCAGTATTTGGGATCAGTGGCGTCTGCTTCGGTGATCCAGTCGCCAGTGACGCCGGAGATGAACGGGATACTCGGAGCCTCGAATTCAATGTCGGCCAAGGCAGCGGGAAGTTGTTCGGTCGCGTTGCCAACGAGACTGGAGTGAAATGCCCGGTTGGTTGTGAGCTTCTTGAAGGCAACGGAATCGCGGGTCAGTAGTTCTTCCAGACTGGCGATGTCATCCGTTGAGCCTGAGATGGTCACCCATTTGGGTCCGTTGTGAGCGGCGAGGCTGAGGGTAGCTTTCAGATACGAAGCTACCTCTGACGATGAAAGCGCGGCGGCGAGCATGGCTCCCTCCGAGCATTCGTCCTGAAGCCGGCCGCGATGGGCGACGAAGCGAAGAGCGGATTCGAGATCGAAGACGTCGGCGATGCAGGCCGCGACGATTTCTCCGAAGCTGTGTCCCAGCAAGGCGGCGGGTTTGATGCCGTGGGAAAGCAGCATCCGAGCGATCGCGTATTGCCGGGAGAAGAGAGCAAGGCATTCGGTCTCCACCACGCCGCGTTCTTCGGGTGATGAAGCAATCCACTCTTGGCACTGGTCGTAAGCATCATTTCGCAACGCATCTCCAACTTTCGTTCCTTGGCCGGGACAGAGAAAGATCGTCGAGGGATTCTCAAGGGCGCGCTGGATTGGCGAACTGACCGTGGCTCGATATTGGAGTGGGCGTCTTCCCTCTTGGAGGGTGAAGGCGACATCGTTGAGAGGGACGTCCGGGTTCGCTTCCAAAAACTCGGAGAGACGTTTCTGCTGTTGTTCCAAGGCACTGACGCTCGCAGCTGACAGAGGCAATACGGCGACAGAGTCCGCCGAAGATGTATCGCAGGTTTCCAAACCTGCAGAGAGCTCGGTTGCAGGTGACGGGATTGAACGTTCGGAAGTCTTCTCGGTTGGCGACGGCCTGCGGATTTGGAAACCTGCGCTACGAGAGGACTCCGCGCACGGGTGTTCTTCGAGAACGACGTGCGCGTTCGTTCCGCCGATGCCAAAAGAGCTGACACCGGCTCGTCGTGGCGCGCCGTCCGATTTCCAATCAGCGAGGTCCAGGTTGACGAAGAACGGGGAGTTTTCGAAATCGATTTCAGGATTGGCGGCGTTGTAGTAGAGCGAGGCCGGGATCTTGCGATGCTTGAGGGCGAGGACAGTCTTGATCAGACCCGCCACGCCAGCGGCGGCGTCGAGGTGGCCGAGGTTGGATTTGACGGAACCAAGGGCGCAAAACTGTTTTCGTTCAGTTTGCCGGCGGAAGGCGAGATTCAGCGCGGCGATTTCAATGGGATCGCCCATGGGCGTGCCGGTTCCGTGTCCCTCAACGTAGCTGATGGATTCGGCGGAGACTTCGGCGGCGGTCAGAGCGTTGAAGATGGTTTCGGCCTGACTGTCGACTTGAGGAGCGGTGTAGCTGACCTTGTGCGCGCCATCGTTGGTGACTGCGGAACCTCGGATCACGGCGTCGATGGTGTCGCCGTCAGCAAGGGCGTCGTTGAGGCGTTTTAAGACGACGATGCCGACGCCATTGCCACCGACCGTGCCGCTGGCTTCGGCGTCAAAGGGGCGGCAGTGGCCATCGTGGGAAAGGATGTTTCCTTCCTGGGCTCGGTAGCCAATGTGGCGAGCCACCGCGACTCCGCCCGCAAGGGCCATGTCGCATTCGCCCGCCAGAAGAGATTGGCAGGCGGTATGGACCGCAACGAGAGAGGAGGAACAGGCGGTCTGGATGCTGAGCGCAGGGCCGCGGAGGTTGAGTTTGTAAGCAACTCGGGTGGCGAGGAAGTCCTTGTCATTGGAGACGAAGAGTTCATAGGGGGTGGCCGAACTGCGGACTTCGGGATTGCTGTAGAGGTTGAGAAGATAGCCGTTCATGCCGGCACCGCCAAAGATGCCGATAGGGCCTTCGTAGCGATGGGAGTCGTAGCCGGCGGTTTCCAGGGCTTCCCAGGAGCATTCGAGGAAGAGGCGTTGCTGGGGGTCCAGAAGTTCGGCTTCGCGGGGGCTGTAGCCAAAGAGGATGGCGTCGAAGTGATCGGCTTCATCGAGCAGGCCGGCGACCTTGATGTAGTCGGGGTCGAGGAGCTCGGCTTCGGAGACACCATGTTCGCGTAGGTAGTCGTCGGACAGGGGGACGATCGATTCGCGCGAGGCCTTGAGGTTTTCCCAGAACTCAGCGACAGACCCGGCGCCAGGGAAGCGGCCGGCCATACCGATGATGGCAATCTCCAGGTCGTTCGATTGTGGTGTGGCGTCGCTCAAGAGGGTTGATTTTGGCAGGAAAATAGGGGCAGGAAAATCTATGCTTTGATTCGGCGGCGTTGGGCGAGGCGGGAACGGCCGGCTTGGAGGGCGTCGGAGCGGTTAGTTTCGGGTTTATCGGAAGCGGTGTTCCCGATGTGGGCGGCGAGTGAGGCGAGGGTCGGGTGCCGGAAGAGGTCGGCCAGAGGAAGATCCACGCCGACCTTTTCGCGCAGCTTGTTCTGGGCCTTCAGGATGAGCAGCGAGTGGCCGCCCATTTCGAAGAAGTTATCGTGGATGCTGACCGAATCGACCTGCAGGAGTCCGCGCCAGATTTCGGCGAGGGATTTTTCCAAGTCGGTCGAAGGCGGCGCGCCCGTGGAAACGCTTTCGGTCGCAAGCTTCGCGATGGCCTTACGATCGATCTTGCGATTGGGCGTGAGGGGGAATTCTTTGAGCTGATGAATGACCGCCGGCAGCATGTAGCTGGGGAGGCGGTCGGCGAGGTGTTGCTTCAGGTCACTTGTTTCCGCCTGCCCGATGATGGCGGCAACGATGCGGGCTTCGGGATTGCCTTCGTTCTGGAGAACAGCGACGGCTTCCTTTACAGCGGGATGAGTTTGCAGCGCGGCTTCGATCTCCGGGAGTTCAATACGGTAGCCGCGGAGTTTGATCTGATAATCCGTGCGACCCAGGAACTCGAAATTGCCGTCCGCCCTCGCCAGGACTTGATCCCCCGTGCGATAAACGAGGGTGTCGGTTTCGTGGATGTGAACGAAGCGTTCCTTCGTCAGATCGGGCTTGCCGTGGTAACCGGGACTGAGTCCCGCACCGCCGATGCAGAGTTCGCCCGCCACTCCGTGCGGGACGGGACGGTTTCGTGAGTCCAGCAGATGGAACGTGGTATTGGCCAGTGGCCCACCGACGGGGACCTGGGCGCCAGTCAACAGTTCCGAGGTCAATTGAAGCGCACCGGACCAGATGGTGGTTTCTGTTGGTCCGTAAACGTTCCATACGATCGCTCCGGAGTTCACGAGGCTATTGGCGAGTTCGTGGGGGATTGCTTCGCCGCCGCAAAGAATTCGGAGTGCCGGAAAGTCCTTTTGTGCGGCGTGGATCAGTTGCCAGGTGGCGGGCGTGCCTTGCACCGTGTCAATTCGGTGGCGTTGGATGGCGGCGACAATCTTTTCGCCGTCTTGGGTCATTGCTTCGTCGGCGATGACGACTGTCCCGCCGGTGACGAGCGGAAGGAAGATCTCGAGTGCGGCGATGTCGAAGGCGAGCGTGGTCAAGGCAAGCAGACGATTGTCCTTCGTGAAACCGATCCGGTCAGCCATCGCACGCACGAGATTAGCCAGGTTTTCGTGCGTGATGGGGACGCCCTTGGGATTGCCGGTCGTGCCACTGGTGTAGATGAGGTAGGCAAGTTGCGAAGCATCTGCCTTCGATGCTGCGCCTGCGCGATCAACAGTCTGAGAATCGTCAAGCAGCAGGTCCACGTTGGCATCCTTTAGAATGTAATCGCGCCGCGCCGCGGGATGACTGGGATCGAGGGGTACGTAGTGGCAACCGGCCTTGAGGACGGCGAGGAGGGACACGACCATCTCGATCGATCGTTTCTGCAGGATGCCGATGGTCGCACCGCGAGGTAGTTTGGCGGCGAGGGCGTCTACCCGGGCATCCAGTTCAGCGTAGGTAAGTTCGGTATCGCCGAAGATAGCGGCGGTCTTGTCCGGGGAGGCTGAAGCTTTTTGGGCAAAGGACTGATGGACCGGCATCAATTCTTCGACCGAGAACTGCTCACCGGAATCGCATGAAGCCGGCGTTGGGAACAATTGTGACGGGCGAATACCGGTGCCCGACGAGGCGAATTCCTCGAGGATGGCGGCAAGATCGCACGCGATATTTTCAACGAGATCGCGGCCCAATTGTGAGAAGTAGAGTTTGCCTTCCAGCGCAGCGCCCGCGACGACGAACAGGCTAAGCGGATAGTTGGTTTGTTCTTCGAGTTGAACATCTTCCAGACGCACGCCGATTTCATCGGGGATGGCGGATTCGTTGATGGGATAATTCTCGAAGACGACGACGCTTTCGAAGAGCGGGAGGTTGCGGGGCAGTTGGCTGGCCTGGTGAACTTCGGTGAGCGAGATGTGTTCGTGGGGTTGCTGCTCCTGTTGCTGGTTATTGATGGAGCGGAGCCATTCGAAAACATCTTCGGCAGCGACATCGATGCGGAGGGGCATCGTATTGATGAACATGCCGACGCGGCGCTCGATCCGTTCGAGTTCCGGCGGGCGACCGGAGCGGGCCAGGCCAAAGACGACGTCGTCCTGGTCGCCATAGCGGGAGAGGAGGATGGCCCAGGCGCCGTTGACGATCGTGCTGAGGGTGACTCGTTCGCGTTTGGCGGTTTGATGGAGTTTCTCCGTGGACTTAGTGGACAATCGGAAGTGGACGGAGTGACTTCCGGAATCGCCCGCTGGCGGTAGACTGATCGGAGTGATGTATCCGTCGAGATACCGTTTCCAATAATCGATGGCGACTTTGTCATCACGTTGACCCAACCAGCGGATGTAGTCTTTGTAGGGCAGAGCCGGGCTTAATTGCGGTTGGGCTGACGTGTAATGTTGCAGCCATTCTTGAAAGAGCAACGGGAGTGACCAACCGTCGAGAACCAGGTGGTGATAGGTCCAGATGACGCGCGTCTTGTTCGGACCAAGAGGCAGCGTGGCGACGCGGAACAACGGCGCGGCGGTGAGTTGAAAACCTTTTTTCCGATCTTCTGACAACCAATCGGCGAGATCAGTTTCGGACGGCAGTTCGGCGAGCTTAAATGAAGCCTTCTTGCCAACGACCTGCAGGGGAGATTCAACATTCTCCCAGACGAAGGCGGTGCGCAGAAGATCGTGACGATCGATCAGTTTTTGCCAGGCCGACTTGAATGCGCTGTGGGCAAGCGAACCGACGAGCGTGAACCCAACCTGAACGACATATACCCCGGACGCGTCATCAACCAGACTGTGGAAGAGCATTCCCTGCTGGGCCGGGGAGAGCGGGTAGATGTCTTGGATCAATTCTGGTTTCACGCGGCCGAGCTGTCATTAAGCGTGCACGGGACAGCCGCTGGTTTGGTTTGGATCGATCAGACGGTTGCGACTCTTTTGGAACAGGTCGAGGACATCGACGCCAAGTTCCTCACCGTTGCGGAGACTGCCCGATTCGCCTCCACCGAAACGTTCACAGACGGCGCGATGGGAGGTGGCGAGGAACTGATAGGCTTCGACGAAATCGCGATGCGCCGCTTCCAATTCAGTCGGCAAGTTTTTGAAAAGCGGGCGAAGCTCCTGCCAGAGTTCGATCAGCGTGGCATGATCCCAGGACATCAGCCCGCTAAAGTTCTCGCGGGAAACAGCAGGGGGCATCATCGAGGGGCGGACCACCTGTTCGTAATCTTGCCGGGAGAAGTTCCCCGCCAGTTCCATTGCCGCACCGGACGCGCACAGCAGATCGGCCGCGGTCAAGAGTTCGGTTCGCGCGCTTTCGAGATCACGATCATTGAGCCGGGAGCGAAAACGGCCCAAGGAGATAATGAGTCCCTGCACGTGGACGAAGAAGGTCCAGTGAAAGTGCTTCCAAATCTCGACGGAATTCTTCGCCGGTGCGTTCATCGGGTTTCCTCCAGGCCGAAGACGCGTTGCAGCAAACGGGCGTGGCTGATGAATCCCTGCTTCTGTGCCTCCACCAGATTTGGAGTCGACGGGTGGGCGGCGCAGTATTCAAGGAAGACGCGGCAGCTTTCCCGGAGGCTGTGGAGGAGCGAGAAAGCCTGTTGCGATGAGGTGACGTGCTCGATGAGGAAGTATTTATCGTAGTCTCGAATTTCATCGGAGCGGAGTGCGGGATCCACTTCGGGGCGCGTGCAGTGAGCGGTGTCAGGCTGACGCCAATCTGGCAGGTCTCGGAGTCGGGCGAGTGAATCAGCGACGGAAGGAAGTTGCAAGGCAGCCAAGAAGCCCTTGATCGCGCTCGAGATCTCTATCCGTTCCCCTTCCGCCAACAGAACGGAATGCGGAAGATTCCAAGGCGACAGTAGTTTCAAGGAAGCGGGCATCGATCGTCGTTGAGAGGAGAAAAACAGCGCCCTATTCCGGGGAGCTTTTCTCAGCCTCGTCCATCTTGCGGCGGAGGCTCAATGGCCGCATGTCGGTCCAGATTTCCTCGATATGATCGAGGCACTCCTGCTTCGGCCCGGACTTGCCCTCGGCCTTCCAGCCCCAAGGGATCTCCTTGTATTCGGGCCAAATGGAGTAGCGGCCTTCCTCGCTGATGACGACGAGATAAGTCGGTTCGGAGTTGGCGTCAGACATGATTTAGGGCGTTTCTGATGTGCAAGACTGCAGAAGCTAAAGGACAGGCCGAATTTGTCCAGTCGGCAGGAAGCCTGAAGTGCAGCAGTGCAATTTACCGACAGTTTTTCGCAAACCAACGACAGTGCCAGGGAATTGTCAGGGAACAAAAAAGGCCGGCACAGCGATCGTGGATCACCATGCCGGCCAGTTTGGTTATATCACGGGGTATCGACTCGAATAACCCGGTAAAACACAGCACCATCGCCCTGACCGAATTGAACGGAGATCGTACTGGGACCGACGTGATCCGTACCAACATTGCTCCATCCGCCTGCACGCAGCGTGCTGGACTTCTGGACGCGGAAGATACCGTCGGCGGGTCCGTCCCAAGCAAGGTTGAACTGATTGGCCGTAGCCGCTTGGGGATGTCGAACCTGAATTGGCACAGTGGCTCCGATCCCGACGGTGACACCACTTGCGGTGAACACGGTGAGCGTCCCGCTTTCGGTGGCGAACGGATTGGCAAGGTAGCCGGGAACCGTCGGCGTCGTTGTGCTTGGAGCAGCGGCACCGTTAAATCGACCGTCGCTACTGATGTTCGGCGTGCCTCCACCGATTTCGTCGGTGTTGGCGTTGATCTCCGAGCTGATAATACCGCGGGTGGAATTCAGGATCGTACCCGAAACCACACCCGGTGGGAATGAACCTGTATTCAGGGCGGAATTCAGTCCGTAAGGAACATTGGCGTCGTCCACGCCGATCTGGAATGTCTGAGCAGTTCCGAAGTTCACGCCCGCCGAGGAGAGCGTCAGCGTGCGGAACACAATGTTCGCAAAGGACGTTCCCTCGAAACCGGGAACACCTGGTGCGGTGAAGTCCAAGGAGTAACTCAGTTCTACCGGAACTCCGCCTACCACGCGAAGGACGGCCGTACCAAATGTGCTGTCATTCGGCAGCAGGAACTTTTTGCGTTGACTGATCGGATCGCCGGATCCCGTGACCGTGCCGTGATCAGATGGGCCTTCCACGCGCCAGGTCTGTGCCTCGATCCGCTCGATCAGCGGTGAGTGGAGGAGGAGGCGTGCTCCCGGCGTGATGCCGGTGATGAACGTTCCATCCGAGCCGTCCCATCCTGACAGATAGAACTGACCATCCACGCGCAACAGATCCTGTCCAACCGCTCCCGGATTGGCTGCGATGAATGCTGATACAGCGTTGCCGGGCAGATACGGATTGATGCCACCCGGACCACGGAAGGTTGCGGGTGAGAGACTGCCGGTGAAGTTCACCTGCAAGGATCCGGCGTTCGGGGCCAGATTGATCACGTCTGCCTCGATGGCAGCGGTCAGATCGGTCTGCGCGGTAAACACGGTCAGAGTGCCGGTTTCGTTGCCAAACGGATCGGCAAGGTAACCCACCTGGTCCGGCGTGTTGACGCTGGCCGCAGTCGCACCGTTAATGCGTCCGTCATTACTGATGTTCGCGGTGCTTCCACCGATCTCATCGGTGTTGTTGTTGATCTCATTGCGGAGAAGATCACGGGTGGTATTCATCACCGTGCCGCCACCGAATCCGGTGGGGAACGCGCCCAAGTTCAGAGCACTGTTGAAACCGTATGGCACGGTGCCGTCATCCACGCCAATCGTGAATGTCTGCGCACTCCCGAAGTTCACACCAGTTGAATCCAGCCGCAATCGGTGGAAGGCGATGTTCGCAAGGGAAGTACCGGCAAATCCGGGTACGCCCGCAGCCGTGAAATCGATTTCATACTTCAATTCCACAGGCACACCGTTCTGAACCTTCAAGACCGCCCGGCCCCAGGTGTTGGCTCTGGGAAGCAGGAACTTCTTGCGTTGCGCCAAGGCCGTCGTGCCATCACCGGTGACCGTGCCGTGACTTGATGGGCCTTCCGCACGCCAAGTGTCGGCTTCTATGCGCTCCATCAACGGGGAGTGCAGGAAGAAGCGCGCCCCCGGCGTCACGCCGGAGATGAACGTTCCGTCCTGACCGTTCCATCCCTCGAGGTAGAACTGACCGTCCACCCGTAGCACGTCCTGTCCGGGTGCGCCCGAATTTGCGGCAATGAACCCTGAGAGTGCGTTACCCGCAACATAGGGACTAATGCTGCCCGGACCGGTGAAGGTCTGTGGGGTCAACCCGGCAGTGAAGTTGACCTGCAGGCTTCCGGAGGCGGCCGGAGGCTGGATTCCTGCCTTGATGCCAACAACAAATCCACCGCTGTTGTAAACGGTCAACGTGCCCGTTTCACCCGCAAACGGATCGGCCAGGTAACCGGCCTGATCGGGCGAACTGACACTTGCTGCTGCTGCGCCATCGATGCGTCCATCGTTACTGATGTTTGGAGTGTTCCCCCCACTCTCATCAGTGTTGTTATTGATTTCGTTGCGCAGGATGTCACGCGTGGTGTTCATCACCGTTCCCCCGCCGAATCCGGACGGGAAGGCGCCCAGATCGAGCGCACTGTTGAAACCGTAAGGAACGCTGCCATCGTTTTGACCCAGCGTATAAGTCATCGGAGTACCGAAGCTGGAGCCCGCCGAATTGAGCGTGATCGTCTCGAAACGAATTCCGGCCAAAGCCGTGCCCTCGAACCCAGGCACTCCCGTTGCGGAGAAGTCGAGGAAGTAGGTCAGCTCAACCGGAACTCCATTCTCAACCCGCAAGGTCGCCGTGCCGAAGGTGTTGGCCTTGGGCAACAGGAATTTCTTGCGTTGGGCCAAAGCGGTCGTGCCATCACCCGTCACAGTGCCATGACTCGAAGGACCTTCCGCGCGCCAAGTCTGTGCTTCGATGCGCTCCAAGAGCGGAGAGTGCAGGAAGAACCGCGCTCCGGGAGTCACACCCGAAACAAAGGTACCATCCGATCCGTCCCAATTGGCAAGATAGAATTGACCATCCGCGCGCAACACATCTGCGCCTGCATTTCCGGGAGCGCCCGCAATAAAGGCGCTCAGCGCATTGCCGGTCTGATAGGGGTTGATGCTGCCCGGCCCGTCGAAGGTCTGTGGGGTGAGGCCAGCGGTGAAGTTCACCTGCAAGGCACCCGCCGGCGCCGGGGTCTGGTCCGTGCCGACCCGCAACGAAACGGTCAGATCAGACTGGGCGTTGAACACCGAGAGCGTGCCGCTTTCGTTCGCAAATGGATCAGCGAGATAACCAACCTGATCGGGCGTGCCAACGCTCTGCGCCGTGGCGCCGTTCAAGCGGCCGTCATTGCTGATATTCGCGGTCGTGCCAGCAGATTCATCAGTGTTGCTATGGATTTCAGCACGAAGCAGTGCGCGAGTAGTGTTGAACACCGTGCCGCTCACCACTCCTGGAGGATGGGCGCCGACCGCAAGTTGGCTATTGAAACCGTAAGGCACCGCGCCGTCGTCCACACCGAGCTGGTAGGTCGTCGCCGCGCCAAAATTCACCCCTGTCGAGGACAGGCGCAACGTGCGGAACGGGATGTTGTTCAGGGCCGTGTTGTTGAAGTTCGGAACAGCTGGATCGGTGAGGTCAAGGTGGTAGGTCAACTCGACCGGCACACCGCCTTGGATACGGAGGACTGCCCTGCCAAAGGTGTCTGCCTTGGGCAGGAGGATCTTCTTACGTTGGCTGACCGGATCACCTGATCCAGTTTGAGTGCCGTTCTCGGAAGCACCCTCAATACGCCACGTGTCAGCTTCCAGACGCTCCAAGAACGGTGAGTGCAGGAAGAATCTTGCACCTGGCGTCACGCCAGAGATGAAGACACCATCCGAGCCATCCCAATTCGCGAGGTAGAACTGACCGTCCACCCGCAAGACGTCAGTCTCTCCAGAAGACGCGATGAAACCTGAGAGTGCATTGCCGCTGTTATACGGATTGAACTCACCGGGTCCGTCAAAGGTTTGAGGCGTCAGGCCACCGGTGAAGTTCACCTGCAAGGCACCGGCATTGGCCGGTCGCGCGGCGCTCGCTTTGACGCCGACAGTCAAGCCTGTCGCCGTGTATACCGCCAAAGCACCACTCTGCCCTGCAAACGGATCCGCCAGATACACCCGACCGTCTGGTGTGCCAGAACTGCCGAACGGAACACCGTTCAATCGGCCATCCGAACTGACGTTGGGCGTCGTGCCCGCAGGAGTGGCGTCGTCCGTGTTGTTGTTGATCTCGTTGCGGAGAATGCCACGGGTGGTGTTCATCACCGTGCCGCCCACGACACCCGAAGGATGTGCACCGAGAGCAAGGGCGGTATTGAAACCGTACGGAACCGTGCCGTCATCCGTGCCGACGGTGAAGTTTTGTGCCGTGCCGAAATTGGCGCCAGCAGAACCAATCGTAATCCGCTCGAAGTTCACGGCGGCCAAGGCCGTATTCTCGAATCCGGGAATGCCGGTCTGTGAGAAGTCGAGTTCGTAGGTCAACTCAACCGGAACTCCACCTTGAACCTTCAAGGTCGCACGCCCGAAGAGGTTTGGCGTGGGAAGGAGGAACTTCTTTCGTTCGCTGACCGGATCGCCTGAGCCGGTTTGGGTACCGTGTTCAGAAGGACCTTCCACGCGCCAGGTCTGGGCTTCGATGCGTTCCATCAATGGTGAGTGCAGGAAGAAGCGCACGCCAGGAGTAATGCCGGAGATGAACACGCCATCAGAGCCGTCCCAACCGGTCATGTGGAACTGGCCGTCCACTTTCAACACGTCTTCCCCGATTGTTCCTGGGTTGGCCGCAATGAATGCGGACAGGGCGTTGCCCGATTGGTAGGGACTGATGCTGCCCGGACCGTCGAAGGTTGCCGGAGTCAGACTGCCGGTAAAGTTCACCTGCAAGCTACTCGTGGTAACCGGAGGCGGGATCTCGTCTGCCTCGATTCCCACGATCAAGCCGGTGGTCGTGTAAACCGTGAGCGTGCCGCTTTCATTCGCAAACGGATCAGCAAGATAGCCGATCTGATCTGGCGAGTTGACGCTTGGCTGCGCGGCACCATTGTGGCGACCGTCGTTACTGATGTTTGCCGTGGATCCACCCACCTCGTCGGTGTTGTTGTTGATTTCGTTGCGCAGGATAGCACGCGTGGTGTCCATCACCGTGCCGCCACCGAATCCAGTGGGGAAGGCGCCAAGGTCGAGCGTGCTGTTGAACCCGTAGGGGACAGCACCGTCATCGACGCCGATGGTGTGAGTCGTCGCCGATCCGAAGTTTACGTTGTCGGATTTCACCTGGATCTTCTTGAAGTCAATGTTCGCAAGGCTGGTGCCTGCGAAACCAGGAACACCCGCTTTCGAGAAATCGAGTTCGTAGGTCAGCTCAACCGGCACACCGCCCGCGACTCGCAGGGTGGCCGTACCGAAGGTGTCAGGTTTGGGCAGCAGGAATTTCTTGCGCTGCGCCAAGGCGGTCGTTCCGTCGCCCGTGACAGTGCCATGACTCGAAGGCCCTTCCGCACGCCAGGTCTGCGCTTCAATGCGTTCCAACAGTGGCGAATGCATGAAGAACCGCGCGCCCGGGGTCACACCCGTAATGAAGGTGCCGTCCTGTCCGTTCCAGTTGGCGAGATAGAATTGGCCATCGACCCGCAGGACGTCCTGCCCGGGAGCACCTGGGTTGGCTGCAATGAACCCAGAGAGGGCGTTGCCTGGGTGATAAGGATTGATGCTGCCCGGACCGACAAAGGTCTGTGGAGTCAAAGAACCATTGAAGTTCACCTGCAGAGCCCCAGCGGTCGGCGCCGGATTAACATCCGCCTGGATGCCGACCACAAATCCACCAGTGTTGTAAACGGTCAATGTGCCCGTTTCACCTGCGAACGGGTCAGCCAGATAACCGGCCTGGTCAGGCGAGCTGACACTGGCTGCTGCTGCGCCATCGATGCGTCCGTCGTTACTGATGTTTGGAGTATTCCCCCCACTCTCGTCGGTGTTGTTGTTGATTTCGTTGCGCAGGATGTCACGCGTGGTGTTCATCACCGTGCCGCCACCGAAGCCGGACGGGAAGGCGCCCAGATCGAGCGCGCTGTTGAAGCCGTAGGGAACGCTGCCGTCGTTCTGACCGAGCGTATAGGTCGTCGGAGTTCCGAAGCTCGAACCGGCCGAACTCAACGTGATCGTCTCGAATCGAATTCCCGCCAGAGCAGTACCTTCGAACCCGGGAACGCCTGATGCAGAAAAGTCGAGGAAGTAACTCAATTCCACCGGAACGCCGTTCTCAATTCGCAAAGTCGCCGTGCCGAAGGTGTTGGCCTTGGGCAACAGGAATTTCTTGCGTTGGGCCAAAGCGGTCGTGCCATCACCCGTTACAGTGCCATGACTCGAAGGACCTTCCGCGCGCCAAGTCTGTGCTTCGATGCGCTCCAAGAGCGGAGAGTGCAGGAAGAACCGAGCTCCGGGAGTCACGCCCGAAACAAAAGTCCCATCCGAGCCATCCCAATTGGCGAGATAGAATTGACCGTCCGCCCGCAGGACGTCTGCACCCGCATTTCCAGGAGCACCTGCGATGAAAGCACTCAGGGCATTGCCACTCTGGTACGGATTGATGCTGCCCGGCCCGTCGAAGGTCTGAGGTGTGAGACTAGCGGTGAAGTTCACCTGGATCGCACCCGCGGCAGGTGGCGGTGCGTCATCGCCGACGCGCAGTCCAACAGTCAGGTCGGACTGGGCATTGTATACGGTCAAGGTGCCGCTTTCGCTTGCGAACGGATCGGCAAGGTAACCCACCTGATCCGGAGTGGACACACTGCCCGCAGTGCCACCATCAATGCGGCCGTCGTTGCTGATATTGGGCGTGCTGCCCGCCGGGGTGGCCTCGTCCACGTTGTTGTAGATTTCGTTGCGCAGAATGCCGCGCGTGGTGTTCATGACCGTGCCGCCAGCCACACCGGCAGGGAACGACCCAACGTTCAGAGCACTGTTGAATCCGTAGGACACATTGCCGTCATCCACGCCAATGCCGTAGGTCATCGCCGATCCGAAACTCACACCGGTTGAAGACAGGCGCAGTGTGCGGAACGGGATGCCCGCCAGTGACGTGCCATCAAACCCAGGCACTCCCGGCGCAGTGAAGTCCAGTTCGTAGGTGAGTTCAACCGGAACACCATTTTCTACCCGGAGCGTTGCCCGACCGAATGTGTTGGCCTTGGGCAACAGGAACTTTTTCCGTTGGCTGATCGGATCACCCAAACCGGTCACCGTCCCGTTTTCGGAAGCGCCTTCTGCGCGCCAAGTATCGGCTTCGATGCGTTCCAACAGCGGTGAATGCAGGAAGAACCGTGCACCGGGCGTCACACCCGAGATGAAGACGCCGTCCGAACCGTCCCAGCCTGCGAGATAGAACTGACCATCCACCCGCAGGACATCGGCGCCCGCGGCGCCGGGGTTGGCAGCGATGAAGGCTGACAATGCATTACCTGGATTATAGGGGCTGAAGTTACCCGGACCGTCAAAAGTCTGAGGTGTCAAACCACCCGTGAAATTTACCTGCAGCGCACCAGAAGGCGGTCCTGTCTCGCTGGCACGGACCCCTACGGTCAGTCCGGAGGCATTGAATACCGTCAGCGTTCCGCTTTCGCTGGCAAATGGATCTGCGAGATAACCCACTTGATCCGGAGTCGAGACACTTCCA
Source organism: Verrucomicrobiales bacterium (assembly GCA_002715965.1). GTDB lineage: Bacteria > Verrucomicrobiota > Verrucomicrobiia > Limisphaerales > JAYPXF01. Next base: position 37,050 of record PBAL01000020.1, on the reverse strand, counting down.
GCAGTTGCACCATTGATGCGGCCGTCGTTACTGATGTTGGCCGTGCTGCCACCCATTTCATCGGTATTGCTGCCGATCTCAGAGCGCAGAATGCCACGCGTGGTGTTCATCACCGTGCCGCTGACAACACCAGACGGGTGCGCGCCTGATTCCAGCGCACTGTTAAAACCGTAAGGCACATTGCCGTCATCCACGCCGATCGTGTAGGTCTGCCCCGTGCCGAAGCTCGCCCCGGAGGAGGTCAAGCCGATGGCTTCAAATTGAATGTTCGCCAAAGCGGTGTTTTCGAAACCGGGAACTCCAGCCGCAGAGAAGTCGAGGTAGTAATTCAGCTCGACCGGCACACCACCGACGACCCGAAGAACAGCCGTGCCAAAAGTGTTTGCCTTGGGCAACAGGAACTTTTTCCGCTGGCTGATCGGATCACCCGAACCGGTCACCGTCCCATTGTCGGACGCACCTTCTGCACGCCAGGTGTCAGCTTCGATACGTTCGAGGAGCGGGGAGTGCAGGAAGAAACGCGCACCCGGAGTGACACCGGAGATGAAGGTTCCATCAGATCCGTCCCAGCCAGCCAGGTAGAACTGGCCGTCAACCCGAAGCACGTCGATTCCAACCTGTCCGGGATTGGCGGCAATGAAGCCAGAAAGCGCGTTTCCGGACTGATAGGGACTGATGCTGCCCGGACCTTGAAAGGTTTGCGGAGTAAGACTGCCGGTAAAATTCACCTGCAAGGCTCCCGCAGCCGGAGCAGCGGCTTCTTCCGCCTGGACGGAAACCGTCAAACCGCTGGTATTGTAAACGGTGAGCGTCCCACTTTCGTTGGCGAACGGATCTGCGAGGTAATGATTGGCCACCGGCGTCGAGGCACTCGAACGAATGGCACCGTCCTGACGACCATCTGCACTGATATTCGGCCTGGGTCCGGCAGGAGTGCCTTCGTCGGTGTTGTTGTTGATTTCGTTCCTCAGCAAGGCGCGTGTGGTGTTCATGACGGTCCCGCCCGCCACTCCGGAAGGATGCGCACCAACTGCCAATGCGCTGTTGAAACCGTAGGGCACGTTGCCGTCATCCACGCCAAGCTGGTAGCTCTGACCCGTGCCAAAATTCACACCACCGGAAGAGAGACCGATCGCCTTGAATTCAATTCCCGACAAGGCCGTGTTCTCAAAGCCCGGAATTCCGGGTGTGGCAAAGTCGAGGAAGTAGGTCAGCTCAACCGGAACACCGTTCTCAATTCGAAGACTGGCACGGCCGAAGGTGGATTCCTTCGGAAGCAGGATCTTCTTGCGCTGACTCACCGGATCACCTGAACCGGTCTGCGTGCCATGATCGGACGGACCTTCAATCCGCCAGGTGTCGGCTTCAATGCGTTCCAGAAGCGGGGAATGCAGGAAGAACCGCGCACCGGGAGTCACACCCGAGGTGAAGGTGCCATCACTACCATCCCAGTTCGCCAAGTAAAACTGCCCATCCACACGAAGAATATCAACGCCAACCTGCCCAGGATTGGCGGCAATGTAAGCCGAGAGCGCATTACCCGGCAGATAAGGATTGATGCTTCCCGGACCACTGAAGGTCGAAGGACTCAGGGAGCCCGTGAAGTTCACCTGAATCGCACCGGCAGGAGAAGCCGGAACCGGAAGCGTCACCGCTCCATCCAAATCCCATTGTTCGCGAAAATTACCCAGCCCCGGAACGGGAACGGTCGAGTCAACGTCCAGTGCCATCTGGTTGTTGAAGATCGCAATCTGCCCTGAGAAGAAGAGGCCGGCCTTGGGTCCCGGCGGCAAATACGTCAATGTCACGTTGGCATTCAGCGACAGGGCGGTCGGCACACCATCAACCAGCGTCAGCGATCCGCTGAGACCCGACAACGACGTGCCATAGGGTCCGTCCGAAGTATCAACACTGGAACCCACATCCAAGGTCAATCCGGTCACGGTAGCCACCTCGGCACCCACGCCGGTAAGATTCGCGACATCGACCGTCAGGGCACCCAAACTGAAGGTGGTTTCATTCGGGAAGACCTCATAGCCGGTTCCAACGGCGCTTCCGTCCGCGATGGCATAAAAGCCGTCTGGACTCAGGCTGATTTCCGAGAATGCAGCAGCCGTGTGATTGTAGTACCGGCTCGACGTCGTCAGCTCGGCACTCAGGTTAATTGGTTGTTGCAGCGTAAACTGCGCGGACGCGCCGATACTGGTTAAGACAAACAGTACGGCAGCTAGGTAGGATTGGATGGATTTCATTACTTTACGGGCCATTCGATTCAATTTTTCGCGCAAAAACCCGAGATCTGAACTTCAGATCCCAGATTCAGCGCCGCGAACCTAGGGAATTCCCGAAAACCACGCTATCGGTGACTTGCGATTTACTGTCGGTGACTTGCCATAATCTGTCGCGATCTTGCCAAATTCCGGCCGGCGAAAGAAAATCGGCAACTTTTCACCTTTTTCGACGATTAAGACCCCACTTGGCGGGGAATTGCGCACGGGCCGTCAGGCCTGCGTCGAGAAGTAGGTCTCTCGGCCCGCTTTACGAACATCGAGCGCGATTCTCTCAAAGAGCCGGGCGGGAGATCCGCGATACGGCACGACCGATCGCCGCGCAACACTCAACAAAGCTGCCGAGCAGTGCTGCACATCAAAACGCTGGCGCGCCATTCCAGGCAAACTCGGTCTTATCCTCGACGCCAACACCCGATCGCCCCTACATTCCGCGCGCTGTAAACCGTGAACACAGGCTGCGTCCAACTGAAACGCTTCGCAGTATCCACACTTGCCGTGGTTTGCACGATTGTCCTCTCGCCGTTCACAGTTCCGGCGCAGGAAGAAACCAGTTCGACCAACAACGTAATCACCGGCGTCGAACTCTCCGAAGTGGTCATCATGGGGCAGAAGGAGCACCGGGGCTTTTCCAAGACCTCGTCCAGCGTCGGCGTGATCGACTCACAACGTTCGGAAGATTTTCGAATCTACTCTGTGGGAGATGCCCTGCGCCAGATTGCCAATGTTCGCGCTCCGCAATTCTCTGACGGAGGATTCGTTATTCGCGGTGTGAACACCGAAGCTCCGGACGCGGAAAACGCCAGCGGCAACCAAGCACCGTTGGCCACGGTTTACGTCGATGGCGTCGCGCTCACGCAAGGCGGTTCTCGACGCGGCCCGCTCGGCATGTGGGACATCGACCAGGTGGAAGTCTTCCGCGGGCCGCAATCCACCGTGCAAGGCCGCAACTCGCTCGCAGGCGCCATCCACATCCACACCAAAGACCCCACGTTCTATTGGGAAGGCGCATCGCGAACGACGGTCGGGTCACAGAACTCGCTAGACCAGGCGCTCATGCTTTCCGGTCCGCTCAACAACGACTTTGCTTTTCGTATCGCAACCGAGGCGAACCGGACAGACAGCCAAATTGATTATCCACTTCTGCAAGCCCAGCCAAGCGTGGGCGAACTCGAACGCGCCGATTCCTGGAGCCTCCGCTTCAAGCTCCTTTATGCTCCGGAAAACAACGAGACCTTCGACGGCCTGCTGAGCTACAACCACGCATTCGGTCGTCCAAGCCAAAACGAAGCGTTCGGGCCAAACGCACCGTTTCCAGGCGCCAACCCGAATCTCTCCTTTTTCGACCGCGAATGGCGTTTCGCGCTCGGCACGCAGCAGTACCGGGAAGCGAACAGCGATCTGGTGTCGCAGGAATTCAACTGGCGACCCGGTGGCGCCTGGAGATTCTTCTCGCAGAGTTCTTTCAGCCGAACCGAAACAGATGTCAAAACCGTGGCGGCTTCACTCCTGCGAGAGGACGTCGAAGCCGAACTGACGCAGGAGTTCAGGGCACACTACGAGGCTGAGAAAACCCGCGGGGTGGCCGGGGCATATGGCAACTTCGCTTTCCTTGACTCGACTCAAAACGGGATCGAACGCAACCGCATCAACCTCGCTCTATTTGGTGAAGCCGATCACGAATTCCGTCCCGGTTGGCACGCGATTGTCGGCCTTCGATTGGACAGCGATGATTTCGAGATCAGCTCGCAGGCAGCGCCCACCGCGGCTGCCTACAATCTTCGCCTCTTGCCGAAATCTGCACTGCGACACGAGTTCAACGAGAGCCACAGCGCAACCATCACGGTTCAACAAGGTTATCGCAGCGGAGGCGCGGGAATTAACGCGGCAAATGAGGTATTCAACTTCGACCCCAGCACGACCTGGAACTACGAAATCGGCCTGCGCTCGAAATGGCTGGACGGCCGATTGGAAACCGGGGTGAACACTTTCTTCACGCAATGGAGCGATCAACAGGTCGTGCTCCGAGAGGTTGATGCGGGTTTCGTTCCGTCCGAGCGGGTCGTAAACGCGTCGGAATCCGAACTGGCGGGTATCGAATTGGAATCCCGCTTCCGGGTGACCGAGGAGCTTTCGGTCTTTGCCTCGGCCGCCTACCTGACCACCAGTTACAAGGACTTTACCTTGTCACTCGATCTCCCTCCCGCAATCCCCGCGTCGATCCCGAGGACGCTTGATTATTCGGGCTATGACTTTCCCGAGTCTCCGAGATTCACCGGCAGCATTGGCGCAAACTACGATCACAAGTCCGGCTTTTTTGCAGCCGTCGATGCCGAGGCGAGCAGCAGCTACTACAGCCCCTATCTCTTCGCTCCGTCTACGGTTACCGGAATCGCGGCTTCCATTCAGGTTCCGCAAAATCAACTGGTGGAAATCTCGGCACGAGTGCTCCTCAACGCAACCGTCGGCTGGAAGTGGAAACGGACCACGGTAACGCTCTTCGCCCGCAATCTCCTCGACCGCGATTACCTGATCGGCAAGTTACCTGGTGCAACCGGGCTCGGTGCAACCGGTGTGACTTTCAACGACGGATTCCTCGCCACGGTCGGTCCTCCCCGCTTCCTGGGTGCGGCCTTGGATGTGAGGTTTTAGGCATTGTCAGGAGATCAGTTTTCCAGTGCCGGTTTTCAACCGTCAACGCTGGTTGGAAACCAGCACCAACTCGTCCCTACGGACTCACCCGACGCACTCGGTAGAACAAGCTCGTCGCCGTTCCAAAATCCACGCTGATGGAACCAGGAGCACTCTCGCCGGCGAATGAAGATCCAACTTGTGTCCAGGTCGGCGTCTTGAGGTTGGGAGAGGATTCGAGGCAGAACGAAGAAGTGCTGGGCAATGCAAAGTTTAATCCAACCGAGTAGCTGCCACCGATTTCCTGCAATGCCAGCGTCGGCCCCACACGTCGCGCAAGTCCCTTCACCACCGCAGTCAGGTCAAAGATCAAATCCACATCATTGGCACCTATGAACCAGTTCTTCGGCGCATCGCTGAGATCCCAGGTGAAAACACCTTGAGCACAAGAGACCGTCCCATTGTACGGCTCGGCAGACGGAAATCCATTGAGGGTTGGCGTCCAGCTCACATCCGCCGTGAAATCAATGCTCTCCAACACACCATCTTGGAAGCTGAGTCCGGGGCCCGCGATGTTGCTCAACACGACATCGGCCCCACCCTGTCCGATCACCGCCAGCTGGCGGACGACTTCTTCGACATACGGTGCGAAATTGAATGAACACATCTCGTCAGTCACCGCGAGTTGAACGGCACCGCTTGAAGACACGTCACCGTCATTCCAGGTGATGGTCCCGATATCAAACGGTTCGAAGGGAGCAACCTGAACGGGGACGTAAACACCGGGCGAACTGGCCTTGAGATTGGGAATCAACAAAGCCCAACCATCACCGCTGGCCTCCCCTGCATCATCGCCGACCAGAGCAATGGTTCCCGATTGGGCCGGCATGGCGAAGCCAAGCAGTATGGTGATGGTTGAAATGAAGCGTTTCACGTTTGTTCAGTCGTGCCTGCGGAGACGCTAACACAATCCTCGGAATCATTCACGACGTTCGCGTTGATCCCAAAGATCATTCCTTCGCACCGCCTGTATACTGAAGCTGGAAGAATGCGTTGCCGGAGGACGTGCCAACGCTTTGTCGTAGTTCCGATGAACCAGACATCGCAGATCCGTTAGTGGTGAAGCTGGTGCTGGGCAATTGAGCAGCTGAAATCACCTGGTAGAAGAAACCGTTCGTGCCCGTCCATTTCACGTCGGCTGCGCTGCCGCTCGTTTTTTCTATGGAGAGCCTCGGAAGGGATGGAAGGGATACGAGCCGCAGATTGTCGAAATGAATGGTCGCATCGATGACGTCACCGCGAAAGGCCGGCGCCGCGGAGGAAAAAATTCGAATCGATTCCACATCCGCCAAAACATTCGAGACTGAGACCGAACCCTGGGCCACGGTGAAATTGCCTTCCTGGATGGGAATGAACACGGACATCCACGTGTTGTTCGTGGGGATCACTACCGGCTGGGCGGTCGCAATCCAATTGTCCAACTCACCAACACTGTCGCTGAGCCCGATACGAAGATTCAGGGGCGTAGGCCCGGCATTCCGGACGTCCAACTTGAAACCCACCGGTCCAAGCGCCAGGTAATTTCCCTCCCATTGCAGGCGACGATTGAATACCAACATCCTGGAAGCGATGGATCCCGATCCAATCGATGTATACGACAAGTAGTTGTCCCCGGCCCCTGCCGGTCCACCCGTTGTGACATTGACCGGAATATTGGGCGAACTGCGGTGTCCGATCAACCAGTTCTGCGGCGATCCGCCCTCGAAATCATCCACGTGGACAAGATCGACGGCCGACGCTTGGAATGTCGTTTGAACCAGCAGTAAAAAGTAAGATTTGAAGGTCAAGATGAATGGGTGGATCGTTGTACGCGCAACGTGTGCCGCCAAACCAGAGATTCGAGCCTGATGGGCACGACAAGCGGACAAAAGCATTGCACCGCAAGGCACCCCGAACGCGGTGGGTCGCCATAACCCCGCATCCGGAAATTGACTTCGCGCCCATCAGGCGGTCACAAGCTAGCAGACTTCAAACGAAACGCTGTCGGTATCTTGCGAATTCCTGTCGGTAAATTGCTCTTGAGGATTGTGGTACCGGTTTTCAACCAGCACCACACTGGATCAACCTGTCTCGTCCTCATCCACGTACAAACCCCGGACGTCTTCGACGACCAGGTAAAACGCCGGGACAAGGAGCAGCACGATGACAGTCGCAAAGAGGATTCCGAATCCGAGCGAAATGGCCATGGGAATGAGGAAGCGGGCTTGCGGGGAGGATTCGAAAATCATCGGGAGCAGGCCAAAGAAGGTCGTGAGCGAGGTGAGCAGAATGGGCCGGAAGCGACGTGCTCCGGCGCGGCAGACGGCTTCGAAAGGGTTCAGCTTGTCGTCAGATCGATAACGGTTTGCGGATACGATGAGCACGAGCGAATCGTTCACCACCACGCCGGAGAGGGCGACGATACCGAGCATGCTGATCATGCTGAGTTCGTAATCCATGATCAGATGGCCGGCGAGAGCGCCGACGATTCCGAAAGGGATGGCAACCATGATGATGGCCGGCTGGATGTAGCTCTTGAAAGGAATCGCCAGCAGTCCGTAGATGACCAACATGGCAATCGCAAATCCGTTGATCAGGGCGCTCATGAATTCGGCCTGGTTCTTTTGTTCGCCCTCGAATTGATAGCCGAGTCCCGGATAGCGCGCCTGCAAGTTCGGCAGGATCTCCGACTTCATGATGCCGACGACATCGTTTGCGCTGGTACCGGAGTCGTCTTCCGCAGCCGCGCTGACACGGATGATGCGACGGCCGTTGTTGCGCTGGATGTCGGTGCAGGATCGTTCGCGGACGATGTCGGCGGCTTCGGAGAGCGGAATCTCCCCCCCGCCCGGCGCAACGAGGATCATGTCTTCCACGCTTTGCAATCGGCGACGATCTTCTTCCGGCAGGCGCACCAGCACGCGGATCTCATTGCGGCCGCGTTGTTGTCGCAGCGCTTCCGCACCGTAATAGGAATCGCGGATGTAATTGGCAAGATAGAGCGAAGTGATACCGAGACTCTGTGCTTCAGGTTTGATCTTGAAGCTGAGCTGGGGTTTGCCGAGCGCGACACCGTCGTTGATTTCACTGAGGCCATCAAAGGCGCGCAGTTCCTTGGCGAGATCGTTTGCCGCGGCTTCCAGTGATTCGCGAGACCGATGCGTGAGATCGACTTCGATATTGGGACCACCGAAACCGGCGAACTCCGAGGTGAGCGCGACCGATTCGGCATCCATGATTTCGCCGATCTCCTCACGCCAGGCCTTGGTGAATTCGCGAGCGGTGATTTCGCGTTCCGAGGCGGGTTTCAAGCTCACCATCGCACTGATCACGTGCGAACCATCGCCACCGACCGGCGGCGGAAACTCACTGAAACTCTCACCCGCCCGCGAAAAGATTCCTCGAATGGCGTCCGGTTCGCCAAGTTTGTCCAAGGCTCGCCGTGCCGCCTCGTCGAGGTAGTGACGAAGTTCCTGCGAGCGTTCAAAGGGCGATCCGAAAGGCAGCACGATTTGTGCAAGCGAGGCGCTCTTGTCGACGTGCGGATGGAATACGAATCCGATCATGCCACCGAGAACCACACCGACGCAGACGATCAACAAGGCAATGCCCGAGGCAATCGTGAAGAACCGATTGCGCCCCGCAAATCGGACGCAGGGGATGTAGACGCGATCGACGAATCTATGCAGAGCCGGATTGAAGACTCGCTGCGGATAACCGAGCACGTGAACGAAGAACGGAATGCCAAGCATCCGTTGCAGCCGGTGATACTTCTCGGACGACAAATGAGCGGGCAGGACGAACAAGGATTCGATCAGGGAAAGCAGGAGAACAGAAATCGCAACGGCCGGAATCTGGAGGGCAAATTTACCTTCCGCGCCCGGCACAAACATCATCGGCATGAACGCGGCTACATTGGTCAGCACCGCGAACACGACCGGGCCGCCGATTTGCCTGACGCCCTGCACCGCGGCTTCGAGATGCGACGCACCGCGTTCGCGCAGTTCGTAGATGTTCTCGCCCACGACAATGGCATCATCCACCACGATGCCCAGCGTCACCATGAACGCGAAGAACGAAATCATGTTCAGCGATGCACCGGTAAAGCTCAGCACGATGAATGAGCCGATGACGCTGATCGGGATGCCGAGCATGACCCAAAAGGCGAGACGCGGCTCGAGGAACAATCCCAACAGCAGCAGCACCAGGCCGAGACCCATCCATGCGTTGCGCTGCAACAACTGAATGCGCTCGCGATATTCCAGCGATTCGTCATCGAGCACGACAACGCCAATCCCATCCGGACGACTTGCCTTTGATTCCTCGAGATAGGTGTTCACCTCGTCGGCGATCGTGATTGGCGTTTCGTCACCGACGCGCATGACCTGGAGACGCAACGCGGGTTTGCCGTCAAGAAAGGATTCCTTTTCGATTTCCTCAAAGGTTTCAGAGACGGTTGCGATATCCCCCAAGCGAAGGTGTCCACCGCGGTTATTGGAAACGACCGGGATATCCGCGAAGTCCTTGGCGAAATCGCGACGTTCCTGTGTGCGCAGCAGGATTTCACCCGCGGGCGTGCGAACACCACCGCCCGGCAGTTCCAGCGCGGTGTTCGCAACGGATTGAGCGATCTGTCGCAAGGTGACTCCGTAGGCACGCAGCTCTCGTTCCGGAACCTCCACACCGATGCGCAAGGGGCGACTTCCGAAGATGTAAACCTGCGAGATGCCATCCCGCTGAAGCAGTTCGTCGCGCACCAGCTCTGCGTAGTTCAGGATCGTGGATTCGCTTTGATCCCCCGTAATGGCGAGGTCCATGACGCGACCGCGAAATTGCCGCAATTGGATGGTCGGACGTTCCGCCAGTTGCGGGAAGGAAAGGATGGCATCCACGTTGTTCTTCACATCAGAGAGGACGATCGTTGGATCCGCATAGCTCTCCAATTCGAGCACGGTGAAGCCGAAGTTTTCTCGCGCGGTTGAGGAAACGCGCTTGATGCCGTTGACTCCGCTCACCGCTTCTTCAATGGCCAACAAGACGCCCTGCTCGACTTCTTCCGGACCGGAGCCAGGATAGGAGACAAAGATCTCAATCGTCTCCAAAGCGAATTCGGGCAGGACTTCCTGCTTGAGCTGAAACATGCTCAGCCCGCCGGCCAGCAACAGCACCAGCATCAGCAGATTGGCGGCCACGGGATTGCGCGCCATCCACGAGAGCGAACCGCCTTTCAAGGACGGTTGCTTGTCTGGCTCCGGTTCCGTCACTCCTCAGCCTCCACCCGCACTTCCATCCCATCAGTCGCCACGGGCAACGAACTCACGATGAGTTGTTCGCCCTCCTGCAATCCCCCGCCGACGACCAGATGGTCCGTCTCACGATAACGGATCTGTAGTTTGCGAATCTGCAGTTTGCCATCGTTCAAAACCCACACGGTATCCCCCGCCCGGGCGTGCGCCCGTGGCAGACGAATTGCCTGTTCGACCGTGGGGACTTCGATTTCAACCTTCACGAACGAACCGATGAACAGTTTGCCCTTGCCTTTGTTGCTTTCTTCCAAGGCCAGGGGATCCTTCACCTCGACGACGACGCGGGCCATGCGACTGTTCGCCTCAAGGTCCGCGAGGAATCGGATCACGCGTCCGTCACGAAAACGCCCGTCACCAAGATGAACGCGCACCGTTGCTCCATCGCCATCCTCTTCCAAGGCGCGAATGTCGCGTGCCAGACGCAAGGGCACGGCCGCGATCACATAAAAGTCATCCGTGCAAACCAGACGACAGACCTGCCCCAAGGCACTGACCAATTGGCCCATTTCGGCGGATTCCGAAATCACCGTGGCATTGAACGGGGCGCGAATGACCGTTCGAGCGAGGTCGAGCTTCGCGCGTTCGAGCGCGCTGTCGGCGGCCTTCAGTGCGAACTCAGCCTGTCGAAGTTGCGGCGCGCGCAAAGCCAGACGACGACTCGCCTCGTCCTTCGGTTGCTTGTCTCCAAGCATGGCCCATTCGCGCTTGGCGACCAATTGCCGGCCCTTCTCCTGTTCGAGCTGCACGCTGGCCTGCACCTGATCCGCCTCGCGCTGATCAACCATCAACTTGAAGTCGATCGGTTGAATCCGAATCAATTCCTCACCGGTCTGGAATCGTCCGCCAACGATTAATCGGTCATCTATCCCCACCGTGAGTCCCGTCACCTGCGCTTGAATCACCACCTCGCGATGCGCAGTCACTTCGCCGTAAGCCTCGATCTTCGGATCGACCCGCTGGGGCTTGATGATCAGCGTCTTCACCACCGGAGTCGGGTCGACCGTCTCTGAGCGGGGCGGCTCCTTGCGGTTGTCGATCATGACCTTGGCGGCAAACAACGCGCCCCCGATCACGACGAGAGGCAGTATTAAGGATAAGAGTTTTTTCATGCGGTCATGGGTTGGAACAGATCATATGTCCTGCACGCCCTATTCAACAGGCTGCTGTTCCTCTTCAGTTTCTTGCTCGTCCTTTTTCAAGGACAGGCTCTCCGTCCAGCGTCCACCAAGCGCCCGATACAAGTTCGCCCGAAACGTGAGCTGTCGCCGACGTTCGGAAACCAGCCGACGCTCCAGGCGCTGCACGGTTTGCAAGGCGGTCAGCACCGGCAGGTAATCGTTCAGGCCGTTGAGGTAACGGGCGCGGGCTTCCTGAAGACTTCGCTTGGCGTGGCCGGTCTGCTTTTGGAGAGCCTGGAGCAATTCACCCTGACGCATTTCTTGCGTCAACGCGTTCTCCACCTCCAGCAGGGCGTTCAGATAAACCTGGGTGTAGCGATTGAGACGCTCTTCGACAATGGCGCGACGACGGGTGACTTCGGCGCGGCGCCGTCCACCTTCGAAAATCGGGGCCACGAAACTCCCGATGACGTTCTGAATCTCCTGATTAAACGGCCCGGCAAAATCCTCAGCACGAAAGTCATAAGAGAGACTGAAGGTGATTCGTGGCAGTCGATCCGCAATGGCCGAGGCAACTTCATGATCGGCCGCGACGAGTTGACGTCGCGCGGCACGCAGATCGGGACGCGCGTTCAACAAATCCGCAGGCGCGCTGAGTTTTGGGAGCGGTACCAAGTTCGGCAGTCCCACATCATTTGTCTCAACCATTCCCCGACGCGGAACGCGACCCAGGAGGATTTCCAAACGATGTTGCGAGGTATCAAGCACGGAAGCGAATGTCGGAATCTCCGCCTCGGTGGCCGCCAACTGTTGACGCTGTTGCAGGACATCGAGCGCCGTCGCTTGTCCGACGCCGAGTCGAAGTTCGAGCAATTCCAATTGGGTCTTGTTGGCCTCCAGTTGTTCGCGAACAAGTTTCAGCAATTCCACCTGCTCACGAACCGCCAGCCAGGAATCCATCACCGAACCGGATACAACAAATGCCGTCGCCTGAACGTCATCGTAAGTCGCGGCCATCTGCATCTTTGCTGAGGATTTCAGCGAGGCGACCCGGCCCCAGATATCGAGTTCGTAGGACAACGCTCCCCCCAACGTGGTGAATTCCGTCTTCAACTCGGAATCCACGAAGGGCACGCGCAACTGGGTGGCAGCGTCGATGAAAATCGGATTCGCATCGAGCGGCCGATCGTCCTTGGTGAGATTCTCACTTCGATTCCCGTTCAACTGAACCGAAGGAAGCTGTCCCGCGCGGTTGATCACGAAGACCGCCTGCGCCTGCGCCAATCGGTTCCACGCCTGACGAATGTCGAGGTTGCCATCCAAGGCGGTGTCCATCAGCGAATCCAATTCTTCGGACTTAAACTCCTTCCACCATTCGCCTTCAACCGCAGTTCCGTCCTGGTTTTCCGTCGTGTAAGCAGCGGGCGCTTCAACACTGGGAAGAGGAGCCTGTTCGACCTTGTGCAGCAACCGACAACCCGCGAACACCGTGGTCAACAGCGTCGCCAGAATCAGATTTTGAATAATGAGAGTCCGGTGATTCACACTGATTCGCCAGCCATGGCAAGATGGCGCGCAGTGTCTGTGCCGACCGGCGTGTCGTCAATGTACCGTTGTGGTCATGGGGGTATTGGCATGCGAACATGGCACACCATTCGATCACATTGATGGCCGACCAATGGAAATCTAAAGTGGCCAAAAGTCCATTCTGAGGGACGATTTGGCCACTTATGTATCATCGGTCATCAGGGCATCAGTGGTGATCGAACCCTGAACCAGCTACGATGCATACGCGTTTTGTGTGATACCGTGGGTCGTCAGAAAGGTGAGAAAAACGTTTTTGCGAGTGCCGGACACCACTTGAAAGGTCGTCATTTTTTGCCTCCCCTCGCTGGCATACTTCTTGGTGATCGTGAAGTCGCCTTGAGAATATTTGATCTCCACGATGTTGATCGTGTTGTCCGCCTGATCCAGCAACAGGTCAATTTGCGCGCCTTGCGGACAAATCCGATTCGGACGATGCACCCAGGCGCAATGATAAGTTTCCAATCCCGCAATGCCCAACGCGCGCTTGAATTGTGGCACATGTTTGTGGGCGAGTGCTTCAAGCGCGTAACCGCTCCAGGCCTTCCACGCCGGAAAACTGGTCTTTGACAGGAAACCACCATTCCCGCCTTTTCGCCCCTCAACCCACTTGAGGTAGAACAGAGAATGTTCATCAGCCAGACGGTAGATCGTATCCTTGCTTTTCTTTCCATAAGACAGGTGTGGACTGGTGAACCCGGAGATACTCACCCAGCTGTTGAAACGCCTCCTGCCAGCTGTGCGGCACGCTTTGTCTTCGGCGGCTTCGACGCTCCAACTCCCGATGAAAGTTGGCCAATCGTTCGCCCAATGAAGCGTCCTTGAGTCCGGTGAGCTCGAATGCGATCTGCTTCTTGAAGTGTTCCCGGATGAGAAAGGTCTTCCCGACACGCCGTCGTCCATAAAGGGCCAGAAACTCGGCTTCCTTGCTTTGCAAGAGCCGATTCAAGACTGCTCGTTCAGGTTGGCGTCCAATGAGAGCCAAAAGTGCTTCAGAATCAGAGATTTGGCCGCTTATAAATTCTGGCGCAACGAACCCGATCCATAGTGCGTGCCCCCAACTGGAATACTACGAATCGGATTTTGCCTGCCGCTTGGCGCGTAAATTCTCGATTCCCATCACAATCAAAATTGAGAGTCCGGCCACCGGCATGATGACGCCTCCCAAGATGATCAACAGCTTGATGCCCGTCTGACTTGGGCCACTGAGAACACCGCCGGAAGGGAAACCGCTCTTTCCTCTTGGCCTCCGCTTCAACCACATCCAAACACCCGTGATGATGAAGAACGTCGAACCCACACAGGTGATCATTGCGATGATCTTCGTGGGCATTCCAAAGATCTCTCCCGTGTGGATCGTATACGCCAGCATGCGACCCTGCAGCCATCGTGGAAATTCGGAGAAGCTCTGTTTCTTCAACAGCGTTCCGGAATACTGATCCACGTCGTACCCCACTGTCCTCGTGATCTGCACCATGTCGGTTTCAACAAGTCGAAACGATCCCTTCTCGTCTTCAGGCAAGGTCACTGCCAGGTAAGGCGAACCCCAGTAATGTTCCTCCGCAGCCCGGATCGCTTCATCTACGGAAACGCGTTTGGCTCCCTCAATCATCTTCGACTCGGTCGGTCTCAGTGCATCCCCCGAGGAGACGATTCCCGCGACGTAGTATCCCATTCCCCAGATCATCGCGAAGAACAAACCCGTGAAGGCAATCGCCAGCAGGAATAAGGATAGATACGCACCGATCACCGAATGAAGATCCCGGAGGATCACATACAACTTCGCCTTCCTCAGCCGTGGCAACCAAATCCCCATCAACTTTTCCCGTCCACGCGGCCACCAAAGATACAAGCCCGTGATAACCAGAATGACCGTCCAACAGGTAGCCAACTCCGTCAGGATCCGCCCGGGAATCCCGATCATCATGTGCCGATGAATGTTCACCACCACGCGGAAGAACTCCTTATCGAAATCCCAGGAGTCAATCAGTTCTCCGTTGTGACGATTCAGCGTGGTGATCAACAGGCGCGGCTGCCTGCCCTCGTCTTTCGGCTTCAAGCGCACTATCACCGCGCGCGCCGGATCCCGCGGGACCTCCACCTCGTACGCGTCGTAGCCCGGGTGCCCGGCCTCCGCTGTCTCCATCAGGGTCGCCACCAGATTGGTGGATGCGTTCGCAGCAGGCAATTCATGAATGAAACGCCCCGGATGCACAATGGGGTCCAGCTCCACCTTGAAGATATAGATCGCCCCCGTGATTGTCAGAACCAGGATGATCGGCGCGAGAAAAATACCCGAGTAAAAATGCCAGCGCCAGAAACGACGATAGAGTCCTCGATCGTTTTTGCTCTTTGAGGAATCGTCGCTGGCGACTTCCGGTTGAGTGTCTTCGGGCATGATGAAAGCGGCACGAGCGAATGCCGACAGAGTTTGGCTGACCTAGCATTTCAGTTGACGCTTCGGCAAGGGCAGACAGCACGCAGCTGTCTCGGCTCGCATCGATCCACAGAACACCTGAGCGCCCAATCCTGAATTTGGCTCGCATTATCGGGCGTTATTGCCGTAAACAATGCGCCCTTTGCGGGTGCACACGAATCGCATTGCTCAGATCAGATGAAATTCCTCCAATCCAACTTGGCCGCCCTTCTCCTTGCCGCTTCCGGCGTGAGCGCAGTAGCCGCTCCCTTTCAATTGCAACAGCCGATCGCCCTAAGCGCTGAACTGACCACGACCAGCCGCTACTACGATCACTTCTCGGAAGCGTTTGCCGAAGTCGGCCTCGAACCGGACGGATTTTATCAGGTCAGCAACCCTGCGAATATGTTCGGCAGTGGATTCGATGCGTTTCCGAATGAGACCGCATTCGATGTTGGTGGTCTTTCAGTCGATGCCTCCGGGCTGACCGGTTCTGGCACCGAAACGGCTCCGGTAACCGGGCTCTCGTTGGACGTGGACGACAGCGTGAGCTCCAACTGGGGACCTTACACGACACAATTGTCTGGGCTGACCGGCACGCTCACGCTCGTCGACGGCGTTCCAAGTTCGCTGACCCTGTCGGCAAACCTGACCTTCACGTTCACGACCGGATTCTTTAACACGCTCTCCTTCAACGGAACCCTGTCGATCAACAACAACCAGCTCAGCTTGGACGCAGATGGCTCTCACAACGTCGGCCAGGCAACACCGTTTCGCGAACAATGGGATCTCGTTGGGACGCTGAACCTCGGCCCGGGCACCTCTCCCGGCAGCTTGCAGGTGAACTTCACCGGGGGGCTCACTCAAGGCACCTTTGACGGCCCAGCCAGTATCAGCCCTTATCAGGCCGGCAACGCTCTCGCTTCGTTTATCTCTGCCAATCCCGGCGCAATCGGAACGGACATCCTGCGCGTTGATGGACAGTTTTATCTGTCTGGATGGGATGGTTCTGATGGCACCTTCACTTCTGGAGCAACCCCGGGAGCCGCCTTCTTCCTGCACTCGCCCTTGCTCGAACGATTGGAAGCCAACACCTGGCGAGCCGAAGGTCCGTCCAACCACGGCACACAAACCGGCTCCGGAGATCCAATCGCAGAACGGTCTAAGTTTCTCCTTCCGAAGACCAACACGTTCGGAACAGCCACGCTCCGAATCTCCAATGGTGTCCCCGTCGAATTGACCTACACGCTGAACTTCACGCCCGAGGTGCCAAGCTTCGACAACCATCCGCTTCCCGGCGTCGTATTGGAACAGATCACCCTCAACTCGACTGGTGTGGACTTCGGAACAGCTCAGACTTTCACGATTGGAACCGACGACAACAACGTCCCATACGGATTCAATACCCTCTTGGCCTCGGGCGTCTATCCACCCGCCTTGCTCAGCGCAACGGTCATGAACACCACCCGCGCCATGCTGCGCAACGAGATAGACAACAATACCGACGAAGCCGCTGGCAACACCGGCAACATCAGCACAGACGGACGCCTGAACGGAGGCACCTTCCCCAGCTCCGGCATCCCTTCGACCAGCGTCTACCTCGCGGATCCATTCGCGAATGAAACCGGCACCTTGACCGTATTCACCGTTACCGGTCTGACTGTCGGCATCAATGCCACCGTACCCCTGCAAATCACCCTCACTCCTCCGATCAACAATCAACTGACACTGGCCTGGGACGGCCGGGCAACGGACGTCTTCCAACTCCAAAAGTCCTCCACGTTGCAGCCCGGCAGTTGGGTCAACGTCGGCGCCGGCGTCACTGGCCCGAGTTCCGCGCCGATCACCATCGGCACCACCGACGAGTTCTACCGAGTCACCCGCGTGACCAATCCCTGAACGTTACAACACCATCGAAGTCTTGAATATAGCTCCAACGTTCAGCCAGAGACCGAGATGCTTACCCAATGTCGCTGTCTTGCGATTTCCTGTCGGCATTTTGCGATCCCTTATTCCCCGTCCGCATCACCCGGATTTATTCGCAATCCACCGACAGTAATTCGCAATCTAACGAAAGCGCGAAACCGTCGGCGTCGGCATGGTGCCGGGCATGCTTTTCAAGAATGAGGGATTCACAGAATTCGCCAGCGATTGTTCCGACTGGTTGCGCGAAGACTGTGTGGTCGAGGGGGATGACGGAAATTCGCATGTATCACTTTCAGTTCCACGGGACGTCTGGTTTGAATTCATCGAATCCATAGGAGGCGGACTGCATGTTGCATGTTCTCCCGTTGCGGTGTTGGGCGTAAGCGGTAGCTACTCCCCCGAATTGGCCTACGGCTCCGAGCCCGTTCCCTCCAGCGAGTGCGGTCTATATTCCCCCAACCTGCCTGAATTCGGATCTCTTTGGGCACTGCGAGAACAGTACGATGACGGGGCGCACTATCTCTTGGAAGTGCGCGACGTTTGCGGCTGCCCAGCCCAGCGCGTTCTCATTCCGCACAGCGCCAATGACGTGTTTCTCGAATTCGTTTCCACCTTCCAAACCGCACCTGATGAACGGGGAACCTGGTTTTCGCCGAACAACGCTTCCGCCGAGCATCGACGCCGCACCTTGTCGAATCGCATTCCTTGGTTGCGCCAACTCAACCACAAGGAAGTGGCGGCCTCGCGCGTCCTTCCGATTGAGTTTATCGACGAACTGCTCGCCCGTTCATTGGAACGCTCTCTTCAGGTTCGAACAACCATCTACAATCGCGCGATCCTGCAGGGTGCGATCTGGACGCCTGAAATGCGTTCCCTCGCGACCGTGCCCGCGGGAGGGCAAAACGCCAACGTCATCCGATACTTCGGCGACGGCACGGGGCTCGAGCTCATCCAGGACTGCAAGGCCAGCGCTTGGCTATGGACGGGCCAATGTAATTGCTGCGGCGAGGAAAAGTGGGCCATCGAAGTCGGCGGCCCGAATGACGAACTCTCTTTCGCCGTTCGCTCTGTTGGTGAAAAGCACGAAACCCAATGGCGCTCATTCCTCCAGGAACTCCTTTAGTCATGACCCCAACCAAACCGACCCAACACTTCCCCGCCGACTGGTCGCCTGGACTCTGGTTTCAAGGCCGCGCCTGGCTTTGGCGTGAACGTCTCATCGCGCTCGCACGCGTTCCACTCCGGCGCGGTGGCTGGAAAACCAATCCTTGGCAACGGCAGCCGAGCGAACTGCTTCCCATCCTGATCATCGCAGCAAGCACACTGCTGATGCTCAGCCAGATGATTCAGAACTTCAATACCAACCCGACGGTGATCCCATGAAGCGTAGGTGGCTCTTGGTGGTTCTTGGCGCCTACCTTCTGGGCACCGTTTTCGTCGAGGGGGGAGAGAGCTCCTCGGTCCCGGGCTGGACCGAGGAGCTATACAGTGGTGTGCGACCCTCGGTGGTCGTTGTTAAACAGGTGGGAGAACATGGCGAATCGGTCAGTGTCGGAACTGGCTTCGCCGTGCGAGGAGGACTTGTCGCCACCTGTTTTCATGTGATCGGTGAAGGTCAACGCATCATGCTCGAGCTGCCCGACGGTCGCGAAACGCCGGTCACCGAAATCACGGCCTGGGATGAAGTTCACGACATGGCTTTGCTCAAGCCACTCGCGGCCTCCCTGGAGCCTCTTCCACTCGCGGACGAAAACGCGAAACCCGGCGCACCGGTGATGGCCGTCGGCAATCCACGCGGATTGCGCGGGAGCGTGACCACCGGGATTCTTTCAGCTGATCGTGAGATCGATGGCCATCGCATGCTGCAACTCGCGATTCCCATCGAACTCGGCAACAGTGGTGGGCCGCTTCTCAATCAGAGAGGTGAAGTGCTGGGCATGCTGACCTACAAATCCGCGATTACGGACAACCTCGGCTTTGCCACACCGATTGCGCAGCTGAAACACCTTCGCAAGCACAGCAAGCCTGTTTCCATCACCCGTTGGATGGGACTCAATGCCTTGGATACCAACGTGTGGACCACCGCTTACGGGGGAAGTTGGCGTTCCGTGCGCGGCGCAATCACCGCATCGTGCCAGGGAGAAGCCGGCACCGGGCGCACAATTTGTTGGCAGCGCCAATCACCGGCAAACGATCACAACGTATGCCGCGTCTGGATCCGCTTTGACTCGGCAACGGGCGGAGCGGGCATCGCCTTTGGCAATCGCAGCTCCGATCGTCATGGCGGAGTCTTTGTCAGCGAAGGGCGCATCTGGCTCGTGGAATTCGAAAGTGATCGCATGTTGGATTGGGATGTCATTGAAAGCACCGAGGCAAGCGGTTGGGAATCCGGCGAGTGGAACGAGCTTCGCATTCAACAAACTTCCGATCGCATTCGCGCCAGCTTGAATGGCCATGAATTGCTGGTTGCAGGAGCCAGCGAAACCAATGCCTTTGAACGCGTCGGTCTCCTGAAACTCGGCCGTTCCCATCCGCATTACCGCGGATTCAAGACCGCAGCGATTCAGCCAGCCCAGGATCAAAGCGACGCCATACGTCACCTTGTTGAATACGCCGTAGAGATTCAGGAATCGGTGGAGTCACCCAATGGCGATGAGCTGCGATTGGAGAATCTTGAAGCAGCTGCGCGCCAATTGGAGCACTACGCCGAACGCATACGACTCGCCCAGACCAAACTCGCCCAACATCGTGTGGCTGAAGAGTTGCACGAACTGGTCGCGAAAAAAGGATTTGATACTGCCCGAGCCGCGCTGCTGGCCAGTCAACTCGCCGCACCTGACGAGCCGGCTGGCCTGGCTTGGGAAGAATGGCAGCGCGCGCTCGGGTCACTCAAGCAATCGGCGAAAGGAAAGAAATCACAACTGCCGGATATCCTCGAACACTTCTTCTTCGAACAATTGGGTTGGCGTGTCCCGGCAACCGAACGTGTGGAACATTTGGATTATTCGCTGACTGCCGTGTGGGATCGGCAACGAGTGGCTCCTGAACTCCTGAAGCTCCTCAGCCTGTCTGCCGCCCAGGCAATCAATCTCCCTGTTGCCAATTCCAAGCATCTTCACCCTGAAGACTCCGACCCACGCAAGGAATTGATCACCATTCTCCGCAGCCTGGTCGCACCGCAGATGGCCCAGCCGAATATCGAGGCACTGCCCGTTCTCGAGACGATCATCAAACTGGATCCCAATCCTGTGCGTGAACGCTTTGCCCGCGGCTGGATTCGATTCCGCGAAGGCGACCACGAGGCCTGGCAGGAAGATTGGGCCTGGGTGCGATCCGTCACGCCGGAACACGTCACCCGCAGCTGGGTCGAAGCCTGCCTTGCTGAACTTCACACCGACGTTCCAGCATGGCGTATCGGACTTCAAAACGCCCACCTCGCCAATCGGTAGCCAGCCGAAGGGATGTTTCAGAGCGTTGGCCTGGAAGTCTGCACGTTATCCTGTCGTTCGACCAAACAAGCTGACCCATGATATTATTCGAGCCCAACTGAAAACCCACGCCCATGCGGTGCCATGCGGTGAGTTGCCCTTGGCAACCTCCCAACATGAAAAGGCCGGCTTTCGCCGGCCTTTTACCGCGTCTTACTTACTTTTGTGTTTACGCCGTGGCTACGGCTCTCTCCTTTAAAACTCCGACAACGGATTCGATCCATTGCGCCGCGGGCTCTTCGAAGTCCACATCGCAATCCACTCGTGGCGCAATACGAGTTGCGCCCTGTTTCTCAAGCGCTTCGTCGAACGCTCTCCCACACTCACAAAACTGTACGTAGTCCGTATCTCCCAACGCCAGCACGGAAAACTTGAGATTCGATAGATCAAGTTTCGCGTCCACCACAACCTCGTCATAGAGATCGATAGCTGTATCGGGCGGTTCGCCCTCACCCCAGGTCGCAATGCACATGAGGAGCGTTTCTGCCTCTTTCAGACGGTCCGGAGTGACGTCCTCAATGCTCTCAACGACGTGCTCAATCCCTTCTTGTGCGAGGCGCTTGCCCAAGTCATCGGCACAGCCTTCGGAGTTTCCGGTCATCGATCCAAATACAATCAGAACTGCCATGCCAAGAATCTATCCAAGAACCGGTGAAGCCGCTTTCGACGATTTGCAATTTTCTGTCGGTGATTTGCGATTCCGGGTTCACCACAAACACCGACTCGCAAGGCACAATCGGGACTATTTCAGTTCAAGGTTCTTCAGCTACTCGATTCGCTGGAGGTTTTCTCCTCCTTCGCCACCCCCATCGGCAGCCGCAGGTTGGTCCGGAATTGCCGATTGGGCGACAAGTTCGAACGGAGATGGCATCCAGATCCATCGAAACCAGAGCCAGGACGCGAAGAGAATGAAGACCATAAACGATCCGTAAATCACGATTACGCCAGGTTCGCCCATGCCCGCGAGACTGCCCTCGCGGTCCAACGAGTAGTACTGTTTTTTCAAAGCTTCCCAAGTGGACGACACTGCAAGCCCGAAGATGACAACAGTGGAAATCATGCCGGCCCAATACTGGCGCCGGACGGCCAGGTGAATTTCGGTCAACATTTCGAGGCTCGAACATCCACGCTTCCGCACCACCTGCAACAATCTCGATGATCGACGTTTTACCCAGAGATACACGCCGGTCGGTATCAGAGCTGACAACAAGAGACCAAAAGCAAACCAGATCAATTTGGACGTCAGTCCCGCGAAGTTTCCAAAATGAAGTGGGTCTGCCGTGTGTGTCAGCCGCTCAAACGCAGGAAGCTCCTCGGCTCGCTGCATCCCGATCAGCGTTCCTGTATACGGATCCAACTCCAACCAATTGGAGCGTTGTCGCACCAGCCATGCCGTCGCCTGACCGGAAAACCGAACCGGCCGTTTCTCGCTGCTGGGCATGGAAATGGTGGTCACGCGGAATCCCGGCATCGCCCGCTCGGCATGATCCAACAATTCATCTACCGGAAGCCGCTGACCGTTTGGCGTAATGACCGGCCTGTCACTTGATTCCTCAGATTGGGTTCGCGCTGAGTTGTCCGCACGCTGTATCGCCCGGTATCGGTTCGTCAGCGTTTTCTCGAACAGATACCAAAAGCCGGTCACGCTGATGATCAGACTGAAGAGGAGTGTCCAGACACCCAGTTTTCGATGCAGGTCCGAGAAAAAGACCCGCCATCCGGATCGAAACCGCAATCCCCACAGCTGTTTCCACCAGCGTCCGTAAAACGACAGTCCCGTGATTCCCGCCAACGACAGAACGAACGCATATACCGACACGACCCAGATCCCCCATCCCGCTGAGATGTAGAAACGCCGATGAAAATCGCGAAAGAATCTCTGCGAGTTCATCCACGTCGCGTCCCCGGTGGCGGTCCCGCGGTAAGGATCAATGTAGATTCGACGCGTATTTCCTCGTTTGTCTTTTGTAAGGAATTCCGCGGCAAATCTGGAACCTTTCGGCGCGTACCCGGATCGTATGAAGGATCCGTCGGCGTACTCACCTGCGGCTTCGAACATCGTGGCCCAACTTGCCCGCTCCTCATTCGGAGTCACCCGAATTGCCGGGTTGCACAGCCAATCGATTTCGTGGCTCACGACCGCAAATGTTCCAGAGAGGCAGATTATGAAGAGCACCAGTCCGAAATTCAGCCCCAACCAGCCATGCAGTTGATAGAAGAGTTTCTTCACGTTTCGATGGATTTCCTCTCGCCAGGTTCTCGAGAGAGATTGATCAGGAGTTGATCAGCGTGGTGAACGAAGTGTTCGCAGCACTAGGATTGCGTCATACGTGTGTTGACGGGTTGCTCTTAACCAGGAAAATTGTCATTTCATTGCTGACGGCGCACTAGGAGGCGGGTGTGGACTTCTGGAAGAGCGCGGGGCACTCACCCATTTCGTGGCAAAAGGCCTGACTGAAATGGCTCATGCTGGTGTATCCCACATCGAGCGCAGCCTCGGTCACATTGAATTGTCCGCTCTTCAGCAGTTCGGCCGCGCGTTCCATGCGCAGCCGACGGAGGTACTGCTGGATGGTCGAGCCGGTTTCCTTCGAGAAGGTGCGGCTGAGATAGTATTGGCTGCAGCCAACCCGGCGACCGAGTTCCTCCAGGCTGGGAGGTTCGGAAAGGTTTTCGCGCAAGACCTCAATAGCCCGGTCCACGCGTCCGCGGGCGATGTTCTTCTGACGATCACAAAACAATTCGGCCTTGGGCTGATTGAAAAGACATTGGGCGAGGATCTCCTGAACACGGCTCTTGATCCAAAGCGCCTCGGCTGCCTGAGGAACCGGCGGATTCAACAACTGCTTCACCCAGCGGTCTTGCTCCACATACATCGAGCTCAAGTGCCCCAAACCCGTACTGAACCCACCCTTGGTCAACGCTCTTGCAATCAGCGGGTGAACCTGCGCCGTGCCCGTTCCCAACGAATCTGCCAAAGCGTCTATCCCAAGTTCCATCGTCAGGAATTCATGCTTCGATGAACCTGCCAGTCGAGTCGCCTGCAGCGGCTTGTCCCCGACACAATAAAACGCCAACGAACGCGGACCAATCGACAACGATTGCTTCCCGTGTGTCACCTTTGCATTGCCAGCGAGATTCAGGCAGATCTCCAAGCTCTGTGGATGAAAACTGGCCCCCCAATCGATCGGCTCATCCACGTGAAATTCGTGCCACTCGACGCTGACCCCATCCTGAGCGAAGCGACCATGGAGTGGCTTCCAACCTTCGCCGATCGGTTCCCATGCCGCCGACTCAGAAAAAACCGGCTCCTCCTCCACCACAATGAACGGCTTCTCAGTCCCAACATTGGGCGAAGGGATCTCTTTCTCTGCGATGGCGGCTGCTTGAGCCATGGACTTACCCTATTGATATTGAGACGCAGTCTCAATAAGTTTCTTGCGCTATCTGACGCAGCCCTTTTAAATTTCGTCAGCGAATGAATTCTACATGGGAACAGACGAAAGCGCAGCAGGCTCCGGCCCGCGACCAGATCGTCTGCCATTGTCACCAGATTCGCGCCTCGGAGATCCAATCCGTCATCGAGCAGGATTGTGTTGAAACTGTGGAAGACATTGGGCGAAGAACAAATGCCGGCACGGGTTGCGGCTCCTGCCAGTGCAAGATTCAACGGCTGCTGAATGGCCTCCCCGTTGATTGCAGTCCCTGTGGCTTCTGCGACGGTTGCGGCACGATTCGCAAACTCTGCGTTTGCCCGGTTGATCAAGTTGAACGGGCACCTTCGGCCGCCTGAGGCAAATCTACCTCCATTCATTCCTTCAGGAACCGGGTGTGGTTCGCTGGTACAGAGCCGGACAAACGCCCATCTCGTGGCAGAACGCCTGACTGAAGTGGCTCATGCTGCTGTATCCCACCTCCAGCGCGGCTTCGGTGACATTGAAACGACCACTCTTCAGAAGTTCGCTCGCGCGCTCCATACGGAGGCGTCGGAGATATTGCTGGATGGTAAGACCAGTTTCCTTTGAGAACGTGCGACTCAGATAGTAGTGCGAACAACCGACTTGTCTTCCCAGTTGTTCCAAGGTCGGCGGCTCTACCAGATCTTCGCGCAGAATCTCTATCGCGCGTTCCACCCGATCGCGCGCCATGTTCTTCTGGCGATCGCAAAACAGCGGTTTGTCAGATGGCGATTCGAACAGGCATTGCGCCAGAATCTCCAACACCCTTCCCCGAATCCAGATCGCTTGAGCGGCTTGAGGCACCGGGGGATCCAGCAGCTGTTTCACCCATCGATCCTGTTCCCGGTAAAGCATCAGGGGCTGGCCCACGCCCGATGTGAATCGCCCGGTGTTCAGTGCATTCCGAATCAGGGGATGCATCTCGTCTGTGGGATTCCCAAGAAGCCGGCCGAGCGCATCAGCACGCAACTCGATCGTCAGGAACTGGTGCTTCTGCTTGCCCGTAACTCGTTCCGCATCAAGCGAATCGTTGCCCACGCAATAGAACGCCATCGATCGCGGCGCCAATTCCACGGTTGCTCCCTCGCCAGTGATGCGCCCCACTCCAGTCAGATTCAGACAAATCTCCAAGCTCTGCGGATGAAACGATTCTGACCAGGCGAAGGACCTCGGCACCTTGAACTCGTGCCATTCCAAGCTCATCCCGTCCTGAGCAATGCGCCCATGAAGCGGACGCCATCCGGAACCGAACGGCTCCCAAACATCGGCCTCGGAAAAGCTTGGCGTGTCAGAGCAAGAGCCGACGTCCCGATTCGAATCACAATCGGAAACTTCACAATCCGGCTCAATATTCGCTATCTCAGACACAACCAAAGCCTATTGAGACTGAGTCTCAATAGCAATAACGAATCGCTCGTGGCTAAACTGGGCTAACTTGCTCCATCACTCGAATCTAGTGCTATTGCTGCGAATTGCGGGTGCATGGGTGCCCGCGAACCCTTGATACCCCGCAATCCTTGCCCTTTCTCACGCCATTGCTACCTTTAGCGCAGCTAGTATTGAGTCATTTGTAAATTGACGGGTTGCTCTTAATCGTTGTCTTAACTCCCTGTCCCAATCTCCCTCAGATGAATCAGAGATCAAGATAACGATTAAGAACCAGGCAATCTGTCATTTCATTGCTGACGGACTACTGAGGCAATGACAGCTCCAAGGAGTTCTATCCCGCAGGGCGTGCCAGAAATAAACCCTTTCAATTCGCATCAAAACTCATCATCCACCACAGCCCCAGCGGGTTTGGAAACCTGCGACACGGCAGACTTGGAGGTCTGCGCTACGATCTCGACGCTACACGCAGACGAGTCCAGCTGCTTCGGCTTGTATTCTTGCACTCACTCTCGCACTCCTGCCATCACCCGTCAGAGCGACGCCAAATCTGGGTTTCCCACAAATCCAAGTCACAGATTCTGCAGGGCAACCAAAGGTCCCCTCCGCAGGACGACCGTTCTGGATTCGTGGCACCTATCTATACGAAAACCCCATCGGCGCAGCCTACACTCTGGAAACCAGCGTCAACGGATTCACCAGCTCATCCGCGGGTCTCGAACCCGACGGAACGAATCTGATCCAGCACCTGATCGGGCCCTGGGTCCTGCATCAAGGCGGTCAGTTCGATGTAACGGTCACCATTGACTCCACCGACACCATCTCCGAATCAGACGAAGGCGACAACTCTGCCACCCTTGCAATCCAAGTATCCGGAACAATCACCAGGGAGTGGGCGCGGATCAACGCCGAGTATGGACGACAGCATCTCGGAGACGGCACGGACGTCATTGTCGGGAACATGGATGACGCATTGGACTTCCATCATCCGTGGCTGAGCGGCAATGACTCGCTCGGAAGACCGCGCCGGCTTGCCTCTCTGCAAAACTCGCGCGGCCCCGGTGGCATCCCGCTCAATACCGGTCACTCGATCTCCGTGATGGGCATTGCACTCGCGCGCGGTGCAAATCCTGGAGACCTCACCGGACTCGCGCCCGATGCCCGCTACGTGACCGCCGAATTCTTCAACCGCGCCCAGGCCGACGTGCCTTTCCGCCACATTTTCGACGCGGCCGGTTTCCTGGCGGAAAACAACGTCGAAATCATCAACATGAGCTGGTCCTGGTGGGTCGGCGGCATCAACCTCAGTTACAACGGAGACGCCTTCAATTCCAACCTCATGGCAGACTATCTGGCCTACGCCCGCAACGTGGTCTGCGTCGTCGCGGTAAACCAGTTCCAAAGCCACGACCGCCCGACCGCTCCCGGCTCCTCCCGCAACGTCATCACCGTCGGCGGCCTCGACGACTCTATGGAGCGAGCCTGGGCTCTCCAGGACCACGGCCCGACCCTCGACGGTCGCAGTAAACCCGACCTGCTCGGCAACAACGCAGCCGGAGCCGTATCGCTCTCTCCGGAATGGCGCAACGGCATACCGGCGACGACCGACATCGACGGGACCAGTTTTGCCGCCCCCTTTGTCACCGGAGCAGCCGCCCAAATGCTCGATTTTGCCAAACACACTCCCGGCAACCGGCCGCGCGATCACCGACTCATCAAAGCCATACTGATGACCTCCGCCACCAAAGTCCAAGACGCGGATGGATCAATATGGAGTAGTTCCGAAAGCCAACCCCTCGACAACGAACAAGGCGCCGGCGTCATCGATCTCCAACGCGTCCACGAAATCTACCAGGCACTGCCACAATCCCCCGGCAATGTCCCCGTCCCCGGCTACACCTTCACCACGCTGACCGGCACTGCCACCAACGCCACCTCCGGCCGCCACATCTTCCGACTCGGCTCCCCGCAAGAAACCAACTGCCTCCTCGACATCACCCTCGTCTGGGACCGCCCCACCCGTTGGCAGGACTTGAATCAGAATTTCCGAATCGACTCCGCCGACATCTTCTCCCTCGATCCACAGAATACTCAGGACAACCTCGACCTCGTCCTCCTGCGCGACGGCATCCCCATTCACGCCTCTCGGAGCACAGTCGACAACGTCGAGCACATCCATCTCAACCACCTCCAACCCGGCCAATACGAACTCCAAGTCGAACGCCTCCCGGTTGCAAACTCCGGCCCCGGCGAAGCTTACGCCCTCGCCTGGCACTCAACCGCTCCGTGGATCGACGAAAACCGACGAATCGAAATAGCCCGCTCAACGAACACCGTTCAGATCACCTTCCAAACCGACACAAACTCCGGAACTTCCTATCAACTGGAAAGCATGACCACTCTGCGACCAACGCCGCAGTGGACCCCGATCAAAACCCCCGCCCCCCGACCACTCGATTCACTTCGTTCCCAATTCAATCTCCCCCTCACGCCGGAACCCCAACGCTTCTATCGCCTCATCTGGCACCCCGACAACCAATAACGTCGAAGTGAGCCACCGGGCGAATCACCCGAGGCATGGCTGGTTATCAGGTGTAACGAAAAAGAGGTGATCCCGGTTGGCTCCACTGGCTTGGTAGGCACATCAACGAGGATCAACGCTGGCAAACACATGCGCCAATCTAAACAAGAAAAGGCTCAACATTTGATCAATTGTCATTCAACAACCGAAGGTTCCTTGAAGAGTTAGTGTTAACTACAGCTGTAACGGAGAAAGGTAGCCCCGATGATTCCATTGCGTTTGCATCTTAAAAAGCATCTTCGCATAAACCCGCCCATTACGGCTCTTTACGAAGTATACTCCGTCGTGCCGCCGTTGGTATTCAATCCACAAGCATCCCACAGGAAATGGAAGTTGGGCTGGCGAGTTTGCTGAAAACCTGCCACTCAGCAGGCTGTGAAAAAACAAAAGCTCAGCCAACCCGTTCCAAGTTCACCATCCTGCGTCAGTTGCGCAATCTCATTCCTGCTCATCTGGTCCCCAAACTGGCCCGCGAATGCGGCGTGCAGGAGAAATCCCGTTCCTATACGCCGTGGAGCCATGTGGTCGACATGCTCTACAGCCAACTGACTCACGCCATCGGCCTCAATGACGTCTGTGATTGCCTGCGCCTCAACTCCGGTCCCTTGAGCGCCCTGCGCGCGGCCACCCCGCCCAACCCGAACAAGCCTATTTCCCGGGATATTGAATAATCCTGTGGGACAGCATCCGCGCGTTCGCCGTCAAAACCAGCCCGCCTAGCATAGCCCCGCCGAAAAAATCTCAAACCGCCCCGCCAGATCGGGCCTCGCAAAACCGAGGAAATCGGCACCTATTGACCACTCCGACGACCGTTATGGGATGCTGCTGATTTCTTTACCCTGATGTTTCGGAACTTCACCACTCCACCTCCGCCGTGATGTTGAATTCCGAAGTAACCATTGAGCGATTTCGAATCCTCGAAGTCCGCGATGGGTTTGCCGTTGACCCAGGTCTGAATGCGTGGACCAACTGCCTTGACGCGAATGTGGTTCCACTCGTCGTGCTTGAATACGCCCTTGGCCTTCTTGTCGAACTCAGCCTTGTCGGTCTTCTTCGGGTAGAGCCAGCCGCCCAGGCCGATTCCATAGACGCCACCGGTTTGGCTGGGACGGCGGGCATCGATCTCGACCTGGTATCCCTTCGGTTTGCCCTTATCCCCCGTGCAGCGGAAGGCAAGACCGGAGTTGAAGTTCGGCTTGTCGCGCTTGGGTAGCTTGACCTCAAGTTCGGCGATGAAGTCGGCGAGCTTCAGATCGCTGGCAACCCACACGTTCTTTTCCGTTTCCAACTGGAACTCTCCTTTTTTCGAAACGAAAGAGACGACCTCGCCGCGCGGTGTCCATCCCACGGTTGAGTCGTTTTTCGAGAGATTGATCCAGCCAGAATCGGCGGCCTGAAGTGAGAACGCTGCGAATATTGCCAGCGAGGGGAGGAGTCTTTGCATGCCTCAACTTTGAAGAAACCGACCCGCTTCGCAATCCGAATTGCAACCCGATTGCGGAACGTCTTTACTGCTGCGCAATCAATTCAAACATGCGTTTACTTCTGTCTCTCATTCTCGTGGCACTGGCCCACGGATCTTCGTCCCTCCACGCGGCCAAGTCGAAGCAGCCCAACATCATTTTCATCTTCATCGATGACATGGGATGGGGCGATCTCGGCTGCTACGGCAACGATTTCATTGATACCCCGCGGATTGATCGGCTCGCCACCGAAGGAATGCGCTTCACTGACTTCTACGCGGCAGGCGCGGTCTGCTCGCCGACGCGATGCGCCGTTCAATCCGGACAGAATCAGGCGCGCATCGGGATCACCGCCCACATCCCAGGACACTGGCGTCCCTTCGAGCGTGTGATTGCACCATTGACGACGATGGCTTTGCCTCTGGACGTCATTACCGTTGCCGAATCGCTGAAGACGGCCGGATACACGACTGGCTATGTCGGTAAGTGGCATTTGGGACGCGGA
This sequence comes from Verrucomicrobiales bacterium, assembly GCA_002715965.1. Classification (GTDB taxonomy): domain Bacteria; phylum Verrucomicrobiota; class Verrucomicrobiia; order Limisphaerales; family JAYPXF01. Next base: position 6,861 of record PBAL01000020.1, on the reverse strand, counting down.
GACAAGTTCGGGCCGGCGAAGCAGGGATATGACATTGCGATCGAGATCAATGGTCCGCATTACGCCGGTCGTTATCGGGTGACGGGCCGCCCGGAGCTGAAGCCCAAGCCGAATCAGTATCGAACCGACTTCGAGGCGGACATGTGCATCAACTTCATCCGTGAAAAGAAGGACGAACCATTCTTTCTGATGCTTTCTCCTTTCGCCGTTCACATTCCGCTCGGGGCGATGTCGGACAAGGCGGACAAGTATCGCGCGAAAGCGCAAGCGACCGGACGTGAACTGCCACATCCGATCTACGCGGCGATGGTCGAGCACGTGGATGACATGGTCGGCCGGATTGTGGATGAGGTGGATCGTCTGGGCCTCACCGACAAAACCATGATCGTGTTTACCTCGGACAACGGCGGGCTTTATCGGCGCTACGATTACCGCGAACACGCGGATGACAATGTGAGCAGTCTTGCGCCGTTGAAGGGCGAGAAAGGCGCGCTGCATGAAGGCGGAATTCGCGTGCCGCTGATCGTGAAATATCCACCGATGGTGAAGGCTGGAACGAAATGCGCTGAACCGACGATCAGTTACGACTTCTACCCTACCTTTGTGGCCGCAGCCGGCGGCAAGCTTCCAAAGCATCAGACAATTGATGGACTGAGCATGCTGCCCTTGCTGAATAATCCCAGTGCGCGATTGAAGCGCAGTGCCATCCACTGGCACTACCCGCACTTTCATCACAGTCGTCCGGCGAGCGCAATTCGCGAGCGCGATTGGAAGCTGATCGAGTATCTGGATGGGAGTGGTGATGTTGAGATTTACCACCTGGCCCAGGATCTGGGTGAGAAGAAGAATCTGGTTAAGGAACGAAGGGGCAAGGTGGCCGATCTGAAACGAAAACTGTTCGGCTGGCGCACCGACGTAATCGCGCGAATGCCAATTCCGAATCCAAGTTACGATCCCAAGCGTGCGCATGAATGGTGGAGCATGCGCACGGGCAAGCCGGTCAACAGCGACGGGCGCAAACGCTTTCCTCCGACCGAGAAAGACCAGTGAGCATGCAACTCTCTTCAGCGGTTCAAAAGCTCGGGACTGAAACGGCGTTCAAAGTCCTCGCCAAGGCGAAGGAACTGGAAGCCGCCGGGCGTTCCATCATTCATCTCGAAATCGGTCAGCCGGATTTTTCCACGCCCAAAAACGTGTGCAATGCGGGAAAGCAGGCAATCGATGAAGGCCATACCGGATACGGCCCCACTTGTGGGTTGCCGGTGTTTCGTGAAGCGATCGCAACACACGTTGGTGAACTTCGTTCGATCGATGTCAAACCGTCCCAGGTGGTCGTGACGCCCGGTGGCAAGCCGGTGATGTTCTACACGCTGCTCGCGTTGATAGAACCCGGCGACGAGGTGGTCTATCCGGATCCGGGCTTTCCGATCTATGGATCGCTGATTCGTTACGCCGGTGCGAAGCCAGTGCCTATGCCGTTGTTGGAATCGAGTGATTTCAGTTTCGATGTGGACCACCTTCGCTCGATTGTTTCGGGCAAGACCAAGCTGTTGATCCTCAACTCACCACAGAACCCCACGGGTGGTGTGCTCGGAAAAGCTGCGTTGCAGGAGGTCGCCGAACTTTGCATCAAACATGACGTCACGGTGCTCAGCGATGAGATCTACAGCCGCTTGCTCTACGATGATCAGTTCGAATCGATCACCCAGTTCGATGGCATGATCGAACGGACAGCGATTCTCGACGGGTTCTCAAAGACCTATTCCATGACCGGCTGGCGACTGGGTTATGGCGTGTTTCCAGATTGGTTGGTCGACTCGATCGAACGGTTGATGGTGAACAGTAATTCCTGCACTGCGACCTTCGTTCAGCATGCAGGCCTTGAAGCGCTGCGTGGTCCACAGGAACCGGTCGACGCGATGTTGAAAGAGTTTCGAGAGCGCCGTGATTTCATCGTGAAGGGATTGAACCAGATCCCGGGAATATCATGTCGCGTGCCGCGCGGAGCGTTCTATGCATTTGCAAACGTGAGCGAATTGGGCGTGGAATCGAAGGAACTGGAAGCACGCTTGTTGGACGAGGCAGGGGTCGCTTGCCTGGCGGGTGACGGGTTCGGAGAAAATGGGCACGGGTTTCTGCGGTTCTCCTATGCGAACAGCATTGAGAACATTGGAGAGGCATTGAAGAGGATCAGGGAATTCGTGGCCGGGTTGTAGAGCGGCTCGCGTGAGCCTCGCCCGAACTTTGGAATCAATGCGATGACTCGGGCTTCCCTGCGTTACTCTTCAAGCGGAAGGGCTTGCTGAGGACGATCTGTTTGATCAAGGCGTGCATCTTATACCCGGCCTTGCGAGTTTCCTCCGTGATTTTCTGCAAGGCGGGTGAATCAGCCGCGGTGATTTCTCGGCCAAGGGCGAAAGCGAGGACGTGTTTGGCGAAGGCGCGGGTGAAGCGGTCTTTTTCAGCAAGGATGGCGTCCTTGAATTCGACGATGCTGGTGAATTTGTGTTTGCGGAACAGTTCGCCACTGACATCTACCGGACGGTCGTTGTCGTATTTCTCACGCCAGAAACCGGTGGGGTCGTAGTTCTCCAAGGCGAATCCGAGAGGATCGATCTTTACATGGCAACCGGCGCAATCGGCACGTTTCCGGTGGATGGCGAGTTTTTCCCGGATGGTCAGGTGAGCTGTGTCCTTGTCGTTTTCAACCAGGGGAGGGACGTCCGCGGGCGGAGGTTCAGGGGGATTGTTGAAGATAACTGAAGCCATCCATGCGCCGCGCGTGATGGGTTGGGTGCGGACCGAAGAAGAGGTCATCGTCATGACTGCTGCCGAAGTGATCACTCCCCCCTGACGTCGATCCGTAAGTTGGGTTCGCGCGAAATCCACAACGGTGGGGCGAACGCGAGATTTCGTTTTCCCCTGATCCTTGTACCACGCGTCAAGCGCCTCGCTGCGATATGTGATGTCAGAATCGATGAGTTCCAGGATCGAGCGATTCTCCACGAGGATGGCTTCGAAGAGCAGGAGCGGCTCAAGCATCATGTGCATGCTGAGGCGATACTTCGCGAAATAGAATTGGGGATACCGTTTGGGATCGGGAACCGAGGCGATGATGCGTTCCAGCTGCAGCCACTGGGACGGGAAGCTGTCACAAAAACGCTTCAGCTTTCGATCGCGCAACATGCGGTCGACCTGTTCTTCCAGCATCGCGGGCTCGTGCAACCGCTTCTGGCGGGCCATCTCGATCAGGTCATCGTCAGGACCGCTTCCCCAAAGGAAGAATGAAAGCCGCGAGGCAAGTTCAATGTCCGTCAGCGCTTCAACACCGTCCCCGTTGCCAGCGCCGTCGCGCAGGTAGAGAAAGCGTGGTGAGCAAATTGCCGCGGCAGCCGCGCCCTTCATCGCGTCGGTGAAATCCGTCCCGTCCTGAATCTGAGACCACACTTGAGTTGCGTACCGGCTCAGCATCTTCTCTTCAACCGGTCGCCGGAATGCCCGCGTGAGAAGAGGGCGAAGACGTTCTTGAACGTGTTCCTTCATCGGGTACTCCGGGGCTTCGAAGAATTCCTTCCAAATTCCCACGGTACGCGAATTAAAATCATGACTGCTCATGATGGATTGGCTCAGGCGAAAGAAGGACTCAAGGAGGAGTGGAGAAAGTGATAGATGATCCCCGCGATTGTCGAAGCCGTGTTCGGCGCGAAGATCCTGCGGGAAGGGGTTCACCCCGGCGAGGCGCTTGCCGATAAGTTGGGATTTGCCCAGCGGCCGGCTCCCGACCTTGACCTTGTCGGGCAGCTTGCCGGTGACCGGATCGAAGTAGCGTCCGTGCTCGCGCATCATACGCTCGGGCAGGGCGAACACATCGATCTGAATGTCGAAAAGATCCTGAACCGCGTTGTTGTATTGAAAGCGATTCATTCGGCGAATCGGTGTGTGGGCGAGGATGGCGCTTTCGCTGACGGAGGAATGAAGCAGCTTCTTGAGTTCCGCCAACAAATGCTCGCGCGTTGCACCAGGCAGAGGCGGTTCCGTTTCCGGGGGCATCTCCCGGGCATCGATCACATCAGCAAGGTCCTGAATGAGTTCTGGTTTCCTGCGAAGCAATTCTGAAGAACCAAGTTCGAGCAGATTGACGCCACCCTTTGCCTTGCCGTTCTTGCCGTGGCATTTTGTGCAGTGCTTCTGCAACGCCGGTCGAACGAGCTCATCAAAGGCGTCTGCGAGAGCGGTCACACACGTGGTCGCCAAAGCGACGACGACGATCCACATACGACTTGTCGTTCGATTCCGTATCATGGGTGAGCGCAAAGTGTAGCATGGTTGGGGAGAGAGGGAAATGACCCTGGCGATGCAACGTGGGAACAGGTGATCGGGTGTGAGCGCCAAAACTCCAAACCCCAATTAAACATCGAACTCCAAGATTCGCCTGTTCGAAAACTGGAGCGCCGGGCACTGGCCGGCATGTCAGTACAATCCGATGGTGCTCGCTCTGGAGTTTTCAAGGAGTTCGGCCTTGAGCGATGCGAAGCTTTCAAGACTACCTGAAAAGGACTGCGCGACCACTCCTGGCGCGGCCACCAGTGCCGAGCAATGCTCGGCGCTCCGAAATGGTTTCGAACACCCGCTATACAGATTCCAGTGAACGGTTGCAAACGTGAGCAATCATCGACGGCTCTGATTTGTCCCATCCGCCCATGCTCCCGTTCTTTAATCCTGAATCCCGGCGTGCTACAGATCTGCCGTTTGCAATGAGCGATCGCCTTGAAATCGACGACAAGTCAGCCCGGGCCTTGTGTTGGCTGATGGCGATCAAATCGGATGGTGGCGATCGAGCCATTCGACGTGCGCTCAAAGACCTGGAGGATGACGACGGCCATACGCCCCCGGAACCAATAGTGCGATTCACAGAACTGGGCAGGCAGTTCCCTGATTTGCTGGAAAACGATCGGCAATTGGATGTCGGCTTGCCCAGGGCGATGTGGATCGCGCCCATGACGATCGCCTTGATTCTTGGCTTGGCTGCGGATTCGCTGACTTCGGGGGGCAAGATTCATCTCCTTTCACTTCCCGTAGTGGCGTTGTTGGCGTGGAACTTCGCGGTGTTTGCCTGGATCATCGGAGCGAAGTTGTTGAAGAGGGGGCAACCTCAGCAGACTCCCGAGAACCTGGTAGGGCAGTGGGTCGCGCGGAAATACGAGGCGTTGCGTGGAGTGTTAGATCGAAGCCATGCCGGCGCGGACTGGTCGGGGATTCGCGAGCGTTTCATCGCACGATGGCTGGATCTGAACCGGGGACGGTTTGGTAATCTGCTTGCCCTGATCCTCCACGGCAGCGCGATCGCCATGGTGTTGGGAATTGTAATCGGCATGTATGTTCGTGGTCTGGGCTTCGAATATCGTGCGGGCTGGAGCAGCACCTTCTGGAACGCGGAATCGATGTACCAGTTTCTGGTCGTGTTGTTGGGACCGGCGTCGGCGCTGACAACGATTCCAATTCCCGGTCCGGAAGAACTGAAAGGACTCTCCTGGTCGGTGAATCCGAAAGGCGTCAATGCTGCTCCATGGATTCATCTTTACGCCGAAACCTGTTTTTCTTTTGTGATCATTCCCCGGGCCTACCTTGCCTGGCGCGCTTGGAAGAAGACGCGTTACGTCGTGTTTGATCTTCCTGCGTCGAGCAATGAGGGACCGCAGGTTGCCGACGCGCGCCATGTCTGTGTGATTCCGTTCAACGTGGATTTGAATGACGAACGTCGCGAAGGCATTCGCGCTGCCGTGTCCGGTGCATCGGGTCAAGCGCAGTTGGAGTTTCGTGAGAAGGTGGAGTATGACGCCGTGGGCCGCTACTTTTCAGAGTTCAAACTGGGCACACATCCAGACGTCATGCTGTTGGTTTTCAGTCTCGGAACGACTCCGGAGCAGGAAATTCAAGGTGACGTTATTGAACGCTGCCAGGCAGCCGCCCGGCCACACCTGGCCGCGGTGGAATTGCTGTTGGAAACCACGAGCTTCCAACAGCGATTCGGAGAGGATCGTGAACGCTACGATGCGCGCGTTCAGAACTGGTGTCGTTTTGCGGAGGAATACGAGCTGACGGTGTTGCTCACCGGCGGGGGAGACGAGTGAGTGGTTCCATCCATCTCAGCCTGATATCCCACACCAATGTGGGAAAAACAACATTGGCTCGAACCCTGTTGCGGCGCGACGTTGGTGAGGTCTTCGATCAGTCCCACGTCACGGATGTGGCTGAGGAATTTACACTGATTGAAGCCGATGGAGCGGCGATGAAGCTTTGGGATACTCCGGGATTCGGCGATTCGTTTCGCTTGTGGCGACGCTTGCAGAAGACAGATACGGCGGTGGTTGGATTCGTCAACAACATGTGGGATCGATTTACCGACCGTCCGTTCTGGTGTTGCCAGCAGGCGATCCTGAACGTGAGAGATCATGCGGACATCGTGCTGTATCTCGCAAACGCTGCGGAGGATCCGGGCGAAGCCGCTTATGTGAAACCCGAGCTGGAGATTCTGAACTGGCTGAACAAACCGATCATCGTCCTATTGAACCAAATGGGACCGCCACGTGACCGCGAGACGGAGAAAGCTGAACTGGAACGATGGAAGGATCACTTCGAAAGATTGGGCATTTCCAGTGAGGTGATGGCATTCGACGCCTTCGCGCGATGTTGGGTGCAGGAGAACGTGCTTTGGAACACGATCCGCACGTCATTGTCCGCCGAGCGGCAAATCGTGATGGACGCCTGTCTGGAGATCTGGCGGAAGCGCGATGTTGACATTTTCCGCAAGGCGATCGAACGACTGGCCGATGCGTTGGCTGAACTGGTTGGAGATCGTGA
>PBAL01000019.1 GCA_002715965.1 Verrucomicrobiales bacterium | reverse complement strand
GTGCAGCGCAAACTCGATAACGGCGCCGGCGAATCCTTTGATCGTCACCGTCAACGCGCGTTGGCGCTTGCCGCTTCTGATCGCACCCGCAGCGCACTCGACATCAAGAAGGAACCAGACCGTCTGCGTGATCGCTACGGCCGACATCTCTTCGGCCAATCCTGCCTCATGGCGCGTCGATTGGTGGAAGCCGGCACGCGCTTCGTGACGGTGCATTACGATTGCGTGGATGGCTACAGTTGGGATTCGCATCGCAACAGTGACGACGTGAAGAATCATTTGTTGCCCACCTTTGATCAGGCTGCCTCCGCGCTCATCGACGATCTCGATTCCCGGGGTCTGCTTGATGAAACGCTCGTGGTCGCTATCGGCGAAATGGGACGGACACCCAAGGCAAACAAGAATTGGGGGCGTGGTCACTGGAGCACCTGCTTCCCCGCCTTGTTGGCCGGCGGTGGTGTTCGCGGCGGCACGGTCTACGGGACCACCGACCGTAAGGCCGCCTACCCGACGGAACATCCGGTCAGTCCAGAAGATCTCGCCAAGACCGTCTACTGGACGCTCGGCATCGACCCCGAACTCATGATCCACGACCGCCAAGGCCGTCCCGTTCCGATCGTCGAAAGCGGCAAGCCGGTCACCGCGTTGTTCGGTTAATCCTGCGGCCTACGCTATCGCGATGGAGGGACGAGCTTGCGAGTCTTCCGTTGTGGCCGGTCTCCAACCGAGCCACTCCGAATGACCGCAGGCCCCCGTTCCAAAGGGGTTGGAGACCTTCGGTCTGGATAGTGGCTCGGTCAGGAGACCGGCTACAGCGTGGGTTTGCAGTTTTCGAACGCACCTAGCTCTCTAGAGGCCGCTGTCGCCAGGGAATGGGCATCGTGGGAGAATTGCGATGCCGGTCTTTGCGTTGGTCCTTGGGGCGATCCTTGAAATACGTGGCGAGGTTGACGGGTTGTTTTCCTCGTTGAAGGAGATGGTGCCATTCTTGATCTCGTCCTTTCGCACGTTGTCGCCGTCGAGATAGAGATACATCGAGGTTTCAAGTTCGCAGGCGTGGGCGCAGCCGCCGGGGAATTTGCTTTTGCGCCAGTTCGGGAGAAGGTCCTTGTCGACGGTGAGATGCAGCACGATGAGCCAGTCGATGAGCGTTATTTCAGAGGTCCTGGGTCGGTGTTCAGAAATCAGAGGTCAGAGGGCGTCAGTTCCAGTCCGCCGGTGAATTTCTTCACGCCATCGGGATTCCATTTCATCCCGAGGCCGGGTCCGTCGGGGATGGGAATCATTCCGTCTGCGGCCATCGTAACCGGTTCGGCGAGCAGGTCTTCGATGTAAGGTGCGGGCGTAATGTACTCGACCCAACGGGCATTGCCGGCCGCTGCGACGAGTTGGAGATCCGCGGCCAAACCCACAGCGGTGTTCCAACCATGTGGAACAAAGAGGATGGAATGATCATCGGCGCATTGCGCGATGCGGTGTTCTTCGCTGATGCCGCCAACCTTGGTGACATCGGGCTGGATGTAATCGACGGCGCGTCTTTCGATCCAGTGAATGAAGGACTGGCGACGGGTAAGGACTTCGCAACCGGTGATGGGGAGCGGTGCGTGTTCGGTGAGCTTCACATATCCGTCGATGTCGTCGGGTCGCAGTGCCTCTTCGAACCAGGTGACGTTGTAGTCAGCAAGCATCCTTGCGGTGTTGATCGCCCACTTGTAACCATGCGGCCAAAACGCATCGGAACCGCCTGCGTCAACCATGAGTTCATTATCGGGACCGAGAGTATCCCGGGCGGCTTTGATGATGGCTTCATCGGTCTTGGCGTCGACACGACCAAAGGGCCCCCAACCGATCTTGAACGCACGGAAGCCGCGAGACATTCCATCCTCCAACGCTTTGCAAAGCTTGTCTGGCTCATCCATGAGCAACGAACCATAGGGTTTGATCGATTCGCGATGACGACCGCCGAGCAATCGGCTGATCGGTTGTTTGGTCACCTTGCCGAGGATGTCCCAAAGCGCAATGTCGATGCCCGAGATTGCGTGGGTGATTGCGCCACCGCGGCCTTGCCAGAAGGTCTGTTGATGGAGGTTCTCCGTCGTGGCGGCAGGATCGAGCGCGGATGCGCCGATGAGAAAAGGCTTCATCACATCGATTGAGCCTTCGATGAGTTTTGCTGAGGTAAAGACGCTGCCCAAGCCAGTCACGCCCGCATCGGTCACCACTTCGACAAGCGTGTGCAGGTTGTTTTCGGTATCGAGAAACTTGTCGTCCCAGCCACCGTCAGGCGTGGCGCCGCGCAAAGGCAGCAGGCGTATGTCGCTGATCTTCATGGATTGGCATTGATCAATCCGTGAAGTGAGATTTTTGGCAAGCGAATTGGCAGGATGAGATTTCGTTGAAGGGAGATTCAGAATTCTCCTGCCCCAAATTCTCTTGCCAGATCAGGCATCGGGAGGAAGCTGCGGTCCAATAGAACTGACTCATGAATATTTACAGATTATCCGTGTTCCTAACTCTGCTCCTGGGTGTGAACGCATGGCCAGCCGGACTGTGTGAAATCAATCCACCGTCCGCACCGACGAATTTTCAGACGACGGCGCTGATCGGTGCGCGTTTGATTGATGGGCACGGAGGCAATCCGGTCGAGGGTGCGATCGTGATGGTCCGGGGAAACAAGATCACGGCCGTGGGCCGTTCGATGACGATTCCACCAGGCACGGAAAAGTTGTACGTGTCCGGCATGTCGATTCTGCCGGGCCTGTTCGATTCGCATTTTCATTCGGTCAACGACCTTGAGAAGCCCGTTGATTACCTGCTCTCGCGTGGGGTGACGACCTTGCGCGATCCGGGGCATCCCTTTCGGTTTTACCAGGCCGTGATGCAGACAGATCTTGCCATGCCGCGTGTGTTTCTCTGCGGGGCGCATCTGGATACCCATCCGGCAGTCTGGCCGCAACAGGCGGTCTTGGTGAAGGACGCCGACCATGCGCGGAAAGCGGTGATCGATCACGTGGGGCGTGGGGCTTCGGCGATCAAGATCTACTTCCGCCTGCCGCTCAAGTATCACACGACGGTTTGTCAGACAGCCGAGGAACAGGGCGTTCTGGTGACGGCGCATCTGGAACTCGTCGATGCCACTGATGCGATCAATGCCGGCGTGCGCGGGATCGAGCACGTGACTTCGTTCGGGACGAGTCTTGCCGCACCGGCGGAAGCGGAAGACTTTCGCCGTCGAGTGCGTGCCGATCCGAATGCACGGAAAAAACTGCGCCATCAACTGTGGGCCGGTATCGACCTGGATGCGCCACGTGTGAAACCTGTGTTGGATTTGATCGTGGAGAAGGGAGTGTTTGTTTCGCCCACTCTGGGGATCTTTGAAAAGCGTATCGCTTCACCGGGAAACACCGAGCGCGATGTACGGGCGTTCGAGAACATGCTTAGATTCGTTCGTCTGTGTCATGAGGCAGGCGCGAAGACTGTGGTCGGCTCGCATACGCATCATCCGTTTGCAAAACGCGGGACGGCTTACCAACACGAGATGGAATTGTTGCTCAGGTGCGGCATGACTCCTTTGGAAGTGCTTTCGGCTGCGACGATCAGGAATGCGGAGTTTTTTGGAGCACAGGATCGGTTGGGAAGCATTGAGAAGGGGAAGCTCGCCGATCTGGTGCTGGTTGAGGGTGATCCTTCGCAGGACATCGGCGCGATGAATCGTGTGAAGCACGTGATGTTGAATGGCCGGTGGATTGGTGAGGCTCCGCGCTGAGCTGGGACGTGAACAGAAACAGTTGTGGCTCGGTCAGAGACCGGCCATAACGTGAGGGTGTCATTGACGGGTCTGCTCGCTCACGCTTGCTGCTACGTTTTTGTCCGCCCGTCGTGGCCTTGCTTGCTTCAGGCGGGTGGTTCTGCGATAAGCCGTTCATTCATGAAGCGCTTCTGCTCATTCTTCCTCTCCGTGGTTACTTCGGTATCGCTCTGGGCGGCTGACAAGTCTCCAAAGGTTGCCGATAAAAGTTTGGAAGCCGATCGCGGCTTCAATCCCGGGACAGCGGATTCCAAAGGAGGAGTTGGACAAGATCACGCTGCCGGTCAAGGGCAACACCTACGTTGTTACGGTCGGGGGGGAGACCACGACGACTGGGGGACGTTCACGATCGATACCAGCGTCAAGCTACACCGGATGACGATCAAGAGTGAGTCCGGGCCGAGCAAGGGGAAGACGATCCTGGCCGTCTTTGAGCACAAGCATAAGGACGCCATGCGGGTTTGCTACGACCTGTCCGGCAAACAGTTTCCAAAGGTCTGGCGGACTCGAAAGGGAAGTCCGCTCTATGCGGTCGGTTACCGGCGGTAGAAGGGAACTGCCAAATGAAGGATCGAGCGAAATACGAACACACCCAGCCGGGCACGCTCATGCGGATCATTCTGCTGGTGGCGATTCTGGTGTGTGGTTCGATATCCGTCGGTGGTTTTGCCGCAGGCAACAGGGGGTTGGGGATTGGACTCGCCATCCCCTCGGTCGTCATGCTGGTTGCCTTGGTTCTTTTTCATTCGCTTCACGTGCGCGTCTCCGCCGAGATGCTGTCATTGCGCTTTGGCATCGGTCTTATCCGGAAATCGTTTGCTGTCGCGGACATTGAATCCGCCGAACCCACCCGGAGCCGTTGGTATAACGGCTGAGGCATCAAGAAGATCTGGGGCGGTTGGCTGTTCAATGTGTCCGGATTTGACGTGGTGGAAATCAAGCTCAAGAACGGAAAGCGCTATCTCATCGGTACGGATCAACCGAAGAAGCTGCATGCTGCGATTGAATCTGTCCTGGCAAACGGCTGAGCCACCGTCTGCGTAGTCGCGATCGGGGTGTCTTCACACCATCGGCCAGAGTTTCGCGAGGATCATGGTCACGATCAGACCGACGATACCCATGATGCTGAGGAGTGGGGTGACTGTCTGAAGCGTTTCCTTTTCCGTGAATCCGCTCATCTTGCAGATCACCCAGAATCCACTGTCATTGAACCAGGGGAGCATCTTCGAGCCGCAACCGATGGCGATGGCAATGTAGACGGGATTGAAACCGAGATCATTCGTTGCCATTCCGCCAACGATTCCCACGGCCGTGATCATGGCCACGGTGGCCGATCCCTGCGCGACGCGAACCACGGCCGTGATCAACCAGGCCAAGGGCAGTACGGCCAGTTGCATCCCGCCGGACATCTCTTCCAGACGCGGTCCGATTCCAGTCTGCTGAAGGATTCCACCAAACGCACCGCCCGCGGAGGTGATCAGGATGATCATGCCGGCGTCTTTCAGGGCGGGCGGAAGCGTGGCCATCGTTTCCTTCAACTCCTGCTTCTTCGCCATGATCAGGGTCACCAGGGAAATCAAGGCCGCCACGGTCAATGCCACGATCGGATCGCCCATCGTGCGGATGAACCCAAGGAACGAGGGATTGAGATCAGGAAACTGCGCCTTGCCCCAGGGCGAATTCAGGATCGTCTGCGAAGTGATGAAGATCATCGGCAGTACGATCGGTGCAAGCGAAAGCGCGAGTGCCGGAAGCTGGGAGGTATCGCGTTCGGAAAGTGCCTTGAGTTGATCGAGTTGGCCGTCCTCAGTTTCCCGCAACGGCAGGTCGAACTTGCTGTCGTGCCACTTGGCATAGGCATAGCCGCTCAAGGAAGCCACCGCACCGATCACGAGCCCCGCGATGATCATTTCACCCATCTCCACACCGAGTTCGCCTGCGACGAGCAAAGGGCCGGGTGTCGGTGGCACCAGCGAATGACTGATCGTTCCGCCCGCTATGATGGACATGATATAGAGCCCATAGTGTTTGCCCGTCTTCAGCCGGAGCGTTCGGGCAAGCGGGATCATCAGAAAGAAAACCGTGTCGAAGAAGACCGGTATCCCGAGCAGGAAGCCGCTCATCATGAATGCGAGTGCGGCCCGCGCCTCACCCACGCCCGCCATGAACGAACGGACGATTCGATCTGCAGCACCGCTCTCCAGCAGGCATTTCCCGATGATCGCGGCCAGCGCAATGGCGAGCCCGACTTTGGTGGCGATTCCTCCGAATGCAGTGGCCACGCGTTTGCCGATCGTCTGGTCCACCATTTTCTCAATTTGCACCTCGGACATCTTCTTCGATTCGCCGAACTTCCGAATGCCACTCTCCGGCGTGAACAGCGACACCAGCAACGCGGCCAGGGTCAGTGCAAGAAACGGATGCATCTTGAAGACGAGGATGCCGCCCATCACAGCGGCAATTCCGATGAGTAACAGAATCAGCGGGTCCATAGGGATTGGCCCAGAGGGTGAAGGCTTGGGGGACTTGGTTCAAGTCGGAGGTTTTTGACCACAGATCCCGACTGTATCGGGATCTGTGGTCAAAAATCAGGCAGCCCGCGTAATTCCTCATTTCGCGGTTGTTCCCCGACTTCTGCCCCGCCATTATCCCCGCCATGATACAGCCAGTCCTGTTCGCAAGTCTCATGGTGGTCATTCCGGTGCTGCTTTGCCTTGGCGTGGTCGTCGTCATCATCATCAAGGCGCAGAAGGGGAAGTTTGAAGTCAAGATGACCCAACCGAGCTTCACCACCGGTGAAGACGTCACGGGAACGGTCAGCTTGAAAACCGGTTCCGAGATATCCGCCGAACGCGCAGTTGTCATGCTGGTGGGGATGTATGAAGAGCGCCGTCGCAAGGCCCGCAGCACGGTCGGCTACGATGATACCGCGGAGGAAGAATGGGATTCCTACACCGACGAGGCTTTTCGGCATGAAGAAGACCTGGCAGTCGAACTGCCGATTCCCAAGGGATTCAAAGGCGATATTGATTTTGCCTTCCCTGCTCCGCGTCCGGAACAGGTCACCGTTCGCACGAATGTCGGTGGCGTTTTGCAGGGACTTGATATCCGTGAGGGTGAACTCCCAGGTGCGGGATTTGCAATGCTGACCTGGACACTTGAAGTGCATCTCGTCGGCTCCGATCTCGAACCTGTTTCAAAGGTCGTCCCCATCACGCTCGCCTAGTTTTCAAACCGATTGTATCCATGAAAAACACCGCTCTTCTGCTCGGCTTTTCGCTGTGCGTTACTTCACTGATCGCCGAATCCAACTGGCCGCAATTCCGTGGACCTTCCGGCGACGGACATTCGCAGGCCACCAAGCTCCCCATCAAGTGGGGCGACACCGAGAACGTCACCTGGAAGAAACGCATCACCGGCAAGGGATGGTCTTCGCCGGTCATCTATGGGAACCAGATCTGGATGCAGACCGCCCTGGACAGCGGCCGCTCGCTCCGTGTCGTCTGCATCGACAAGACAAGCGGCAAGCGGCTGCACATGATCGAGGTGTTCCATGTTTCCCAACCGGAGAAGATCAACAAGATGAACAGTCACGCGTCTCCCACGCCGGTTTTGGAGGAGGGGCGTTGTTACGTTTTCTTCGGGATGTACGGTGCGGCCGCGATCGACACGAAGACCGGGCGGATCCTCTGGAAGAACGAAACACTCAAACACGACCATGACCAGAATGGCGCCGGTTCATCTCCGATTCTTTACAAGGACAAGATCATTCTCAACTGCGACGGAACTGAACTCCGATACGTGGCCGCACTCCACAAGAAGAACGGCAAGCTCGCCTGGCGCACCAAGCGCAGCAATGACATGAGCAAGATCAACTTCCACCTGCGCAAGGCGTATCAAACCCCGCACGTCATTCAGGTGAACGGCAAGGACCAGTTGATCAGCATGGGAGCGCAGCGCATCAATGCCTACGATCCGAACGACGGCAAGGAACTCTGGTATGTGGACATCCCTGGTTTCTCGAACGTCCCGCGCGTGGTCTATGGGCATGACCTGGTCTTCTTCGCAACCGGGTACATGAAACCGCAGATGTGGGCGGTCGATCCAACCGGTTCGGGCAACGTCACCAAGACACACGTGAAGTGGCGCATCATTCGGCAAGCTCCCGCCAAGCCCTCGCCCATTCTGGTCGGCGATACGCTCTACATGGTTTCAGATGGTGGAATTCTAACGGCTATCGAAGCGAAGACAGGGACGGAGATCTACCAGGAACGCCTCGGCGGAAAATACTCCGCGTCACCCATTCTCGCCGGTGGCAATCTTTATTACTGCGACCAGAACGGCACGGTCACCGTCGTCAAGCCCGGTCGCGAATTCAAAATCGTGTCCAAGAACAAGATGGCCGGCGGCTTCATGGCCTCACCTGCCGTCTCCGGCAACACGTTGTTCCTGCGCAGCGAAACCCATCTCTATCGAATCGAAAACTGATCATGAGAGCCCACTTCGTCGAAGTTCACGTGAAGCCCGAATGCGTCGACGCGTTCAAGGAAGCCACCGGAGCCAATGCACGCGGCAGCATTCAGGAACCGCTCGTCGCCCGCTTTGACTGCTACCAGCAGCACGACGATCCGGCCAAGTTCATACTGGTGGAAGTTTTCAAGAATGATGACGGACCGGCCGCCCACAAGCAAACGGAGCATTACAAGGTGTGGAAGGAAACCGTCGAGTCCATGATGGCCGAGCCGCGCAAGGCCACCCGCTTCGCGAACGTTCATCCAGATGACGATCAGTTCGAAAATCCTGCCGGCTGAACGATTTCTTAATCCTTGTCCTCGTCCTTGTCTTAATCTCTGAAAACTAGGACAACGATGACGGCAAGGATTGAGAACCGTAAACGAACCGCTCATGAACTTCGAATTCGCCACCACCACCCGCATCGTCTTTGGTCGCGGCAAACTTGCCTCGGTCGGTGACATCGCATCCGAGTTCGGAAAATCCGCACTCATCGTCACCGGCAAGTCGCTCAACCGACTCGGCCCTCTTCGTGAACAACTCAATAAGGCCGAAATCGCCTCCACGATCTACTCAATCGATGGCGAACCAAAGATTCAACATATCCGCGACGGAGTGGAACGTGCCAAGTCCGGCCAGTGTGCCTCCGTCATCGCCTTCGGTGGTGGCAGTCCCATCGATTGTGGCAAGGCCATCTCCGCGATGCTTACGAATCCGGGCGATGTGCTTGATTACCTTGAAGTTATCGGCAAGGGACAGAAGCTGACGCAACAGGCGGCTCCGTTCATCGCCATCCCGACCACCTCAGGCACGGGAGCTGAAGTCACCAAGAACGCCGTCCTGAATTCTCCCACGCATCGGGTCAAGGCGAGCCTTCGCAGCGTCTGGATGCTGCCGCGTGTTGCGATCGTAGATCCCGAATTAACCGTGGGGCTGCCCAAGGAAATCACCGCAACCACCGGCATGGACGCGCTCACCCAGCTCATCGAACCCTACACCTGCTGCCGCACCAATCCGCTTACGGATGCCATCTGCCGCGATGGAATCCCCCGGGCCGCTGGTTCACTCAAGCGTGCGTTCGAATACGGTGACGACATCGACGCTCGCGAACAGATGGCCATGGCCAGCCTCTTCGGCGGGTTGGCGCTGGCCAATTCCGGACTTGGTGCTGTTCATGGGGTTGCCGCGCCAATCGGCGGGATGTTCGACGCACCCCACGGCGCAGTCTGCGCGGCTCTCCTTCCGCACGTCATGTCCGCCAACTGCCGGGCCTTGCAGGAACGCTTCTCCGAATCCGAAGCACTGGGCCGTTACCGGGAGATCTCCTGCTGGCTCGTGGGCAACGACACTGCAACGGTGAAGGACGGATTGGCCAAGGTTCAGGAGCTTGCCGCTGAATTGGAGATCCCCAAGCTCGGCAGCTTTGGAATCAAGGAATCCGACGTTCCAGTCATCGTCGAAAAAGCTGGAGCAGCCAGCAGCATGAAGGCGAATCCGCTTCCGCTTACCGAAGACGAACTCACGCAAATCTTGACCGCGGCTGTTTGATGCCGCGGGCCGGTGAGAACAGTTGATCAGGTGGCCACCGAGGCAAACGTTGCGCCCAGACAACGCCATTCAACGATTCCGTGAATCGGCAGTTGCCCAGGAAGAGTTCCCCCTCCAGTCTCCTCACATGCGGGTGGTCTTGCGTATACCCATCCTGATCTGGTCGTTTTTTGGGATCGCGTTCGTGGGGTTGATTTCATGTTCCACCGTCACCCCTGTGCAGGTCAGCCCCCCGTGGTCAAGGGTGCTGAATTCGTCGGCAATGAAGTCTGTGCGGATTGCCACGATCCCCACGGGCGTGACGCATTGAAGCCAACAGGCATGCTCGCCCATGAGCGATTGAGCGAATCTTGCGCGGACTGTCATCGCGACCAGGCCCGGCGCTTCATCTTCGAACAACTCGCCCGATGCGCCTCCCTCTGCGAAGAACTGACCGGCTCGAGGTAGGATGGGCAATCTGACCGTCTGGTTGGCCGAAATTTCATCAAGCGCCACCTCCCTCCGCAGCTTCCAGGTCAATCCCGCACCGTCACACGAATCTCATCACTGTTGCAGCGGATTTCGGGGGCATACATGGCGTGTCCCAAGACAGGGAGTGCGTGAAATTTTCCGGGGACTTCGGCGCGAAGATCGTAGCGAATTTCCCAAATACCCTCCCGAAGTTTATCGATGAACATGGCAACCTTTCGATCGCGGAGTTCCTGGTAGATCCAGCGTGAACGGCCGGTGTAATCGGAGGTGCGTTGTTTTTGGGGCAGGGGAGGCAGACCGGGAACCATGACCTGCTGGCCGATTTTGAGTTTGCGCGGATCGAGCTTGGGATTGAGTGCCTGGATCTCACTCATCTTCGTCCGGTGTTTGCGGGCTATTCCGAAGAGCGTGTCGCCCCGCTGCACGTGGTAGGGGCCGTAGTTTGCCTTGGCGAACTTGCGATTCACACCGACGGCATTGAGCTCCTTCGCATAAAGGGATTGGCCACTGCGGATCTGCACGGCTTCGAAGCCAGCAGGCTTGAGATCTTCGAAGAGGAGGTATTCATAGTGGTTCTTGGCGTCCACGGTGAGAACGGTTTCGATGCGTTCGCCGGACTTGATGGTGTCCCCATCGTGCAGCTTGACCTTGTCGTAGACGTATCCCTTGAGAAGCGTGGGGCGGCCAGCGAGGCGGTAGTAGTCGCGTTTGACGAAGATCTCATTGCCGGCGGCAGGGATCGGATTTTCGAGGCTGAAGAATTCGGCTTCCGCAGCGAAGTAGATGGGACCCTCGACCGTGCGACGAATGCGGATGTCGTTGTTGCCGTCGCGGATGAGTTCGCGATTTACCGTGAAGCGACTGGGCGCATTGAACAGGTCTGCGCCAGCGATTTTCTTCTTCGCGATTCGCTTGCCGTTCACCAGGACTTCATATTCCATGTCGGCTTTCAGTTCGCCGGAGGTGCGGAGGTAATCGTTCATCGCGAGCACAACGATGGCCGTGTCGCGGGTGTTGCTCCATTGCGCGCCCCGCCGATTTTTGATGAGCCAGTTGGTGACCGGTTCGATCAGCTTGTTCTTGGGTGAGATGGTGAGCAGGGCGCGCAGGGCAAAGGCAGTCGCTTCCACGCCACCTTCACTCCAACGCCAGTAGATTCCGTCGTTACCCCAGTGAGCTGTGCCCATCACGCCCTTGTTCTTGGGTTGGCCTTCGATCAACACGGAGGTGTCCGGTCGATCGTCGGTGATGACTCCGTTCTCCAGGTTGCGCACGAGCGTCCGGGCCTCGACTTTTCTGCCATAGTTGTGGGCGGCCAGCGCAAAGAGCGCGCGGGTGTAGGCGTTGAGCTGGTCCTTTTTGTTCCAGAGATTATCGAAGGCTTTCTTTTGAAAGTTGCTGGAGGCGAAGTTTGCATTGCGCTTCTTGTGCAGCGCCAATGCGTGGAGCATCCACGCTTGCATGTCGGGGTTCAGTTCTTCCTCAACAAGTCGCTTGTCGAGAAAGTGGGCACCTCGGCTGGCCGCGCTTGACTTGACTGTGACACCGGCCTGGTTCGCGAGGTTGAGTCCCCAGACGACATAGGCGGTCATCCAGTGATCGCTCGTGCCTTTCTTCCACCAGCCCCAGCCGCCGTCGGAGTGTTGGAAGTCGTACAGCCGTTTCAGACCCTTGGCGACCATCTCGTCGAGTTCTTCAAGGTTCTTTTTGCCCTTCGGTTGCGTCTTGTCCACGTGAGCCTGTTCGATGCCTCCGAACACGCGGCCCATGATGTCTTCGGGTTCGAGGCCGAGATCCTTCATTGTGCGCGCGGTGATTGCGGCAGGAAGGAAACGGCTCATGGTTTGCTCGGTGCAGCCGTAGGGGTAATCGATCAGGTAGGGCAGGGCGTCGAGCATCGTGACGGCCATGCTGGGGGTAACCTGAACTGTAAGTTGAGTGGACTCGTTCTTCCGTTCCTTGGGTATGTCCAGCTTGATGCGAATGTTGTTGCCACGAACCTTGCCGGACTTGGAAACGAACTTTTCAATGCCGTGTTCGTGAGCGGAATAGGAACGCTGCATGGCATCGGCCGACTTGCCGTTGCCGGTGAAGGCAGTGACCTTGAGCTTCACGTCGCCGGGCTTGGGAGTCTGGATGAGCCAATCGACGCGCTTCTCGGAATTGGCCGGAACGCTGACCTTGTCGACGAGTGCGATGGGATGCTCGACCGCATACGGCATCACATTGAAACCATCCACCGGATTCAATCCCTTGCGTGGTCCGTCGAGGAGGTAACCGATCACCTGTGCACCACCGACTTCCAACACGGCCTTCAAGGACATCCTCTTCTTCGTGTTGTTGTTGATCACCGCGGAGACGACCGTACGATCGCCGGTCACGAAGAAACGTGGCGCCTGGAGTCGAACGATCAACGGTTGGCGCGTGCGAGTTGCGGAAGTTCCGATGCCGAAGGTGTTGCGTTTGCCAACGGCGCGAGCGGTGGCTTTCCAACCGGTCAGAGAATCGGGGAATTTCAGTTTCACAGTTGCTTCACCATTGCGATCGGTCTTCACGTCCGGTTGCCAGATGACCGTGGATCGAAAATCGCTGCGCACCTGCACCTGGGCTGAGACCTGGTCGTATTTCTTGGCAGCTCGTTTCGAGAGCACGGCGCCCTCCTTGGCCATCTCCGGGCCGAGCGCGCTGTCGCGGGCCATCGCGTTACCAGGCACCTTTGGTTTGGCTGTCGCCGGGGCGGGAGTCGAAGCGACGCTGGCGCTCTGAAATGCGCGTAGCCGTTGTGGCCTCCCATCGGCCACGCCGGCAGCAGGGCCCGAGGCTGGGACTGAATCCGCTTCCTCCTCCGCACTCAGTTCGTCAGGGCTGTCTTTGGCCTGCTTGCGCAGGTTCTTGGCCGCGTCCTCGGTCATCACCTGCTTGCTTTCCTCGTGATAGACGAGTTTCACGTACGAGCGGTGATTGAAGGTGCTCATGTTCCGCGTGTGGTTTGCGCGTTTGCGGCCGAAGTAGAACTTGCGCGGATCCATGGCGTAGTCGGACTGGATGTAATAAACGGATTCATCGACGAGTCCCAATGAGACTTCCGCTGCGACCGGTTTGCCGTTGTGGTCGGTGGTCTTGACCGTGAGTTCGCCTTCTTCACGGGGCTGGTATTCATCTTGGTTGGAAACGATGTCGACGTTCAGGAAGTTCTTGGTGGGTGGAACGATCACTTGTTCCGCGTCCTGATGAATCTTGCGGTCATGAACCATCGTCGCGCTGAGGAAAAAGTTCGGGACCTCCCGTTCGCTGATGTCCAGTTGAACGAGCTTCACCGTTCCGGTCACGTGAACGAGTTGGTAGCTGTAGAGATCCTCGCCTTCGGTGGCGAAGAGGACGTAGCGATCGTTCGTCGGCGCCATCAACATCACCGGTGCCCGTTCGCCGACGCGGAAGGTGTCCTTGTCCACGATGATCTGAACACCGCCGTGCCGATAACCGATGTCGGTCGTGGTTGAAGAACAGACATAGACCGTCGTGCTGGCAGTGATCGCTTTCGCGAGACGTGGGTTTTCGCGTATCACATCCTCACTCTTCCAGTTCACCCGGTAGTAACCATCGCGTTCGGGCGTAAAACTGAACTCGCCTTCGCCTTCCGCGTTGAGCTGCACCATCTGGCGGGTGACTTCGTCGTGCTGGTATCCGCGGAACTTGAGCTTCCATCCTTTCTTTCCAGGAGCGGGGCGAGGAGGAAAGATGGGCTGCGACTTGAGCCTGCGCAGTTCCGGTCCCTGAACTTCGCGTCCGTTCGGATCGATCCAGATTTCCCACCAGTAATCGCGGGTCACGACGACTTCGCCGGAAACTTCGAATGGCGCGCCATTGGCGTCCTTGGCCTTGAACCCTACCACGGCCTTGTCCTGCGGGCGGTAGATGTTGTGTTCCGGCCTGGCATTCACGAAGTAACGCTGGCGCGTGACCTTCACGGAGCCAGTGCCGACAATCTCACGTCGACTCTGGTCAGTGACGCGGGCTTCGATGACGTATTCGTAATCTGTATTGGCGCCTTGTGGTGTGTCGAAGGTGAACTTGACCTTGCCGGTGTCGTCGGTGGTGAGCACCTCGCGCTTGATCTGCGAGCCACGCGAACGTCCGTAATAGCGATGGGGATCCTGATCGATGTCCTCGTAGAACCAGGGGAAGGAGCGTGGTTGGGGCCAGTAGCGGTAATGTTTCTTCTGCCGGATGATCACCTCGACCTTCGCACCAGCGACCGGGCCGCCGAAGTAGTAATCCGCCTGGACTTCCGCTTCCACTCGTTCGCCGACGCGGAATACCTTCTTGCGTCCGTCTTCCTCCGGCGTCTGTACGCTCACCTTGAATTCAGGAAGCTTGTATTCCTCTAGCCGAAAAAGTGTTGCCGAACCGACATGCCCTCGACGGCCACGCTGGTCGTTTGCTAAGAATTGAATCCGATATTCGCCCAGTGGCAGGTCCTTCTTCAAATCGAACGAACTCCAGGCACTGCCGAATTCGTTGAGCGAAACCGTGGCTTCGTGGACTTTGTTGCCACGTGGATCACGGATTTCATAGTGCACCTTGGCTTCCGAGGGCGTGTGGTAACCGGAGCCGTCATAGGTGCGCGCGATGATCTTCCATTCCACCTTCTCCTCCGGGCGATAGGCCGGGCGATCCGTATGGGCGTAAATACGCCAGACCTGATGATTGCGATTGTAGTAGCTCGTGTTGCCGGTGGAATAGGCCTGTTGGTCATCCTTGATTGCCGTGGCCAACAGTTGCGGACTGCGGCCGTCGGAACGCGTGACTTCGAGGCGCGCCAAGCCATCCTTGTCCGTGCGGGCGGTCCAGGTGCGCGTGTGCCATTTGCGATTTGCGTAATGTCGCGCCCAGAGCCGGGTGCGGGCATTGGCAATGGGCTTTCCATCCGCGGCGTTGCAGAAATAGATCAGCGCCTGCCTGCCGTTGCTCTTCAGCACCAGCGAGCTGTCGGTGATCAACACGAGTTCTCGCCGGCTCAGTCCCTCGGATTTGGCTTCGAGCACGTAGGCACCCGATTCGAGTTGTTTTTCGATGCGGAGTTGGGCGCTTCCAGGCACGTGTTTGCCCTCGTCCTTGGTGTCATGCTTCCAACTATGCATCGATCGTCCGAGTCGTAAGGAATTCACCCAGCTTCGCGTTCCTGAGGCATCGTTCTTGAACGGAATATCCGCGGTTGTGTCGATCGGGTAGAGCGCCAGGTCGATGGATTTGGTGTTACGCCAATTGAGGTGGTATTGAATTTCAGATCCCGGCAGAAAGATGTGTGACACGCCGACGTTCAGTGACACACCGGTGATGTTCGCAATCTGCTGCTTGGCCTGCCGGTAGTGGCGGGTCTCGCCCTCCCTGAATTCCCGCAACAGCCGACGATAGATTTCAACGGCCTTCACGTAATCTCGTTCGTAGGTCCAACCTCCGTTCTCCTGCGGCATGATGCGTCCCTGATCGCGCATCCATTGGGCGTAATAAAAAAGCGCATCGTCGTACCAAGCCGAGCGTTTGCCGATTTTCAACGCGGCTTCGAAATGATCCGGTGCCAGTGCTCGTTTTTCTTGATTGCCTCCGCGAAACAGGAGGTTCATCGCCATTACATAGCTCGCATGCGCCTTGTCTTCGTCGGTCTTCGCGATCTCCAGGAAGTCACGGGCGAACTTCTCGGGGATGTAGTTGCCGTAATAACCGTAATAGTAGTAGCGCTCGTTGAATCCCGGCGTGACGATGCGTTTTAGAATCCTGATGTAACGCTGGCGCGCGAGTTCGATGTCCGGCGAACCTGCCCACCAATCCAATGCGCGTTGGTAATTCTGCCAGGCGGTGTACCAACTGCGCTGGCGGGCATTCGTCCAGCGGAAGTCTCCCAGCGATTCGCAAATCTCCGCGTATATCCGATCTGGTTCGGTCTGATCGCGGATCATCTTTTCCAACGCGCTCCGTGCTGCGTTGAGCCGCGTATTGTCCGCCTTGTGCGTGGAGGCTTCGGATCGCCAGGCTGAGTCGTGGATGCGGAATTCGATCCAGCGACGTTCGGCCTTCGGTAGTGCACCGGTGTCGATTGCTGAAAACGCCTGTTCCGCGCGGGCATAGGAGCCTTCGGCGAAGGCCTTCTCAGCTTTGGCCTTGCGTTGTTCGTAGTCCGCTGGATCAAAGGTGGCGGAGTTGACAGCGCAGGCAATGAGCAGAGGGAGAAATCGGTAGAGAGGTTTGGCGGATTTCATACGCGTCAGGGTGTTGGACGGATGCGCGTATTAAATCCTCCCGGGAATCGGATGCAGTAACAAAAGCGTTTGCGAAGAGGGCAGTGGATGAGTTTGAAAAGCTCCGAGCTCCAGATAAGCATCCTGTTACTCTCCGGCCAGCCCCATTGCCGCTTTGACCTTCTCGATCGCTGCTCGGCGTTCGGGTGGATCGGCATAGAAGCGATAACCCTGCTCCCTGAAATCCTTCTTCAACCGGGTCTCGATCGCTTCCTCGATGAACTGTCGGTTGATGAGTTCATCATCCTCTACCAAGAGACGCAGAAGCTGTTCCTTCATCTTGTCGAAGTGCGGACCTTCTGCGATCGCCCAGGCGGCCGCCAGGCGGGTGGGGGCGTGCGGACTGTTCAACCAGCCTTCTCCAACGCTTTGACCTTTTTGATAATTCGCCGCGAGTGCCGAGGGTGAGTAGCGGTGTTCGGGACCGTACCATGCCTGTAGATGCTTGATGGTCCAATCGATCGGTTGATCGGCATGGCAAAGGTTGCAGGCGTTGGGTTGGTTGGCCTCGATCATCTTGCGGTCGGTCGGGTTGAAGATTCGGTGCGTGCGAACCATGTCCTCAAGGCCTTCGTTGATCTTGGGCATGTGACAATTCATGCAGCGGCTGCCTTCGCTGTCAGCCGCGTGATGCGTGTGCGCGACCAATTGATCTGATTTCTCAAATTGCGAATGACAGCTCACACATTTCTTGTCGTTTTGCTTCGGCGTGAGTTTCCACTTCTGGCCGATGCCTTCATGCGGATCATGGCAGTGCACGCAGGTGAGTGAATTCATGTTTCGCGCTTTGGCCTTGATCGGGTTGTAGCAGTAGCCGCGTATGCCGTCGGAAAACTCCGTCGAGTTCCAGGTGTGGGTGCCATTGGCAAACTCGGGACGGTTGCCTGAATGACAACGGCCACAGACGTAATTCAGATTCCCGATATGCCTGCCGCGAAGATCTTCGTCGTCCTTCGCATGCGAGGCGACCAGTGGGCTCACCGGGAAGAATGAGGGAAGTTTGCTTGAGCTGGTCTTCGTGCTGGCTTCGATGTGCTCACGGCCGCCGAGGTGACAGGATTCGCAGCTGACACCCAGGTTGATCGCATTGGTTTTCGCCGGCAGGTTCTGAATCGCTGCACCCAGGCGGCCGATCTCGTCGGTCTGGTAGTTCGCCGGACTCGTTCCCTTGCTGGCGAGTTCCGGATGCTCGGACAGGAGGTAGGCCCCCATATCGAATTGAAGTTTGTGCGGAGTGAATTCCGCCGTGCGCAGGCCGCCCCCGTTACGGGTGATCCAATCGCCAAACGCAAGGGTGGTGTGACAGTCGGAACAGCCGGAGTCGTACTGCACGCAGACGTCGGAGTCGAATGGGTTGTATTCCGAATTTTTGCCGCGATCGATTCCGCCCACATGCACCGCTGGCACCCATTCCTTCCGGTTAATCCAGTAGCCGAATGGCAGGACGTGTTCTATGTTCCGTTGGTCTTCGGTCACCGTGCCCTTCGATTCAATGATCCGGCCGATGTAGTATTGGAAGAACCGGGACCCGATCGTGCGATGAACCTGGTACAGCCGTTCGTTTTCTCCGCGTTTCAATTCCATCAGATACTTCCCGTCTTCGCTGCGGAAATGCGCCGTTCCCCCCAAGTATTGAATCGACTGGTCGCCGGAATAATCTCCCACCACGTTTTCCGCGTCCGCGAGGGCGTTCATACGACGATGTGCGTGCCCGTGCCACTTGTCGTAGTTGCCCGGATGACACTCCATGCAGGCTTGGGCACCGGCATAGTCCGCACGCTTGATGTTGCTCTCATCGCCGGTGGCGAGAGTACCTTCCTTGGAAGCTTCCGGAGCGGCATCCCACCACAGCATGAGGTCGCGGCTTCGGTCCCAGAAATTGGGCATCTGAATTCGAATGAAGCGTTGTTCGCCTGCGGCCGGTGCGTTCGAAGTGGAATGCGTTGTGTCCGTCGGGTGAATTCCAGCCGTCCCCGATTGCTTCTTCAGCACCATCTTGGCGAAGACAACGCAAAGGAGAATGAACGCGCCATAGGCCAGCCAGGTTCCGAGACCACCACTCTCGTCCGTGGACTCAATCTTTTCCGATTGTTGCTCTTCTGAAGCCATTCGGCGCAGCAAGGCTAAAACAACCGGAGCGCATTCGCAACTGACGGAACCAGTGATCACCGATCTTGAACTCTTCCTGCGACAGTCCACACTCCGGCCGCCGCAATGAAAAGACTCTGCCTGCTTGTTCAATTCTTACTTGTCGTTTGCACGTATGGTTTCACGGGCAACCAGCCGATGGTCATTGACCTCTGGCCGGGCGTTCCGCCGGGAGATGAGAACGTGAAGCTGGATGCGGAATACGATCGCTTCAAGGATGGCGACAAACTCATCGCGGGGCAGAAGATCATCAAGCTGGCCAACGTCTCAAAGCCGCAAATTGCGATCTATCATCCCGAGCCGGAAATCGATACCGGTGCTGCGGTGATTGTTTGTCCGGGGGGCGGGCATCACATCCTCGCCTATGACCTGGAGGGCACGGAGGTTGCCGAATGGCTGAACAAGAGCGGAGTGACTGGGATCGTCTTGAAGTATCGCGTGCCTTTTCGGAACAAGGAGCGCCGTTTCGAAGCCGCGGTTCAAGACGCCCAGCGCGCGATCAGCATTGTTCGCAGCCGGGCGGGGGAATGGAGCATCGATCCGAGACGCATCGGAATACTTGGTTTTTCAGCCGGCGGAGAAACAGCGGGGCAGGCTGCTCTTCTCCATGCACAACGCCTGTACAAACCCATAGACAAGACGGATCAAGTTTCGTGCCGGCCCGACTTTGCCGCATTGATCTATCCTGGCGGGTTTACCGATTGGGGTGAAGGCCGTCTTCGCGATTATATCAAGGTGCCCAGTGACGTGCCTCCATTCTTCTTCGCGCATGCGTTCAACGACCGGGTCTCGGTAGAAAACAGTCTTCTCCTTGCAACCGCAATCAAGCGGGCCAAAGGATCCGCGGCCGTTCACATCTATCCGAGTGGTGGGCACGGATACGGACTGCGCCGAACCAGCGAAGCCGTCACGACCTGGCCCGCCCGGTGCGAGGAATGGATGCGATCACTGGGTTTGTTGAAGACCGGCGCGCTCGCGCAACGATTCACGAAGGCCTGGGATTTGAAGAAGCCGCTCCCCGCACTATCGGCAATTGCTCCCAAGGCCAAACTCGATCTCGCATACCAGATCCAGCGGCTATGGGTGAAAGCGACCTTGGATGAGGGCGGAATTGGCGGTGTAAAAGGCGCAGCGGTTACTCCCGGTGCGCAGTCGTACTTCGGAATCGCCGAACCCATTGCCGCTTTCTTGCGCGGTTCCGGTGCGTTCAGGTCGGAACCAAATCCGGTCATCAATTCGAAGGATTGGCCGGGATTGAAAATCGAAACGGAAATCGGATTCATCGTTGGCAGAAACATCGATCGTGAACCGCGCAGTGTCGACGACTTCAAGAACTACATCAGGGCAATCGTTCCAGTTGTGGAATTGCCAGCGGGCTCGTGGACGCCAAACGGCGAGGTCAATGCCGTTGACCTGACGGCGGTCAACGTCACCTCGGCCGCTTACATCGTCGGTCGCGAAATCAAACCTCGCAAAACCGATCCACGCGATTCACAGATCACGCTGACGAAGGATGGCGAACAGTTGCATGCGGCTTCCGGTGCGGACTGCTGGAAGGGACCATGGGAAACCGGTTTCTGGCTGGTGGGTCATGCGTATCGCCAGGGCGTTGAATTGAAGCCGGGGCAATTGATCATCTGCGGCGCACTCGGCAAGGTCCAACCCGGTGTGCCGGGGAGGTATCATGCGAACTACGGCAATCTCGGGAGGATCGAATTCACGGTTCGCTGATTAGTAGTGATCATGCGGCAGTCCTCTGCTGCTTTCACCGGATTTACTGTGTGGTCAGCGAAAGGAATTGCTCTCGGTGTGACTTTCGCCGGGCGTCACGGCGATGCCAATGGACGCAGCATTAATCAGTTGGCCGAACGGAAAACGGTGGAGGACTGCCGGAGTCCAAGACGCTGGCGCGACGGCCATTGTCCGTGTAGTGGTGGCTATGGATTTGTGGGCATGGACAGCCCACTGGGAGAGGGGCTGGAGAGAGAACGAATCAACCAAGTTCGGCTAACACATCATTTCTGTGTCCCAGGCAACTACCCGCGATCATCGAGATAGGTCCATTTCCCCTGAAACCTGCGGAATCGTGAGCGCTCACGGTGCGTTTTTCGTTCCCCATTGAATTCGTAGTCGGCGATAAATTCGACCTTACCGATTTTGTCTTTCGCCCGGCCTTGACTGGTTGAGACGACTTCGAGGGAGGTCCATTTTATCTTTTCGGCGGTTTCCTCAATTTCTTCACGCAGTCGTTTGGAACGAGCGTCGGGATGCGTTGAGTTTACGAGGTAGTCGATGTTCTTCCGGCAGTACGCCGTGAAGCGCGAGCGCATAAGTTGTTCCGCTGTTTCCGGTGCCTGGCCGGCGTCGACGAAACGGCCGCAGCAATCGGCGAGACTGTCGCCCGATCCGCATTGGCACGTTGGAGGTTCGTCGCTCATTCCGTCCACTGTGGCCCGAAAGCCTCGTGGTACGTCACGCGACCATTGGTGATCTTGGATTCGACCGACGATTCGAGCAGATGAACGAACAAGAGGTCTTGTGGCATTCCGAAAAACCCATGGCTGCAACCGCGCTCAGCCGCAGGCAGGAAACCGAATCGCTGATAATACGCTGCATGGCCGAAGACGACGACGAATGGAACGCGAACCTCTGCGAAGTAGTTCAAGCCATATTGAATCAATGCGCCACCGATCCCCCGTTTCTGAAACTCCGGCGCGACGGACATCGGGCCGAGTCCGACACCTTCAATTGTGGCTGCGTCCGTTTCGATGGTCAGTGGTGAGAACAGGATGTGTCCAACGACCTTGCCTTCCGCCTCGGCAACGAGGCTGAGCAAATTTCCTCCTGCGTCCCGGATGTTCTCGATCAAATCGGCCTCACCGTTGTGACCAAACTCACTCGCGGCAAAGGCGGCTTTCGTGAGTTCACGAATACCTTCGATGTCACTGATCTGTTCCGGTCGAATCACAGCTTCACGTTACCCGACGCTCATTCAAAGGAAACGGCAGGGGCTTGTGTGGAGGTTTGTTTCACGGACTTGTCGCCGTCCTTTACACCCTTGATGTAGAGGAGCAGTGCTTCCACTTGAGAATCGGTGACCACACCGGCATAGCTTGGCATGGCGTACTCGCCCTTCTCAAATCCACGCACAACTTTCGCCGTAGGATTGAGGATGGATTCGCGGAGATACGCTTCGTCTGCTTTGGCCTTGGTTTTCCTTCGATTCACGACGACTTCACGTTCGCTCCCAAACAGACCCATCCAGGTCGGGCCGACCTTGGCGAGGTTGTCGCCGTTCACCGAATGACAGGCGATGCAGCCTAGCAATCCGTAGAGGCGTTTGCCTTCATCGAACGTGATTGGTCCCTCGGTTTGCTTGGCGAGTTCGCGCGGAGTCAGATCGACCTTGATGTTGCCAAAGCCTTCTGCCTTGGGCTTGAACGGTGAAAGGGAATGGATGGTGGTGTAGGCGTTCTTTTCGAACTTGCGTCCCGCCGAAGTTGCCAACGACCAGCCGATGCGGAATTGCATGACGGGTTTCATGTCCGGCACTCCGATGAACACGCTGCGGCCGTCCTTGGAAAGGTACGCGCTACTCGCGGCAACGAAATCGATGCCCACCTCACCGTCGGCCTTGTATTGCGCAGAACCGTATTTGGGCGTCCGCTTGTAGTGCCAGGTGGCAAGCGAGTAATTGTCCGGATTGGTCGCCATGGCTTTGTCGATTGTTGTGCCGAACCGAATGATAACACCCTTGTCTGTCGGGAAAACTTCTTCGGGCAGCGTGGACTGTTCGCCGGAGTATCGCACGCGACTCATGCCACTCAAACGATTCAGAACGTTGCCCCAGCCTTGAATCTGAAAGCCTGCGACATAGAGTTGGCCGTCGTTGGGATTCACCGAGCCGTTCAAAGGCGGGTGCTGAAAATCGGAAGTCACACTGCTGAGTGATGCCTGCAGGCGCAGGCCGCGATTGTTCAGCATGACCTTGAAGATCTCCGGACGCGTGAAACCGATGTGCACCATTTGGTCGGTCAGCATTCCCATCTCCGCGCCGAACAACCACACCTGCGAAATCGAAGATGCGTTCACGGAATGCGGCATCCAGGTCATCGGCTCGGTGATGTTTTGCGGATACTTCTCCCGGCCATGTACCTTGTCGTCGATGTATCCGTAAAAGTTTCCATCCCGCACTTCGTGCAAAGGTGAGCTGGGGATGTATTGCCCTTCCTGATCGCCTGAGGTGACGAGCCCTGTCCGCGGGTTCACCCCAACTGCCGGTTGACGAAATCCATAGCCAAGCAACGTCGCTTTCTTCCCGTCCTTGGAAATGCGCAACACACTGCCGTTGTGTTTGCCGTATGTTTTCTGCTGCCCTCCTTTCGCAATCACGAACTCACCATTGGGCGCATTGCGGATCGTGCTCGGAAATTCACGAAGATCGATCGTCTGGCCAAAGGCATTTGAGAACAGCTCATGCACATCCGCCTCATCGTCTCCGTTGGTATCCATTAATCGCCAAATCCCGTTCTTGTCGAATACGTAGATTTCATCATCACGAATGGCGCAGGTCATCGGCTCGTGTAATCCAGAAGCAAAGCGTTTCCATTCGATGTTCTTAAGCGAGTTCTTGAGTCCGCGGGCGAGCCAGACGTCTCCATCCAGGGTTGGGACAACCCCCGTTCCGTCGTTGAGGAACTGGATGTCTCCGGGACGGAAATTGCGCTTCCACGGATTCGGATTGGGCAGCGCGATGTCGTCCACGACATAAGTGGCGGAAGATTTTGAAAGGCTGGCCTGGGTGACAACGGTCTCGGGCCAGCGGGTCTTATTCTCGCCCTTCGGAAAATCCACTTTTCGTGGGCTCTTTTTGCTATCCCACACCTGATGCGAGATGCAGAACGACTCGTTCTCCTCGTGTGGAGGAACCAAGGCATACATCACCCTTCCATCGTTGAGCTGACGCACCCCCTGGAAGCCATACTTGCCCAACCGCCGGGCGCAAATGACCATCAGCAGTTCCATTTTACTCGGTGCAACGATGAAACTTCTTTCGATCGCGCCGTCGATCTGCCGAACCCATTCGCGAATCGACACTCCGGCGACGGAATATTCCAGCACCACCGAATCCCCCGCCAGACGCACTGCCTCAAACCGGCCCAGCTTCTCGGGAAGCGATCCCCGACCGACTTCGTTCGGATCTGGAGCCGGCGCACGTGGGTCAGTTAGTATGGGTTTGTTACCAACCTGCCAACCGGGGTAGATCCCATTAGCAGCCACCAACTCGCCAACCGGCTTCGGAGCCAGCATTCCGCCCCGCGTCTTGCTTCCCCACGGATGATAAGATTTTTGAGCCAATCCGTCTTCGGTGATTCCCTTGCCTTTCCAGACTGCAGCCATGCGCAACAGATCGACGTCGAAGCAGGCCCAGCAGTCATTGCCCAGGTTCAGGATGATCCCGCGAGGTGTGACGTTGTTCGTCAGGAGCGGTCGTGGATAGCGATCGATTCGCGCATCGAGGGTGGATGAGAAGAACGGGAAATCGGGTTCGACCCAATTTGCGTACGGAGTTTCGCGGTTCTGCTTGGTCTTGTCTTTTTTTGCCGCGCCCAACGATTGCTGTGAGAAGGTGCAAGCGAGCAGAACCAGGAGGATATGGTAGTTCATGAAACTGGAATGGCTTCGACGTAGGCCGCGCATGCCGAATTCGTAACAGCGAACGTGGGTTCGCTCACTTCAAAAAGCTTCTCCCATTCGCAGGAACAAAGTCTTGATCCAATGAATCGCTGCTCCACTATCTCCGCATGANTCCTGAAAAGAACACGTCACGCCGTTCCTTCCTCGCGACGACCTCAGCCGCCGTCCTTGCCGCACCNGCCATNGTCCGTGGTCAGAACCTGAACTCAAAACTCAACTTCGCCGGCATTGGTGCTGACGGCAAAGGCTTCTCGGACATCATCGAGATGACGAGCCACAAGAAGCTTGTGCCGGTGGCATTTGCCGATGTCGATCTGGCGCGAACAGAGAAGGTTCGCAAGAAGCACAAGGGCTCGAAGATCTTCCAGGACTACCGGGAGATGCTCGATTCGATGGGCGACAAGATCGATGCGGTCACGGTGTCCACGCCCGACCACACGCACGCAATCATCAGCATCGATGCAATGAGCCGCGGCAAACATGTGTATTGCCAGAAGCCGCTGACACGCACGGTCTGGGAAGCGCGGCAGATGCGTCTGGCCGCCAGGAAGCATGGAGTCATCACCCGCATGGGGAACCAGATCCATTCCCACACCGCTTACCTGACCACTGTGAAACTCATTCAGCAGGGCATCGTCGGCAAGGTGAAGGAAGTTCACTCGTGGGTCGGAACCACCGGGCACGGACGCAGTGGGTTGATCGACCGGCCGGCGAAGAGCGAGCCGCAACCGAAGGGATTGGATTGGGACCTCTGGCTCAGCGTTGCGCCCGAACGGCCCTATGGCGGCAATCGCGTCTATCATCCCTTTACCTGGCGCGACTGGCAGGATTTCGGTTCCGGCGCCATTGGTGACTTTGGCTGCCACCTGCTCGATCCGATATACACCGCACTCAAGATTACCGGAGATCCGATCAGCGTGAAGTCCCAGCATACGGGCATGAACGACGAAGTTTGGCCGGCGCAGGAAACGATTGAGTTCGTCGTTCCCGGCACGGAATACACCAAAGGTGAAACACTGAAGATCACCTGGTATGATGGTGGCCGGCGTCCCAGCGATTCGATTGCCAAGCTTGCCAAGGGACAGAAGTGGCCGCGACAAGGATCAATCGTCGTTGGCGAAGGTGGAAACCTCTTCGTGCCGCACGTTGGGACGCCCTTCGTGAACAAGGAGGGCGCCACCATCGAAACCGAACCCAGCAAGAACCATTACCACGGCTGGATCGACGGCTGTCTCTCGGGCAAGCAACCCAGCGACGGATTCGAATATGGCGGCCACCTGACCGAGGCCGTTCAGCTTGGCAACGTCGCGGCATTCTTCCCGAACGAAACACTCAAGTTCGACGCGAAGAAGCTGAAGATCACCAATAAGCCGGAAGCGAACAAACACCTCACCCGCAAATACCGAAAGGGCTTCAAGATCCAGCCTGTGATGATGGTGTAGTTGCCGAAGTGGCTGGAATTAGAACGGCCCGGGTTGCGCAAGCGGCCCGGGCTGTTTTGTCTCGGATGGTTCGGTGCTCTTGTTCGAAGTCTGATTGTCACCATCCGATTCATTCATTCTTCTGAAGGTTTCCACCTTCGCCCAAGGAATCATCCGTATCGTCCGATTTTTCTTATGGTTATCGCCATCGTGAACAACGGCGATTAGACCTGATTCTGTTGCTCGAATGAGATATGCAAAACTCTTTTCGTTGATTACGTAACGCCCTGAGATATGCCACCGATTTTTGGACCGGTTTGTATCTTATTTTGAGTTGAGTAGTTTGGCTTCAAATTGATTGGGGGTGAGGTAGCCCAGAGCCGAATGTTTGCGCTGGGTGTTGTAGTAGCCTTCGATGAACTCGAAGAGTTCGCACTGGGCAGCGCTGGCGTCTTCAAAGCAACCGTCTTGGAGCATTTCACGTTTGAGCGTCGCCATGAAGAATTTGGTCCAAGCGTTGTCGTAGGGATTGGCCCGCCGGGACATGCCAGCCCCAGAGCAAGCCGATCAAGTCTGGACCGGCGGCATTACTTACATTCCCACAAATCATGGCTGGCTCTACCTGGCCGTTGTCATCGACCGGGTTCAGTCGCGCGGAATCAGCGTGAGCGGCTGCTTTATCCTGGGGTTCGATTCACACACCTCCGACGTGTTCCCGATGATTGATGAATTCGTCCGAAGTTCCGGCTTGGCGGAAGTTCAGTGTAGAGTGCTGACTCCATCCCGGTAACGTCATTTCGAGAACGTCTCGCGCTGGAGAATCGTCTGCTGGCGGAGAGCTACTGGTCGAAGTGCACGTTGTTCGATCTTGTGTATGAACCGAAACGGATGTCCGTTCAGGAACTGGAAGATGGTCTGTTGTGGCTCACACAGCAACTGTACTCACTCGAACGTGCGTCTGGGAGGAAGTGAGGATTTGTTCGATCGCAGAAACTCGAACGTGCTCTTACGCAGTGAGTTCGGGAATCGCGCGGCCGGTATCGATGATCGGGGTGGGACGTCCGTTGAAGTCCTTGATGGTGATCTTGTGGTAGTCGATGCCGAGGTGCTGGTAGATCGTGGCGATGAAATCCTGTGGGTAGTAGCGGCTGGAGATGGCGTCTTCCCCGCGCTTGTCGGATGCTCCGACAACTTTTCCGTGATCGATTCCTCCACCGAACCAGATGTTTGAGAAGGCGCGTGGCCAGTGGTCGCGGCCGGGTTGCTTGGTGCCGGCGGGTGCACTGGCGTTTCCGGCGCCGGTGCTGGGTTGGTAATTCACCTTCGGCGTGCGTCCGAATTCGCCGGTGACAACGACGAGCACGCGCTTGTCTAAACCGCGATCGTAGATGTCTTCGATCAAGGCGCTGACGGCCTGGTCGTACGTTGGCGCGCGGAATTTCATGGCGTCAAAGACGTGATGGTTCACGGCGTGGTCGTCCCAGTTGTTCACCCGGCCGCACAATGGACCGGAAAGGTTGCTGGTGATGACATCGACGCCGGCTTCCACCAGTCGCCGGGCAAGGAGGAGCTGCTGGCCCCATTGATTGCGGCCATAGCGGTCGCGGGTGGCATCGCTTTCCTTGCTCAGGTCGAAGGCGTCGCGGGCCTTGGGATTGGTGAGCAGGGTCATGGCCTGCTGTTCGAACTCATCCAGCGCCTCGGTTTCGCCAGCGCGATCAAAGGCGCGTTCCAAGGTGTCGAGACTTTCGCGCAGTGAAACCCGGCGACCGACACGAACTCTTTCATTGAGGTCATCCAGTCCTATGTTCGGGACGGAGAAGTTTGAGTTGTTCGGATTGCCGGTAACGTTGAACGGGCCGTAGGCATCTCCGACGTAGGCTGTGCCCGAGTAAGAGCCGGGGGCGGGAACACCGATGTAACGAGGCAAGATGTTATCGCGATTGCCGCCCTTGCCGCGCATGTAGTTTGCGACCGACATCCAGGAAGGAAGCCGCACCTTCGGTTTGTCGCGCCTGTCGGTATCTCCCGTGAACATCTGCATGGAACCGGCTGGGTGACCGCCGGCTCCGTTCACCATCGAACGAATGACGGTTAATTTGTGCGCGAGTTTGGCCTGCAGGGGAAGAAGTTCGGTGAAGTGTGTGCCCGGGACGCTGGTCTTGATGGTTCCGAATGGGCCGCGATATTCGGCTGCTGCCTCTGGCTTCGGATCGTAGGTGTCGATGTGTGAGCAGCCACCGGGTTTCCAGACCTGGATGACCGCGGTCTTTTCACGATCGGCCGCGACGCCGTTTTCCGCGCGGAGACGCAACATGCCTGGAAGGCTCAAGGCGCCAAAGGCACCTAGGCCAACCTGCATGAAGCTGCGTCGGTTGACGGGGCCCTGACAGCGGAGGATGGAATTGTCACTCATGATGGATCCTATTTCTTTTGTTCCGGTAGCACGCGGATGCGAATGGGTTCGGAGATAATGATATCAACGATGTCCTTCGGACGCGAACGGCTTTCTGCAGATTTCAATTGGATGGCAGCAGTCGCAGCAGTCTTCTCCAAGGTCTTTTGTTCGGCTGCTGCTTTCTTGGCGGCTTCATCTGCTGCCGCTTTCTTTTCTGCGGGCGCCGCTTTGGCAGCGTCGGCGAGCTGCTTTGCCTTGGCGGCCATCTTCTTGGCGTCGGCTTCGGCCTTGTTCTTCGTGGCTTCGGCGAGGATCAAGGCGGCTTCGTTGTATTTGTATTTCGAAACTGCCCGACCGTAGAGCGCGCAGACGTACTCGCCAGCGGGTAGCTTGAGATCGGCGAGGTCAAAGACAACATCATGACTTCCCTCCTTCAGCGGCACTTCAAATTTGCAACGTTCGAATCCTGGCCCGTATGCCTTGAAGGAAATATTGGCACCTGAAAAAATCCCGCGAGTCACGACCTTCACCGGCACGGTGATTTTTGACTTTTCCACTCCCTCGTAGAAATCGCCTTTCTCCGGGCGCAACGTGAGTGGGGCAGCTTCTCCCCCGCCAACCGATACTGGGACATCAGGGAACAAGCGCGGAGCGGGGATATCGTTGCGGGCGTTGGTGACGGGCCATTTCATGGAGGCTAGTTCAATCGGGCGTCGGACTGTTTTTCCGTTGATCTGGGCGGTGGCGAAGATCGTTCCGCTTCCAAGTGTGCGGGGCGCGCGGTCATCGGCGGTGATGACGAGGTGGCCATAGTTCCTTTTCTTCGGGATGTAGAATCCCTGGGCACTCATTCCGTCGGGGAGACCTTCCATATCGATGTTGATCTGGCCTTCGAATCCATCGCGACGAATCGTCGCGACTTCGAAGGCCATGGTGCGTCCGTTGCGCAAGGCGATGGGTTTGGAAAGAGCGTTGCGATCGCCGTTGCGGAGGTTCATATGCATGGCCCAGGCAACCAGCGTGAAGTCGGGTTGTGCTTTTCGGACGATCAGGCGGTAGGTGTGGCGTTTGATGCTGCGCGTGCCGCCGAACAGATCGCGGACTTGGAGTCGATGCAGGCCGTCGGTCTTGATGGTGAGTTTGGCGAGCACGTCAGCTGAACCGGCGTTGTAGGGAGGGCCGTCGTAGGAATAGCCATTGCTCGATGGTTTCATCGGCGGCTTGATGTCGTTCATCTCCGCGACATCGGTGAGCTTGCCTCCCTTATCGACGTGTTGTACGAGGACAAATGGATCAGTGGGAAGTCCGATGCGTTCAGACACGACTTCAATCCACCACTCCTCGCCCTTCTTCGCTTCAAACTCGAAGGTGTCCACATCCGCTGCCGGATAGAAACGACCGGTCACGTTCAATGGAAGCGTTACCTTTTGGGCCTGCTCGTGTTTGTTGTTGGGTTCGGTTTCGGCGAGTTCCTTTGTCTCCGGCAAGAATTCATCGCGCCATGAAAAGGAATTCACGTTGGCCGCGATTGGATGGCGCGGGGTGGGTGCGCCCTTTGCCACGCCAGATACCGCGAGACGATAAAAGTAGTGGTTGCCACCCTTGTAGGTCAGGTCGTGAACCTTGATGACGAATTTGCCGTCTGAAGGTGCGGTGAAGTCAATGAGTCCACCAAGGCGATCAACCTTGAGATCACGTCCGTTTTCATCGGCGACGATGAGGACGCCGTTCATGCGGGAATCGATTCCTTTGGTGACGCATTCAACCACGACACGTTGGTCTTTTTTGGCGGTGAAGGAGTAATGGTCCACAGCACGCGTGGTCATGACGGCGTTGCAGATGGAGTTGAGTTTGAGCTCCATCGCTTTTTCCACGGATTGATTTCCCTTGGTTTGAACGACTTCGGATTTGGCTCCGATGGTGAATGCCCGCGAGGAGGAGATTCCCAGGCGGGTCATCATGCGGGCCTCGTGGATCCCGGTGGGAACGTCCTTGGTCACGGTGACGGAATACTTGTTGGCCGTGCCGGTGGGTTTCGCGGTGATGCCGGGATGGGAGAAGAGGAGTTTGGGGTCTTCGTCGAGATTGTCGCCGGTGATGGTGACGTCGAACGTCGTACCAGTCTGGCCGCCCATGGGGAGGGTGGTCAGGAGGCGGGGGGCGGGAAGGCAGACGGATTGGGCCAACAAGGATGGGGGAAGCGCTGTGGCCAAGATGAAGAGAAGGAGGCGTAAGCGGAGTTGGACATTCAACCCCCTCACCCCGGCCCTCTCCCTCAGGGAGAGGGGGAACTTGTAGGCGCGCTTTGTCATATCGGTCGGTGTCATGGAATTCGCAGCGAATGAGTTGTTCGATTGTGGGGTGATTTTCTCTAAATCAATATCTGTGTCCATCTGTGTCCATCTGTGGTTGTCAAATCATCAATGATTAAAGAGAAACTCTTTGGTGTTCATCAGCGCCCAGATCAGGTCTTCAAATTTCTGGCGTTCGGCGGAGGGTCCTTTGATGAGGTTGCCTTTGGCGTCGGAGAGAGGTTCTTCCAAATAGTCGAGAGCGATATGGAGTTCGTTCTCAGCTGGCGTACGGGAGAATGCCGCAAGATAGAGTTCTTGGATCTTTGCCTTGTTCTCGCGTTTGTCGGTCGAGAACTTGTGGGCACGCCCGTTTGAAGTCTTGAGCTTGGTCTTGATGTCCGAACCGTTCATCAGGTGCAGGCTTTGTGAAAGGCTTGAGGATTCCACGCGTTCACATTCGCAGACGCTGGTGCCGTCGGGCCGACCGAAGACGCGGAGGAATGCTGAAGATTTGTTGTAGCTGTTGTCTGGTAGTGCGACCGCTCGGGTGCCGGCGGGGAGATCGGCGAAGGACGTGGTGGCTCCGGTGAGCTGGTCGATGGAATCGAGGAGGACTTCCGCCTGCAACCTGCGCGGTTGAAAGCGTGAGAAGTTCTGCCAATCACCCAAGTTGTGTTTATTGGGCTTGGAACTGAGTTGATAGGTGGTCGAGTTGGCAATGATGCGAACGAGTGCCTTGAGGTCGAACTTTTTGTCGACAAAATATTTTTCCAATGCCGTAAGAAGTTCGGGATTGGTCGGCGGATTGGTGTCGCGAATGTCGTCTTCGGGTTCGATGAGGCCGCGCTTGAAGAAGTGTTTCCAATAGCGATTCACCAGGGCCTTGGCGAAGAAAGGGTTCTTCGGATCGCTCATCCAGGAGGCGAGCTGGAGTCGAGGGTCGTCATCCGGCGGGATGTCAGCGATCTTGGTGCCCAACGCGGCCGGTCGGAGAGAGACGCCGGACTTGGCGTTCTTCGCCTGCGCGATGCCGCGTTTGTGATAAATCATGTCTTCACCCTGGATGCCGGTGGGCTTGCGGCCGATCTGGCTGAAGAATGCGGTCAGGCTGTAGTAGTCGTCTTGGCTCCATCGTTCGAAGGGATGATGATGGCATTGGGCACATTGCATGCGCACGCCGAGGAAGAGCTGGGCGACGTCTTCGATCTGGGTCTTGGGATCCTTGACGCGTTTATACCAGGCGACGGGCGGGTTACCGAGAATAGTGCCGGTGGCTGCAAGAAGTTCGCGGACCATCTGGTCGTATGCCTTGTTGGCTAGGAGGCCGTCGCGGACCCAGGAGAAGAAGGCGAAGTTCGCGGTGATGTCCGCGGTGGAGTCGCGCCGGTTCTTGAGAAGGGAGGTCCACTTGTTGGCGAAGTAATCGGCGTAATCGGGGCTTTGAAGCAGGGCGTCGATCAGCACCTCACGCTTCTTTGGATTCTCGTCCGCAAGAAAGGCTTCTGTTTCCTTCAAGGTCGGCATACGCCCGCCAATGTCGAGAGTCACTCGACGCAGGAAGGCCGTGTCATCAATGACTTCAGAGGGCGGGATGCCCAGGAGTTTCAGATTGGCGAAGACCAGTTCGTCGATGAAGTTGCTCTGGGGCGGAAGTTTCTCGACTGGTGCTCCGAGCGGAACCGAGACATTACAAACTGACGCCAGACCGGCATATCGGACCATGATCGCCACCTTGCCGGGCAGATCGCTCACGTGGACGAGTCCTTTTCCGGTGACCTCGGCCATCGCGCGATCGTTTGGTTCGTAAAGCGCAAGCTGCGTGACGTCCCGGCTGGAGTTGTCCGAGTATCGGGCAATCACCTTTAACTGGCGCTTGGCCCCCTTCTTCAATGTCTCCCGAGCCGGCGTGACGTCAATGGATTGAATCTGCGGCTCGTCCTTGGCTCCCCCAGGCAGGCCCTGACTGATCCAATCACGAATGATGCGATACCCCTCCGAGTCCTTGGGCAACTTGTTTCCTCCACCATGTGGCACGCTGGCTGACGCCTTCATCAGCAAGAGGCTGTGATCAGGAGCCGTAGGGAGGATTCGCCGACTGCGCGCTTCCTTTACCAGATGTTCATAATCCTCCTGGGGTTCGAATCCGAGAAGGGAAAGTTGAAAGCCGTTCTGCCCCATTCCAGCCTTGGCATGGCATTCACCGGCATTGCAACCCGCCTTCGTCAGAATCGGCACCACGTCGTTCACGAAGCTCACTGGCTTCGCTGCCGAAACCCACGACACGCAAACCAGCGCCAAGCCAAGCAACAGCCTGCCCATCATTTGGTTGCGTGTAAAACAGTGCATCGAGTCAGTCTGCGCCGAATCGGACGTGCGCTCAATAAAGGATTTACGGACGTGGCGTGGGGAAATCCATTCACCATACTCCATACCCTGACCGGCTTTCTCGCAGCCCAGATTTTATATTGCAATGGTTAACGATAACGTTATTGTCCGTTAAAGTAATTGGCCGAAGGGTGCGGCCACGTTTCTCGCTGACGTAAATTCAACATGGTTCGACTACGTGACATAGCAGAACGCGCCGGAGTCTCTGTGATGACCGTTTCCAAGGCATTGCGGGACGCCAAGGACATTTCCGTCAAAACCAAGGAAAAAATCAGGCAATTGGCCTTGGAAATGGATTATGTGCCCGATGTCATGGCGCAGAGCCTGCGTACGCGAAGTACGCGTTTGCTGGGAGTGCTGATCTCTGCGTCCACCAATCCAATCTTTGCGCGGACGATGATGGCCATCGAGGATCGGGCGTTCCAGCTGGGTTATGAGCTCATGACTGCCCACTCGCTCAATCAACCGGATCGAGAGGAAACCTGCATTCGACGCATGTTGGCCCGGCGCGTCGACGGGTTCTTCATCACGCCGGTTTTTCGATTTGAGCAGTCCGCCCCGATTTACGAGGAACTCAAGCGGCAGAAGACCCCGGTGGTGATCTTGGGACATCGCGCTCCGTTCTGCGGTGGATTCCCGGCGGTGGAAGTCGACGACGAAGCCGCCAGCAAGGCGCTCACCCAACATCTCATCCAGCACGGACACAAGAAGATCGCTTTCTTTGCCGGTCCACAGGTTTCCCCTCCCGCGCTGGAACGCCTCGAAGGCTATCGCCGGGCGCTCCGGGAAGCAGGGCTGCAGCTTGACGACAAGCTCGTCTACAATGCCGGATCGACCATCGATGAAGGATCGAAGGCTGCCCTCCAGTTTTGTGACGAAAAATGTGAGGCTACTGCGATCCAATGCGTGAACGACCTCGTCGCCGTTGGAACAGGTAATGTCTTGCTCAGCCAGGGATTGAAGATACCCGAAGACATTTCGCTCGCGGGGTACGGCAACATTCTGACGAGCGAGCACTTTCGCATTCCGCTGACCACCATCCGACAGCCGAAATTCCGCATGGGCGCCACGGCGATGGAACTCATGCAGGCCATGCTTCGCAAGGAGACAGTCCAGAATCGCCTGCTGAACGCCGAACTCGCTGTCCGCGAGAGCACCGGTCCGGCCAAGGGTTGATCCCATAATGTCATCTTCGCCTGAACCCGGATCCACGCCCCGGCGATGGAAACGCGTTCGTCGGGTGATCCTTTCAGTTCTGATAGTGTTGATCGTGGCCTGTGCCTCGGGTTGCAAGCACATTGCCTACTACGGACAAGCCGCTCGCGGGCAGATGCAGATCTTCACGCGTCAGAAACCCATCAATGACCTCCTTGTCGATCCGACAATCCCTGATGATCTGAAGCGTCGACTTAAAGTCATTGAGGAAGCCAGGGCCTTCGCCCAATCCCGGCTCAAGCTCAAGGCGAGCGGGCACTACACGAGCTACGCCGACCTGGAGCGTCCCTACGTGGTGTGGAACGTGTTCGCCGCGCCGAGACACTCCATCGAGGCCGAATCGTGGTGGTATCCGATTGTTGGCAGCCAGACCTACCGGGGTTACTTCAGCAAGAAGGGCGCTACCAATTGCGCAGTCGAACTGAGGGAGGAGGGACTCGATGTCTTCGTCGGCGGGGTGGAGGCTTATTCTACTCTCGGCTGGTTTCGCGATCCTGTATTGAACACCTGGATCGATCGCGATGATCCGAGATTGGCCGCATTGGTCTTCCATGAACTCACGCACCAACGGCTTTATATCGCGGGAGACACCTCCTTCAACGAAGCCTTTGCGACCGCGGTGGAACGCGCCGGAGTTCGCCTTTGGCTGGAAGAGAAGGGCGATGAGGAAGCAATCAAGGCCTGGGACGCGTTGCAGCAACAACGCGATGATTTCGCGAATCTCGTCAAGACAACCCGTGCCGCATTGAAGACAGCCTA
This sequence comes from Verrucomicrobiales bacterium, assembly GCA_002715965.1. Classification (GTDB taxonomy): domain Bacteria; phylum Verrucomicrobiota; class Verrucomicrobiia; order Limisphaerales; family JAYPXF01. The sequence continues at coordinate 24,515 of PBAL01000019.1, read as the reverse complement.
CGCCGTGGACGACGTGGCGGAAAAGGAATCGGGCAAGCAACAAATCATCGAGGAATTCCGAAGCAAGCTCACTGGACTTCAATCCGATTGGGGCAACACCAACTCATACCGTTCGTGGATCACCTATCCCGTCAACAACGCACGTCTCAATACCGTTTCAACTTACTACGATCTCGTGCCCGGATTCCTCGCGCTATTGGAGCAGCACCAGGGTGACTTCGAATCGTTTTACGAGGCGGTGAAAAAGCTGAGTCGGAAAAAGAAGAACGAGCGACGAACGGTCTTGGAAGGACTTGTGAAGTACTGAACTGGTTAGTTCGGACGGGTTGAAAATGTAGCGGTGAGCGTGAGCCAGCATATGGAAAGCTCATGATCTGCTCGCTCACCCGCGCGGCAACGCTGATGATTGTTGATCGCGTCGCTACCTGAGCGTCACCAGGACGTTGGTTGTTGAGTAGGTGAGATCGTAACCGTTTGCCTCAATTCCTCCCGGCAATTCAAATCTTCCGGCCACTCGTTTGGCCCTCAAGAGTTCAAAGCTATCGCCTTGCTTCAGCTTTCCGTCCGCGGCATGGACATAGACCTTCCCATGTAGCTGTGCTTCACCTCCCACCTCGATCCGCGAACCCCAGGTCACCCACAGCTCACCGTTCTCCTGGCGGTAGTCCGACGACACTGTCAGTTCGTTTTGCAGATCGATCGAGCCTGAGTTGAACACAGACCCGCGCACTGTACCGAATCCGCGGAGCGAAGCGTATGGCGCAATGTTCAGCCAGCGGGCCGTGTTGATGCTGCCACCATTCAGCTCAATATAGCCTTCGCGTGAGATTCGAATCTCATTGCGCGCGGTCAATTCGCCATCTTTCCCAACCACAAGTCCTCTCCCACGCAGTTCCAAGGCAAGCAGGTTCAGCTCTCCCTGACAGAACACGCTGGACGCGTCGTTGCGAGTGTTACGGATAGACGCAATCCAGGAATCGCTCGGTGAACTGTCGGCCGTCATGTAGGTCAGCCCGGCGTTCTCGTAGACGTAGTCGGACCAATTGCCGGAATCGGACGTGCTTCGTCCTGAGCCCTTGCCCGTCCAACGATGATAAGTGGTTGCGAATCCCTTGGGCTCGATCGCTCGTTCGGCGATGAGGATCGCCTCCAACTCTTTCACCAGCACAGGATGTTCATCGGCAATGTTGTTCTCTTCTGCGTGGTCCTTCTCCAGGTCATACAACTCAAGTCGCTTTGGCGTGTGGACCAACTTGTGATTGCCTCGGATGACCGAAGCCGATCGCCTGGCTTCGTGAATCAGGAACTCGCGATGCCGCTGAGATCCTTCGCCGGTCAGCGTCGGTGCCAGCGAAACTCCGTCCACACCAAGCGGTGCGTCCACGCCCGCCAGTTCGCAGAAGGTGGGAAGCAGATCTGTTACATCGATCACCTTGTCGTTGCTGCTGCCCGCCCTGAGCTTGGAGTTCTTTGTGATCTTCGCCGGCCAACGCATGATGGTCGGAATGCGAATTCCACCTTCGTAGATCGATCCCTTTGATGCGCGTAATCCGCCGTTGGCACGGAACTCATTACGCGCCGCGTGTTGAGGTCCGCCATTGTCGGATTGGAAGATGACCAGGGTGTTGTCCGCCACCGAGTCGGTCTTGTCGCCATCGCCGTTCGGGTCTTCGAGCGCGGCAAGGATATTGCCGAAATGCGCGTCAAGTCGCGTGACCATGGCTGCCCATTGCCGGCTTTGCTTGTTGAGGTTGTTGAAGAATCCGAGCTTTCGGTAGGCACGATCCCACTCCGGCAATTCCTCGATCTCATGGAACGGTGCATGTGGAACCTGCACCCCAAGCAGGCCAAAGAACGGCTTCCCGGTTTTGTTGTATTTGATGGCGTTCTCGCGGACGAAATCCAGAGCGGCGAAGGCATACACATCATCGCAGTAGGCAGTCTTTGGATAGTCCGGTTGGTTTTGCAGTGCTGGTTGGTTCGGATAACGCGACTGGTTCCGATATGCGGCGACCGAGTTGAGTTTCAGTTCCAATCCTCCGACGGAGCCACGCTTGGCGGGGGCGTTCCATAGGGTGGGTTGGTAGAAAGTGTGAGCGCGAACATGATGCAATTCCGCAACTACGAACTGGTATCCATGCGAGGTGGGCAAGGTCTGCACGTTGACGATTTCAGGATCGGGCTGACTCTTCGTTCCGCCATATCCCCACTTGCCCCAATAACCGGTCGTGTAGCCGGCCTTGGACAAGGCATCGCCCATCAGGATGTCATCCGCCCGCATGGCCTTCTTCGCGTTATCCGGGTCATTGCGGTCGGCGAAGGTGTGACCTTGATGGAAACCGGATTGCTGTGATGAACGCGCCGGAGAGCAAACCGTGCAGCCATAGGACCGGGTGAAGTTCACGCCTTCTGCCGCAAGCCGGTCGAGGTTTGGCGTCGACACATAGGGCAGTCCCTTGGCCTTGCGTTCTGCCTGTCCATTGGGACCGATGGCACCCCATCCCCAATCGTCCACGTAGAAGTACAGGATGTTCGGGCGAGGCGACTTCGCATAAGTGGCGCCGGATCCCGACGCCAGGATCATGGCGACGAAAAGAATGCGGAAAATCATGCGCGCGTTCTGACCGATCGATCTATGCGCGTCAAGCAAGGGAGGCATTGGGTGGGCTTGCTTGCGTGAATCAATCGCAGTGCCAACTGAGGACGACACGACAAGAACTCCCTCGTTTGGACAGAATCCGATCAACCTGTTTTCGTAGCGTTCTCCCTCAACCCTGCCTCTCCCAGCGGGCTGTACATTACCCAAATCGCTGCCGCGCTGGCGATGCCCAATGTATCCGTGGTGGCCGATTTGTGGGTAACGGACATCCCAGCGGGAGAGGGAGAAGACCACTGTTGAGGTGAGGCCTCTCTTGATCCTGCCCCATCATATCGAACACGGGCTGGTGTGGTTACTGAAGCGTTGCCCTCACACGATAAAACTTGGGGATCGTGTTTGTGTTCGTGATGAATGTTTCCGTCACGGGAAACTTGGAAGGAACATTTGTCAATGCGGTGTAGGGACCGCTCCCGTTGTCCGACACCTCAACTGTGAATTGCTTGTTCGCCGAACTGAACCAGCTGAGACGGGAACGATTGGCGTCCCATCGTGAGAGGTCCATTTCGAAGGGAAACGGGGAATTCACGTCATTGGGATCGCTCCCCAGTACATTCTCCACCGAGTTGGGATAGCCATCGCCATCGTTGTCACCGGAGGCGGTCGCAGCGAGGTTTATGAATTGCTGCGTCTCCCAAGAGTCATCAAGACCATCAGCGTCGGAGTCGGTGATGGGAATTCCCGTGAGGAACAATTCGGCGCGGGTCACCGTTCCCGTTGCTCCTGGTTCGTCGTCCACAAATTGCAGGGTCCATGTGCCGGATGATGGTTCATAGAGGTGTGCTACCGACTCGTAGGTCCAGTCGGCAGGTCCGGATTCGCTGATGCAGTTGCGGCCGGTCGTTGAATTGCACACCAGGGAATGTTGCAGCCGACTGGTCGTACCACCAGGCGAGGTGAGGGCGATTCGCAGGTTGCGACGCAGGGAGTGGTTGACGTTCAGCTTCACCGCGACGCGCTCCACCAACATTTGATTCGTGACAATGAATGGCAGGCGTAGGTCATTCAGTTTCAATTGTACCCTGAGCTGAAAATTGGTTTGAAGTTGGTTCGAAAGGAAAAGGCCGTCGGCCCGCGAAATGAAGATCGACGGGATGGAAACCGGATCGACGTAGTTCATTGAAATCAGGGATTCCACACCTCCAGCAACGTTGTTGAATATAATGCCAAACCCGGCACCTACGTTTGCAGCCTGAGTCAACTTCGATGAAAAATTGGATTCGTGTCCGCCTGGACCGCCCCGTTCAATCAAGGCCGCCTTGCCCGTGAGGGACTGCCCAATCGGTGCGATCGCCTGTCCGACATCCACGAGTGGATGTGAGGAGGTGTCGGTCGCCGGAACGAGTCCGTCGCCTGCACCGATATCCGGATGAATGGCGCGTTCGTGAAACAAGCCGGTGATGTTGGTTGGATTGCCGATGCCGGTGATGTGCACGGTGTGGCCGGGATCAGGAATCGGTACACCGTTCGGTTGATTCACATAGGAGAGCTGAATGGTGGCCGGCCGATTGGTCCAGATCTGCGCGAGGCGAACGGCCTGGCCGGCATCCGGCAACCCGAATCCCACGTTATGACTGAAGGCGACTCCGGCTGCGTTGGTTTGAATGTCCCAATCGTTTGGGTCCGGTTGAGAGGCGGACAACGCAAGGATTTGTTGTACGTCGCGAACAGCAAGATTGGTATTGGCGCTCAGGATAAGCGCTGTCAAACCGGCGATTTGCGGAGCAGCGGCCGAGGTGCCGGTGAATCCGAACCCGTCGAAGGCATAATCTGCGCAATTGGTGAAACCGACGCATCCGCTGATTTGATTGAGCCCGAGCGCACCCAATCGATCGGTCGTGAACAGTAGTGGCCCATCCGTTTCGCCACCCGGCGCGGCAACTAGCACGCAGGCGCCGGGATTGCTGTAACTGGCCACCCGTCCACTGGCTTTGAGTGCGGCCACCGGGATGACGCCCGGTGTGTTCACATACCCGTCTTCGTTTGCGTCGCCACGTTGCTGGCGGCCGCTCGATTGATCAAAATCGCGTTCATTGCCCGCAGCGTGGACGATGACCGTCCCCCGTCCGCCACGAAATATCTTGAAGGCATTCGTTCGCGCCGTGCGTTCCAGGAGCGGCACGCTACCAAGTCCGCTCGCGCTCGAAGTCCAGCTGTAATTGTGGACCCACACCTTGTCCGGCTCGTGTTGATAGACGCTGGCCGCGCCTTCGGATGAGACTTGCAGCATTTTCCACGCAGCCAAGCCGGCCTGTGGGGCGACTCCCGCCATGCCAACACCGTTGTCGCCACGCGCGACGGCCAATCCAGCGACCGTGGTGCCGTGGCTCTCGAAGTTCGAAAGGTGATTTCCGTTCGTCGTTCCCTGTTCGAAGTTGCGGTGCGGATTGCCCAATGCCGCGGGATACAGATCCGGATGGTTGAGCTCCACTCCGTCGTCCCCAACACCCACCACCACTCCTTCGCCCCGGCTGATCGGCCATGCTTCACGCACGTTGAGCGAAACGCGGGAAGGGATGCCATTGGTGTCGCGAGCCTCCAGGTTCCACTGACTTGCGAAGCGCGGGTCGTCCGGAAACGGTGCATACTTGCCATCTGCCTGCCGGTCAAACTTCCGCACCGGGTGACTCACGACGACGCCAGGCACTTTTGCCAGACGTTCAGCTTCCTCTGCTGCGACAACTGCGTCTCGTGCCTGCAATACATGGATCCCCTCGGCAACCGTGCGACTAAGTTTGAGAGGACTTTCGCTGAGAACGTCCTTCAGTTTTGCATCAACCTTGAGCTGCAGAACGACGCGATCCAGAAACCTCAAATTTCGTGGACCGAGTGGGGCATCCGCTGCGAGCGATCTCGGGCCAGTCTTTCCAATCACTTCAGGGATATCGATCCGATAAATCTTCGCTGCCGGTTCGACAAATCGAAACTCACGCCAGGCTGCAGACGCGTTGAAAGTGCCAACAGCGAGCAGGCCAAAAAGGATGGTTCCAAAGGGTCTCAAAACATTGGTTCCTTGTTCCGCAGCCATTCTTGTTCCCGATCTCTTCGATTCAAACCCATTCTCATACGGTAGACTACTGACTGGTCTTTGACACCCGAGGTTTCAATTCATTGGAACGAATCACGAAAAACCTCGGACGAACCGGGCAGGGATCCGTTCAAATTGTTGTTGGGTTGAATAATTCGTCCCGTTGGAACACAAACACACATGCATCGCTTTTTTCGTTCTCTAGTGCGCACTGCGTTCGTTCTCTCGTTTGTGTTCAGTCTGAAGGCCCGGGCGGATGACCGGCCCAACATCGTGCTGATCATGGCGGATGATCTGGGTTACTCGGATCTGGGTTGCTACGGTTCGTCGATCGAAACGCCGGTCCTGGATGGGTTGGCTGCCGACGGGTTGCGCTTTCGAAGCTTTTACAACACCGCGAAGTGTCATTCGTCGCGGGTCTCGCTGCTCACCGGTCTTTATTGCGACCAGGCGGGCAGTTCCAAGCTCAGCCGTGGCGCGACGATCGCCGAGGTCCTGCAACGCGCCGGATACTTCACGGCGATGTCGGGCAAATGGCATCTTACCAAGGAACCTACGGATTTCGGTTTCCAACGTTACTTCGGACACCTCTCCGGCGCCTGCAACTTCTTCACGGGTGACGACAGCTTCCGGCTCGACGGGAAAAAATTTGACATCCCCGAGCGCCTCAACGGCCGTCGCTTTTACACCACCCACGCGATCACGGACTACGCATTGGATTTCCTGGATGACGCAGTCGACAGCAAGAAACCGTTTCTCCTTTATCTCGCCTACAATGCACCGCATTACCCGCTTCATGCACCGGAAGAGGACGTGAAGAAATATGACGGCAGATTTGATGAGGGCTGGGACAAGATTCGCGCCCGCCGATATCGCAAGCAGTTGAAGACGGGAGTCGTTCCGAAGAAATGGAAGAACGCTCCGCGCCCGGATCACGTCCCGGCCTTCAAGAGCATTTCCGAGAGTGAGAAGCAATGGGAAGCCGATCGCATGGAAGTCTTTGCTGCGATGGTGGACGTCATGGACAAGAACATCGGGCGGCTCGTCAAAGGCCTCAAAGACAAAGGCGTCTGGGAAAATACGCTGTTCCTCTTTTGTGCTGACAACGGCGCCTGCCCTTTCGAACGCACTCGCGGGCGCTTCCTCAAGCCTTGGGACGAGAAGTCGTACTGGACCTACGACGCCAGCTGGGCCTACGCGGGCAATACGCCTTTCCGGCTCTACAAACAAAACCAGCACGAAGGTGGGATTTCCTCACCAATGATTGCGCACTGGCCCAAGGGCTTGAAGACCAAGCCCGGTTCGTTCACTGATCAACCCGGTCATTTGATCGATTACATGGCGACGTTCATTGACGTCGCGAATGCGAAGTATCCAAAGCAGATTGGCGATCGAAAGATTCAGCCGCTTCAGGGCAAATCACTCCTCCCCATCTTCCAGGGCAAAAAACGCGAGGGACACGACACGCTCTATTTCCACTTCGGATCGGATCGCGCATTGCGTCAGGGGGATTGGAAGCTCGTATCCGCGAAGCTTGGCCGTTGGGAACTCTACGACATGAAGAACGATCGGACGGAACTCAACGACCTCTCCGCCAAGTATCCCGAACGCGTGGCCGCAATGTCCAAGGAATGGTTTCGCATGGCCAAGGACGTCGATCACCTGGGTGAGAAGCAATTGAAGCCAACGAAAGAAAAGCTTAGCTCGCTGAATTTCCGCAAGGACACGAGCTCAGGGAGTGCGAAAAGCGGGAAGAAGAAAAAGGCCAAGAAGTAAACGCGGCTGGATCCGGCCCGTAGCCGCGAGCGTGAGCGAGCAGAATGTCTCTCCCAAGCCTGCCCGATCATAACTGCCAACCGGGCCGTATGGCGCAGTCCAACGAATCTGGTTGCCTTGCCTGTTCCCACTTGCGTTCCGCTAGGATACCAACCATCGCTGCGTTATCCGTGCAGAGACTTGGCTGTGCGATACGGAGTTCGAATCCAAACTTTTCACAGCGCTCGGTCAGCGCACGCCTGAGGCCGGCATTGCAACTGACCCCGCCTGATGAAGTCACGCAATTCACCCCGAGTTTCTTTGCGGCGCGTATGGTCTTGGCCACGAGAACTTCGAGGATCGCGGCGCGGATGCTGGCGCACAGATCTTTGAGTCCGCTGTCTTCTTCAAGCACCTTTGGATTGTCGCGGAGGAAGTATCGTACGGAGGTCTTGAGTCCGCTGAAGCTGAATTCATAACCGGGATTCTTCAGCAGGGGACGCGGGAAGGCATGCGCCTCGGGATCGCCCTCCTCCGCCAGCTTGTCCAAGACCGGGCCGCCTGGGTACGGCAGGCCCATCAGTTTTGCAGTCTTGTCGAAACACTCGCCCGCAGCATCGTCAAGCGTGCCACCCAGAACTTCGTGATCACAGATGCCTTTTACGTGCACCAGCAGCGTATGGCCTCCGCTCACAATGAGCGAAACGTTGGGCTCGAATTCATCCCATTGCGCTTCCGGCGGTTCGCCCGAAATCCAAGGCGAATACAGATGCGCCTCATGATGGTGTATCGCCAGGTAAGGCCGGTTGAGGGCGAATGCGAATCCCTGCGCCGCGCGCGATCCCATCATCAGTGCTTGCGGCAATCCCGGGCCGGCCGTGGAGCAGGCCACCTCGATGTCTGGCGCCTCAATGCCGGCCTGTTTCAGGGCGGCATTTGCGACGGGTGGAAAGTTGCGAAGGTGTTCGCGTGTGGCCAGTTCGGGAACAACCCCTCCATACTCCGCATGGAGGGCAATCTGAGAGGCAACAACGTTTGCCAGCGCGCGGCCGTTGTTGATGACCGCCACGCTGGTTTCGTCGCAGGAAGACTCAACCGCGAGGAGCAAGGTCAGTGGGTGTTCTTCGCGGTCTTCTTGGCCGGCTTGCCTTCCTCGTTCAGGAGGAGCAGACCCTTGAGCATGTCGCGAGCGCGTTCCATCTGCGGATCCTTCGCATTGCGCACGGCTTCCTTCTCTTCGTCCGTGAGGAAGTCCTGGTCGGCCTGCATGCGTTGGAGCGCAACCAGCCTTTCAGTTTCCGGGGACATGGATACCCGGATGTCCGGTGAAATGCCGCGCTCGTGGATGACCTTATGACTGGGCGTGTAATATTTGGCGGTCGTCAACCTCAGGGCGGATCCGTCTTCAAGCGGAAGAATACTCTGCACCGATCCCTTGCCAAACGTTCGCTCGCCAATGATCACCGCGCGATTCAGGTCTTGCAGGCAACCGGCGACGATTTCAGAAGCACTCGCGCTGCCACCATTGACCAAGACCGCAATCTTGTAGTTCGGATGTTTGTGCAGTCCGCTGGATTTGTATTCCTCGCGGTCCTCAAAGTTTCTGGCTTCGGTTGAAACTATCAGTGTGCCGCGCGGAAGAAACTTGCCGGCAACCTCAACCGCTTGATCAAGCAATCCACCCGGATTGTCGCGCAGATCCAGAACGAGTGCCTTCATTCCACTCTTCTCCATCTTCTTCAATGCCTTCTCCAGATGGTTCGCAGTCTTCTCACCAAATTGCCTCAGCCGGACGTAGCCGATCCCGTTCTCATCAAGCGGAAATTCATCAGCCCCCAGCCAGTCACGAACCGGCGAAACGCTGATTACCGAACGAGTCAAGGTCACGTCCCAGGTCTTGGTCTTTCCGGAAGGTTCGCGCCGGAAGACGGTAATCGTGACCTTCGTGCCCGCCTTGCCGCGCAACTTGTTTACCGCGTCCTGAATCGTGAATCCGATGGTGGAGCGTCCTTCGATTCGAATGATCTGGTCGTTCGCAATAATACCTGCGGCTGCAGCGGGCGTCTCGTCCATGGGTTCACTCACGGTGAGAACGGACTTGCCGGCATCGTTCGTGCGCAGGGTGATGATCACACCAATTCCCCCGAACGCTCCACGGGTGTCGCTCTTCATCGCGGTATACTTGGGCGGTTCCATGAACTCGCTGTGCGGATCGAGCGCGGCAATCATGCCCTTGAGTGATGAGTAGACGAGTTTCTGATAGGCCACCTTGTCGCCGTCCACGTAATGACTGCGAACCGTTTCCAAAACGTGAATGAAAGTCCGAATCTTCTCTTCGGGATTCTCCTCCGTGGCCGCCTTTACCCGATACACGTGCGTGCCGACGACGAGATTTCCGGCCAGGGCGAGGAACAGGATGCTGAATACAAAACGATTCTTCATGACTAGTGCACGCGACGGTAGGTGTGCGGTGTGGGAATGGCAAGTTGGACTTTGGAGAGGGAAATGCGCGTTCGGAGCGGTTCAAGATCGCGACGAATATTGCTGAGAATTATCACGGCCGCCGATGAGCGAGATTCATAGAAACTCCAGTCCCCGGCCGCATTGCGGAAGTGCGTGGCTTTTTTGAAGATTGCTCGCATCCTCCCGGCCGCTGTCCCCACGGCTAGTCTCCCACTCCCAGCTGCCGATCTCATTGCTCCCGGCGCCACGGCTTGTTTGTCGGATTCCCTTTCGTAGATGCTTCTCGGGCGATGACAAAACGTCAGTTCGTCGTGATGCTGCCGATGTTGAATCGGCTACCTGATCGACATGGTATGCATGATATGCATGATATCCTGATCCTTTCAGTTCAACCTGAAGAGTGTTCGTCCGTCACATCTGAGACAGATTCCGTCCTCTTCTGAAGATCCAATGGGTGACAGAAATGGGTGACAGGTGGGACTTCGTGGCTTGCTGGAGAGGACGAAAAACCAATAGAGTGTTTGCCCTTGGGCCACTAGTTCAACGGATAGAACAAGGGTTTCCTAAACCTTAGATCCAGGTTCGATTCCTGGGTGGCCTACCATTTTTTAGCATTTTTATCGGTTTTTATTAGCAGGCAGGTAACGGACCGATTTTTAAAATTTAATAAAATTTTTTATATTATCGCGTTATTCTCATATTTTTGACCTATATGTGACCAGAATTGAGCAGGTTTGGGTAACCCTGCAACGTCGACCGTTTTCTGGTTATCAAGTTTGGTTTTTGATACAACTCCAGCATGAGCGAAATCAGCGATTGGATGGAAGAGCATCAGGGGCAGGTGAACTTCTATGGGCATATTGCTTCGATCAAACAAAGGAACAAGCAGATTGAGCAGCAGAAGGAGCATGCGGAGGCCTTGCGTAGGCAGACCGCTGCCTTGGAAGAGCAAAACCGCATCGAGAAAGAGCAGACCGCTGCCTTGGAAGAGCAGACCGCTGCCTTGGAAGAGCAGACCGCTGCCTTGGAAAAGCAAAACCGCATCGAGAAGAACCGAGCCAAAATCGAGAAGCAGCGCCTCGACATTGAGCGCCAACGGTTGGCGGCTGAAGATGCCGACCGGGAAATGCGTCGGCAGCAGTTTGAACAGGTGAAGGAGCTGAGGAACCTGATCGCCGAGGCGACGGTGAGCCTTGGTCGTTTCCGCAAACAGCATCTGGCCTAACACCATGGACCCATTGGCTACCCGCGAACTGGCGCGAATCCAGTCTTTTCTGTACGTGCTTAAGAACCAGCACGATATTTTGTCGGAACTCTCCGACATTTCGGCATTAAGAGGCTTGGAGGAATCATGCCGGGAAGACCATCAAGAAGCTCAGAAGCGCGGCCTGGTCCCACAGGACCCCGTGAGCGTAGTGCGGGCGGATTGGTGTCGCTTGTCTACGTGGAGCAATCGAATCCAATTGGCATTGGGAGCGGCAGACGATCTGGGAAGCTTCGTGGAAACTGTCGGCTCAAAAGCAGATCAGGAATCTGGGGAGAAAAAGAAGAAGAGCGACACGGGGTTGACACCGACGCTTGTGGAACTGCAGCGCCTCAGGGTGGCGCTCGAAGCTGCTCCTAGGGTTCTGGAAGAGGCTATGGAGCAGGGTCGGGTTGACCTGCTGGCGAGCGACTGGTCAAACGGAAGGCCGTATCCGGAGTTGATCGAGGTAGCGGATGCTATGGAGTGGACCGAGAAGCTGGAACTGGCTGAATCCCCCGGAGCTTGGGCGCATGAAATCGGCCCCAGAGAAAGACCTTTGATGGCGAGTCGATTGGCGGTCGAAAAGAGCAGTTCGTTGATTGAACGGCGGCTGAGGAGTCTCAAGGACAGGCTGGCGCGTGTTGTGGATTTGATCATGTTGCATGGCCAACACGCTGAGACTTTGGAAGAAGTGGGGCGTTTGACAAGCTCGGGACAGGTGAAGTCCGCGCGGCAAATGATGGCTACCGTGAAGGCTGTGTTTGGCGACCTGGACTACAGCGCCAGGGAGCAAAAGCTGTCGAAACTTGAAAGGCAGTTGGAAACACGCGGGAAAAGAGTGGACGGGGCGATAGTCGAATTGAAGGGGTGTGGATCAGCGGCCTCGGGGGTTTTTCTTTGGCCTCCGACAGGCCTGAAACGTCACGCACGGACAAGTCTGAATAGTGCGGAAAGTTTGTTGGGGGAGATGTCTGCCGAATCGAGGAAATGGCTGGGCGGAAGCGAATTTGGAGCGTCAGATGGTGGGTTGGACCACGTTGCTGAAGAGCGAATTGGAGGCCTTCGAAACAGGCCCTATGAAGCGGATCCGCCGGTGGATTGTGGGGGTGAGCCTTACTTGGATGGTTGTGGTGGCTGCTGGTTTTCTGATGCTCCAACAGCACGTTGTAGAAGCTAAGGCCGCTGCCGAAGCCGAAGCCAAGGCCGCTGCCGAAGCCAAGGCCGCTGCAGAAGCCAAGGCCGCCGCCGAAGCCAAGGCCGCTGCCGATGTACGTCTAAAGTTGACGGGTGCTGGCATGCGCCGGGCAGGATTTAGTGAGGATATAATCATTCGTGCGCTAACGAAAGGCGGCAGGGTGGTGGCGTGGGGAGGAAACTTTTATGGCCAATGCAAAGTTCCGCAGGGCCTCAGCGGAGTCGTGGCCATCGCTGCAGGGTCTAATCATAACGTGGCCCTGAAGGCTGATGGGACTGTGGTGGCGTGGGGAGGAAACTTTTATGGCCAATGCAAAGTTCCGCAGGGCCTCAGCGGAGTCGTGGCCATCGCTGTAGGGTCTGATCATACCGTGGCATTAAAGCTGGACTAGCGTGGCGAGATCTGGAGGACTTTTCGCTAGCAGGAGGACGGCGGCGCAAATTGGAAAGCCTGTCACAAAACACCCTACTCCGCTTCTGCTTCTCAAGTCCTCGTTTTCCTAAGGATTAAGCGTCTCGATTCCTGGGTGGCCTACCAGGTAGGTGATTTGCCAAAAATGAATTGAGCAAGCTGGAGGGACACCAACCCGTCCACCTCACGGCTTGAGGACGATCTTTCCGGCAAGTGAACCAAGGCAACGAATGGTGTTGTCTTCCTGCAGGCGCTGCGCTGCGGCTGCTTCAGACAAAGGAAGTTCACGGCCAATGTTTGACTTCAGTTGTCCGGCTTTCATCCATTGGTTCATGTCTGCAGCTGCTTCGCGTTGCTGTTCGGCGTTGTAGTTGAACATCGCGAAGCCATGGAGTTCGCAGTCCTTCACGTAGAACGGACCGATCGGAAGGACGGGACGTGCTTCGCGGCCGGCCATGACGATGATCCGACCGTGCTTGGCAAGCTGAGGCAGGATCGTTTCGAAGTCGGTTTCACGGCGCGTCTCCCAATAGACGTTTACGCCGTCCGGGGCAAACTGCTTCACGGCTTCCGTCACGTTTTCGGACTTGTAGTTGATCGCCAGGTCGGCGCCGAGTTCGCGGCATTTCTCCGCACGATCATCGGAGCCGGCTGTCGTGATGACGCGGGCGCCGATTGCTTTTGCCATCTGTACCGCCATTGAGCCGACACCACCAGAGCCGCCGTTGATGAACAGGGTGTCGGAATCCGAAAGTCGTGCGCGCTTCTTGAGTCCAAGATGCGCGGTTATACCCACCAGGGCGTTTGCGGCTGCATCCTCAAAGGAAACAGAATCAGGAAGGGCATGAAGCCATTCCGCGTCGATGGAAGCCCATTCAGAAGAAGTGCCTTGGCGTCCTCCAATACCTTGATTGGAACACCAGACGCGGTCACCCGTTTGGAGACCGGTGACGCCATCTCCGACAGCCTCCACGGTTCCCGCGAGGTCGTTGCCGACGATGTAGGGCTTGGGCAACTGCATGGCCACCGCGCCCGAGCGGATGTAGGTGTCGATTGGGTTGACGCTTACCGCTGCAACGCGGACAAGCACCTTGCCCTGGGAAACTTCCGCGTCGGGAATCTCTCCGTAGACGATGTTTTCAGGCGGTCCGGGTTCATTGATGTAAGCGGCTTTCACGAGGCGATACTGGCGGATTCGGCTCGAGCGAAACCAGAATGAATTTCGTGACAGAGTTTGACCGGGAAACTTAGCTTGGCACCATGCGATTGCTTCACGTCCTCCTGCTGAGCTTCCTTGCCTCCGCACTTCACGCGGACAAGCCCAATGTCGTGCTTATCCTCGCGGACGACATGGGTTATGGCGATGTCCGTGCGCTGAATCCCAAGTCGAAGATCCCCACGCCGCACTTGGACAAACTTGCTGCGGAAGGCGCAACTTTTCGCGACGCGCATACTCCCTCATCCGTCTGCACACCGACGCGCTATGCCTTGTTGGCGGGACGTTATTGCTGGCGCACCAGGCTGAAGAGCGGGGTGTTGAATGGATACGGGACTCCATTGATCGCCCCCGATCGGCAGCTGATCAGCGGGTTCATGAAACGGCAGGGCTATCACACCGGCATTGTGGGCAAATGGCACCTGGGGTTGGGATTTCAGGAGAAACCCGATGCCAAACCCAACCCCAGGCCGACAGGCAGACGTTCTCGCAGGCGTGACGGCTCGGGATTGGATTTCACCAAGCCGGTATCCAACGGACCGCATACACTTGGTTTCGACTACTCTTTCATCATCCCCGCGTCGCTAGACTTTCCTCCTTATGTCTATATCCGGAACGGAATCCTCACCTCGCAACCGACACTCTCGCAGGAAGCGATCGGTTTTCCGTCGTACCTTCGCAAGGGTGAACGTTCACCGGACCTCACGCCGGTTGATTGCCTCGATGACCTTCTGAGTGAGGCGATTGGATTCGTGAAGTCACGGGCAAAGACGAAGAAACCGTTCTTCCTCTACTTCCCATTGACCGCGCCGCACAAACCCGTACTTCCCCATCCGCGCTTCGTCGGCAAGACGAAGCTGGGTCCGTATGGCGATTTCGTGATGCAGGTGGATTCCACTGTGGGCGGGCTGGTGACGAGCATTGATCGGCTTGGGATAAAGGAGAACACCATCGTGATCTACACGAGTGACAATGGCTCATTCATGTATCGGCTGAACGACAAGTCACAACCCGATCACATTGCGGACGAGGCCGTGCAGAAATTCTATCCACACAATCATTCCGCCAACGGACCCTGGCGTGGGACGAAAGCCGACATCTGGGAGGCAGGACATCGCGTGCCCTTCTTCGTCCGCTGGCCTGCACGCGTCAAGGGCGGGCTGAAGATCGACCGGCCGATTTGCCTGACGGATATTTTCATGACGCTGGCGGATGTCCTGGGTGCCAAACGGCCTGATGGGGCCGCGCCGGACAGCACATCTTTTCTGCCGCTTCTCAATGAAAAACCAGCCCGCTACTCACGACCACCGGTGATCCATCACTCGTCGGGAGGGATGTTCGCCATTCGCAGTGGCGACTGGAAGCTCGTGCTCGGGAATGGTTCCGGGGGACGCGAACAACCAAGGGGAAAGAAATTCGAGAAGCCATACCATCTGTTCAACCTGAAGAACGATCCGGGTGAAACCAACAACCTGATCGAGCAGGAAGCGTCCATCGCCCGGGAACTAGAGAAGGCCTTCTACGAAATCCACGATAACGAGCGGCAGCAATCTTCTCTCCTCCACAGACCATGAGCTTGCTTGGCAAGGCGGTGATGTTGGCGTGGCACGACCTGAAGGAGGGTGCCCATGCCGATCATGACGACTGGCATTCGCACGAACATATGTTTGAGCGGGTTGGGATCGAGGGGTTTCGCCGAGGACGACGTTGTCGAGGTGTTGACGAATCCCCCGAGCAATACTTCCTCATGTATGAAGTGGACGACCTTTCAGTGCTTACCTCGGATGCCTATCTGACGCGACTGAACAATCCGACGCCCTGGTCGGCCCGGATCATTCCAACAATCGAAAACATGAACCGAACGCTGTGCAATGTGAGGTACAGTTATGGAGGAGGGCTGGGCACGATCATGTTGACCATGAGGTTTTCAGCGGCACCTGATCGTGAAAACGAATTATCGGATTGGCTCGCGGTGAATCTCAATTCGCTTCCGGCGCGCCGCGGTGTGGTCGGCGCCCATTTGGCCGTGGGCGACCTCGACGCGAGCGGGGTCACGACGGATGAGATTCGCCTGCGCGGTGGTTCCGACCAACACGTTGATCAGGTCCTGCTCGTGGATGGTTATGAAGAAGCCAGCCTCAGGTCATTGGATTTGGAACTGACGGACGCCCTGATGCAACACGGCGCACAATCGGAGCCCTGCTCCGGCCTGTATTGTGCGGTCCACGTCGTATCCGAATCCGATCTCCCGTTGAACGTGTGAATCTCGTTGGAACAGATCCCCGGCCTGACTATCATCTCGGCTTAGCGAATGGGTGATACCGAACGACAATTTGGCCCGGACCACTTTCTGAACCGCGAGTTGAGCTGGCTGGAGTTCAACCAGCGAGTGCTTGATGAGGCGCTGAATTCGGAAACGCCCCTGCTGGAGCGGGTGAAGTTCTTCAGCATCACCAGCTCGAACCTTGACGAATTCTTTGAGGTGCGGGTCGCAGGTTTGAAACAGCAGATCGAAGCCGGCGTCACCGGGTGCGGGGTGGACGGAATGACGCCTGCTGAGTGTCTCGAGTCGGTGACCAAGCGCGTTCGACGAATGGTCGACCAGCAGTTCAAGTTGTGGCGCCGCGAATTGCTGCCCGCGTTGGAAAAGGAAGGCATCCAGTTTCACGAAACGCGCAAGCTGAAAGGCGCAGACCGGGAGTTCGCTGAACAGTTTTATCGCAACGAAGTCCATCCCGTGCTCACTCCCTTGAGCATTGATCCGGCACATCCCTTCCCGCAACTGCTGAACAAGTCGCTGAACATCATGGTGCAGCTGAACGTGCATCAAGCCGGCAAGACCAAACCGGGTCTGGCGGTTGTGCAGGTGCCACGCGGACTTCAACGGCTGGTGCGACTGCCGCGCGAGGACGGAATGCACCACGTTTTCCTCGCGAATCTCATCGGTCATTTTGCGGCCGAATTGTTTCCCGGGAATGACGTGCTCGGCCATTGGTCCTTTCGCGTGACCCGCAACAGTGAGCTTTATATCGAGGAAGCCGACGTCGCGAACCTGCTAATGGCGGTGGAAGAAGAACTTCGCAACCGGCGAAAGAACGCCGCCGTGAGACTTGAGGTGGATTCCAGCATGCCCAATGAGATTCGAAAGGATCTTCTTCAATATCTGCAACTGAACGAGGCGGATCTCTACCCGATCAATGGTCCGATCAATCCGATTCGGTTGATGACGCTTTACGAGGGGGATCACTCCTTGCATCTCCGCGACGAACCGCACACGCCCAGGATTTCCACAAGCCTGCGCCGGAAGAAGAAGGGCGCGATATTCGATGCGATCCGACGAAGGGACATCCTTCTCCATCATCCTTACGAAAGCTTCGGACCGGTGGTGGACTTCCTGGCCGAGGCCGCAGACGACCCGAATGTGCTGGCCATCAAGCAGACGCTTTATCGAACCGGAGGTGACATGCGCGTGGTTGGTTCGTTGATCAAGGCTGCGCGAAACGGCAAGCAGGTTACCGCGGTGGTGGAACTGCGTGCGCGCTTCGATGAAGCCAACAACATCCAATGGGCGCGCCACATGGAAGAGGAAGGCGTCCACGTTGTATACGGCCTGGTGGGTTACAAGATCCACAGCAAGGCGACGCTTGTGGTGCGTCGCGACGAGGATGGCATCCGCCGATACCTTCACCTGGGAACGGGCAACTACAACCCCAGCACGGCACGGCTTTATACCGACCTTGGCCTGCTTACCTGCGACGACGATCTGGGTGAGGACATTGCCAACCTGTTCAATCTCTTGACCGGCGTGTGCCAGTTCCAAGGCACGCGCAAGTTACTCGTGGCCCCGTTCGAGCTCCACGAACGGATGATCCGGATGATCGAGCGCGAGCGTGAGAATGCATCCCGCGGCCTGTCCGCACACATCGTCGCCAAAATGAATTCCCTGGTGGATCCGGAGATTATCAGTGCCCTTTATCGGGCCTCACAGGCTGGTGTGAAGATCGACCTGATCGTCCGAGGGATCTGTTGTCTCAAGCCCGGACTCAAGGGTGTCAGTGACAACATCCACGTGCGCAGCATTGTGGATCGCTTCCTGGAACACAGCCGCGTGTTCTACTTCGAGAACGCGCTTCAGCCGGAGCTGTACGTCGGCAGCGCGGATTGGATGCCGCGCAATTTCTTCCGCCGGATCGAAACAGTGTTCCCGGTCGAGGACGGCCGCCTGCGCGATCGAATTCTCAACGAGATCGTGAAGATCGGCATGGCCGACAACTCCAAGGCCCGCATCCTGCGCAGCAATGGGGCTTATCGAATTCCCGCCGTTAATGGAGCCGAAGCACGCCGAAGCCAGCTTGAATTCATTGAGCTCATCCGTCCGAAAAAGAAGGCCAAGAAGAAACGATCCCGAACGCGCACCGAGGCGATGGAAGTTCGCAAGGAACCGGACCTGCCCAAGCTCTGACCATGCTCCATTCCGAATTCGTTCCAGCGCCGAAGTCTGATTCCACGCGGTTGATGATCGTCATGCACGGTCTGGGCGACAGTGCCGCCAGCTACCGGATCATCCCGCAAATGCTGGGTGATCCGGCGATGAACTACCTCTTGGTCAATGCGCCCGACCATTACTTTGGCGGTTACTCATGGTTTGAATTCCAAGGCGCCGAGCGGCCAGGAATCGAGCGCAGTGTTGGACTGCTTACCGATTTATTGGATGAGCAACGTGAAGCCGGCTATCCCAGCGAGGAAACCTATGTCATGGGCTTCTCGCAAGGCGGCCTGCTCACGCTGGAGATTGGCTGCACTTATCCGCATCGACTTGCGGGGTGCATCGATATCAGCGGCTGGATTCAAGATCTGGACGGTCTGATTGGCCGGTTCTCGCCGGTGGTGAAAGAACAACGGTTCCTTGTTACCCACGGCACGATGGACCCGGTCCTTCCCTTCGATCGTTCCAGGCAGCAGATCGAGCGCTTGAAACGCGACGGACTCGACGTCTCGTGGCACGAGTTCGACAAAGTTCACACGATCCATCCGGGGGAGTTCGAATTGTTCAAACAGTTCATCCAGCCGAACTCGTAGCTCTTTTTCGTTTTGCCATTCTCCGTTCGGCGCAATATTTGACGCGGCTTGAGAATCGTAGTTGCCATCACCGGAGCGAGCGGATCCATTTACGCCCAACGCCTCCTCGACCGCCTGGATCCGAACGAACACGAGATCCACGTGATCCTCAGCAGTTACGCCAACGCAGTGATTGCTGAAGAATTGCCCGGCGGCTTGGAGCTTCAGGAAGGCGTCACCCAACACGGATTGAAGAGCATGAACGTGCCCTTCGCCAGTGGCTCGAACCCGGCGGATGCGATGGTGGTCATTCCCTGTTCGATGGGGACGCTGGGTCGCATAGCTCATGGAACCAGTGAGGACGTGCTGTTACGCACAGCGGACGTGACCTTGAAGGAAAAACGACGGCTCATCCTCGTCCCACGAGAAACCCCGCTCAGCTTGGTCCACGTAAAAAATTTCGAGCTGCTCCTCCTGGCCGGCGCCACGCTCGTTCCCGCGAATCCCTCCTACTACACCCGCCCCGCTTCAGTTGAGGAACTCGCCGACACGGTCGTTGCCCGCGTGCTCGATCACCTCGGCATTCACAACGACGCCATGCCCCGGTGGCGGGAAGAACCATCCGGTTGACGTTATGTCCGGCAAGCACAACAAGTCAGAAGAACACTTCGCGTTTCTGGTCAGATTCGGATCCACCGTCTGCCTGGGGCTGATGTTCGGCTTCATCGCATCCATCAAGCAGGTCAATCCGCGCGTGGATTTCGGCTTCGACTGGATCGTCGTGGTGAGCACCCTGGTCGGCGGTGTTGCGGTCTGGTGGTTGACCGGCAAAATACTGCACTCCGCAGAAGCGGCCGACGAGGGAAACGCCGAGCCCAAACGAGGTCCGGCCTATTGGATGATCTTTTTCTCGCTGCTGGCGGGCGGAATTACGATCGCGGCGTTTGGCTTTGCGATGCGCGGCACTCAGGAGTCCAAGGTGAACGACGTCATATGGGGGACGATCATGGCCGCCTGGGTCTCGTCATTTGGTGGTTATCTCATCTGGCAGCTGATTCGATTCATTGAAGAAGACTCCGCACGTGAAGAAGCGAAATTCAGGGAGGAAACAGAACGCAAGATGCACGAATCACAGGACCGGCCAACGGAAGATGGGAGTTAGAACATGGAAGTTGGGAATTGGCAGTTGTGACAGCCAACATTGAACTCGAACTTCCTCGACGCCCCACTGCGGCACAAATAGGATCGGCGCGCAACCCACACACGGAAAAACAACATGGCGGCAAAGAAGAAAGCAGCGAAAAAGAAGGCGGTTAAGAAAGCGGCGAGCAAGAAGAAGGTGGGGAAGAAAAAAGCAGCCAAGCCCGTTGTGGCGGCTGTTCCCGGCTCCGGGTCGGGTTCAAAGAATGATCGCTTTGTCATCATCATGGCAGGCGGGAAGGGCGAGCGTTTCTGGCCGGTCAGCCGTGAAGCCACGCCCAAACAGCTCATCAAGATTCTCGGCGACAAGTCTTTTCTCCAGGAAGCAGTGGAACGATGCCTGCCCCTCGTTCCCCTCAGAAACATCATCATCATTACGAACAAGGTCCAGGCCCCCGAAGTCTGCCGGCAACTCCCCAAGTTGCCCAAGGAGAACGTCGTCGCAGAACCGGTCGGACGCGATACTTGCGCTGCGGTCACGCTTGGCGCCGCGATTGTGGGCGCGCGTTCAACGACCGGAACGATGGCCGTTCTTCCCGCCGATCACGTCATCCCGGACGAAAAGAAGTTCCAGAAAGTTCTCGAAGACAGTTTTGACCTCGCCAGCCGCGGACAGGCGCTGGTCACGATCGGTATCAAGCCGGACAAGCCGGAGACGGGTTACGGCTACATCAAGTTCGGCAAACTGCTGCCCAAGCCCAAAGGCGGAAAGAAATACCGGACCAAGTTCTACGTGGCCGATGCGTTCAAGGAGAAGCCCGACTACGACACCGCTCTGGAATATGTGAACAGCGGCCAATACCGCTGGAACGCCGGCATGTTCATCTGGTCCTTCGTTGCCGTAGCCGAGGCCCTGCAGAAGCACCAACCGGAAATGGATGCCGCCTGCCATCGCTGGTTCGAAGCTGCCGCGAAGGGCAAACTCGATCGCGTCCTGAAGAAGGAGTATCCGGCGATCAAGAAGATCTCCATCGACTTTGCGCTTATGGAGAAGGCCCAGAACGTGGTCGTCGCCGATGGTGCGTTCATGTGGGATGACCTTGGCAATTGGAACGCACTGGCACGTCACGTGAAGAACGATCGCGAAGGCAACGCGGCGCTCGCAAAATTCGTTCATGTTGATGCCGCGCGAAATATCATCTTCGATGGTCGCACCACGAACCGCACGCCGATCGCCGTGGTTGGTTTGCGCGATTCCATCCTTGTCCAGACCGACGACGCCGTGTTGCTTGCGCATAAAAGCCAGTCCCAGAAGATCAAACTGCTCGTCAAGAAACTCGGCGAACATCCGAAGTTCAAGAAGCTGGTCTAGTTCCCATGAAACCGGTCAGCAAATCCAATCGCAGCAAATCGAAGAAACCCGTACGCGCCTTGGACTTTGGTGATCGCTGGGACTACGCCCCGGCTCCCGAATCCGTTCGCCCAAAGATTAAGAAGCAGTATGAACTGTTCATCGATGGCGAGTTCGTAAAGCCGCATTCCAGCAAGTATTTCAACTCGATCAACCCCTCGACCGAGGAGCGCATTACGCGGATTGCGCATGGCGACAAGTCCGACATCAACAAAGCTGTCAAAGCCGCCCGAGAGGCTTATGACAAAACGTGGAGCCGCATGGACCCGCGTGAGCGCGGCAAATACCTCTACCGAATCGCGCGCCTCATCCAGGAAAAAGCCCGCGAGCTGGCGGTGCTGGAAACAATGGATGGCGGCAAGCCGATCAAGGAAAGCCGCGATGTCGATCTGCCATTGGTGGCAGCGCATTTTTTCTATCATGCCGGTTGGGCGGACAAGCTGAAGTATGCCTTCCCTCGCCGCGACCCACAGCCCCTGGGCGTTTGCGGACAGATCATTCCGTGGAACTTTCCACTGCTCATGGCCGCGTGGAAACTCGCCCCCGCGCTTGCCTGCGGAAATACAGTGGTGCTCAAACCCGCCGAGACGACCAGCACCACGGCGATGCACCTGGCGCAGATTCTTCAGGAAGCCGATCTGCCACCCGGCGTCGTCAACATCGTGACCGGTGAAGGCGGAACGGGCGCTGCGCTCGTTGAACATCCGGATATCAACAAGATTGCGTTCACCGGTTCGACCGAGGTCGGCAAACGCATTGCCGCTTCCACCGCGGGCACTGAAAAGAAACTCACCCTCGAACTCGGCGGCAAGGCGGCCAATATCATCTTTGAAGACGCGCCCCTGGATCAGGCGGTCGAAGGCATCATCCAGGGAATTTACTTCAACCAAGGGCACGTGTGTTGCGCCGGTTCCCGCTTGTTTGTTCAGGAAGGTGTCTACGATCAAATCCTGCGCAAACTCCGCACGCGCATTGCCACGCTTCGGGTCGGTGATCCGCTGGACAAGAACACAGACGTCGGCGCGATCAATTCCAAGGAGCAGCTGAAGAAAATCTCAAGCTTGGTGCAATGCGGTGTTGATGAAGGAGCGTCGCTGGAACAATCCAGCTGTGCGTTGCCCGAGAAGGGTTACTGGTTCCCACCTTCGGTGTTGACCGATGTCACCATGAGCCACCGCGTGGCGCAGGAAGAAATCTTCGGCCCCGTCCTCAGCGTGATGACCTTCCGCACACCGGAAGAAGCGCTTCAGCGTGCGAACAACACACCCTATGGCTTGAGCGCCGGCGTGTGGACCGACAAGGGCAGCAAGATCTTTAAGATGGCCGAAAAGCTTCGAGCCGGGGTCGTCTGGGCCAACACCTACAACAAGTTTGATCCCACGAGTCCCTTCGGTGGCTACAAGGAAAGCGGCTTTGGGCGCGAAGGCGGCAAGCACGGGCTGTCCGCGTATGTGCGATTGTGACTCCTCTCAATCGTTGACCCAATTCCTTGTCTGAATCGGAAGCCATTTGCCGTGTTGCGCGACCGCGGCATGGTAGCCCTTCAAAGCAGATTCAAGGTTTGCCACCAACCAGTCGCCATCGGACTCAGGTCCCTCTACCGCACGCAATTCCGTTCCTGTTGGCACAACGCTGAATCCATCCAGCGGACATTGAAGCCCGCGACCCGTTCCTTTGATGAAGGCTTCCTTTCCAGTCCAGACCTCGAAAAACTCCTCAATCCCAGATTCCGCTGACAAAAGAAACTCGTTCTCCCGGCTTGAAAACTGAGAGCGAACGATTCCTTCCCAATCGGGCAATTCTCGAACGCGTTCCACGTCCGCACCGATCTCGCTGCTGCTCAGCCCCACCAATGCGACGTCACCGCTGCGCGAAAAACTGAATTGCAACGACTCCTCCGGCGCAATCCGCGGCTTTCGAAATTCACCATAGTCGAAGCGGATGTCGGTCGGCGCGCTGTTCAGGTAGCTTCCAAGCACGTTCCGTAGGAAGATCCGAGATCGTGCGAACCGGATCCGATCCACGTCGAAGTGAAACCGGTCAAAGCGATTTTGTTCTTCATCGATCAGCGCGTTTCTCAGCGCCACCGGATCGGCATCAGGTGCTTCCAAACCGCTCGTGAGCCACACATGAACTGAGCTGTCCAATTCCTGCATGGCTCACTTCTTCTTGGCGACGAGGTAAAGCGTGTCGCCGAGGTTCAATGGAAGCCCCCAATCCAGAAGGAAGGTTGGCGTGATCGTGAGAAGCACGCGCGCGATCATTCCTCCGATAGTTCTTGGATGGAAGCGCACCGGCGCGTCCAACGATGATTTCATGCGTCGGTAGACGCAAACTGTTCCGAATTCCACGACCTCAAAGCCGTTGCGCCGGCACAACTCGAGAACGCTTTCCCGATATCCCAGGAACCGGCACACCAGGCGCAGGGTCAGGTCGTGAACGGCTCGGTCGCCTTCGTAGTCGATGTATTCGCTGCCACGGAAGTAGTCGTGTCCGTAATGCGATCGAACTTCATCAAGATTGAATGATTCGGAAACAGTCATCATGCCGCAATTCCGGCAGATGATGAATCTCTCCCACTTGTCATCCCATGCGGGGTGACCGCAGCAAGTGCAGGACCTATTCATGGTTTCGATTGTCCGTCTGCGGGCGCTTGCACGCGTAGGTCGGGTGGTCCGTTCTTCAGCCTGTCAATGGCTGTTATGCAGACGCGTTGCTTGCAACAAGGCGATGCTCGGGTGAGGTGTTGGGACGCGCCGGCCACGCGCGGTTATAGGCGGGGCGTTGGAATTAGTTCAAAGATATTTGTCTGCTCCGTGTCACATAGCAGCCCGTTAACAAAACGCTGAAGGATTGAAACCAGTGGGGATGAGGCATGTCTGAAGAACCATGGCACTGGGAACACGACAGCCCAAGCAAAGCGAACTCTTCGTTCC
>PBAL01000018.1 GCA_002715965.1 Verrucomicrobiales bacterium | reverse complement strand
ACAATCGATAGTCATGTTAATGCCTCGCAAGCGATACACCAAAGAATTCAAAGCCCAAGCCGTTGATCTGGTTCGTCACGGCAAACCGGTCCAAGAAGTGGAAGTCGGACGCAATCTCATCTACAAGTGGATTCAGAAAGAAACCCAAACGTCCCAACTTCCTCGCAGAATTCGAAATGTTGAACTTCCGCGAACGGAGACCCGGGTGCTTGCATCCAATATCTGGCAATGCATTGAAAGTGTGCGAATCGAGAACCGCATGATTGCTTCGGGTAGCAGCCTGAGTGATGTGCGAGAAGCGTATGGTTTTCGGAAGAACAACCGCGTTGCGGCTGCCCACTGTTGCTTCTTGGTCCTGTGGAGTCTGGCAAGGCCAGCATGCGATGAATGACTACGGGGCTGGAATGAGCACGCGGCGAACAGCATCCATGAGTGGCTTCTCGGCACCAGGGTGAACCCAGCACCAGTCGCCGAGATTGCTGTCTTTCTCCTTCCAGTTCTTTTCGGTGGGGATGTATCCGGGGGCGGATTCGCCGTAGCCGGCGACGACCACGAAGCTGTCGGGGCGCATAGCCTGAGCGGCCAATTGGTATTCCACGTAGATTTCCGCGGGCAACAGGAGCAGTTGGGCTTTGCCGAAGTCGATCACCGGCATGTCAATCGGTTGACCGGAGTTCACCCGTTTGCGCCAGCTCATGCCCATGGCAGCCAGGCATTGTTTCCAGTGGTTTACACCGGGCTGCAGTTCTTTGTTGAGATGCTCGGCGGTGAAATTCGAATGATTGCGCGGTTCGAGGAAGACTTCGGTGTTTCGGAAATCGACCTGTTCCAACGGAATGCGCTTGGTGGCTTCCCATGCTGTTTTCATTCCGTCGTAGAGTTTGTTTGCGAGTGTCAGGCGATTGGTGCGTGCGCCGTCGTTGTACTTGCCGGCGGTGACATTGCCGCTTGCTCCGCTAAAATAGACCTGTAGGCACCCGGGCGTGTCCTTTTGTCGGCGGGCGCGGGCCATGCCGGGAAAGTCTGCTGAGACTTTGCCGGTTCGGTAGTAGCTCATGGGATGCGTCGCATAACCGCTGAGCGCGGCCAGTGGTTTGTCGTTGTTCCAGAAGCTGAGGGTCCTGAGCCAGGGATCAATCGTTCCTTCCGGCGCGTTTCGCGCGAGCACATTTCGTCCGCTGGAACTCCCCCGGCCGTAGGAATACTTTCCATCCGGCAGTTCGTATCGGCGGTTTGATGCGATCTTCTTTACCTTGGCCTTCCCGACACCGAGATGTGTGATCGGTTTGCGATTCTGCATGGCCTTATTGACCGCGGCTCCGACGCGTTTGACGGCGATCTCATGGAATTCAAGATCGCAAATGCTTCCTTCCAATTTGCGCTGTTCGAGCAGGCGTTGTGCGGAGAGATCGGCGATGGGTGCATCATGCTGATGAATGCTGCTCACAAGGACACGTTCACGTGTTGTGCCCGCAGCGACCGCGATCTCTTCCCGCCAACGATCGTAGGCATCATTGCGGATCTCGCACCAATCCACGGAGACAAACGCCACCGGTTTCTCACCACCAACGATGATGACGCCCTTCGCGAAAAGGGGATCTTCGACGGATTCGGACTTCCAGAGTCCCCCCATCATGCCGTGGCCTGCGGGGACGGTGACGTCAGCAGTAAACGTTGCGATGGAGAATTCGGCGGCTGTGCCGGTCAAAGTGCTCGTGATCGCGAAGAGGGTGAAGAGCAGTTTCATGGCGGCTGTATAGCCGGTAGCAGCCGATGTGAGGAGGCTCAAATTTGAGCTACAATTTCGGGATCATTAGTCAGCGATGCACCACAACGCTTCGTGGGTGCGGATGAAGAGTTCTCCGCTGGAGGGGACTATGGAGGAGTTGGCTTGCTCGCCCAACGAATTCGCAGCGAGTTGTTTGAACTTGGTGCTCGCATTGAACACGACGGTGTCTCCGCCCTGATTCAGATAGTAGATGCGATCGTCGGCCTGGGTCAGGGAACTCCAGGTGCCTGTTCGTCGTGATGAGCCTCTGAGGCGTTCTTCCCAGATTTCCTTGCCGGATTTCACGTTCATGCAAATGCCGATGCCGCTTCCGGTTGGGTAGTACAAGTGGCCTTCGTGAATGATGCCGGATCCGATGCCTCCGTTGTGGCGGACTTTGTGCCAGAGGCGATGGGTTTCGGTGACATCGCCTTTCCCGCCGGCTTTTACGGCCAGGGAGTTTCCGTAGTAGCCGCCCATGGCGACGACAATTCCATCGGCGTAGACTGTGGACGTGTAGACGAGCGGATTGAGACCGCGGCAGTTCCAGAGTTCATCCCCGGTGATTGGGTTGAAGGCCTTGATCTCCATGGGGAAACTCATGATGAGTTCGTCGCGGCCTTTGATGTTCGCAATGATTGGCGTGCTGAATGAGCCGACGATTCCGTTGTCTTCGTTGCCGGCGAAACCGTCGGTGCGTTTGCCAATCTTCCACTTGGGCTCGTTGTACTGCCAAACGGTGCTGCCGTTGTTCTTGTCCATGCCGATGATGAAGGAGTCCGGGCCGGGACCGTGGTAGATGATGCAGAGGTCCTTGTGGATGAGGGGAGAAGAGGCGTTGCCCCAAGTGTGCTTCTGTGGACCAAGGTCGCGATGCCAAAGTTCCTTGCCGTTGAAGTCGTAACAGTAGATCCCGGCTGAGGCGAAGGTGACGATCACTCGTTTGCCGTCAGTTACAGGCGAGGCAGAACAGTAGGGATTGGTGCGATGGGTGGATTCATTCTCTGTGTATTTGACTCCCTTTTGCCAAAGAAGCTTGCCGTTCTTGCGGTCAAAGCACATCAGGCTGCGGAAGTTGTCAGACTCGATGACCTGGCTGACAAAGATACGATCACCCCAGATGACTGGCGTTGAATTCCCGCGATTGGGGAGTTGCGTGCGCCATTTGATGTTCTTCGTTTTGGTCCACTTGAGGGGCAGGTCGGTTTCGGAACTGTGGCCGGAGCCGCTGATGTCCCCGCGCCACGAAGGCCAGTGGCTGGCTTGGACTGTGGTGGACAGCGCGAACAGGAGTAATAAAGACGGGGCTTTCATGGATTCAGGTTTTTGCGGTCGGTGGAGATGGCCTCAGCGTATTCGAGTTCGCCGGTGCGGCCGTCGTAGTATTGGAATATGACTTGGGGGTTCGGATAGGCGACCCATCGTTTGCCGCCGAGTTTCTTCGGCATGTTGAACACGTTGTTTACCTGCACGATGCAGAAGTGCGGATAGAGGCGTTCGAGTCGGGGGAGATCGGGGAGGATGTAGCTGCTCCAGCGGATGTCCATTTCGCGAGGGCCGAATTTCCATTTGCCGGTGGCTGGGCGTCCGCTTTCGTCGAGGTCAGGGACGTGGTTTACGGAGTTGTGGGGGCCGCAGCAGAATTCCCAGACGTTGTCGGTGACCTTGATGGCGAAGCTGTTGTGCAGATCGCCGGTCATGACAAAGACCTTCTTGCCGAGTTTCTCCCAGTGATTGATGAGGATTTCGCGCTCATCGAAGAAACCGGTCCAGGCTTCTTCCTTGTTCGCGAAATCAGCTTCGAATCCGCCGGCGCCACTGTGAGGAATCATGAAGGGCACGGAGGAGATCAAGAAGAAGAAGTCGGCGTCGCTTTTCTCCATGGATTTCATCAGCCATTCGCGCTGGGGTTTGCCAAGCATCGACAGTCCTTTCTTATCCCGCTCCCGGATGTCGTGCATGCCGCGATCGCCACGGGTGTCGATGAGGTAAAACTCGCAATTGCTCACGCGAAAGCTGCCATAGCTGCGTCGGCCGATGGAGTAGGTCACCGTGTCCGTGACTTTGGCTGGCATGTGCAGCTTGACCGTGTGTTTGTCGAGGACCTCGTCGATGGCGTAGACGTAGGAATTGGGATGTCCGTCGTCGTTGTCGTATTTCATGTCGTTCACGCCCGCTTCCTTTGTGCCCCAGTGAACGTGGAGCGTGCCCATTTCGTTGATCGGAATCTTGGTGAAGTCGACACTCACGTCGACGAGGAGATCGCTTCCCTTCTTCATGGTCGCGCGTCCGAAGTGAACGCGCCGATCGTGTTCAACCGGATTGGCCCAGCCGAGGTAATTGAACCAGGCATAAGTCCCAATATCGCGAAAGACCGTACGGCGATGACGCTTGCCCTCTTCGGCTGAGCCCCAGATGTCGTTCACAAGTTCGTGATCGTCGAAGGTGAAGTAACTCGGGACGTTTCGGTGCCACTTCGAAAGCCCGATGCCGCGGCTGAGGTAGAGTTTGTAGTTCTCCCACACGCCGACGATGGTGGGCATCACCTGGACGACCTCGGGGAGCTTTTCGATTCCCTGAGCGAGTCGCCATGCCTCGACCGGATGCTCGCGCAGTTCTTCGTAAAGCCAGTCGCCGTTCATGATGTGGAAGTGCACCTTGCGCGCCCAATCCTTGTTGAGATGTTCGTAGGTCGGTGCGCGATGGCCGTTTCCGTGAAGCGGATTCTGATTGGCGCATGAGCCGGCTTCGAATCGGAAGTTGAAGAGACCCTTGGGATTGTATTTTTCGTTTCGCGTGTCGTCCGCGGAGGGGAGCGTCATGAATGAGCCGGGCAGACCGTGTGGTCGATTGTTCACCCAGACTTGGTAGTGATAACGCGTGTCGGACTTGAGACCCTTCAGCGTGGCCACTCCGGTATTGTCGTTTTCGATCTTGGTGGATGCGGGTTTTGAGGTCTCATTCATCTGCGACGGTCGCCTGCCGTATTTCACGACGAATTCACCCGAGTCGGATGTTCGCCCCCAAACCGCAACGGAATGAGAACCGGGCCGGCCCAGCATCGGTCCGTGCGTAAGGCGGATGGGATCGCGTTCGGCATTGGAAACAGACGCGAATGCAAGAGCGAACCATACGCTGAGGAGTCTTTGCATGGGCCGGAACATAGGGGGGCGCATTCGCAATGTCGAGCGGATGGAAGCGGGTGGTCGAGTGTGGATTCGGATTTAGGAAGTGAGCTTTGAAACTGTTGTTGGAGAACACGTTTCCACCAGTGTAAGGCAAGGTGGATTCGAGTGTTTTCGCCTTTACCCTCCTGTCCCTCTCTCGCTGGGAGAGGGAAGCGTTCGCGCCGTTGATAGACATTGGAACGCGCGCCGTCCAAGAGATGTGCGACAAAAAACCAGTTCCGTATGCCTGCTTCGAAAGTGGTCGCTCAAGTGGCTGGTTTCTCCACCTTCGCGATCATGAAGTGATCAGGCTGGGCTGCTCTGGCATTGGATAGTTCAGCCTGATATGCGGACTGGTCGCTCTTCTTGTGCGCAGCGAGTGCGAGGAGGCAGTGCATCATTGCCCGAGGTCGTGGCTCGGATTCTTCTTCCAATGCGCTGTGGAGCAGGGGGATCGCCTCATCGACTTCATCCTTTCGAATCAGCAGGTGAGCGCGAACGGTTTTGGCCTCCGGATCCCAGGGAATGATCCGCATCACGTGGTTGGAGTGGAACCCGGCTTCGTGCACGAGTTTCTCGTCGTCCAATTGAAGGTTTGCCTCCGCGACTGTGTTCGATGATCGGGCGCGGGCTTCCAGCGAGAGGCTCTCGATTTCGTATACCCCCAAGGCTTCACTTCGCGCTTCGTCAAAGCGTTGGGCGCCCAGTAACGCGCGAGCCTTGCGTGAGGCGAGTTCGGGGTCGTCAGGAGCCAGCTTTCGTCCTTCTTCCACCTGTTGAAGGGCTTTGTCGAACTCGCCTTCCTCAAGGCTGAGGTCGCATTCCATTTGCCAACGTATTAGACGAAGTTTCTTTATCTGCTCGTCACGAATGAAGGGGGCTCGGAGCATGAGCATTCCGTCGGTCGGTTGATTGCCGCTGACGTAGGGGATGAGGTTCCACAGACCGCTGAACAGGTTTGTCCCCAGAAACACGTGCCACAGGTGAAGTTCACCAAACACGGGCTTCGTGAATTCCGCACCGGCTTGGATCGGCCAACTCATGATCCAGGCGACGAGGAGATTCGCCAGCGGACCGCCGAAGCTGGTGAGGAAGTCCTTGGTTCGAAACCAGGGAAGATCGATGGGGATGTAGCGCGCGAACCCGCCGAAGGGGATCATCTTGAATTCCCAGCGCACGTCCATCGCCTTGACCATCATAAACGTGCGGCCAAAGCCAAGTTGCACATTGGTGACGCGCAGGCCGAGCGCCTTGCCCATGATCGCGTGGCCAGCTTCGTGGATGATCAGGCTGGCGTAGCCGAACACGTAGAACAAAAGCGTGTTGAGGATGGCCCAGCCGGTGTCGTCCTCAGGGTTGAACCAGATGCCGGCGACGCTGATAACGAGGGCGATGGGGAAGACCCATTTGACAGCGGTCACATCCTCGCCCCTGGTCTTGAGGATGCAGGAAGGGCAGTAGGGGTGGCCGAACTGGTTTCCGGCTTCGAAGGCCTCGTCGAGTTCGGATTCCACCCCGCAGTTTGCGCAGCGTGTGCTCATGGTTTGGTGGCAGCGGGCGTTTCGGAATGCCAAGCAATGCGTTGTCTGCCGAAGACGTTCAATTCGATCATCGCGAACTATTGCCGTTCTTGAACGCGTTCATTTCGGTCAGAAGTTTTGAAACGATTTCGGGATGATTCGTAGCGATGTTGTTCTGCTCGCCGATATCTTTCGAGAGATCGAAGAGCAGGGGAGGATCATGTGTTTCCACTGGTTCGCGTTTGCGGGTGTCGGGATTGGAGGAACGGATCTTTGTTTTGGTATGGATCTTGTAGTTCCCCGATCGATAGGCCGTGGAGCCACCTGGGAAATACCAACGTGTGCGCGGGCTGGTCTTGCCTTCGAACAGCGCGCCCGAAAGGTCCTTGGAGATGAATCCCTGTTTCTTCTCCGGAACGCTCGCACCGGTGATGCCAGCAAAGGTCGCATAAAGATCCAGGTTGGCGGCCATGCCATGGACTTCACCCGGTTTGATCCTGCCCGGCCAATGGAAAATTCCGGGGACGCGATAACCGCCTTCCCACGAAGTTCCTTTTTCACCGCGCAGGGGTTTCGCCGTTCCACCGTGGGGACCAAACATGCTCCAAGGTCCGTTGTCGCTCGTGAAGATCACCAATGTCTGTCGTTTGATTCCAGCTTGCGTCAGCGCCTTCATGACTTCCCCGACGGACCAATCGATTTCTTCGACGACATCGCCAAATCGTCCACCGGCACTGCGACCTTGGAACCGTTTCGAAGCGAAGATGGGGGCATGAGGCATGTTGTGCGCGAGGTAGAGGAAGAAAGGCTTGTCCTTGTTCTGCTTGATCCACTTCACGGCTTCTTCGGTGTAGCGCCGAGTGAGAAGTTCCTGGTTGGTGGGGAGTTCGAGTTGCTCGCGTCCGCGGATCAACGGGACCTGGAAGGTGAACTTGTCGCATTCGTCAAACAGAGCGCGGTTCTGCCGGCGGCCGGGAGGTGCGGGGACGTCATTACTGCCGGGTGTGCCGTAATGATAGTCGAAGCCGCATTCCAACGGGTGCATTGGGCTGGTTGTAAAGTCCTTGGGATACCCGGCCAGGTGCCACTTGCCGAGAATCGCGCAGGCGTATCCCTGCTTCTTCAACATGGCGGGCATCAATTCATTGCGTGCGTCGACAAGCTTGGCGCGTCCCATCACCCCCGGATGACAGCCAGTCATTAGTCCTCGGCGACTCGGAACGCACACCGATCCTGACGCGTAGAAGCTGGTCCAGCGTTGCCCGCCAGCGGCCAGTCGATCGATGTTCGGAGTCTTGTTCTTGGTGTTTCCGTAGCAGGCGAGATCCCCGTATCCCAGGTCATCCACAAAGATCAGAACGATGTTCGGATTCCGATCGGCGCCCCTCGCGGATTGCGTGATGAGCAGCATTGCGAGGAACAGATGATTCAAGAAACGCATGAACTGAATCTGCTCGAATCCGTGACGGATGGGAACGATTAATGCCCGTCAACTTGTCATTGGAGCGAGCTTTGTTCGCGCTGGCTTGTAGTCAACGTTCCGACTGCTCGTTAGCTGTGCCGGAGGGTATCGTGTGGAGCATCAGGAAGTGGTTGCCTGTCCTCCATCTGCCGTTCCCGTCAGACGCTTTTTGAATCGTTTCTTCATTGCGTGCGTTGTCCTCTTGTCATGTGCGGAGAGTGGCAATGGCCAGGGCAGGGGTGAGAAGGCCCTGAACTCGATCGCAGACATTCGCGCACTTTCCGAAACGGAATTTCAATCCGGACGAAAGTTCCAGATTGAAGCGACACTTCTCGGCCGGATTTCCGCGACGGGGCAGATGTATGTTCATCCGGATTGGAGAGGGATCTTGATAGCTCCTGCGGTGGGAGCGCGGGCCTACGCCATCGGTTCACGAGTGGAGGTGAGTGGGACGACCGGCGGCCGGGAGCGCTATTTGATTCAGCCAGCGCGCATGCGCCGCATCGCCGGAAGCGTTGAATTGCCCAAGCACACTGAGTCGAGCATGGCAGAAGCCTTGGAGAGTCGCTCCTCTTACGATGCTTGGATGCAGCTGTCGGGAACCGTTCAGGCCGCTCGCCGTCTCGGTGGACGTATGAACCTTACGCTTCGAATGCGTTGGTAGACCATTACCGCATCGATTCCCGTGCCGAAGAGCCTAAGACCCGGCTGATGATGAGTGAATTGAAGTTAAGGGGGGGCTCGCCCCGGACGTAGATGGAAACCCTTCTCTCATTGTGGAATGGTGGAATGACATCACGGTCGTTCGAAGCGGACCCGGTGGCATCTTCTCGCGGTGGATCATATTTTCGTTGCAGCGGAAGGCGCAGATGCGGATCGGAGATATTCACAGCGCAACGCACCAGCTTGA
Organism: Verrucomicrobiales bacterium; assembly: GCA_002715965.1. Taxonomy (GTDB): domain Bacteria; phylum Verrucomicrobiota; class Verrucomicrobiia; order Limisphaerales; family JAYPXF01. The sequence continues at coordinate 76,598 of PBAL01000018.1, read as the reverse complement.
AGGTGATCTTCATGGGCGGCTATAGCAACCAGCTCATCGAACATGGGGACGAGTTGCAACACGGCGTGAACTTCATCTCCAAACCCTTCAAGACCGAAGATCTCGCAAAGTTCATTCGCCAACGGCTCGACTTGAACGGTTCGGTCTAACCAAGCGCGTTCACTATGTCTTGCCTGCAGGGAATCGCGGTTTGCGCTCCCGCCTTCTGCGTTGCCAAGGCAGCTGCTTGATTGGCGAAGCTGACCGCGGCGCTCAGTTCCATCTGCTCCGCGATTGCCACCGACAACGCCCCCGCAAAGGTGTCCCCCGCGCCGACCGTGTCCACCGGTGTGACGCGTGGTGGAGTGCTTTCGAAATGTTCGCCATTCGCTTCAAATACCAGTGTGGATTCCGCGCCGCGGGTCACGATCAGCGTGTGATTGACTTGTTGATCCGGGTGGGCATCGAGCGAGGTGAAGGCCTTGCCGGTCAATTGACCGGCTTCCGTTTCATTGGCGATCAACACGTCAATTGGCGGGCACGGTTTGCGAATGGCGTCATCCCATGGAGACGGGTTGAGGAACACGCGAACACCGGCCGATCGGGCAATTTCGGCCGCCCGGCGGACGACAGGGATCGGGCATTCGAGTTGAAGCAAAAGCGCGTCTGCTGATTCGAGGAGTTTGGCGAGTTGCTCGATTTGTTCGGGCCTGAGTGCGTGATTTGCACCGGGATCCACGACGATGGCATTCTCTCCTGCGTCGTCCACGGTGATGAAGGCGGATCCCGTGGGGGCGCTGTCCGTTGGAATGATGCCTTCGATATTGATTCCCTCATCCGAAAGGTGTTTGCGATAGCGATCCGCAGAATCATCATTTCCAACGCAACCGATCATTCGCACGGAGCCACCGGCGCGCGCAGCTGCGATTGCCTGATTGGCGCCTTTGCCTCCGAAGCAGGTGAACGATTCAGACGCGGTCAGTGTTTCGCCCGGAATTGGAATTCTTGGAACACGATACGTGTAGTCCACATTCAGCGAACCGACGACGGCTATGATCGGCTTCTCCATTACCTGGCCGGCGGTTGCGAGCACAGTTGAACCAGCGCTTCACGCAGACGCGCGTTGCGGAGCGGGTCAAGTTTCAGGAATCGATGCTTCCCATCTTTCACCGGTTTGAAGCGGGTGAAGCCGTCTTGCTCGACCGTGACGTGCCCCGGCACGGAATAGGTGAAGTAATCGCGATCCGGCCAGACCGAGGCAATGACGCTGGTAAGATCCCAGGTCGGGCGATCGTGGGGTGGTGGATTGTAAAGGTAGTAGGCGTCCTTAAGCGGGTGATGCGGTACATAGTCGTAGTCGCGTTCTATGCTCTGGTGCGGATAGACCGCAGTCATACCGATCTCAAATCCACTCCAGATGATTGGTGTCGGCCAATCCTTCGCAATGACCCGCGCGGATGGGATGTCATTCCAGACGTTGTATTCGAGGTAGCGATTGTTGTCGTGAATGGTCTGGAAGGAGCCGGCCATCACAGAGAGCAGTTTGACTTTCTTGGCGATGAGGTCTTTGCCATTGAGCGATGAAATGTCGTCCGGTTTCGATTCGAGCAGGCGCCGGAAGTTGGTGAAAAAACCGACCTGGACGAGCACGACGGAATTGTCCGGCCGTTTGGCGAGCAGATTGCGAAGGAAACCGGTTGCTTCAGGTGCGTCATCGCCACTCCTCAGGTCGTGTGGGTAACGCTGTGAACCGTCGCCATTCTTCTTGTCTGCCAGACCATTGAACTTGCCGAGCTTTGGTGTGCGGCCCTTCTTGACCACCGCAATCGGCAGGTCGGGCTTGCCGTAGAAAGTATTGATGGCGTCCGTGAATGCTGCGGCTTTTGGGTTGTCCTTCGTGATGGTCACCGCGAGCAGTTCGCAATGTCCGCGGGATTGCAGGCCGTGGATCATTCCCAAAGCAAGAGCGTCATCAACGTCATTGCCGATGTCCGTGTCGTAGACGATGGCGACGGGTTTGTTTGCCGCCGAAAGATTTATCAAGGGCAGCAGGAGGGTGAGGAGGATTGCGTTTTTCATGTTGTTCGTTCTGTTCTGGATTTGCGCCAACTGTCGATGACCACTGCGGCAATGATTACGCCCCCCGTGGTGACGCGTTTCAAGGGTTCGGACACACCGATTTGGGCGAGCCCGGTGTCGAGTGTGGCGATGATCATCACGCCGAAAAAGCTGTTGACCACCGAACCTTGTCCGCCCATCAGGCTTGTCCCACCGACAACGACCGCCGCAATCGCTGAGAGCTCCAGGCCGACGCCTGCGTTCGGATCCGAACTTCCCAGCCGCGAGGTGTAAAAGACTGCGGCCAGCCCTGTGAGTAAGCCAAGGATCGCAAAAACCATGATCTTGCAGCGCTTGGTTTTCACCCCGGCCAGATGCGCTGCAGTTTCGTTCGCGCCGATGGCGAGGATGTAGCGGCCAAAGGTTGTGCGCGTCAGCAGGATCTGCCCGATGATGACGGTGCCGACGGCGATAATGAAAGCCGGTGACACGCCGAGTGTCGCGATTGGCTTCGCAAGGTGTTCGATCTTTGCTCCGATGTACTTGGTCTGAGAACTCGTGAGATGGAAGGCCTTGCCACGCGCGATCTCCAGCATTCCCAAGGTGACGATGAAGGACGGGATGCCGAGGCCGGCACTGATAGATCCGTTGATGGTTCCGACCGCGGCCCCTGCCGCCATGGCGAGAAGAGCCGCAGGCAGGATCGGCCATTGCCAATCAACCAATGCGAGTCCAACGAGCGCGCCACAGAGCCCTAGCACGCTTCCGACGGAAAGGTCGATTCCCGCGATGATCAGCACGTATGTCATGCCGATCGCGATCATGGTGAGTGGTGGGATTCGGTTGGCGAGGATTCCCAGTGTGCGGGTGTTGAAGAAGTTTTCGCTGAGCAGTGAGAACAGCAGGACGAGGCCCAGCCAGACGCCGATCATGCCGGCGTAGTCGGTAAACAGTTTCTTGGCCGCGCGCATCTGCGCCACTATTTCGCCGGTGCACTCAGCGTTTCCTTGGTCACCAGATCGACCGCCGTCGTCTGGTCTTCCGGTTGAGAGTCACCAGACAGAACGCCCAAGGCGGCTTCAATGCCGAACGCTGCCAATTGGCCTGCGTATTGATCCGCCGTCGCGAGTATGCGGCCATCTTCGAGCATTGGTTTGACCGCGCTGATGTTGTCGAAGCCAACCACGGCGACCTTGCCGGTTTTGTTGGCGGAATTGACTGCGGCCACGGCGCCGAGAGCCATGCTGTCATTGGCGCAGAGAATCGCCTTGAGATCCTGATGTTCGCTGAGCATTGCGGAGGCGATGTTGTTCGCCTTGTCCATTTCCCATTGACCGCTTTGCGTGCTGACGATCTTCATTCCGGCGGCTTTCATCGCGTCCTCGAATCCGAGGCGACGTTGTTGGCCATTGAAGGCAGTCGTCACTCCCTCGATGATTGCGACCTTGTCGCCTTTTTGCAGCTTGGCAGCGAGCGCATCACCCACCTGCTTGGCTCCGGCGCGATTGTCCGGGCCAACGAATGGCACGGAGAGCCCGGCTTCCTTCAGGATGTCGGCGTCGAGTTTGTTGTCGATGTTGACGACCAGAACATTTGCTTCCTGCGCGCGTTTGAGAACGGGGACGAGCGCCTTGGAATCAGCAGGGGCGATGACGATTGCGTCTACCTGTTGGGCGATCATCTGCTCGACCAATTCGACCTGCGCGGCGAGGTCGGTCTCGTTCTTGATACCGTTGACAATCAAGTCGTATTTGTCCGAGTTCTTCGTCTGATGCGCCTCTGCTCCATCGGCCATGGTCTTGAAGAACTCGTTGGCGAGCGACTTCATGATCAGGGCGATTTCGGGTTTGTCCGGTTGGGGCGGGGTTGATGGCGACGGTCCGACAGCGTCTGTTGAATCCTTCGGTCCGCATCCGGTGATGAAGATGGATGTTGCTGCACAGAGGCCGACGAAGATCGAGGTGAGGTGTCTTTTCATATCAGGAATGCGCGGGTTATAGACGATTCGCAGATTGTCTGGAAGGGGCGATCATAAGGCGAAGGAAAGCTGGCAGCATGTGCCGGAATCGGCACACTCCGCGCGTGACCGAACCCAAACAGCTCTCGCGCAATGAGAAGCAGTGGCATCCAATGATGGTGTCGGTCTGGGGCATGGCGGCTGCGTTCGGGACCTACTTCTGCATGTATGGCTTTCGAAAGCCATATACCGCAGCAACTTTCGACGGGGAGATCTCGTTCGGCATGGCGTTCAAGACTCTGGCGGTCGCTTCCCAGGTCTTCGGTTATATGCTGTCGAAATTCATCGGCATCAAGGTGGTTCCGGAGATGCCGTCGCACCGGCGGGCCTCCACGATTCTCTGGTTGATTGGCGGGGCGGAAGTGGCGCTTCTTTTGTTCGGCTTGGTTCCCCGGCCATTCAATTTGGTTCCACTGTTTTTCAACGGTCTGGCGTTGGGCATGGTCTTCGGTTTGGTGTTGGGATTTCTGGAGGGCCGTCGGGTAACCGAGGCGCTGATTGCCGGCCTGTGCGCGAGTTTCATTCTGGCCTCTGGCGTTTCGAAGTCGGTAGGGCGCTGGTTGCTGGGGTTGAGCGTGCCTGAGGTGTGGATGCCTTTCTGTGCCGGGCTCATCTTCCTTCTTCCTTTGTTCGTGTTTGTCTGGATGCTCCGGCAGATCCCACCGGCGACTCAGGCCGACCGGGACGAGCGCACGGAGCGAACGACGATGTCCGGTGCTGAGCGCAAGGCTCATTTCCTTCGTTACGCGCCCGGGCTGTGTTTCCTGATTTCCGCCTACCTGATTTTGACGGTGATTCGAAGCATCCGGGATGATTTTGGCGTCGAGCTGTGGCAGGCGCTTGGTTACACGGGGAAGCCGGGTCTGTTCACCGCCTCCGAGACCTGGGTGATGTTCGGGGTGCTGGTGATCACGGCATCGACAATCGCACTTCGCAGCAACCGCAAGGCATTCTATGCGTCTCTCGCGTCGAGCAGTATGGGTTTGATCGCGATCGTCGCATCGTGCGTTGCAATGCGGCAGGACATGGTGAACGGATTCTGGTTCATGGTAATGTTGGGCTTGGGACTTTATGTCCCCTATGTGATGATCCAGACAACCGTTTTCGAACGCATGGTGGCCCTGGTGAAAGACAAGGCGACAATCAGCTATCATATCAACATGGCTGATGCCTGCGGCTATCTTGGTTACGTGATCCTGATGATGACGCGCGGATCTCTCGCCGGGCGCGACAATCTCCTGCAATTCTTTCTCACGCTGACCGTGTCGTTGTCGCTGCTCGCGGTAATTCTGTTGGTTTCAGCGGGTGTTTATTTTCGAAGCAAAGAGCAACCGGAGGCGAGCCATGCCGGGTGACTTGCCCAAGGAAGGAATGGTTGCTCGCTTGTCGAAACCTGGCGGGCCCTTCGTGATTGAAGGCGTTCGCCTGCCTGTACTCCGATCGGGTGAAGCGCTCTTGCAGGTTGAAGCCTGCACCATCTGCGCGAGTGATCTGCGAACGTTTCGCGGTGAACGCGCGGCCCCGAGTTCCGGGCTTTTGGGGCACGAAATCGTTGGACGGATCGTGGCTGGCAAAGCCGGGGCATTCTCTGTCGGCGATCGGGTTGTTTGCGGAGTCGCGGCTTCGTGTGGCGCTTGCAGATACTGTGAGCGCGGGATTCCACAGAAGTGTTGTTCGCTGAAAAAGTTCGGCCACGCGCAGGCCAATGGCGGGTGGCAGCTTTCCGGCGGCTTTGCTGAGTATTGCCATCTTCCCGCCGGCTCAACCTTGGTGCGTGCTCCGGAATCATTGACGCTTCAACAGTCAGCCTGGCTCGGTTGCGCAGGTGCCACGGCGGCTGCAGCGACCCGGATCGCGAGGAATTTGCGGGACCGCGAGGTGTTGATCATGGGGGCCGGCGCGGTGGGATTGTTTGTGACAACTATGGCGCGGGAGCAGGGGGCGAAAGTCTTGGCGGTTGACACCCGGGAAGATCGTCTCGCTTTGTCGCGTTCGTTGGGAGCGGAACACACTCACGCTGTCGAGGATTCCACCACGCTGAAAGACTTTGTGATGGGTAACACGGGCGATCGTGGTGCCGATGTGGTGTTTGAAACCTCAGGTGCTCGCGCATCGGTGGAGATGAGTCTTCAACTCGCGGATATCGGTGGTCGGATCATCCTGGTGGGTTCGGTAGCGCCCACGGATCCCGTGCCGGTGCGGGCGGAGAAAGTCGTCACCTCGCTGCTCAGAATCGAGGGCGTTCACAATTACATCCCGGAGGATCTGGTGAAGGCGGTCGAATGCGCTGCAGCGAATCAGCTTCTCGGCAACGAAATCGCCAGTCGGTTTCCGTTCTTTTCGCTGACGGACATCAATTCCGCATTCGACACGGCGCAATCTGGGGAACACCTGCGGGTGAGCGTCGGGAACTGACGAGGGAATTCATTGAAGCGCGCAATTTGCGGAGTGGTCTGTTGATACATCACCATCATGGATCGTCGTAGCTTTCTGAAATCCTCGTCCGTCGGATTGGCCAGTTGGTTCTTGATCTCGGTTTGACGTGGCACGGCTTCTACCTCGCCGTTGGAAGGATTGATCCAGAGGGAGTGGCTTGCGTCTTCGCGTTTCAGGACACAACCGTGACGCCTCAGATGTTTCGGCAAACTGCTGCGTTTCATCCGACCGCGACTGTATCCTTGATTGCGTCGCTCGGAAGGCCGCGAACAGAATCCTTCAATCGGTCTTCGAGGATTAGTTAAATTGCAGTGGCAAGATCCGCTTTGGCATCAGTGGCGCTCTCCCCTTGGCCGTTTGCGCCGGGCACTTCCGGGCAGTAAGCCCAGTAACTCCTTCATTGCGCTCTCGATCACGGCTGTAAATTCGCCTTTCATGGCGGGGCAATACTTTGGTGATACGTGGTCACCAAGTTGACGGCAGCGGGCTGTGCTACGCAACATTGTCAGCGTCGAGCTCCGTTTCTGAGGAACTGTTCGCTTCTGGTGCAGAGCATCGCTGATGCGCTCCTCGGTGTTTTCGAAGGCGCCCTGACTAAGCAAATTCAATGTGATTCGTCATGTTTGACGCTTTTGCAAAGCCATAGACGACGAGGAAATCTGCCACGAGGCATTGGATCTGGTATTTGCTCATGGTCGGTGCGTTCTGTTCCGCTGTTGTCAAAATATGCCGAAGCTCCCTTCGAACGGTAGAGATACCACCAGATCAAGACATCCAGAATATGGGGGCTATGAACTCCATCACGGATGACGCGCTGTCGTCCGGCGTGGAAACAAAGAACCTCAGAATATCGACGCAGCCAGGCAGACCTACGATGAGCGGGCGGACAATTCGTGCGCGTATCATCAAAAGGAAAGAGATCGTGAAGGCGCAAATCCCAAGCAGAAGAATCCCGATTATTCCTGGGTAATCATCGCGCCAAACTTCTTCGCGGGAGAGCGGGATGCCGTATTCATCACGTGGTGGCAGGAAGGGGATCAGGCAAACAACGGGGCCAAACAGAAATCCGACAATCACAATGATGCGTAGTGGTTCGGGCATGCTCAGGAGTCGTCGGATGATCACTCAGCTCTGGCATTGGAATCAGATTGGGAAGGCTCGTCAAGCGAGGCGGCTGAAAAACCTGTGAATTCTACTCTTTTCCTTGCATTTGACGCGGCCCTTGGGCAACTTCCATCGCCTTTGGTTCGGGACGTAGCGTAGCTTGGCTAGCGCGCCTGCTTCGGGTGCAGGAGGTCGTGAGTTCGAATCTCACCGTCCCGACCATCCCACTCCGCGTGGGGTGCAACCCGAAAACCAATTTTCGACCGGGCCGTGTTGTTGCACGGCCCAAATTTTTGGAGCCGATCAGGTTCCTCAACACAAAATTGTTATGGCTGAAGAGAACGACGAAAAGAAGCGCAAGTCGCTGGAAGAACGTGAGAAGATGTCCGAGCTGGAACGCATCCGGCATTCCTGTGCGCACATCCTGGCCACCGCGATCCTGCGGATATGGCCGGACGCCCAATTTGCCTACGGGCCGCCGGTTGAGAATGGCTTTTACTACGACGTTGATTTGAAGCACCGCATTACGCCGGACGATTTTGAGAAGATCGAGGCGGAGATGAAGAAGGAGGTCAAAGCCAACAACAAGTTTGAGAAGGTCGTCGTCACACGCGAGCAGGCGATGGCGGATGCGAAGTCTGGGCGATTGGGTGGTCTGACCGAAAGGGAAGGGGAGAGTGTTTTCAAGTTGGACCTGCTGGAGCAAATTCCCGAAGACGAACCGATTTCGTATTATCAGAACGGAGAGTTCATCGATCTTTGTGCCGGACCGCACGTGATGCGCACCGGCAATGTAAAGGCCTTCAAGCTGACCTCCGTTGCGAGCGCTTACTACAAGGGGGATGAGAACAACCCACAATTGCAGCGTGTCTACGGAACGGCCTTCAAGAACAAGACCCAGTTGCAGGAATACTTCACGATGCTGGAAGAGGCCAAGAAGCGGGATCATCGCAAGCTTGGCCAGGAGATGGGCTTGTTCACGATGGATCCGGATTACACCGGACCCGGATTGCCGTTGTGGTTGCCGAACGGAACGGTGCTGGTTGAGGAATTGGAGAAGCTCGCGAAGGAAACGGAATTCGAAGCAGGCTACGTTCGCGTGCGCACCCCGCATTTGGCGAAGGAGAAGATGTACCTGACCTCAGGGCATCTGCCTTACTACGAAGAATCCATGTTTCCCCCGATGGAACTGGCGGAGAGCATCGAATTGCCGACTGGTAATGAGTCAGACGAAGAGATGCCACGGACGAAGTACTACCTCAAGGCGATGAACTGTCCGCATCATCACCGCATCTTCGCGGCCGAACCCAAGAGCTACAGAGACCTTCCCTTGCGCTACGCCGAATACGGTACCTGCTATCGATATGAGCAGTCAGGTGAGTTATTCGGCTTGATGCGCGTTCGGTCGATGAACATGAACGATGCGCACATGTATTGCACGCCGGAGCAATTCGCCGAGGAATTTCAGGCGGTGAACGAGATGTATCTGAAGTACTTCAATATCTTCGGTCTGGACAAATACATGATGCGTTTCAGTACTCACAGTCCCGATCGTCTCGGCAATAAGTACGTCGATGAGCCGGAGCTGTGGATCAAGACCGAGAACATGGTGCGCGATGTTCTGGACGCGACCGGGACGAACTACGAAGAGATCCCGGATGAAGCTGCATTCTACGGACCGAAGATTGACGTGCAGGTTTGGAGCGCGATTGGAAGAGAGTTCACCATTGCAACCAATCAGGTGGACTTCGCCGTGCCTGCCAAGTTCGGCCTGAAGTACAAGGACCGCGACAACACGGACAAGACTCCCCTGTGCATCCACCGTGCGCCGTTGGGAACGCATGAACGCTTCATCGGCTTCCTGATCGAGCACTACGCCGGAAACTTCCCGCTCTGGCTGGCTCCGGAGCAGGTTCGGGTGCTCACGATCGGCGATGATCAACCGCTGCTGGACTACGCGAATTCGATCGTGAAGGAATTGCGATCCAAGGCTGTCAGGGTGAAGGCCGGCTTCGAAAACAATCCGATCAAGGCCAAAGTCGCAGATGCTGAGAAGGCTCGAGTGCACACGATGTTCGTGGTTGGCCCCCGGGATTTGGAGAGCGGAAAAGTCGCCGTCCGGCTTCACGGGAAGGGACATGTTGGTGCACGCGAGAAAGGTGAGGCGATCGCGGGTGTGGTCGAGTCTATCGCAGAAAGAAGGCCGAATTAGGCTTTATTCGGGTGTTTCTTGCTGCGTTCCCGGTGCTGGCACGCAGTGCCCCAGTTTTCACGAGAAATCACTTGCGGGCGGGAATCGGCATTGCTACGTTCCCGCCCCTTTCATTAGAAAGGCTGAAGACATGGCACGAATTTGTGAAATAACTGGCAAAGGTCCCAAGAAGGGAAACCACATCTGGCGTTCTGGTAAGGCGAAGAAGAAGGGCGGTATCGGCACGCACGTCACTGCGGTTACCAAACGCAAGTTCTACCCGAATCTGCAACGTGTGAAAGCGATTGTGGACGGTGAAGTCAAATACGTCCGTGTGACCGCCAAGGCCATCAAAAAGGGCCTCGTCACCAAAGCGCCGCATCGCCGGTGGAAAAAAGAAGGCGCCGCAGCATAGAATTCTTCTAGCAGCTAGGTATTCAAAGCACCTACTCCAAACAAGAAGGCGGGAGCAATTCCCGCCTTTTTCTTTTTGAGGATTCGGAAGGGGTGGTTTCCCAGTTCCGACTCCATCTTCGATCTTCCAACTTCTAACTCCCAACGGCTACCGCCCCTTGCGGGCGTTCATGAGGGCACGCTTCATTTCACGGTCGGAGTCTTTTTTCTTCAGGTCCTGTCGTTTGTCGGGGGCCTTCTTGCCTTTGCCGACGCCAAGCAGAACTTTCACGCGGCCGCTTTTCCAATACATCTTCAGGGGAACCAGTGAGCTGCCTTTCACGCTGCTCGCCTCCCAGAGCTTTCGAATCTCGGGCTTGTGGAGGAGGAGCTTGCGTTTGGCCTTGGCTTCGTGGTTGTTCAAATTGCCGTGTGTGTATTCCTCAATGTGGGCGTTGTAGAGCCAGATTTCGTCTTTCTCCACCCGCGCAAAGGCATCCGACAACTCCCCTTTACCAGCACGCAACGACTTCACCTCCGTGCCCCGCAGGACGATGCCGGCTTCGTAGGTGTCGTCAATGTGGTAATCGCGACGGGCCTTGGGGTTGTTGACGATATCCGGCATCGCGCGGTAAGTATCGCAGATCGACGACGAGACGCAAATCAGGGCATGAAAAAGCCAGGAGGAGGTACTCCTGGCTTCATAGGAATTCAGTTGAATCAGCTTTTCTTCCGTCGTCGGCCCGACTTGACCGCCTCTACTTCCTCGGCGGGCATCTCGAATGACAGCTTGCTTTCGACGATCTCAGTGAGGGCGATATCTGCCGTTCCCATCGCCGCGGGAACGACGAGCATGGGGCGGTTGCCGGAGTTGAGCTGACGCACCCGGCGAGAAACCACGTTGATGAGGGTGTTTGGGTTTCCGACGACCTCAGCGGCCTTGTTTACAAGTTCAGGATCCATATTCGTTCGTTAAAAGGGGAGCTACGAATACGGCTTTTTTTGGCGAAATCAATCTTTTTGTGAGATTCATCCGACCGGCCGCCTCAGGTAAAAAATGGAAAGCGAGCCCCGCCATGGGCTCAAGTCAGTCCGTTTCCGAGAATTTCCTTGCGAAGGGAATTCAATCCACGGAACGTATCGACCGCTACTGCGGAGAGATGGCTGAGTGGTCGAAAGCAGTGGTTTGCTAAACCGCCGAGGTGGGTTCCCCTGCCTCCGAGGGTTCGAATCCCTCTCTCTCCGCCACTTCCTTTCTTCAGTTTTGTTACCAAAAACACTTCCCCCGCGAATTCAATATCCAATGCCTGTTCGAGAAGTAATCTCAGCCCTTGCCGAACGGCGTGATGGTCGTCCGCAAGCGCCCCGCGAATGGTGCCGGGTTTGCTCATGGGTGCTCTAAATTCGGCTGAAGAGTTGTGGGGCGACTCTCAAACCTGTGTTGCAAGTCCGTTGGTTGTTGGCAGGTCGGACGCCTTCAAGTAGACCGTATTCGCCAATTCAGTGACATGGGTAAACGCTGGTATTTTTCGAAGACAGGGAAATTGTAACAATCCACGATCGATTCACGAATCTTCTGCAGTTTGAACTTGGGGAGGGTTTGCGCCCGATCAGCGAAGGAGATCCGAGTGTTTGTTCAGCCACTGCTCGGCTTTTTCAAATTCTGGACAAGCGGCTTTCACATGCGCCCAGTAGCGTGGTGAGTGGTTCATCTCCCGCGTGTGCATCAACTCGTGGATGATGAGGTAATCGCGGACTGATTCGGGCGTTTGGATGAGGCGCCAATTGAGGGATATCGTTCCCTTGGAGGAACACGATCCCCACCGGGAACGCTGATTGCGTATCTGAACCTGGGAGATTTCCACGTTGTGTTCGCCCGCTGCGGCAAACACCAGTGGTGGGATTTCCTTCTGAGCCATTCTTCGAAGGTGGTTTTCAACCACGGCCTTCAATCCATCGGAACTTTTCGGGATTGCGATGGACTGGTCTGCAAACTGAACGGATTGCCGCCCCTCCTGAACCTTCACATCAAGTTTCACCCATTCACCGCGATACAGGAATTTTGAACCATTGCGCCAATCGCGAATCTGCCTGCGTTGTTCGCTTCGCTTGAGTTGCCGGCTCAGCCAATCGGTCTTCGTGCGGGCGAACTCAAGCGCCTGCGTTTTGGAGCCGCCCCATGGCACGGTGACGCGAGCCGTTCCGTCGGCGGTCAGGCGCAGGATGTAGTGGCGCGCGCGGGAGTTGTGAACGTATTCGAGGGGGATGAGTTGATCTTCAATCGGCAGAAGGGACTCCTTGCTGCCCCGCTTGGACGGGGGAAAAAGCCCGGTTAGGAAATCCATCTGCACTAGGTGGGAGTGTTGCGGGATGATGGATAAAAAACAACTGTTTCCGGTGGGAAGTGGGCCGGCTGTGGGGAGGTTGGCTGCTTTGCGGATCTTGGTGATTCATTTGAGATTCCGTCCTCCGCGCACTTGCGCCATGGTCTCGCGCGTTGAAGCTGACTGTCAAAAGTGACTATGCAACCCGAGCTGTTTTGGGATTGGCCGCGGCTTATGGATCCGGCAAGGCAGTGCGGGTGGACGAATTGGCCAAGCGCAATGGTGTCTCGAAAAACTACCTGGTTCAGATTCTTATCGAATTGAAGGCTCGCGGAATCGTGAAGAGCCTGCGGGGAAAGGATGGCGGGTATCTGCTGGCGAAACGGCCATCGGAGATTTCGTTCGGTGAGGTGATCCGCATCGTTCATGGCGAGGTGTACGATACGCCGGCCTTGGCGGATGATAATTGCCCGGTCGAACTGAAGGACGCGTGGCGAAGGTTGCAGTCTGCAGCTACGTCTGCGTCAGATGAGATTACGTTCCAGACTTTGCTGGACCAGGGGAACAATGCAGGGATGTATCAAATCTGAGGTCGTCGGAGCGGCACTCGCTGTCAGGTCCTGTTGGAAGTTGGCTGCCAAGGAGGAGACCTGGTGTAGATGACTGAGCGAGCACCATTGGATTACAGTCACCTGCCGATCACCGCTCGGCGTCCAAATCACCCAACCACTTTTCTATTCGTCGTCTGCGATGGGTGGCTTCAGGACCATCGTCTTGAAGCGTTTAAAGCCAGCAATATGGAGAACGGTGTCCCCGACCTGAATATCGTCCGTTTCGGTCAATCCCCAGATTTCTTCCAAACGCTTCCCATTGACGATGGTGCCTTTGGAACTTTCGGATCGAAGTCGAGTTTCAGATCAATCTCCTCGGTCTAGGAGCTGCGGCCGATGAGGATGTCTTCCTTGTCGAACTCCAAGCATCAGAGGTGCCAGCCTCTTCAGTCGGGAATTGCCGCTTATTCGTGTCATCGAACGGCAACTTCCGCAGACAGATTGGGCAACGGCCCGCAGGGCAGGGTGGTTACACCCAATCGAACTTTGTTTGGACTCTTGTCAGAACCTGCGCTTCGCATAGGCTGTTCGCGTTCATGTCCAAACTTCTCATTCGAACCACAGCTGTTCTCGTCCTCACACTGTTTTGCAGCCAGGCCGAGGATTGGCCCACTTATCGCCACGATGCCGCGCGAAGCGGGTATACCGAGGACAAGTTGGCGGATCAGCTTCATCTCCAATGGAGTTTCCGCATGACTCATAAGCCGGTTGCCGCCTGGCCGCGTTCGAAGCGAATGACCTTTGACCGCGCTCCGCAAACGATCATCGCGGATGGACGGGTGTATCTCGGTAGCAGCGTGGATGGTAAACTGCATGCGCTTGATGCGAAGACCGGCAGGCAGTTGTGGAGCTTTCCCACGCGGGCACCGATCCGTTTTGCACCGACCTATTTCGATGGGCGTATCTATGCAACGAGTGATGATGGTTTCCTCTATTGTCTGGATGCGGTCAGTGGCGCTGAGATGTGGAAGAAGCGCGGTGGGCCGGGTGATGAAATGATTCTTGGCAACGCGCGCATGGTTTCACGCTGGCCGGGACGTGGCGGTGCGGTTGTTTTTGACGAGACGCTCTACTTCGCGGCGGGCATCTGGCCGACCGACGGTGTCAGTCTCTATGCGCTTGATCCGGCCACCGGGAAAACACGTTGGCTCAACGACACGGCCGGCTCGATTTATCTTGGTCAACCCCATGGCGGTGCTTACGCGAACAGTGGGGTGGCTGCGCAAGGATATCTGGCCGCGAACGAAGAGCAGCTCTTCATGCCTACCGGACGCGGAGTGCCAGCTGCGTTCAAGCGCAACGGTGGTGAGTTTGAGTATCTCCATCTCCAGGCAAACACGAAGATCGGTGGATCTGCGGTCACGCTTTGCCGCAATGTGTTCCTGAATAACGGCGTTGTCTTTGATCAGGCCACGGGTAAGTCGCAAGGCAAGCTCGGTGCCGGTCCTGTCGTTTCCACACCGGATGGCCTGGTCGTTGCGCGGAGCGATCGTCTGGATGGGTACACTTGGGACAATGAAGAACAGAAGGCACGGCCGGGGCTGATCATCAAAGTCCGAGGCTTGGATCAGAATTTCTCGATCAAGGGACCATATACGACTGAAACGATTGTCGCAGCAGACAAGATCATCACGGGCGCGAAAGATCGGGTTCGAATACGAGAGCGCGGGGACGGAAGCGACGTTTGGTCCGCGAAGGTTGACGGGACGGTTTATGGCCTGGCTGTGGCGGACAGTCACCTCTTCGCAAGCACGCGTGAAGGAGTCGTCTATTGCTTCGGTCCTCAGAAAGTCGCAGCGGAGTCGGTGAACGAATCAGCGCCTCAATCGCTTCCTCGTTCAGCGAACCTTGCCAAGGCTGCCGTCAAGATTCTCGAACGATCGGGTATCAAGGCTGGATATGCCTTGGATATTAGCTGCGGTGATGGACAACTCATCGAGGAACTCGTCCGCCAATCGGACCTTTTTGTCTACGGCGTGGATGATGATTTGGAGAACGTGCGACGTGCTCGTCAACGTTTGGAGGCAGTTGGCTTTTACGGCTCACGCGCCATGGTACTTCACGCCAAATCAACAGATACGAAACTGCCGATCTACTTTGCCAACCTGATCGTTTCATCCGCGTCTCTGAATGAACCACTGTCCGAGAGTGAGAAGCAGGAAGCCGTGCGGATGCTTCGTCCCTACGGTGGTGTGTTTGTTCACGGAGCGATTGCAAACCCAACGGTCTTCAAGCGCGGGCGCCTTCCGGGAGCGGGGCAGTGGACGCACCAGTACGCCAATGCGGCCAACACCGTGAATTCTGCCGACGAACTCGTTAAGGGGCCGCTCGGCATGCTATGGTTCCGCGATCTGCAACAAAACATGACCCAACGCCACGGCCGAGGTCCGGCTCCGTTGTTTCACAATGGCGTGCTCTTCTCCGAGGGATTGGACGGCATCATAGCTGTGGATGCTTACAACGGGCGCAAGCTTTGGGAGTATCGGATACCCGGGATTCTGAAATCGTTCCACGGTGATCACCTGATGGGCACCAGCGGAACGGGCAGCAACTATTGTGTTTCGGACGACAGCGTCTACGTCCGCGTCAAGGACGAGTGCCTTCGTCTCGACGCGAGGACAGGGAAATTGCTAGGGCGATTCAAAGCTCCCTTGCCAAAGAATGGATCGAAGACGGTCTGGGGATATCTGGCCTGTGAAAACGGAATCCTCTTCGGCTCGCTCTCTGATACCGAACACGTCGTGACTTACCGTTTTCGTCCTGGTGGTGATATGAAGGACCAGTTGACCGAGTCGAAGACGCTATTTGCCATGGACGCGAAGACCGGTGAGTTGAAGTGGCGCTATGATGCGAATCACTCGCTGCGCCATAATGGAATCTCGATCGGCGATGGCTGGGTGATCCTCATCGATCGCGCTCTGGCTCCGTTTGATTTGAAGAAAGACGGCAAAGCTGATCCAGATGCGCATCCGACCGGTGAACTGGTCGCGCTCGATGCGGAGAGCGGAAAAGAAGTCTGGCGAAAGAAAGAGGATATCTTCGGCACTTTGTCCGCGATTTCTGTTGAGCACGGAGCGGTGATGATGAGTTACCAGCCCACGCGTTTTCGCTTGGCGAGTGAGATTGGCGGACGCATCGCCGTCTTCAATCTGTCCGACGGCGGGCTTCTCTGGCAAACGACGTCCAAATACGACTCACGACCGGTGGTCAACGATCGCACGATCTATGCTCAAGGTGGCGCCTGGGATCTTCTCACGGGCGAAACCAGACCGTTCAATTTCAAGCGCTCATATGGCTGTGGAGTGCTTGCCGGGTCAAAGAACATGTTTGTGTTTCGCTCCGCCACGCTCGGCTACTTCGATTTGGAACGAAACGAAAAGACCGAAGACTTTGGTGGGATCCGCCCCGGGTGCTGGATCAACGTGATACCTGCCGGTGGCTTGGTCTTTGCACCGGACGCTTCTGCGGGTTGCACCTGCAGTTATCTCAACCAATCATGGATTGCCCTTCAGCCTGACGGGATTCGCCCACCGTCTTTGAAACCTGCGGGAGCCAGCTCTCCTTCGGCTGTTGAGGTGACTCTGACTGCGGATAATCCCGATCGCGAAACGATTCACTACACCCTCGACGGTTCTGCTCCGACCCGCACATCGCCTCGCGTCACCGGGCCCATTCAAATTGCCAGCACAGCGAAACTGCGAGCCCGTTCCTTCTCAGGTGATCGCCCGAGCAATGTTGCTGAAGCAGAGTTCACAATCGATCCGGAATTGGTTTCATTGGATCCGAAACATTGGGAGGTCGTGGATGCAGAAGGCGCACAACCTCCCAGCGATTGGTCCATTGAGGGAGGAATTATTCGCCAAGCCTCCAACGTGATGCTTGGTGGTAAACGCGTCATGGAAAATAATGCTTCTGTAGAGCGTCGTGGAAGTATCTATCTGTTCCGCGGAGCGCGGACGCCAAGGAACGGGACGATCTCCTTCGAAATCAATTCACGGGACGACGACGGTGTTGGATTTGTTTTCAACCACACCGGACCGGACAGCTATTTCCTCTGGAACATGCACCAACAACGCCCATTCCGCGCACTGACGCAGAAGACCGGCACGGAGTATCGCGTTCTTGATCAGGTGAAACGCGGATTCACGCGACGGCAATGGTACGCTGTGCAGCTTCAATTCGAAGACGGCAATGTCACGGTTTCAGTCGATGGGAATCGGGAATTGAAGGGATCGATGGAACTGAATGAAAACGGCCGCTTCGGATTTTACAGTTGGGGCAATTCCGGTGTGGATTTCCGGAATGTGCGCTTTCGCGAAACGGCCAAACGTTGAACACCGATTATGTCGAACGAACAGCCCACTATCAATCGCCGAGCATTCGTGCGTAACGGAACTCTCATTCTTGGAAGCGGACTGGCAGCTGACGAATTGTTGGCGAAGGATTCAAAGCCACTCGCACGCATCGGACTCGTCACCGACCTGCATCACGCCGACAAACCCACACGTGGATCACGCCACTATCGCGAATCACTGGGCAAATTGGAGGAAGCCGGAACGGCCTTTGCCAAGGTATCTGTTGATCATGTCGTCGAGTTGGGTGATTTCATCGACTCCGCCGATTCGCTTTCATCCGAGAAGAAACATCTGAAGGACGTGCAAGCGAAGTTTTCCGCGTTACCCGCCCAGAAGCACCACGTGCTCGGAAATCACTGCGTTCACATGCTCACCAAGGACGAGTTCCTGGAGGGCGTTCAGAAACCCAAGACCTATTATTCGTTCGACAGCGCGGGTTGGCATTTTGTCGTGCTCGATTCCTGCTTCCGCAGTGACGGAAAGCCATACCAGCGAAACAACTTTGATTGGAAAGATCCCAACATTCCCGCTGATGAGTTGGAGTGGCTGGCGGCAGATCTGAAACAGAACACCAAACCGACCATCGTCTTTGCGCATCAACGACTCGACCTGTCCAATCACTATGCGGTCAAGAACGCGCCCGCAATTCGCAGTCTCCTCGAGAAATCAGGAAAAGTCCGGGCGGTGTTTCAAGGGCACAGCCACAAGAACGATCTCAAGGAAATCAACGGAATTTCTTACGTCACGTTGGTTGCCATGGTCGAAGGAACGGGCGCGGCCAATAGCGGTTATTCGATTCTCAGCTTATTTCCCGGTGAATCACTTGCCCTCACCGGCTTCCGGCGTCAACAAAGCCGCAGT
Organism: Verrucomicrobiales bacterium; assembly: GCA_002715965.1. Classification (GTDB taxonomy): domain Bacteria; phylum Verrucomicrobiota; class Verrucomicrobiia; order Limisphaerales; family JAYPXF01. The sequence goes on along the minus strand of PBAL01000018.1, from coordinate 58,269 downwards.
TGGTAGTTCATCAGGGACCGCGACAAATGGCGCCACAAGTAGCTTCGGCTGCCAGCCGTAGCATGCGAGCGACGAGCGTAGCGATGTCAGCGAGGAATGGATAATGTCGTTGAGCCGACCGGCGAATATCTTCAAATTCTCTGCCGTCCGAAACCGGACTCGCGACTCACATGAACAGACTGATCATTTGCCTCTTCGCTATCTCCAGTGCGACGACCACTATCGCCGCGCCCGCCAAACTCAAGGCCCTCCTCGTTGCCGGCGGTTGCTGCCACGATTACGCCAATCAACACAAGGTCCTATCCGATGGCATCCAGAAACTCGCCAACGTTCAGGTGGACGTCTGGTGGACGGATGACAAGTCCGTCAATCCGCCCCTCGACATCTACAACGATCCGAACTGGGCCAAGGGATACGACGTGGTCATTCACGACGAGTGCGCTGCGGGCAATCGCGACCTGGTGATGTTCAAGCGCATTCTCGACGCGCACAAGACGATCCCTTCCGTTCACCTTCATTGCGCGATGCACAGTTTCCGTAATGGCACTGACCAGTGGTTTAAGCACTTGGGGCTCCAATCCACCCGCCACGGTCCGCACGTTCCGGTTGAGATCAAGTTCACCAAACCGCATCCCATTACCGAAGGCATGAAGGGATGGACCACGGGCAGGGAGGAACTCTACAACCACGTCAAGACTTGGGACATCGATTCACTGGCCACCGGCCGGCAGGTCTACAAGCGTGGCGAAAAGGAATTTGATGAAACCTACACCATCGTCTGGACGCACGAGATGAACGGTGTCCGTAGCTTCAGTACCACGCTCGGGCATTACACCGAGACGGTCTCCGATCCGCGGTACCTTAACCTGGTTACCCGAGGACTTCTCTGGTCCTGCGATCAATTGAACGATTCCGTTCTCGGCAAGCCATTCACCGGTAAGAACAAGATCACATTCGTAAAGGGAAAACCCAAACAAGCTGCCAAACCCAAACCAACGCCCACTATTGCGAAGGCGCCTCCCAAAAACGCGACTCTGGTCACGCCAACTGCGAGTACGGTTCAGAACGGTCGTTATCCGTGGATGGCGATCGACGGGCAGGTGGATACGCGTTGGTGCGCATCCAGTTCGAAGAAGCCCGAGTGGTTTCAGATCGAGTTCGACAAGCCCACCGAAGTGGACGGAGTTTCCATAGTCTGGGAAAAGCGTGACGACTGGTACCAATACACCGTCGAAATTTCGAACGACGGAAAGAAATGGGAGATCGTCGCCGACAAGTCAAAGAACACCACGGGTGGAGATACGAATGACAAGTTCAAACGGCGCAAGATCAAATTCCTTCGTGTCACGGTCCTCAAGCAACAACGCGGTCTTTGGTGCAGCTTCTGGGAACTCAAGGTTTCCGGACCAAAGATCAAATCCATCTTCCCAAAGATCGACAAGCAGACTGCAGCCCGCCTTCGAGAGGCTGACAAATACAAGAATGGTGGAAACATCACTCCCAAGATCGTCAAGCTTAGTGAGGCGGAAGAGGCCGAGATTCTCAAGGACGTCAAAGTTCCCGCAGGATTCGAAGCCACACTCTTTGCTCCCTGGCAGACCGCCAACTATCCGGTATATGTCTGCGCGGCACCCGATGGAACGCTCTACGTATCGAGCGACGGAAACGGCTCTCTCGGTCGTAATCCGAATCGAGGGCGAATCCTCCGCCTGCGTGACCTTGATGGCGATGGTCGCGCCGATGAGGTGAAGGAATTCGTGAAGAATATCGATTCACCGCGCGGCATCATCTGGGACCATGATCGCCTCTACGTTCTTCATCCACCACACATCTCGGTTTACTTCGATCGGGATGGCGACGGCATCGCCGAAGGTGCCAAACGACTCATTTCAGGGGTTGCATTCGGATTCGACAAGCGCCCGCCCGACCACACCACCAATGGACTCGAACTCGGCGCCGACGGATGGATCTACATCGCCGGCGGGGACTTCGGTTTCATGGAAGCTGTCGGCACTGATGGGCGCCGACTCCAACACCGCGCGGGAGGCGTGATTCGTTTTCGCCCCGACGGAACTGGCCTCGAAATTTTTGCCACTGGAACGCGCAACATCCTCGGCACACCGATGAGTCCGCTGCTGGATCTCTTCGCCAGAGACAACACGAACGACGGGGGAGGGTGGGATGTTCGCTTTCATCACTTCAGCGGGCTGGAAGATCACGGCTATCCGCGCATGTATAAGAATTTCCCCGACGAACACATCCACCCACTTGCGGACTACGGTGGAGGCTCCGGATGTGGCAGCGTCTACATCCATGAACCGGGCTTTCCCAAGGGATGGGCACATGCGCCCTTCACCTGCGACTGGGGCCGTGCCGGACTTTTTCGCCACAGCGTCAAGCGCAAGGGTGCCGGTTTTGTCGAAACCGAAGCTCCCAAGACCTTCATCAAGGTTACCCGTCCAACTGATGCTGACGTCGACGGAATGAGCCGCGTCTTCCAAGCCAGCTGGAAAGGCCCGGCCACGTTCAACTGGGCAGGACCGGATCACGGCTACATCACCCGCGTGACTCCCAAGGACTTCAAACCCGAGCCGTTGCCAAACTTTGAAAAACTGAAAGACGCTCAACTCGTCAAGCTCCTCGAATCACCCAGCCACATCCGCTCCCTGACGGCACAACGCACACTCCTCCGCCGTGACGCCAATGAGTCCACGACCAAGTCACTCCTGAAACTTGCCGGAAACGAAAGCAAGGAACTGCGTGCCCGCGTCATGGCCCTCTACGCGATCAGCCAGCGGGGTGTCGATAGCAGCGCGAGTGAGCAAGTTCTCAAGACGATCAGCCCGCTCACCAAATCTCCATCTCTTCAACCCTTCGTCCTTCGCGCGCTCGGGGACATGGGGATCAATCTGATCACCGCCGGCAAACAAGGCCTGGCACCGGCCGAACACCTCATTGACGGAGCCAAGAGCGAAGATCCGCACACGCGCGTCGAAGCCATCATCGCGGCCGCACGCCAGAACAACAGAGAAGTCGCTCCGGCAATCGCGCAAAGCCTCGGCCACCAGGATCCGGTCATCGCCCATACCGCGTTTCAAGCGTTGGCGAAGCTCGTTACTCCCGGCCCCTGTCTGGACATTCTCGACACCGCCAGTAGCACGGACGCCCAACGCCAGGGCGCAGCCCACGCGTTGATGCGCATGCACTACAAAGATGTGATCGAAGCCCTGACCAAACGATTGGAATCCGCTCCGAAACAATCGAAACCGAATATCCTCTCCGCCCTCTGTCGCCTCTATCACAAGGAAGCCGAGTGGACCGGCGACTCATGGGGCACGCGCCCGGACACCCGTGGTCCCTACTACCAGCTTTCGACCTGGGAACAATCCGAGAACATTCTCGCTGCCCTGAAATCGGCTCTCGCCAAAGCCTCTCCGAGCGAAGCCGCGCAACTGATCAAGGAAATGAATCGCAACCGCATTCGGGACAACGATGCCCTGAACCGTATCGTCGAACTGGCCAACGAAGACGAATCGCACATCGTCACAGCGGTCGCGCAACTTGCCTCAGTTGGTGATATTCCATCCGGTGCAATCCCTCTGCTGCACAAAGCCGCTCGCAAGAAAGACACCCCGCCGATGGCGATGGCCCAGACCGTTGAGTGCCTCATGAAGCTGAATGACGGAGCCGCCCTGGAATCCACTCTTGCTGCCTTGTCGATCCTTGATGATGCGAAGGGAGAAAACAAAGCCCAACAAGCAGCCAAGACCGCCTTTCTCAAGAACCGCAAATTGGAGAATCACCGCGACACTATCGCCAAGCTTGCCGCGAACGCTGAATTCCCCAACACCCGCTGGGCGCATGCCGGCCTCCTGGAGCTCGCATCCTCGAAGAAAACCAGCAAGGAAGCCCAATCCCTCGCCCGCAAGGAAATCGACCTCGCCTGGCAAAATCCCATCCGGCGCATCACCCTCATCAAGCTTGCCGCGGAACTAAAGAACCACTTCCTCGACGCTCGCATCGCGGCCTCCCTGACCGACTTCAATCCCGACATCGTCAATGCCGCCAAGAACGCCGTTCGACGCCTTCGCATCCAACCACCCGGAGCCGACAAGACCCCGAAGATCGCCACCCTCAAACCAGCGGAAGCATTGACTCAAGCCATTCAACTCAAAGGCGATCCAGCACTTGGAGAAGCGGTGTTCATCAAAGCCGCCTGCGCCACCTGCCACACCACCAGCCAGGACCAGCCGCAGAAAGGTCCCTACCTCGGCAACATCGCCAACACCTACCGACGCAAAGACCTCGCCGAATCCATCCTCGAACCCAACAAAACCATTGCCCAAGGATTCTCCACTCACATCCTTACCCTCAAAAACGACACAACGATGATGGGCTTCATCACCAAGGAAGCCGCCGAAGAAGTCAAACTCCGCGACGTCGCAGCCCAGGAACACACCGTCAAAAAAAGCGACATCGCAAAGCGTGCCACCATGACCACCTCCATTATGCCCCCCGGCTTGATGGGCGCGTTTTCGGTCAAGGAGTTTGCAAGTCTCTTGGACTACCTGGAGGCCCTGTCAAAGAACTAGCCCTGCCACAACCGCGAATTCAGCTGTCTCGCGACAGAATCAGATTGTGAACTCGCAGTCTTCGGGGAATGCTTCCTGCGTGAAGGGAGATTCTCGACTACTGGTCATCGGTGGCTGCAATGGAGCGGGCAAAACGACGCTGGCTCGCGAACTGTTACCATTGCTCGAGATTTCCCGATTCCTAAACGCGGATGAAATCGCACGAGGACTGTCTCCCTTGGATCTGACTCAGGCGAATTTAAGGGCCGGCCGGATGTTGCTCGAGGAAGCGCAAGGCCTTATTTGATCGGAGGAGAGCTTCGCGTTGGAATCCACGCTCAGTGGCTCAGCACAGGTTCGTCTGATTCGCCGTGCGAAAGAGGCTGGCTACAGGTTTATTCTGCACTATGTCCTGATTGATTCAGCCGAGCAGTCGAGTCAGAGGGTGAAACTGCGAGCATCATTGGGCGGCCATGATGTTCCAGAAGACGATTTGGAACGACGGTTCGCGCGCAGCGTTCGGCGATTCTGCAATGACTACCTGCCGCTTGCTGACGGATGGGTGGTGTGGGAGAATTCAAGACCTCCGGCGCGGCAGTTCGCATCGGATGAGACGCATACCAAAGAACAGGTGATCAACATGCTCGAAGGAACACAATTGCAAGAAACGCCCAACACCTCCGAATCCGATCAGGTTCGGCTTGGTCTAGAGGCGAGTCGAAGGGCGACTGCGAACATGCTCGAATACTACCGTCGCATGGGAGTGAAGGTCACTCCGCAGATGACTTTGGAGAATCCAGACGAGAAGCTGAATGTTCCCCGGGGCGTGCTTTGAAACCAGGATCGGTAAATTCGGAGGGTAGAGATGGCGCTCGCAAAAGTAGAATTTGTAACTCGCAAGCGGGGGGCCTCGCTCGAGGATTTCGAGTGGGAGGTTGAGTTTTATCTGTCGGGGCTTCAGTCCAACGGGCAGATCGAACGGGATTACTTGATCGAATACAAAGGGCGCCGGATCGTTGCCATTTGCCAGCTCGCTAAATTGAAATTTAGCCTTCCCCGACACTGCTCTGCATTTGGAAAAACGCGTCTTAAGAAACTCCTCACCGATTTCGAAACAGTTCCTGAATGGAGCCTGATTGAGACTGGGCGTTGTAATGATGTCGATTGGCGGAAGGCACCATTTCTATTTTTGAACACGAGCGTATTCCAGACGGTCTCGCCAGTCACTGTCCCGGGGCCCAATCTGATGACGATTGCGACTGTGATATTGCCAATCAACGAACTGACTCGTGAGCGTGTGAAGTGTTGGGCCAGGGAGTATCAAGACCTGCAGGCGGTATGGATGAATTCGGGGCACTTGGAAGGGCGGGCTTATAAGGAGATTGCAGATCCAAACTCAGAGTTTTCTGAGCAAGGGAGAGATCTGGCACGTACCTTGGAAAAGGAGTTGAAGAAGCCATTTTACTACTTCTTACCACGCTCTCACGGAAGGCGCGACGAATCGGGGCGAGTTTGTCCTGGCTGTGGTCGGAAATGGCGGATCAAGGCTGCTGAAGCTGAGAAACTGGGAGATTACATCACCTTCAAGTGCGCATCGTGTCGGTTGGTTTCCGAAGATGCCAGCAGTCGGGATCCTCGATTCGCCAAGTATGGAGAGTACCGTCCTAAGAAATCGTAGAGTGCAGTTGATACCTTGGGATCCTCCAAGGGGAGGATTGATCTGGCCTCCGCGTTCAAGTTGAGGTGTCCGTCTCCGAATAGATTTTCGAATGCCCCGCCAGCCAATTTGAGGCGACGCGGCGTTCCTGTGCGGCGCTGCTGACCTTTTGCACGGCGTCTGCTGGTGCGGAGGTGATGGCATGGCCTTCAATGGCGAGATCTATGCCGCTGAATTCCGCCCAGCTGAAGTCGAACTCCCCAAGCCGGCATTCTTCCTCCATCTACTTGTAATCGACTTCCTGGGGACTCACGTGAAAGTCAACCATTCGCCAGTGAAGCGCGTGGAGGACTCCCAAGCGCGGATCATCGCCGTCTCCGATCTCCGGTTCGTCGATGACGCCGAGGCTGATCTTGAAACTCCCGATTAATCGGAGGCTTTTGGTGGCAGGTCATCGGGCAGATCGCATGGTCCAACGAAGTTGCGCATCCCCATCATCCGATTGTCCCACTCGGGCGGGGAACAGTAATTGGGGTCAAAGGTGATTGAGATTTTCTGTTTTTTGCTGAAGAAGCCACCGCCAAAGGCGAGGGTGGCGTTCCATCCGTATCCTTCGGTTTTCAGTTTCAGCTTGGGATATATTTCCCGAAGCACGGCGAAGGCGCCGTCCGGGTCGAATCGGTGGGCAAAGATGGTGAATGGCATACTTTCTCGGCGCCGAGTGGACGATGATTGGCGATACGATGCCAGCTGGTTCAGCGGGAGGTTTATTTCGTTCTCCGATGGGACTTCGCTGTCAATAAATCGTGCTTCTGTGCGTCACCGGTATCGACGAAGCTGAGCGCGGTCAACCATGAGTAAGCATAGAAGAAAGCCTGCTACCAGTCCGGACTATCCGCTCGGCATTGTGATCGCCTACGGGCCGGATAATAAGACCGGCACGAAGCTGGTGGCTTCGATCATTAGCGAACCGCAGGGGGAGATCACCGCGATGGACAAGTGGATCGTCGAAGGCGGGGATATTCGGGAAGTTCCGTCGATCAAGGATGAAGTTGGTGAGTTCTTCAATCGGCATCAGGTCAAGAAGACGATGGTGCAAGAGAAGATCGCGGGTTGTCCGCATGAGGAGGGGATTGATTATCCGATGGGACGCAAGTGTCCACATTGTCCGTTTTGGCATGGGATTGATCGAATTACGCATGAGCCGATCAAAGAGCCGCTGGCGACGCGATCTGTTGATGAGGTATTGAATGAACTGTCGGTCAGTCAAGATGTGCAGCCTTTGTTGGCCTTGGAGAGTGCAGACGCGCATCGTGAGGCTCTGACAGAACCATTGCTTAACGCGATTGAGGACGGCTTGAATGATCCGACCGGCGAAGAGGATGCGACTCTTTTTACGTACGCACTGTATCTGTTTGCGAAATGGAGAGAGACGCGCGCGTATCCGCTCGTGGTCCGCTGGTTGGCACTTCCGGGCAAGGGGGCCGAGGAGATCAGCGGAGACATCGTCACTCAAGATGGCTCCAAGATCCTCGCCGCGGTTTGCGACGGAAACCTCGAGCCCATCAAGGAACTGATTCAGAATCGCGAAGCGGACGAATTTTGCCGCGTTACAGCTTTGGACGCCTTGGGTTTGCTTGCTGTGTGGGCGGAGGTGCCACGGGAACTCGTTGGAGAGTATTTGGTCTGGTTGGCCGGCGAGGGCTTGGAGCGCGAGGAAAGCTATGCCTGGGATGGCTTGGCCTCAACATGTATCGATATGGAGCTACTATCAGTATTTCCGTATCTGCGCACGGCCAGCGAGGAGGGCTTGATTGACCAGGAACTCATCGTCGAGATTGACGAAGTGGAAAAAGGCAAGCGCGGGAGTTGGACCGAGCGAATGCAGGATCGAAATCCTCCCATCACTGATGTCGCGGAGGCGACTCGCTGGTGGGGATTCTGGGGTCAATCCAAAGCTCAGGAACTGGCGAGGCAGGGAATGTTCGAAGACACGGCTTCAGATTCCGTTCTTCCATACATTGCCCCTCCCAAGGTGGGGCGAAACGATCCCTGCCCCTGCGGGAGCGGAAAGAAGTTCAAGAAGTGCTGCGGCAAGTAGGCTCGTCTCAATCCAACCCTGATGCCACTTCAATTTGATTCACTTCCTGCGCGTGTTACCAAGAGCACTTTGTTGCGTTGGATCCTGGATTCCGAGGAGGTCAAGAAACAGCAGGTGGGCAGAATTGAGATTTTCGGCAGACAGGGAAGCGTTGAGGTGCCGGATTCCGCGGGGCCGCGCTTGGCGAAGCGCTTGGACGGTCGGAAACTTAATGGTCGAGTGACGCAAGTTTGGTATGAGGGCGGAGACGAAGAGCGAAATCGGTCGGGGCATTTTAAGAAACTTTCGCGTTGGCTTGAGATGGAGCGCAGTGCGGAAGAGGAACAGGCTGCTGAGTTAAGGGAAGCCTCTGGAGGATCCGATTCGAGCAGTTCGTTGGCGAATCTGGTGATGCGTAGATCTCAGGCGGTTTTGGCCCAGGCTCGGCACGCGCTGGGCAATCGGCTCAGCGAATTGAGGGATGTGGTTCTCGGATTGAAGGATCCCACGTGCGAGGATTGTCCTTCGCTCACATTTGAGGATGCGAATCTCAATGAATCACAACAGGAAGCGATTGCGTGTCCCTTCAGGCCGGTCATTCAGGAGTTGTTCGTCAATGTCTCCGGCTTAATTCTTTACTGACTGCGTAATTGCCCTAAAAAAGTCGGCCCGCGTGAGCGGAATAGTACATGGAAGATACGAATCAATTAATTGAGCAGCGCAAGGCGAACCTCGCCGAGTTGAACGAGTTGGGCGTCCAGCCGTTTGAAAACAAGATCACTCCGACCATCAGCTGTCAGGGTGCGTGCGCGAAATATGAAGCCGGTGAATTGAACGACGAAAGCGAAGTCATCATTGCCGGCCGAATGACCGCGCATCGCGACATGGGCAAAAGTCAGTTCATCGATGTGAAGGACGGCAGCGGCCGCATTCAGGTTTTTGCGAACAAGAAGATTATTGGTGATGACGCGTTCAAGGTGGTCAAGTGCCTCGACCTCGGTGATTTCATCGGGGTGAAGGGATTGATGTTCACCACCAAGATGGGGGAAATCAGTGTGAAGGCGCAGGAGGTCACGGTGGTTTCGAAGGCGCTTCGTCCCATGCCCGCCAAGTGGGAAGGCTTGTCGGACACCGAGACCCGATACCGACAGCGTTATTTGGATCTCATCGCCAATGATGAGGTGAAGGACACTTTCCTGAAGCGCAGTGCGATCATCCGTGAGATTCGTAACTTCCTTCAGCAGCGTGGCTTCGTGGAGGTGGAAACACCGATGATGCAGAACATTCCTGGTGGTGCGGCCGCGACACCGTTCGTGACCCATCATAATTCGCTGGGCTGTGATTTCTACATGCGCATTGCCTTGGAACTTTATCTCAAGCGTTTGCTGGTTGGTGGAATCGACAAGGTCTTCGAGATCGGCCGTAACTTTCGGAACGAAGGATTGAGCCGTCGGCATAACCCTGAGTTCACCATGCTCGAAGCGTATGAGGCTTATGGTGATTACGAGAGCATGATGGAACTGCTTCAAGGCATGGTTTGTCACATCGCCAACGAAGTGCTGGACACACTGATCATCGAGCACAAGAACGCGGATGGGGAAGTGACCAAGACGATTGATCTCACGCCTCCGTGGCGGCGCGTTCGCTACAAGGACCTGGTCAAGGAGAAGGCTGGCGACGACTGGTTTGATCTCTCGCCTGACGATCGGCGCGAGCGGGCATTGGAGGAACTCAAGCTCCAAGGTGACATCGAAGCAGAATGCGAAGATTTCGAGGTGACGAATGCGGTGTTCGAGAAACTTATCGAGCCAACGCTGATTCAGCCGACCTTTGTGACACATGTGCCAAAGGAACTGGTCCCTCTGGCGAAGACTGCACCGGATGATTCATCAGCGGTGGAGGTGTTTGAGTGCTGTATCAACGGGCAGGAGATTGCCCCGGCGTATTCGGAACAGAACAACCCCGTTGAGCAGCGCGAGCGCTTGGAACATCAGGCGGGTGAAGAGCAGCAGAAGTTGGATGACGATTTCCTCGTGGCTTTGGAACACGGCATGCCTCCCGCCGGTGGAATTGGCATTGGAATTGATCGACTGTGCATGATGCTGCTGGGCCAGGAGAGCATCCGGGATGTGATTCTCTTTCCGCAGCTCCGTCCGAAAAGCTGATTGGTCGCGGATTATCAGCTGGCAAGGCCGACGAAATTCTCCAGCAGCTTCAACCCCACGGTCTGGCTTTTTTCCGGGTGGAATTGCGTCGCGTAGATATTGTCTCGCCACACCGCTGAGGCAAAGTTTCGTCCGTACTCCGTGCGCCCGACCACGATGGAATCGTCCGCAGGTTCAGGGTGATAACTGTGCACGAAGTAAAAATAGCTCCCGTCATCGATGCCGTTGAAAATTGGGCAATCGTTCTGCTTCAGTTCGACTTGGTTCCAACCGATTTGCGGGACCTTCAGTCCGTCTTCGTCCGGGAAACGGATTACGCTTCCGTCGAATACGTTAAGGCCAGCCGCACAACTGTTAAACTCTTCGCTGCGTTCAAACAGGGACTGGTATCCAACGCAAATGCCAAGAAACGGTTTGCCTGATTGGATGAATTCCTTGCTCGCGGCCAACAGTTCCTGCTTCTCAAGAGATTGAATGCAGTCGTCGAAAGCGCCCACCCCCGGCAATACGCAGGCGTCTGCATGCGCCAGTCGATCCGGCGTGGTCATCACGTCAACATCGGCATTCAGCTTGATCAGCGCTTTTTCAACGCTGCGCAGGTTGCCGGCTCCGTAATCGAGTAGGGCGATCATTTCTTTTCATCTAGCGGAAGCCAGAATCCCATTGAACGATTCAGGTTTACCAGCATTTCCCACCGTTCATCTGGTGTAGTGGCCAGACCAAGCGCATGGATTGCCTTTTGTTCATCCGGGATTCCTTTGATGTGTTTGATGGACTCATACGTCTCGGCAACTCGCACATCCAAAGGTCGGAGCTCTCGCTTCATTGTTGGATCCTAGCGCTCGGTTGACTTCAATTCACGCTCTGTTTTCAAACGCAGTTGCCCACAAGCCGCGTCGATGTCGTGTCCTTTTTCACGCCGGAGAGTGACGTTGATCCCATCCTGTTGGACGGCTTCGGTAAATGTGTTCTGGGCGTTTTCAGTCGGACGTTCCCACTCGAGGCCTTCAACCTTGTTATAGGGGATCAGATTCACCTTGGCGTTGAGTCGCTTGGCAAGACGGGCGAGGTGTGGGGCTTCAGCGGGATGGTCGTTTACACCAGCGATGAGGATGTACTCCAGGGTGATCATCTTTCCTTTTCGTTCCACATAGTATTCGCAAGCCGTTGTGAGTTCGGAGAGGGGATACCTGCGATTGACGGGCATTATTCGGGAGCGGACTTCATCCGTGGCTCCGTGGAGGGAAATGGCGAGGCGAAATTGCTCTTGTTCGTCGGCGAGTTGCCGGATCTGGGGCGCGAGTCCGCTGGTGGAAACGGTGATTTTGCGAGCGCCGATGTTCGGTCCCCAGTCCGCGTTCAGGGTCTTGAGCGCCCGCATCAGGTTGTCGTAATTGGCCATGGGCTCGCCCATGCCCATGATCACGAGGTTGTTGACCAGCTTGTTCTTTGGATCGTTGTGGGTGCGTTCAACGCTGAGCACCTGTTCGATGATTTCGCTGGGGGAGAGATTGCGTTTCCAACCATCCAGGCCCGACGCACAGAACTTGCATCCATAGGCACAGCCGACCTGGGTCGAAACACAGAGCGTGTGCCGGTCGCTCCTGTCGCCGTAGAGGGCTGGGTTTGCAGGAATCAACACGCTCTCGACGAGCGCGCCATCGGCGAGTTGCCAGAGGAATTTCTGGGTGGTGTCGTTCGAACCCTGCTTACGGACGCTCTGCAGCGTTCCAAGCGTGAAGGCTTCGTTCAGGTGAGCGCGAAGCGCCTTCGGCAGATTGTTCATCTGCTCCCAGCTGGAAACCCTCTGGCCGTAAAGCCATTGGAGCAGTTGCTGGACGCGATATTGCTTTTGCCCCCACTCCTTGAAACGGGCGGAGAGCTCTTCGCGGCCAATATCTTTGATATCCGGTTTCAATGAGTCACAGCACGAGAAGTTGTTTCCATTCGTCCTCCTTGAAGCCGACCAGCCCCCCCGTCTTGGTCAGAACGAAAGGACGCTTGACCAGGTTGCCGGTGGCCGCGAGGAGATCGATGGCTTCGGCGTTGGACATGTCTGGCAGCTTCGCGCTCAATTTCAATTCCTTGTAGTCACGGCCGGAGGTGTTGAACAGCTTGCGGATGTTGCCATCGTAGTGTTTCAGCATCTTGCTCAATTCGGTTTTTGAAGGAGGCGTTTCGCGAATGGGCACGAGCGAGTGATCGACGTCGTTTTCGGCCAGGAACTTCTTCGCTTTCTTGCATGTTCCGCAGCCGCTGTATTCGTAAATCTTCAATTTGCTCATAGTCGTTGTTGTCGCGGAATAGTGTTGTCGCGGAGTGGGTTAAGTCAACGGGCGTCGCGTGAGATTTGTTTTGTTTGGCGCGGGGCGGAGGCCTAGCGTCGCCAGACGATCCAGATGAAGAAACGATTCCATTGCCTCTTGTTCGCGTTTTGCGTGCTGGTTCCACGACCAGTGGAATCTGCCGGTGTGCAGATCCTCAATTCGAAGACTCATCACCTCGGCAACGACGTTACCAAGCAATGGCCGGAGGCGCCCGCCAAACCAGCCGGGTTTGATTTGCGGATCAAATTTAAAGGGAAGGTAAATGCGACTGAGAAGACACTGTCATTCAAGCATCGAGATATCGACAACAAGTGGATCATCGCGTTGAACGGCAAGAAGATCGGCGAACTTCAGCGCGGCAAGGAACGAAAGGTGTACTTTTATCGCGTTCCTCGCGGGGCATTGCGCGACGGGGAGAACGAGCTCCATGTCTATGCGCGTCGTTCTCAGGATGACATCACCATAGGGGAAGCGACATTGCACGAGGGCACGTTCCGGGAGGTGATGAATCTGCAGGAATTATCAGTGACGGTGCGCAATGCCGAGGGCGGGAGATATGTCCCGGCGCGAATCACCTTTGTTGATCGCAAACTAAAGCAGGTGCCGATTTACGTTCAGCCGTCCGATCGGATCGCGTTTCGAACGGGAGTGCTATATACCTTGGGCGACCCGTCGGTCTGTGAATTGCCGCCGGGAGAATACGAGGTGTTTGCGACCCGCGGGACCGAGTGGAGCATGGGGCGGGCTTCGATCTCGGTGACCTCAAGCGGTGCAGCTCCGGTGAATCTCACGATTCGTCGAGAACTTGATACGCGAGGTTGGATTGCCGCCGACACGCACATCCACACACTTACGTTTAGCGGCCATGGCGATTCGAGTGTCGAGGAACGCATGGTCACGCTCACGGCAGAGGGTGTGGAGTTGGCGATTGCGACGGATCACAATCATCAAACGGATTTCAACCCCTACCAGGCCAAGCTGGGACTGAATGATCATTTTACGTCCGTGGTGGGAAACGAAGTGACCACGAAGAACGGTCATTTTAATTCCTTCCCCCTTCCAGCCGGCAAAGACGTTCCGAAATACGATGTGGAAGACTGGGTGAAACTGGTGGACGGGATTCGTGCCAAGGGGGCCAAGGTGGTGATTCTTAATCACCCGCGCTGGCCGGACATTGCACGCGGACCGTTTGGCCGCTTTGGGCTGAACCGGGCATCCGGAGATCGTGCAAGTGGTGGAAGATTCACGTTCGATGCGCTGGAGTTGATCAACTCGGGCACGCTGCAACCTGATCCTTTGTTCATCTGCCGTGATTGGTTTGCGCTTCTGAATCATGGAGAGAAGATTACTGCGGTTGGTTCATCTGATTCTCATACCGTGGGTAAAATAGTCGGGCAGGGGAGGACCTATGTTCCGGGACACGACGATCCCGCTCAGATAAACGTGGACCAGGCCTGCGATGCATTCATTGCGGGAAGAACGACCGTCAGCCTGGGGATCATTGCGAACGCGGTGGTCGACGGACGGATGACTTCCGGTGATCAGTTTTCGCATCACGGGAACATGAAGCTGGATCTTCGAGTTCAATCACCCAGTTGGGTAAATCCAACGAAGGCGTTTGTCTTTGCGAATGGGGAACCGCTTGCCGAGAAGATGGTTCCCTCGGTCAAGCCAGGAACACGGACTGATTTGATTGTGCCCTTCAGGCTCCCGAAATTGAAACAGGACGCGTGGATCGTTTGCGTCGTGCTTGGAAGTGCGGTGACCAATCCAGCTTGGGCCACTGCAGAGAAGTATACGTTTGCGGCCACGAATCCGATGTATGTGGATGCGGATGGGGACAATCGTTATTCGAGCCCTCGTGAAACAGCGGAGGCGCTGCTGGCCGCGGCCGGCTCAGACAAAGATCGTCGATGGGCTGCAGTTGAAGCAGCGGATGATTCCATTGCCATTCAGATGGTGTCGTTGATGCGCTTGCGTTCGAACAGTGAACAGCGCAAGACGCTTGATGCGAGGATCAAGAGCGACAAGCGATTTGATGAGTTCCTGCGATATGCGCCGAAAAAATGAGGTGCGTAGCAGTCGATGCTGCTTTCGTATTTCCAGAGAACTTTGCTTCGAGTCTCGATGTTCGGACAAGTTTCCGGTTGACGCGGCTGATGATACGGTTTACTTGAACCTCCAGCGATGAAACGCGAATTGCTTGATCTACTTCTGCTTAACGAGCTGCTTTTGGGCAGCGCGACAGCACGGGGTTGATCAAGCCAACAAATTTTGAATCACCCTGCTGTCCGAAAAGACGGCGGGGTTTTTTGTTGTTCACGAAGCACCGCCGTCACAACTCAAAACAAACATGAAAAAACAAAAGAACCAGCGAATCCACATCTTCGACACCACGCTGCGCGACGGGGAGCAATGCCCGGGCGCCTCGATGAATCTTCGCGAGAAACTCGAGGTGGCGCGGCAGTTGGCGCGGCTGAAGGTGGACATCATTGAGGCTGGTTTTCCGGTCATCAGCGACGGCGACTTCGAGGCGGTGCACACGATTTCGTCTCAGATCAAGGGCAGTCGCATTGCCGGGCTTGCGCGGTGTGTTTCTAGGGACATTGATGCTGCTGCTGAAGCTGTTAAGCCTGCGGGCAAGCGCGGACGCATTCATGTTTTTCTCGCCACGTCCAAGATTCATCGCGAACACAAGTTGGGGAAGGCTGAGGACGAAATCGTTCGTCTCGCGGTGAAGGGTGTGACCCGCGCAAAGGGCCACGTCGATGACGTTGAGTTTTCGCCGGAAGATGGATCACGCACGGAACCGGATTTCCTGATTCGTGTCTGTCAAGCAGCAGTGGGCGCGGGCGCGACGACGGTGAATATCCCGGACACGGTTGGCTTCGCAGTGCCGGACGAATTCGGCGCCTTGATCGGTCAACTCTACGAATCCGTCCGCGAATTCCAGACGGGCAAGGCAATCATCAGTGTGCATTGTCACAATGATCTGGGCCTGGCCGTGGCCAATTCCCTGTCCGCTGTTCGCAATGGCGCACGGCAGGTGGAATGCACAGTGAATGGGATTGGCGAACGCGCCGGCAATGCGTCTTTGGAAGAAATCGTGATGGCGTTGGACACGCGGAAGGACTTCTACACGGGGTTCGATTGCCGGGTGAACTCGAAGGAGATTGTGAAGTCATCAAAACTCGTTTCACGCATGAGCGGATTGGTGGTTCAGCGGAGCAAGGCGATCGTTGGTGAGAATGCGTTCGCACATTCGAGCGGCATTCACCAGGACGGTATCCTGAAGAAGCGCGAGACCTATGAGATCATGGACCCGTGCGATGTCGGTTGGGGACAGACGGAGTTGCCGTTGACCAAGCATAGTGGTCGCGCGGCCGTCACAGCGCGATTGAAGCACCTGGGCTTCAAGATGACCGATGATGACGTGACCGCGATCTTCAGCCAGTTCAAGGCGATTGGAGACAAGAAGAAGTTTGTGTACGACGAAGACTTGATCGCATTGATCGAGGGGCACATCACGGAGGTGCCGGAAACCTGGTCTCTTGAATACCTGAACGTGACCAGCGGCAATCAGACCGTTCCGACTGCGACCGTCCGGCTCAAGAAGGCCAGCGCGAAGAGCAAGAAGAAGAAATCCGAGGAAGCGATTCAAGACGCCAGCCTCGGTGATGGTCCGGTCGATGCAGCATTGAAGGCCATCGATCGCCTGACCAAGACGCGTGGGCGCGTGAAGGATTACGTGATCCGTGCGGTGTCAGAGGGCAAGGATGCCCTGGGTGAGGTCACGGTGAAGGCGGACTTCGGTGGTGGTGAACTCGTGACAGGCAAGGGTGCTTGTACGGATATCATCGAAGCGAGTGCACGGGCTTACCTGAATGCAGTGAATCGACACCTCTTCTCAGGCAAGAAGGACAATCGGAAGCGAGTTAGGCAGCCATAAAAGTGATCAATGCGGCAGTCGCTTTGGCTTGGTGGGGGATGGGAAAACTACGTGTGGTGTCCCACGCGGACCACCAGCTCCAACACCCTGAAGATAGCATCAACTCACTTGTCATTCACCGTTCGCAGGAGCGGCCCGTCGACTCGCAGAAACTTCCAGATCGCGTAGACGAGGCCCCAGGAGAGGCTGGTGAGAATGGCAACGAAGAAATTGAGGAATCGGGGCGTATACTCCGAGAACCAGAGTGAGCGCCAGAACCCGCGTGGGAAACCGATCCAGCTTCGGAGATCCGTCAACGGGAGGATGATCCAATCCACTGCGCCTTCAACCGGCAGGGCCGCGAAGAGGAACAGCAAGCCGCCCAAGACGAGCCAGGCCAAGTAATGGCAAAGTGCAATCCCGAAAACTCGGCGGACGAAGCGCTTGCGCCAGTCGCGCGCCCATTCATCCGAGTTCTCGCCGATATCCACAGGCACAAAAAAAGCGCCCGCTGGGGGCGCTTGCAAATTCTTTGTTGGGCGAATTACTTCGCAGAGGCTGCCACCTTTGCGATGCGCGCTTTCTTGCGGTTTACGGTGGCCCAGTGCAGCGAGCCGCCTTTGGATGCTTTGTCCAGTGCAGAGAACACGAGGCTCATCGTTGCTGCGGCTGCCTCCTTTTCACCGGCGGTAACCTGTGCACGGAATTTCTTTTCGAGGGTACGAAC
Organism: Verrucomicrobiales bacterium; assembly: GCA_002715965.1. Lineage (GTDB taxonomy): Bacteria > Verrucomicrobiota > Verrucomicrobiia > Limisphaerales > JAYPXF01. Next base: position 40,814 of record PBAL01000018.1, on the reverse strand, counting down.
CCGACTCTTGGCGTTGCGATTGCGCTCGGTCTTCGCAACCGTGCTGCGCATGCGTTTTCCAGCTGACTTGGTATTCGGCATAAATTCTCAGATGCTTTCTTGTAGCAAAGGGGCGGAACGTTACCGGAATGGATTTTGATGTCAACAGCCGTTTCCGGCCCGATTGGATTGCGTATGATGCGGGGCGACTCTACAAATCCGGCATGAAATTCATCCAGTCTTGCTTGGCCCTGAGCCTGTCTATTATTTACATATCTGCGGCTGAATCGACGTCCGAACGCCTCCCTCGGAAGAATGTGTTGCTTTATCGCGAGGCAGGCGAGGTGAAGACGGCAATGTCTCCTGAACAGTGGAAACGCCGGCATTCGGAAATTTTGGAGGCAATGCAAAGCGTGATGGGCAAGTTGCCAGGCCATGAGAAACGCGTGTCCGTAGAGGTGAAGATCGAAGAGGAAGTGGATTGCGGGAGCTATGTCCGGAGATTGATCACCTACGCGACGGAACCGGGTGTCAGGACGCCCGCCTACCTTTGCATTCCCAAGGTTGCATTGGCTGGAAAGAAGAAGGTTCCGGCAGTGCTTTGCCTGCATCCAACGGATAATAAGGTGGGGCACAAGGTGGTTCTTGGGTTGGGTGGCCGGGAAGGACGGCAGTATGCGAAGGAACTCGCGGAGCGCGGGTTTGTGACCTTTTCCCCCAGCTACCCGATGCTGGCCAACTATTGGCCGAAGGTGCTGGAGCTGGGACATGAAAGCGGAACCATGAAGGCCATCTGGGACAACATCCGCGGACTGGATTATTTGGAATCCCTGCCGTTCGTGGATTCAAGCAAGGGTTTTGGCACGATCGGGCATTCGCTCGGCGGTCACAATTCTGTCTACACGGCGGTGTTTGATGAACGCATCAAGGTCGTCGTCTCGAGCTGCGGTTTGGATGCCTACATCGATTACTACGATGGCAACGAGAAACGATGGTTTCCCGGGCAAGGCTGGTGCCAGGTGCGTTACATGCCGAAACTCGCAGACTTCCGCGGGAGGCTGAATGATATCCCTTACGATTTTCACGAGATGATCGCTGCGCTTGCCCCACGTGTGTGTTTCATCTGTGCGCCCCTTGGTGATGGCAACTTTCGTTGGAAGAGCGTGGATCGTGTGGCAAAGGCTGCTTCAGCGGTCTATGGACTCCATGGGAAGAAGAAAAACCTGATCGTCGAGCACCCGGACTGTGGGCACAACTTCCCGGTCGAAATGCGGGAGAAAGCATACGGTCTGTTCGAGAAGCACCTTGGCAAGCCCTGATCCCTGCTGTTCGTTCACTCCTCAGGGGACTCGATCTTTAGGTCGAAGCCGCAGTCGTGCATCTTCAGTTCGTGCTTGGCAAACGGTTTGAGTAATTCCTTGGTCGCCTCGCTGTCGTGCTTCAGGAAGGAGGAGATGCTCAACTCACGCAGGTTCGGGATATTGGCCAACAGCCCGCGCCCCTTCATCTCGACCTTGTCTGAGTGGATGGGCAACGATTTCAATCCGGTGAGCTTTCCAATGAGTTCGAACGATCGTGCGTTGAGGATCTGGTTCGTGCTGAAAATGCTGAGTCCCTCCGATGTCTTCACCAGGATTTTGTGCCAATAGGTCGTGGGCAGCCAGATTTCAGATGCGCCCAGTTTTCCAAGATGCTTTGAGCGAAACGCGATCGGCTGATTGGTTTCGAATATCAGCCGGATGAACTTCTCGTTGTTATTCAGAAGGGCTTTGGACTTGTCTGCATCGAATTCCGCCTCGCAATCAAGAAGCGCGTTTACCGTCAGTATCCCGATTCGTTTCCAGTGTTCTTTGGGGGAAGTGGTCATCCTGATCGCCGAATGAGATCGAGGACATCTTGGACAGTATTGGTGGAGTTCCCCCTGAGGTCCCTAAGGTTGATTCGAGGAACATCCGCGGCCTCAGTTCGGCGTGGATGGTGAATTGCCCCAAGCCGAGCACGACGAGTCCACGCGTCACGTGGCTGCGAATGCGTGATGGAATTTCGTTCATGTCTCTCCGGAAACCGTTCCATGTCTGCATGCACCAGACCTGTGAGAAAGTTGCGGACTCTTGACGAACGGGGCAAGGCTGGGCTGGAGGCAGTAACTCAGACGAACGCCGTATTCGGTCCGAGTTGCTCAGATGTAGAGTGCCTTGTGCAGTTCCTTGACCAACTGTGTCGTCACCACGTAGCGCGTGTCGGCATCGTGGTTGAGGCATTTCATCACGATGTTTTGTAGCGCAATGGGTATGTCGTCGTTGAACGAGCGGGGAGGGGGGATCTCGTATTTCGGATCCATCTGGCGACGGAGGACTTCTTCAACCGTGTCACCGTCGTAGGGTTTCCGGAAGGTCAGGATTTCGTACATCATCACCCCGAACGAAAAGATGTCTGCGCGATGATCGAGCGGTTGTTTCATCAACTGCTCCGGAGCCATGTATGCGGCCGTCCCCGCATTTGTCTTGCGCTTGATCGGCTTCTTGGGCCGGGGTAGTGCGAGATCGAAATCGCAGATGCGGATATCCCCATTGGGCGTGACCATCACATTCTCCGGTTTGATATCCAGGTGCATGTATCCCTGATCATGGATGTGATCGAGCCCTTCGGCGGTGTCGATGAGAATGTTGCCCAAAAACTCCGACAGGACGGGGTCATGGCGACCGATTAGTTGTTTGAGGTTCGCGCCCTCAACATACTGCATCAGCAAATATGGTCGCTTTTGGATCCGCCCGTGATCGAGGTAGTCAATGACGTAGGGATGATCGTGAACGGCTTGGAGGATCTTGCAGCCGTTCTCAAACGTTTTTTCTTCGGAACTCTTGAAGAACCCGCCTTTCAGTCCGCTTTGGATGCGCCTGACGGCGAAGTGCTGTCCGTCTTCATCGGTTGCAGTCCAGATTTCGGACATGCCCCCTTTGTTGATCAGTTCGTGGAGGTAAAACGGACCAAATGGTTCTGGCGCGGAAGCATGCCATTTTTTTCCGTTACCATTCGACGCGACTGCCATCTCACTAATATTTCTTAACACGGTATCTATCGGTTGAGCCAAGTTGACTCTCGGTGTGCAAATCAGTTTTCGAACACTAAGCAGGCTTCATACCAACAGGTTCCTAAATTCAATTGCCTTGGCGGATCAACCACGTCCGCTTAAATCAGGGAATGCGGCTGTCAACGGCACTGACCCTCTACTTTGTTACTGTTTTTATCGGCGGAGCACTGCTCGCGCCGATATTGCATGCCTTGGTCGGGGGGGCATCGGAACATCTACCGTTCCTTGAGAAACTCGCTTATCAGCCTTTCCATCGGTATGTCAATCGGTGTTTTCTCGTACTCGCGATCGTCGGGCTCTGGCCTCTGTCAAAACTCGCGAAATTAAGCGCTTTCGAAGCGGGTTGGTGCAAAACCGTAACCTGGCGCCGAATGTTGATCGTAGGGTTCTGCGTGGGTTTCGTTTCTCTTGCGTTGCCAGCGATCATGTGTGTGGGAAGCGGGCAACGCATGTGGGCCTGGCCGGAGGAATCAGGAAAGATCTTCAAACATTTTGGCAATGCGGTGGGAGCAGCGGTCCTCGTGTCGTTATTGGAAGAATCGGTGTTTCGCGGCGTGCTTTTCGGGGCCCTGCGAAAACATGGAACGTTCTGGGGTGCCGCATTGTTCAGCAGTTTGGTTTACGCACTGGTGCACTTCTTCGAACGGACACGCCACGAAGGGGAGGTGATCTGGAGTTCCGGTCTGGCGATTCTTCCGAAGATGATGGGTGGCTTCGCCGATTGGCAGATGGTCGTTCCGGGTTTCTTCAGTCTGCTCGTGGCCGGAATGATTCTCGCCATGGCCGTCAGGACAACGGGCAGTCTTTACTTCTCCTTCGGCGTTCACGCGGCGTGGATCTTTTGGCTGAAGACTTTCAAGTTCTTCACCCGTGAATCTCCGGATGCGAATGCGTGGATTTGGGGGACTGGGAAGTTGATCGACGGCTGGTTCTCTTTGATTGCGCTGTCGCTCACGTGGCTTGCGCTTTGGCAGTACAACTTTTTCGTTCCAAGAAAGGAGGAAATGGATGAAGGAGAGTTTGACGCTCTGGGGTAACGCTGCCGCGCATTTCATCTTTCCCGAGGTTTGCCAGGTTTGCAGCGAACGTCGGGCTGGTCCGGACGAAGGCTATCTGTGCGCGGATTGCTGGCAGAACGTGCGCTTTGTAGAGGAACCATTCTGCCAGAAGTGCGGGTTGCGGTTTGAAGGCGAGATCAACCAGGCCTTTGAATGCTCGAACTGCAAGGAGATCAGTTTGAAGTTTGATCAGGCGCGCAGTGCGGTTCATGCAGATGAGTTCCTTCGGGAGATCATCCATCGTTTCAAGTACGACCGCGCGAGATTCTTCGGGAACTTTCTCGGTGGTTTGCTGCTCCGAAAGGCCGGTCCTGAATTGGCGGGTGGGGGATGGGATGAGATCGTTCCAGTGCCGTTACACAGTCGAAAATTGCGGGAACGCGAGTTCAATCAGGCGGTGCAGATAAGCGGATATTTGAGTGAAAGTACAGGAATTCCACTTGGTCGAAATCGGCTTGCCCGGGTGGTCGCGACGCAAACCCAGACTCGGCTCACGCGCAAGCAGAGAACTGAGAATGTGAAGAGCGCATTCTCATTGAAACGGGAAGGCGACGTGGAGGGACGTTCATTCGTTTTGGTGGATGACGTGTTGACCACGGGGGCGACGACAAGTGCCTGCGCTCAGGTGCTCAAGAAGGCTCGTGCCGGACGGGTCTGCGTCTGGACGGTGGCTCGAGCGACGTTTTCCCCACAATTGTTCTGAGCGCCGGGTGTTTTCGCCCAAGAAGCAAAGCTGGTAATTCGAATTAATCGTGCAATAATCCGTCTTTTACGACAGTCCAAAGCAAGACATGAGTCTCAATCGCAGAAATCTGCTCAAGGGAATGGCGGCCACCGCGAGTGCAGCCATTGGATCGTCCATGTTTCCGGGAATTGCTCAGGCCGCCAAGACGGCGGTGAGCGGTGCTCCCAAACGCATCATTTTCTTTATGCAGAATCAGGGCTTCGATCCGAAGACCTGTATTCCGTCCGGCATGAGCAACAGCGGTTCGCTGGCAAATGCCAAGCTGCCGGAACCAATCCGGGCCCTCCAGCCATACCGGGAGCGCCTGCACATCATCAATGGTTTGCACGGCGTCCATACCAGTCCCTCGCACAGCGCGTTCTTTGGTGCTCTCGGCGGCTATCGCGGAAGTGACGGTGTGCCTCCCAGCGGGTCAACGATCGACTACGAACTGAGCAAAGTGCTGCCGGAAACGCTTCTCCCGCATCTCTGTATCGGCATGGACTCCATTGAGAACATGCGTGCGAAGCCGACGGTTGCGAATCTCTCTGCGAGTGGCGCCGGCCAGCCGATCTTCATGCATTCCAATCCGAACCACCTCTACCAGATGCTTTACGGAGGCATCTCCAAGGGCGATATCCGGAAACAGCATGAGGCTCGTTCGAGCATGTTCGATCGAATCGAAAAACTGGCAGCGGCCAAGGGTGATTCGCTCCGCGGTGCGGCGAAGCAGCGCTACGGTCACTACGTTCAGGGTTTCAATGACATCAACGGCTTGCGCGAACGGCTCGGCGGAGTTTCCGAACACCTGCGAGAATTTGCCCCCGCCGTTGATGATGGCTATGCGAATCCGGAATTCGAAACTGACTGGCACGACCGGCTGCTCGACCTCGGAGTTTCGGCACTGAAGTCGGGGATCACGAGTGTGCTGACCATCGGTTCGGGTCGCGGTGAAATCTTCGGTGCATGGAAAGGTCTCGGCGTTGAGCAACAGGGCCACAACCTTGGTCACATGAAACAACCGGATAATCCTATCTGGGTTAAGATCCGCCAGTACAACAGCCGCATGTTGGTCAAACTCATGCAAGAGCTGGAAGGCGTTCCTGAAGGCAGCGGAACGATGATGGATAACACTCTCATCGTTTACACCAGCAATAACGCGGATGCTCAACACACCAGCGGCAAGACTTGGCCGGTCATGCTCTTGGGCAACTGCAACGGCGCGTTCAAGACTGGCTGCTTTACTCAGCTGGACGGCACGCGTCCGATAAACGCTCTTTACACGACCCTCCTTCGCTCAGCTGGCGTAAACTGTGAGCGCTTCAACATGAGCGAGAAGTTGGCGAAGAAATTCGATTCCGGCAGCGGTCCTCTCAAAGAAATTCTGGCGTGAACAAGTTGTCCCTCACCCTTGTGGTGGCGGCCTTCATCGGCGCGGGAGCCCGGGCCGCCGACGTCTATGTCCCAGGCGAACCCATCCGCGGGAAGTTCAAAAATTTTGCCAAGGCGTTCCTGGAGGAACACTGCTTCGATTGCCACGACGATGATTCCAAGAAGGGGAATCTTTCTTTGGTCAAGCTAGGGAAAGTGGACGAAATCAACGCCGCGACTTGGAAGTCAGTCTGGGCACAGGTCACGCTTCAAGAGATGCCCCCGAAAAGGAAGTCGGTGGAAATCGTTGATCGGCTTCGCTTCTCGGATTGGATCGTAGGTGAACTGAAACACGTGATGGAGGACAAGGGCGGATTTCACGCGCACCTTGATCCGCACAAGGGCAACTACGTCGATCACGATCTTCTCTTCAGCCCGTTGCCCGATGGAATTCAGTTAAAACCAACCTCTTCCCCGGCGCGCATCTGGCGCGTCACTCCGCAGGAACACATCACGCGGCTCAATGAGTTGATCAACACGGAGCCAAAATATGACCCAGAGAAGCCCGGCGTGCGCACCCACGGTGACGTTGTACCTTCAAACCACGGCGGTGAACTGAAACTCTACTTCGGAACGGACCGAATTACTCGTTGGGAGGGTGGGACGGTTGCCTACGCGACAGCCGTGAAGAGCGTGCCGGTGGTCCTTTCCTCAGCGCGCAAACACGGCTTGGAGAATTATCCGGACTTCTACACCGTCAACAGTGCCGAGGCCACGCAGATTCTCGGCAAGGCGGAAGACATCCTCGAATACATGGCATACGGCCCGCTCAGCTTGGTGGGAATGCCCGAACAGATCACCGACGATCCAAAGACTTACGATGCGGTCAAACCCGAGGGCGATCTTCGCGGCCTTCCGACAGCCATCACCTACAGCACCAAGATTGTTCGACCGCTGACCCCGGTTTACGAATTGCTGAAGGATCCCGGTGTCACCGACAAACGCCTTCTGGCCGCCGTCAATTACCTTTTCGAAGCACTGACATTTCGTCCCCCAAACAAGAACGAATCCGCCGATTACCTTGAGATCGTCAAAGACTCGATCTCAAAAGTCGGCAAGAAAGACGGCGTCATCATGGGCCTGAGCGCAATCTTCCTCGATCGAGATGCATTGTTCCGACCCGAACTGGTCGAACACGGCAAGCCCGATCATCACGGAAGGGCCATGCTTCAGGACTGGGAACTTGGTTTGGCAGTGAATCACGCCCTCCGCTATATCAAGCCCGACGAGCAACTTCGTCAGGCCGTCTTGGATGGACGCATGCGCACGCGAGAAGACGTGGCCCGGGAAGTTGCCCGGATGCTTGACGATGAGAGCATTCGCAAACCACGCATCCTTAGGTTCTTCCGCGACTTCTTCGATCACGACCTTGCCGGTTATATCTGCAAAGACACTGCCGCTTTGGCTCGCACAGGAGCTTCCACCCGTGGCACTTCTCATTACCGCGCGATGTTCGACGCTGCGGCCAGCACGGACCGCCTGATTGAACTTGTTCTCGGAGAAGACAAAGACGTCCTCAAAGAGCTCCTAACCACTCAAAAGGTTGTGTCTACCGGAAATGACCGAATCTACTTCGGCCGCAAACACACTCCTGGAGAACGGAAAGAGGCGGTTGTCAGGAAGAAGGAGGAAGACGCGCGCTTGGTAAAGGAAATCCAGATGGAGCTTGATACCGCTGAAGCACGGCTTGCCGAGGTGAAGAAGGAATTGAAGAACAAGTCCTTGGAACGCTCTGCCGAGAAGGAGCTGGAAGGGGAAAAGAAGAAACTCGAAGCAAGCAAGAAACGTCTCGAACGGGACCGCAAGCGCAAGCGCAGCAATATCAACGTCGAGGTCGCCACTGCAGAATTGAAAGGCGGCCGCATCTATGCCCGAGTCAGCCGTCGCTCCTTTGGCAACGGCTCAATGAGACCCGAACGCACCCTTGCGGACGCACCGGTGGGCCAGCGCATGGGAATTCTCACGCATCCATCATGGTTGGTCTCGCACTCTGATGCCATGGACAACCACGCCATTCACCGTGGCCGTTGGATTCGCGAGCGACTCCTCGGCGGAGGAATCCCCGATGTGCCCATTACCGTGGATGCCATGCTTCCGGACGAACCCAATACCACCTTGCGACACCGCATGCGCGTGACACAGGAGAAATACTGCTGGACCTGCCACGAGAAGATGGACCCCCTGGGCCTGCCGTTCGAGATGTACAACCACGCCGGTCTCTTTCGCACCACGGAGCTGGACGAAGCTGTCAACACCACCGGCAAGATCATCGACTCTGGTGATCCCGAGTTGGACGGCCCCGTCGAGAACGCCATCCAAATGATTGAAAAGCTCGCGAACAGCGAACGTGTTGAACAGGTCTTCGTCCGCCACGCCTTCCGCTTCTGGATGGGCCGCAACGAAACGATCAACGACGCACCGGTTCTCCAGGCCGCACACAAGGCATACCGCAACAACGGTGGCAGCATGAAAGCGCTTATCAAATCCCTCGTCACCTCCGATGCCTTTCTCTATCGCACGCCCGAACGAGACAGCCTACGTGTCGCGTCGAACTGAGTCGGTAGAGCCTCGATGAGCTTCGATTCGCTTGACGATTACCAAGGGAACCTCACTGTCTCCCCTTCATGAACTCACGCAGAGCCTTACTGCATTCATTTGCCTTGTCGGGAGTCCTTCTTTCGGCGTGTGGCGAACGCACCACCATCAAGCCAACTCCGACCCCGGTCAGCCCCTTGGTTACTTTGCCGGAACCCAAGGCAATCGCACAGGATATCACCCCGGGCAAGAAGGGCGGACTGCTGGCAATTGCCGTGATGGGCGGGCCAAAGACCTTCAATCCAACGGTCGCGAACGAGGAAAGTTCCAAAGAAGTCTATCGCCTGCTGTTCTCCAAGATCGGCCTGTATGATTGGAAGAATCAGAAGACCGTGCCCGGCCTTGCTCACAAGTGGTCGGTGGCTGATGACAACCGCACCTGGACCTTCCATCTTCGAAAGAATCTCAAGTGGAGCGACGGTGAGCCATTGACTGCCGATGACGTTGTCTTCACCTGGAACGACGTCATCTACAACCCGGGCATCGATTCCGTTACCGCGGACATCTTCAAGATTGAAGGCAAGCAGTTCGAGGTGACCAAGATCGATGAACTGACGTTTCGGGTGGTCACGCCCAAAATCTTCGCGCCGTTCATCGAGTTCTTCGGTGACGTCGAGATCCTTCCCAAACACGTCCTTGCCGAAGCAGTGAAAGCCAAGCGGTTCAAGGAATCCTACGGAATCAACATCGATCCGAAGGACTTCGTCGGGAGCGGCCCCTACAAGTTGAAGGAATTCAAGCCGGGCGAATACACCTTGCTGGAACGAAATCCCCACTACCATCGCTTCGACAATGAGGGAACGCGCCTGCCTTACATCGACAATGTCGTAGTTACTGAAGTCCCGGACATGAACGCCCTCGCGCTCAAGTTCGAAAACGGTGAGAGCCACGTCATGCGCATGATCCGCTCCGAAGATTACGAGCGCCTGAACGCGGCTGCCGAGGAGGGCAAGTTCCAGATGTTCGATCTCGGAGTGGGACCGGAGAAACGATTCTTCTGGTTTAACATGAACACCAACAAGACGGCCGCGCTGAAGATCGTCAGCACTCCGCCTGAAATTGAAGTGATGTGGGGGAGGATCGGCCTGGGCAAGACGCCCGTAGACAAGACACTTCCGGTTGGCGACGTTCAGTTGATTGCGGCATTCGAGGGCAAACGCCAGACCAACACGATTCAACTGAACGAATCAACCGTGCTCCCTCTGCAACTGAAGGTGGACTTTGGCACGATCCAGATTGCCGATCCGCGTGGAGACAAGAAATTGAAGCCGAAGCCGATTGTGAAGCCGGAACGGTTGAAGTGGTTCCTCAACAAGAAATTCCGACAGGCGATTTCTTACGCCATCGACCGTCCGAGCATTGTCGAATCAATCTATGCCGGTCGGGCGGACTTCAACTACAGCTACATCTCGCCGGCGAACAAGCAGTGGTATAATCCCAACGTGCCGAAGTTTCCTTACGATCCGGACAAGGCAAGGGCACTGCTGGCGGAGATCGAGATCAAGGATCGCGATAACGACGGCTATTTGGAAGATGGCGACGGGAACGACATCGAGTTCATCTTCAACACGAACACCGGAAACACCGAGCGCGAGCGGATCGCCGTGCTGGTTCAGGACGACCTGAAACGCCTCGGTGTGCGTCTCGTCTATCAACCCCTTGAGTTCAACACCCTCGTGCAGAAGGTGACCGGGGATTACAAATATGACTGCGTATTGCTGGGCCTTGGAGGCGCGTCACTCGATCCCCAGTCCAGCGCAAACGTATTGGTCTCCAGCGGCTTTACCCATTTCTGGTTCCCCAGGCAGTTGAAGCCGGTGACGGAATGGGAGGCACGAATCGACGAACTCTACGCGCGCCAGGTCGAAACGCTCGAATTCGATGAGCGCAAAAAGATGATCGACGAAGTGCAGATGATTCTGGGCGACCAGATTCCCTTCATTTACCTCGTCCAGAAATACAACTACGCGGCAATCAAGAACGGGGTGGGGAACGTCAAGCCGACCGCGATGTACAGCTGGCACGTAACGTGGAATCTCGACGAGTTGTATTACGAGTAGGCTGAGGTGAAGAAATCTCTCTGAGACCGATTGATATTGGTTTTTGACGCGAGGCGGACTTCCATACGCGCATGCCAAGACCGAAATCTCTCACCCACCTTCGTGCCGGCGTGATCGGTACCGGATTCATCGGCCCCGTTCACATAGAGGCACTGAAGCGCCTGGGCGTTGAAGTTACGGCCATCTGTGGTTCCACAAAGAATGCCAAGGCCACTGCGAAGAAGTGGGGCATCCCGGAGGTATACGGAGATTACGCTTACGAGGCGATGTATCGTTCGCCGAACGTGGACGTCGTGCACATCACTTCGCCGAACAAGGTGCATGTGGAGCAGGCGATGAAAGCGCTGAAGGCGGGCAAGCATGTGGTTTGTGAAAAGCCGCTGGGCATGCACACCAAGGAAACCGCGCGTCTGGTGAAAGCTGCCGCGAAGTCAGACCTCGTGTTCGCAGTCAATTACATGTGCCGGTTCTTCCCCGGTGTCCTGCAGATGCGCGAGTTGGTTCGTGCCGGAAAGCTCGGACAGATCATCCACGTGCAAGGTCACTTCTTTCAGGACTGGCTGTTGCAGCCGACTGATTTCAACTGGCGCCTCTTGGCCAGTGAGGGGGGCAAACTCCGCGCGGTTGGAGACATCGGAACACATTGGATAGATGCGGTTTCGTTTATTCTCGGTGCAAAGGCAGAGTCAATCTTTGCGACATTGGAAACCTTTCACAAAACGCGCCTTCGACCCAAAGGCCCGGTGCAAACCTTCGCCAAGGTCGATCCGAAAAAAATGAAGCGCTACAAGGTAGATACGGAAGATTTCGCCAGCGTGCTGCTGCGATTTGGAAAGGCGAAACACAAGTATGCGAATGGAGTGCATGCGAACGCATCGGTGTCCCAGGTGGCGGCCGGCCGCAAGTGCAGCCTGTATGTTGGCATCTATGGGACCGAAGGAAGCGTCCAATGGGATCTTCAGCATCCCAACGAGATCGAACTTGGTCGAAGAGACGAGCCAAACCAGATCCTGCAACGAGGAACTGCCGGCTTCTTTGAGGACGTTGCGGATTTCACCGACTATCCGGGAGGCCATGCAGAGGGATTCCCGGACAGCCACAAGATGCACTATCGGGCGGTGTATGAGCACATCGCGTCAGGCAAGAAAACGCCCGTGCTCTTCGCAACAGCCGAGGATGGCCATCATGAAGTGAAACTTTGCGAAGCTATTCTAAAAAGCAACGAATCCAAAAAGTGGGTAAGCGTAAAATAGGTCCGATACGCCCTATCGGTCCGATCGAAAGACCTCTTCCACCGATGCATAGAGCGCTGACACCATCCGCCTCAACTGCTTGAGCGTCGTGCAGTAGGGAGGCATCAGCAGAACCACGCTTCCAATCGGCCGGGTGAGGACTCCCCGCTTGGCCATCGCCTCGCAGACACGGATACCGGCGCGCCTGATCAAGGGAATGGGTTGTCGAGTTTTCCAGTCAGACACCAGTTCAACACCCGCGACCAGACCTTCAACTCGGATGTCACCCACGTTTGGCAGGTCCCAAAGAGTTTCCAACTGTGCCTGGAACTCCCTCTGCAGCTTTGCGCGATGAGCGGTGGTGGTTTTGCGTTCGAGAATGTCCAGATTGGCGAGCGACGCTGATGCTCCAAGTTGATTTCCGGTGAAGCTGTGACCGTGGAAGAAGGTTTTGAACTCCTGGTATTCGCCGAGGAAGACATCGAAAACAGATTGGGAAGTGATCGTTGCAGCCATCGGCAGATAGCCGCCGGTCAATCCCTTGGCAACGTTCATGAAATCCGGCTGAACACCTTCCTGGTGCGAGGCGAAGTGTTTGGGTTGCTTCTTCGCTTCTACGGTGTTGCAACGACCGAATCCGGTCATGACCTCATCGGCGATCAATTGAGCGCCATGGGCGCGTGCCGCGGAGGCAACTCGCTTCAACCAGCCCTTCGGTTGGGGAATGACTCCCGCAGCACCTTGGATCAGCGGCTCGTAAACAAAGCCGGTGAACGGCTTCTTTTGTTTTTTCGCCTTCGCGAACTGTTCCTCCACCTTGGACACACATTCCATGTTGCACTTCCGGTAAGTCCTTGCGTCGGCTCGCTGGGGTTTGGCCTTGTTGAATGGACAGCGGTAGCAATAGGGCGCACGAGCCTGGTCTGTTTTGAAGAGCAGCCTGGAGAAGGCTTTATGGAAGAGGTCGATGTGTCCGAGGCTGACTCCGCCAACGGTATCTCCATGGTACGCGCCATCCAAGGAGAGGAATCGAGGGCGTTTGATCCCGCGTGTGCGTCGCGCGCATTCGTAGGAGAGTTTCAGCGAAACCTCCATGGCGGTAGAACCATCGTCTGAAAAGAATACCTTGTTCAACTTGGGATTCTTGATGGCCCGTCTTTGTAAAATCGTTTTCGGATTTGTGATCCCGACGAGTTTTTCAGCAAGTTCCGAAGCTGGTTCGTTCGCAAAGCCCAATGCGGAGGAATGTGAAATCCGTTTGAGTTGTTTCGTGATTGCCTTGTTGATTGCAGGATGATTGTGACCGTGCAGGTTTGTCCAAATGGATGAGTTCCCATCCAGGTATTCGCGACCCTTGACGTCCCGCAAGACGGCACCATTGCCTTTACTGATGACGATCGGCTCTGTCTTCGCCCAATCACGCATCTGGGTGAAGGGATGCCAGACGTATTGCTGATCGAGTTTGGCGAACTTATTCATCGTCTTCCGGGGTGCTCAAGGCAGCTTCGAGTTGAGCAAGATGATCCAGTGTGTGATCCGCAGTGATCGTGAAACGCAGGCGGGCCTGGTTCCTGGCAACCGTTGGGTAGCGAATTGCAGGAACCAGTATGCCTGAATCGTACAGTTGCTCAGAACGTGACAGTGCACTTTCTGATGATCCACAGATCAACGGCACAATGGGTGAGCGAACGATCCCGGGCGATTGGCCCGAATCAATGAACGTGTTCTTGAGATTATCGACCATCGCCCAGAGCCGTTGTCTTCGTTTCTCTCCCTCTGTGCCCTGAAGTATCTCGACCCCTTTCTTTGCCGCAGCAACAGACGCCGGTGTTGGAGCCGTGCTGTAGATGAAAGAGCGCGCATGGTTGATCAACAAATCGATCAGCGATCGCGATCCGAAAATTGCCCCCCCACTTGCGCCAATAGCTTTGCCCAAGGTCGCCATTTGAATCTCCACGCGATCGCTCAATTTGTATTCCTCGATGACGCCTCGGCGATGTTCCCCGAAGAGCCCGGTTCCGTGCGCTTCGTCGACCATCAGCCATGCGCCGTAGTTTTCCTTGAGTTCGACGATGTTCAAAAGTGGAGCAATGTCGCCGTCCATTGAGAACACACTCTCGGTCGCAATCAGCGTTCTTGCGTCCGGATGCTTCTTGTTCGCCCATTGCAACTTCTTCTCCAGGTCATTCAGGTCGTTGTGTCGATACACCCGTAGGTGACATCCCGCCTGCCGGGCCGCATCGACAATGCACGCGTGGACCAGTTTGTCGATGATCAGGACGTCCTTGCGAGAGAGCAGGGCAGTAATACAACCGGCTGCGGTCGCGTATCCGGTATTGAAGGCGAGCGCGGCCTCTGTGCCCTTGAATTCAGCAAGTGCCTCTTCCAAATCCGTGTGAATCCTCTGCGTTCCACAGATCAGCCTGGCGCTGCCCGCACCCGCTCCGTATTCGTCGATGGCAGCCTTTGCGGCTTCTTTTAAATCGTCGGAATTCGCCAGCCCGAGATAGTCGTTCGAAGAGAAGTTGATCAGTTCACGTTTGCCGTCTGAAACCGTTGGAGCCGGGAGAGAATCCAGAGTTCGGATCTGACGAAACAAGTCCTTACTCCTCAGATCTTCCAACTCATTCTCAATATATGTGCAAAAAGCACTCATTTATTGCGATTTTCAGACATTCACATGACTGTGACGCGGGCTTGCGAGTTCTGGACGTCATCGACTATGCTGTCAAGCATGTCATCCAGCGCGTTTGACGCAAGCACTCACGAACGCATCAGCGAACTTGGCCAACTGGTCCTCAGCGGAGGCGTGATTAATCGGGAAGCCGCCCTGTGGTTGTTCGATCTCGATAACACGGCCGACATCTTCGAGGTCATGGCTTGGGCGAATCGAATTCGCGAACACTACAAGGGCAACAAAATCCATTTGTGCTCGATCGTGAACGCGAAGGCCGGTTCCTGCTCCGAGAATTGCAAATTCTGCGCACAGTCATCGTTTTATCAGACTGGCTCGCCGAAGTACGGGTTTGTCGATCCCGAACCGGTGGAGGAAGCCGCCGTTGAAGCGAAGCAGAACGACGTGACCGCGCTCGGTTTGGTTGCGGCCTGGAAGGGGCTTAATGAAGGCCCGATGCTGGACGAAGTCTGCGATCGAATTCGCGAGATCAAGGAAGGTGGCAAAGTCCGCCCTGATGCCTCACTCGGATTGATCAAGAACCAGAGAGTGGCGGATCGTTTGAAGGAAGCCGGGTTGGAGTGTTACGGACACAACCTGGAGAGTTCCCGGAATTTCTTCCCGGAACATTGCACGACACATTCATTCGAGGAACGCCTGGAAACAATCGGCTACCTGAAGAAGGCAGGCATCAAGATTTGTTCGGGTGGCATCATCGGGATGGGCGAATCGCGCAAGGATCGTTGTGATCTGGCAATGGAACTTCGCGAGATCGGCGCCAGCGTTGTTCCCGTGAACATTCTCAACCCGATCGAAGGCACGCCTTATGAGGGGATGGAGCAACTGCCACCAATGGAGATCCTCAAGACGATCGCATGTTTCCGGTTCATCCTGCCGCGACAGGAAATCATGGTGGCCGGCGGACGAACGGTAAATCTGCGGGACCTGCAAAGCATGATCTTTGCGGCTGGGGCGAGCGCATTGATGGTTGGCAATTATCTCACCACCCTGAACCAGCCGGTTGAAAAGGATCTGCAGATGATTCGAGATCTGGGACTCGATCCGGACTGGAACGCGGACTTCGAGGATCAGGAATGCGAGGACCACGACTGCGGAAGCAGCTGTGGTTGTGAGTTGGAGCCGGAACACGTCGAAGCAGAAGCTTGCGTGCCAGCGTAATTCTCTGACAGTCGGGCGCATGGAACCGCTCCGTCGAAACCAGGGTCGCTATTGCGGCGAGCGGATTCAAATTGAGCAGGTTCTCTTGTCCGTTCGATCTGCGTGTGAAAAGCACGGCTGGAGCATTCAGTCATTGGACTTTGGGACTGGGGAATTGCTCGCCTTGCAGAGAGGACCAACGGCACCGATCAGACGTGTTTACATCTCCACTGGAATTCATGGCGATGAACCAGCAGGCCCGATGTCAGTGTTGCGTCTCCTTGAAGCAAATGAGTGGCCGACTGATGTAGGCTTTTGGGTGCTCCCTTGCATCAATCCGACGGGATTTCCTCTCAACACCCGCGAGAACGGTGACGGGGTCGATTTAAACCGGGACTACAAGGAACCCAAGACTGCGGAGGTCCGTGCACATACCCGTTGGTTGGAGGAGCAGCCCGCTTTCGACCTCGGTATTCATCTTCACGAAGACTGGGAATCGGTTGGCTTCTACCTCTATGAACTCAATCCGTATGGCTTGCCAAGTTGTGCCAGATGGGTGATCGAGGCTGTGCAGGAGGTTTGCCCGGTCGATGAATCTGATGAGATCGATGGAATGAGCGCCAGTGGCGGCATTATTCATCCGGTGGTGGACCCCACCAAACGGCCTGAATGGCCCGAGGCGTTTTACATGTGCCAGAATCGCACGAAGATCAGCTATACGATTGAAGGTCCTTCCGACTTTCCCTTGTCGGTTCGGGTAAACGCACTTTGCACAGCCGTAAACACCTTTCTGAAATGATGTTTGCCCTCGCAGCCAAGCACATCGCGCATGCCACGGAACTGATGCTTTCCAATCGCGCGCCCACTCTCGTCGTTGGGGGAGTATATACGTCATTCAATGACGAGAAATGGGCCGAATCTGATACGACGACAGAGTGGTTCAAGGCTGGCGACAAACTCAGGGGAAAGGAAATCGTGCCCTTGAAGATCTGCCGGAACACATTCGGTGAAGCAAAGTTCGTCCAGGAAATCGCGACGAACGCGGCTGGACAAATGTCTTGTTGGTGACGTCCGCATTTCACATGCGACGGGCAGCCGGAGTGTTCCGTTCACAGGAATTGAACGTCACTGAAGTGCCCTGCAACTTCTTCACACTTGTCAGCCGCTACGGCGTGGCAACCGTGCATTGAAGCGGCCTGAAGGCCGCGCTCTGAGGTATCTGGTGAGTTCCGATTAATAGTCTGGGATGCCCGCAACTCGGAGCTTCGTGGTTGTGTTGCTGAAGTTCGGTTGCTTTACTCTCGTCCGATTCACTTCCGGTCTATGAAGAACAGTTTTCTGAACCTAATCGTTTTGCTTGTCCTGATAAGCCTCGTTCCATTAGCTGCGGCCAATCGCGCCGTGGTGAATGAGTCAGGAATCAAAGGAGGAGTCATCGTGTATCTCGGCAAGGTGGATGCGAAGAAACTTGCCGGGTTCAGATTGCATGACAGCTTCATGGTTCATGGTTTGGATACCGACGCGGAACAGATCGCGCAGGCGCGGAAAGATCTGCACGCCGAAGGGCTGTATGGGCCGGTGTCTGTCGATCGCATCGATGGTGGAGCTCTTCCGTATATCGATAATTTCGTAAACTTGGTCGTGGCAGAGCAGGGGACTCGCGTGACCCGGGAAGAGATTGAACGTGTTTTGGTGCCCAACGGCGTGGCAATGATTTCGCGCAAGGGCAAATGGGCGAAGATCCAGAAGGCCCGTCCATCAAACATCGATGACTGGACGCATTACTTCCACAACCCATCCGGTAACGCCGTTGCCCAGGACACGGTGGTTGGACCTCCTCGCCGCATGCAATGGGTGGGAAGCCCGCGTTGGTCGCGTCATCACGACCGGATGGCTTCGATGAGCGCGTTGGTGTCGGGCAACGGACGTCTGTTTTACATCATGGATGAAGGATCACGAGTATCGATCCAGTTGCCGTCAGCCTGGAAGTTGATCGCACGCGATGCCTTCAACGGGACCGTGCTTTGGAGTCGCGACATCAGCAAATGGCATCACCAACTCTGGCCCTTGAAGAGCGGGCCCACGCAATTGGCTCGCCGGGTCGTTGCCGGTGAAGACGTTGTTTATGCCACGCTGGATATCGAAGGCGAAGTTCAGGCGATCGATGCTGCGACGGGAAAGACCGTTCTTTCGTACAAGGGAAGCAAGAAGACAGAAGAGATTGTTCACTCAGGCAATACCTTGTTCACGCTCGTGCGTCCCGGCGGTTGGGAACTGAAGGACTACGCACCAGCGTTCAACGTGGGCGATCAGCGCCGGGTAGCGACCGAATTTGTTTGGAACGCGCAACCGCGGGAGATCATCGCGTATGATGCCAGTAGCGGCAGTCAACTTTGGAAGGTGAAAGACAAGGTGTCTCCCTTGTCGGTGGTTGTGAACGACAGTGCAGTCGTTTATCACGACGGAGATCATCTGGTGAACGTGGATCGAACGAGCGGCAAGGTGCGTTGGAAGAGTGGCGAGACAACGCGTCGCAGCCTGATCCCGTTCAACTTCGCGCCGAGAGTTGTCGTTTACAAAGACGTGGTGTTGTTCGCCGGCGGGGACGGGAAGATGAAGAGCTTTGACCTCGCGACCGGCAAGGAACTCTGGCAATCCCAGCACGATCCGTCCGGCTATCAATCCCCGCAGGACTTGCTGGTGGTCAATGGACTCGTCTGGTCCGCTCCCACAACCAGCGGTCGCCATAGTGGTGAATACACCGGGCGCGATCCGAAGACGGGAGAGGTGAAGAAGAAGTTTGCCCCCGACGTGGAGACCTACTGGTTTCATCACCGCTGCTATATCGCCAAGGCGACTGAAAACTTCCTCATGCCTTCCCGCACGGGAATCGAGTTCGTCGATCACAAGGCCGAGCATTGGGATATCAATCACTGGGTTCGCGGTGGCTGCCTCTACGGGGTCATGCCGGCGAATGGGCTGACCTATGCACCTCCACACAATTGCGCCTGTTATCCGGAAGCCAAGTTGTACGGGTTCAATGCCCTTGCTCCCGCATCGGCAACTCCACTGTTGCCGAAGAAGATCGACGACGCTGGCCGATTGGAAAAAGGACCGGCGTTCGGCAAAGAACTGATGGCCATCCCGGCCGGACCAGAGGACTGGCCGACCTTCCGGCATGACGCCAGGCGAAGTGGATACAGCAACGAGAAAGTTCCGGAAGACTTGAAGAAGAATTGGGAAGCAAATCTCGGCGGGCGTCTCAGCGCCTTGACCATTGCAGACGGTAAGGTCTTCGTTGCTCAAATCGAACAGCACACACTGCATGCGCTCAACGTAGGGAACTCCAAATCTGTTTGGAAATTCACCGCTGGTGGTCGCATCGACTCACCACCGACTTACGAAGACGGGCGTGTCATCTTCGGCTGCGCGGATGGCTGGGTCTACTGCCTGAGTTCCGAGAAGGGAGAGCTTATCTGGCGTTTCCGTGCGGCGCCGCGTGATCGCCGGCTGATGTCGTTCGAACAGATAGAGTCCGTTTGGCCGGTGCATGGTTCTGTATTGGTGGAAGACGGAGTTGCCACCTTGGTAGCTGGCCGATCGACCTTCCTCGATGGTGGATTGCGCCTCATCAAGCTCGATATGCGCAATGGCAAGAAACTCATGGAGAAGATCTGGGACAACCTCGATCCGGAAACGGGCGAGAACATTCAGGACCGCCTGCAGACGCTTCAAATGCAGGTCGGCCTGCCGGACGTTCTCTGCAGCGATGGCAAATACACCTACCTCCGCTCGCAGAAAATCGATGAGAAAGGCAAACGCCTGGAAATGGGCCCGATCTCCGGAAACGCTGCGGCTCAAGGCGCAGCGCAGCAAGGCGAAGGCGCACACCTGTTCGCGCCGATGGGTTACCTCGATGACACTTATTTCCATCGCGCCTACTGGGTTTACGGAAAGAACTTCGCGGGCGGTCACAATGGTTACTACCAGGCTGGCAAATACGCACCAGCCGGTCGCATGCTCGTGTTCAATGACACAAACGTCTACGGTTTCGGTCGCGAATCGAAATATCTGAAATGGACCACCACGATCGAGCACCAGCTGTTTTCCGCGCCACGCGAAATCCCCAATGCTCCGGCCCCAAGCGCACGCAGGGGTGGAGGTGCGGCCAAGTTTGTTTCCTTTGGAGCCGGCGCGTCTTTGGATCCCACTGGCAAACCGATCACAGTCGAAGCCTGGGTTTTTCCGGACAAGGGAAATGGGGTCGTGTTGGCCCATGGCGGTCCGTTGAATGGCTTTGCTCTCACACTCAAAAAGAACAAACCCAATTTTCTAATTCGTTCCAAGGAGAAGTTGAGCACCGTCGCTTCGAAGAGCGAATTGAAGAAGGGATGGAATCACCTTGCTGGTGTCTTGGCGGAAGACAAGTCCATGAAGCTGTATGTGAACGGTGAGTTGGCTGCCACAGGAAAGGCGAGTGGCTTCGTTGCAGCACGGCCCATACAAGGTCTCGATATCGGCATCGACACAGGGAGTTCGGTTGGAAACTACAAACAGAACTTTGCTTACACGGGATTGATTGATGATCTGCGAATCTTCCACGAGGAAACTGGCGATGATGAGATCAAGGCGATGTTCGACGCCCCGGATAAGTCCCGCTCGCTTGATTCCCGTGCAGTTGTGGCCAGTTCTTTCGACAAGGATGCGAAGGACCGAACGGGCAAGGGAAACAACGGCCGGATTGCCGGAGTCAGTTTCGGCAAAGGCAAATCCGGAAGCGCGCTTTGGTTCCGCAAGGGGGGGGCGAACAGCCTGCCGAGCAGCAGCTACGTGAAACACGATTGGGCGCGCACGGTTCCCATGTTCGCCCAGGCCATGGCAATGGCGGGAGACACGCTCATTGTGGCCGGACCGCCCGACGTGATGGACGAGGAATATGCCTTCGAGCGAATCATGGAGAAGGACGATTCAATCAACTCGGTCTTGAAGGAACAGGACGAAGCATTGAAAGGCGCGCAAGGCGGCAAGCTCTGGGCGGTCTCGGTTGCCAATGGTCGTCAACGCGTGGAACTGCCGCTGAAAGCATTGCCGGTCTGGGACGGGATGGCGGTTGCGCGTGGCGCACTGTTTGTCGCGACCAAGGACGGCAAGGTGACTCGATTTGGAAAGTAAGCAAACATGACTCGTATATTCGCAATCTTGATGCTCGGTGCCTTCGCTGCAAACGCCTGCACCATTCCCGTGTTTCGCTACGCACTCGATCGCTGGCCCGCCGATCCGTATGCGTTGACAGTTCCGAAGGTTTGGATCGAATCAGCCGCCGGCGAAAAATTCCTCACCGACTTGGACAAGCGCTCGATCAACCTGCGGATTGTTGGAGAGGAAGAGGCCGAGTATCAGAACAAGCTGTTCCTTCCGGGGCCGGAGATGTTGGAACTCTGGACGGGAAAGGAACCGCCGGCCGACCTCAAGCAATTGGCCAAGCTCCTGGATTCACCTGCGCGCCAGCAGTTGGCGAAGCTAATCCTGAACGGCGCATCGGCTGTGTGGGTGCAGGTCGATTCGGGAAACAAGGAAGCAGATGACGCCTTGTTCAACACGCTGAGCAAGCGTCTCGAATACCTGAAGAACGTCGCGGAGATTCCACCGCAAGATCCCTTCGACCCTGAGAGCCGATTGGGGCCGGGGCCGGAACTCAAGGTGGAATTCGGGCTGGTGCGCATCCGCCGCAATGATCCCGCCGAAGCCGCCTTCGTCGAGATGCTTGCCGGTTCCCGTAAAGAAAAGGTTTGGAAGGACGGCATGCCCTTTGCCGCGCCCGTGTTTGGTCGCGGCCGCACGCTCGGTGCGTGGACGGCCGAGGATCTGGATGATGAGGGAATTGATGAGGTGTGCATGTATTTGCTGGGCGCCTGCTCGTGTCAGGTGAAACGCCAGAATCCCGGTTGGGATCTGATGATGGATCTCGATTGGGATACGAAATTGATGGAGGTCGCGATGGCCAACGACGTGGAACTGGCCAGTGCGGACGAGACTTCCGAAGCGCCCGAGCCCCCCACTAACGAGCCGCCTGCTCCAGCCAAAGAAGAGCCCGCTCCCACGCCCGACGAACCAAAGACCACCCAGATGCCGGAGGTCGTAAAGATCGAACCGAATCCGGTTGCACCGCCCCCTGTTCCTGAAGTCATGGAAGAGGAGTCCGTCAGTGGATGGTTTCTCGGTGCGGCTGCGTTTCTCGCGATCATAGGAATAGTGGTTGCCCGCAAGCAGTGACCCTGATTCGATAGGCTCATGCGCTACTTCCTCGTCATTGTTGCCGCGATCGCCTTGTTGCTGGTGGCAATTAAATCCACTCAGCAATCGTCCACGCCCCAGGCAGGTGAGAACAAAGATACGCTCATGGTGTTCTGTGCGGCTGGAATCAAGAAACCGGTGGCCAAGACTGCTAAGCGGTATCGGGAAGAATTTGGCGTGGAAGTTCAGCTTCAATATGGCGGGACGGGAACGCTGCTTTCCCAGGTTCGTGTTGCGAAGACCGGCGATATCTTCATTGCTGCGGATGATGGAGCTGTTGAAGACGCACAACGTCACGGTGCGGTTGCAGAAGTACTTTCACTGGCAGATCAGTATCCCGTGATCGCAGTTCAGAAGGGCAATCCCAAAGGGGTCAAATCGCTGGATGATCTGTTCCGGGACGATGTTCGTGTCGCCATTGCCAACCCCGAAGCCGCGAGCATTGGCAAGGCGACGCGCCGGGCAGTTGGAAACCGTTGGGACAAGTTGAAGGAGAGTGTGGCTACAATGAAGCCGACGGTCACCGAGCTTGCCTCCGATCTTACAATCGGAGCAGTGGATGTTGCAGTGGTCTGGAACTCCACAGTCCCTCAATTCGACAAGACCGAGATGGTGAAGATTCCAGAGTTTTCCAAGGAGATGGACAAGGTCAGCGCGACCATTCTGACCGCTTCCTCGAATCCAACTGCTGCTCTCAAGTTCGCGCGTTACCTCGCGGCACCGGAGCGGGGAGGCGAGGCGTTCAAAGAATTTGGTTTTGAATATCTCGAAGGAGACACCTGGGCCGAGAAACCCGAGATGCTGCTCTACAGCGGTGGCGTGAATCGTCCCGCGATCGAGGAATTGCTGCGAGAATTTGCCACCCGGGAAGGTGTCGATATCAACACGGTCTTCAACGGCTGCGGAATTCTCTGTGCGTCCATGGAAGCCATGCAGGACGACGAGAAGTTTCCGGATGCTTATTACGCATGTGACATCTGCTTCGTTCCGCCGGTTGCCGAACAGTTCACCGAATCTGTGATGCTGACTGAAACAGAGATCGGGATCGTCGTTCAAAAAGGAAATCCCAAGAAGATCAACACCCTGGCTGATCTCGCTCGCCCCGGTTTGAAAGTGGGTCTTTGCAACGCCAAGCAATCCACGCTCGGTTACATGACCCAGGGCATGCTCGAATCCTCTGCTCTCTACACGGCGATTCGCACCAACGTCGCCGTGGAAGTTCCGACCGCTGACTTTCTGGTGAACCAAATGCGTGTGGGAACCCTCGATGCCGCGATTGTTTATCGCGTGAATTATCAATTGCAGGAAGACCACCTCGACTTCCACAAGATCAACCACAAGGGTGCACAAGCCGTGCAACCGTTCTCCGTGCGGGACAAGTCGAGGAACCGACAACTCGCCAAACGGCTCTTGGAATTCCTGCTCAAGAACAAGGTTCAGTTCGAGAAGTCCGGATTCTCCTGGCGCGGAGACGAGGCACCGGTGAAGAGCAAGGACATCGAGATTCCCGAATGGTTGAAGCCGACCGCGGCCAAGAAGGGCTGATGGCTCCAGTACGCGCAGAGTTTCTGCTGTACGTTTTCATTTATGTTGATGAGTTGTGAGTTGTCACCGATTTTTGGGCCGGTTTGTAAATCAAACATCCAGATCTCCGTCCGACGAAAATGATCTACATCATTTGTTGAGCGATTGAGAGGAGCAACCCAATGCAGACCGCCAAACAGACTGTATTTTATCATGCGGCCAATTCTTCAATCGTTGTCCGCATCTTTGTCTTAATCTCATGGAATTTTGGGAAAAATGAGGACAACGAATAAGACAAAGATGAAGAAACTTAAGTCACACCAATTGTGACGGACTCCACTAATGACCAACACAATTGAACAAATTTTCAGAGTTTCTGGAGATCTGCGATTCCAGTTTCGAAGGTGGGACATTCAAGAAGTTGGCTGCGATACCGTACACGGCGCCGATGTTCGCAGGATGATGCAGCGCCCCGGTATCGGCAGGTACTCGATTCTGAATCCACTCTTCGGGAGGAAGCATGTCCGGCGCATCCGTTTCGAGGAGCAGGCGATCGGCCGGAACATGTTTGAAGTTCTCCAAATGCTTGGACTTACGGGGATGAGCAAAGTAGCCGGACAGTGAGAAGTATGCGCCAAGATTGGCGAAGCGCGGGATCATATCCGCTGCCCCGCCGTAGGAGTGGATGAGAAAGCCGCACTTGGGAAGTTTCTCACGTTCGAGGATCTCAACCAATTTGCCCCAGGCCTTCAGGCAGTGGATTGAGACGGGGAGGTTTCGTTCGGTGGCGAGCGTAAGTTGTTTCACGAATATTTCCTCTTGAAGTTCGATATCGTGATTCTCCATCCATCGGTCCAGACCGATCTCGCCGACGGCCGAGGGAACTCTGTCCAGCATTCGCCGGAGCGCGTCAATCCACTTCGCCGTGCGTTGGTGCAGCTTCCACGGGTGATAACCGAAACTCGGAACAACCAGGTCAGATTTCGCAGCCAGATCGAAAACGTCGTCCCAATCGTCCTCGCAAGTTCCGTTCACGACCATCCTCTGCACACCGGCCTGTTTGCAGTCGTCGAGGATTGTGTCCAGATAGGGGCGGAGACGGAGATCCTGCAGGTGATTGTGCGCGTCGATCATTCGCAGTTCTCACGCGCGAGTTTTCGAATTACCGGTTCGAGATTCTCCAAGCCCGTGTGCGGGTTGTGAGAGAGATGCGCCGTGATCCCAACTTCATTGAGGATGGCCGCGCAATAGATGATGTCCGCACCCTTTGAACCGCTGTAAAAGTGGCAGATCATCGAGGCCACCGAACGGACGATCATGGACTCAGCATCGGCGCGGAAATAACAGAGACTCTCAGTGCATTCGGCTACCGGCCGGAGATTCACATCGGGTTTGACGCGGAATTCATTGGAACGATAACTGGTGTCCAATGGCGGGATGGCACTGCCGCGTGCAATCACATGCGCGAAGCGGTGGTGCGGATCAAGCATCCCCGAGATTTCCTTCATCAGTTTGCTGCGGCTCTCAGCAAGGCTCATGTCGTCAGCGTTGATTGCAAGAAACGTATGCGATTCAAGCCAGTTTAGAACGAAAAACTGTTCACTGAATCCCGCTTTTTAACAACCCGGCTTGTCTGAATAATTCCCTCATGTCTTCCGAAAAGATTGATGCCTACATCGCGAGCAAGGCCGACTGGTCTTAACCATGCCTGACGAAGCTGCGCGATCTCGTCGTTGCGGCGCATCAAAAGATCGAGACTGGCTGGAAGTGGCGCGGTCCGGCTTACAGGTGCTGGATGATCCGAAAGATCTGTTCACCGGCGGGGAGGACAACAGTCATAACCGCACGATTAAGTTTCAGGATGGCGATAAGATTCCCTGGGCACAAATCAAGAAGTGGGTGAAGGCTGCATGCGAGAACTACTTGAAGGGAGTCAAACCCAAGAAGAAGAAGTCGGCCAAGCCGAAGACCGTTGCCGTGCCCGAACTGCTGTAGAAGCAATTGGAGAAAGGCAAGAAGGCCCGTGAATTCTTCGGGTCGCTTTCGCCCAGTTGTAAANGCGGCTACACGGAATGGATCGACGAGGCCAAGCGCGAAGAGACCAAGAAGAAGCGCGTCAAANGAATGATGGGATGCCTCAAAGTGGGCAACAAGGGGCTGTTCGACTGCTGAGTCAATCANCAGCGGAACAGAACTTGAAACTTTCTCTGCGCTGGCCGCATCTTTCCTGCGTGCCTGCCGCAGATGAAACCAACGCACCGACGATCGTTACCGGACTCTTGAGTCAGGCTGAACGGGTCGGGGCGAGTGATGTTCACCTGCAAACGACATCAAACGGACTTGATGTTTCCTTCCGGATGGATGGCATGCTCACTCGCATTGAGTCATTCGATGCCCAAGCCGCGGAGCGGGTATTGGGTAGAATCAAGTATCTGGCCAAGCTTCAAACCTGGCAGAACTCCACCCCTCAGGATGGACGGATCCCGAAAGACGACGCAGGCACAAGCACGGACATCCGCGTTGCGACCTATCCCACAGTGACCGGAGAAAAGGTGGTGCTCCGCCTGTTTTCCAATGACGACGTTCCCTCGCTGGACGACTTGCAACTGGACGCTGAGGCGCTTTCCGAATTGCGACGTTTTCTCAGCCAACCATCCGGTCTGCTTCTGCTCACCGGTCCGGCGGGAAGCGGCAAGAGCACAACCATTTATGCCTGCCTCAAGGAGCTGAGCTCCGTTGAAGGACGTCACATAATCACCATTGAAGACCCGGTGGAACGCGTATTGCCCGGAGTGATGCAAACGGAGGTCAATGAGGCGCAAGGGCTGACTTATGCGAAGGCCGCGAGACATCTAATGCGCCAAGATCCGCAGATACTGGTGCTGGGAGAAATCCGTGATGACGAATCCGCACAGATCGCAGTGCGCACTGCAATGACCGGACACTTGGTAATCTCCACACTTCATGCCGGTTCGTGCCAGGGAGTCTTCGAGCGTCTTTGGACCATGGTTCCGGATCCGTTTACAATCACCAGTGCCGTTTCTCTGGTGATGAATCAACGATTGCTTCGTAGACTTTGTCCTTCGTGCCAGGGGGAGAAATGCAAGGAGTGCTTGCGAACGGGGTATTCAGGGAGGCTTCCCATCATTGAGTGGTTCCGAATGAGCGAGGAGCAGGGACGATCATTGAGAAATGGGGGAGTCTCCGATCTTGAGTCGGGCTCAGATGAACTGCGTCGTCAATGCAGAAAACTCATGGAGTCCGCACAAACGGACTCCGATGAGGTTGCCCGGGTGATCGGAGGATGAGCTGCCAGACTGGCAGCAAGCTCGCCCTGTTCTCGTCGATGAAATCCGTCAGATCAGCCCAACTGACATTCTCTCCGGGCCCACCATTCAAGTGGTAACCTCCCGCCGTTTTGCCCGGATGGGGATCTCTGGGAACAACGAGAACATCGAACGACTCGTTTGCTTGGCGGGCCAGTATCCGATATCTGGGCCGCCACTTGTCGTAGTTTCTGACCTACTCGCCATCGCGGTCTCGAAACATGGACGCGGCTTTCAGAAGATCCCCGGCTTCGAATAGCGCCTGCTCGAATCCACGGGCGATCACACCCATCGCAGCTATGTGCTTGAATCGCGCCGTCTATTCTTCAATTGCATTTTCATCTGAGCCCAGCATCCGTCCCAATTGATGCGCGATTCCACCGATGGACATCCCGGAGGCAAACATCGCTGTAAGTCCACAAAGAACGGCAAGCGTCTGCCCTCAACGCCACTTAGGAAGTGAGGGGTCCTTTTCCCGAATCTGCGCCATCTCCCAGCTCACGAGATATTGAATCCTGACAAACAGAATCGTGAAACAGATGGCCACCATGCCAATGAGGTCCCAGTTGATGCTGATGGCCGGGAGCGTCCGTCCCAGAAAGCCGACCCAGCCGAAGACGAGACCGCCCAAGAGGTCACGCTGCCTACGAAGAACGGCATGAAGAACACGACAAAGACCAGCATCAGACATCCGCAGTCAAGTCTGGTCCATATGCTCGACATTTTCTTTACCGGCTCTGCTGCAAGCAATTGAACTGGATTGTTGGCGCTCAAGCCGCCGGCATACAGATTGTGAGTTCCGTGCCGAGCTGGCGATTCCCAGAGATTGGCCGGGATTGAGGGGGCAAAATCGTGTGGAGGAAACTTGCCGTCGTAGTTCATCAATGCCGCGCGCAGATGCTTCAGGCTGCGCATGCGGACCTGAAGCTGTTCCGGAGAGTTCAAACGGTAAGCCATGCCTTGCCGCCTCCAACTGGAGAACGACATGTTAAAAAAGCCGCTGTGATCCTTCGCACCGGCGGCACTCCAAATCCATTCCGGTTGGGGCTTGCCGCGAACCCATGCCTTGTACTCGGACGTGGCCGCTTCCGCATCGCCGACGCAGGCAAGGAGAGCAAATACGCCGAGGCGGACTGGGTTCATTTGTCGGCGAGATCTGTTGAAGCGAGAGTTATCCAAAAAAACAGTTCACGTGCAAGCAAGTCGGTTCAGGCGTGGAACCCGGTTTTTTGCAATGCCTTGGTGAGTTGGAGCAATTGCCACCACTTTCAGGAACGCCGTCCGATGCCAAAATTCGTCTTCCTTTAATCGCGCAGGCCGCTATCTTCTCGCGCGCGTCATGAGCGCGAATTCTCCGTCCGGGACAGGGCAGGGGAGTGAAGCCGCCTGAAATGGGCGGCAGTTTTGTCCATGGACATCAATCACATCCGAAATTTCAGCATTATTGCCCACATCGATCATGGGAAGACGACGTTGTCCGATCGTCTGCTGCAAATGACCGGTACGGTGGAGGATCGTGAACTGGAGGATCAGATGCTTGACGCGATGGACCTTGAGCGGGAACGCGGGATCACGATCAAGGCGCATCCGGTGACGATGTATTACGATGCCGATGACGGCGAGCGGTATGAGCTGAACCTGATCGATACGCCGGGTCATGTGGATTTCGCGTATGAGGTGTCTCGCAGTTTAAGTGCGTGCGAAGGAGCCATCTTGATCATCGACGCGGCGCAAGGCGTGGAAGCGCAGACTGTTGCCAACGTGCACCTGGCGATGAAGCAGGATTTGGAGATCATTCCGGTGATCAACAAGATCGATTTGCCTCACGCTGATGTAGCGATGGTGCGTCAGCAATTGGAGGACATTCTGGCGATTCCCGGCGACGATGCGATCGCAGCGAGCGCCAAGGAAGGGATCGGCATCAAAGAAATCCTCGAATCAATCATCAAGCGTGTGCCGGCTCCGAAAGATGATCCGGATACCTCGCTACAGGCATTGGCTGTGGACTCCATCTATGACGCCTATCGTGGAGTCGTCACGTATGTCCGCGTGTTCAATGGTGAATTAAAGAAGGGACAGCATGTGAAGCTGCTCCACACGGGCAAAAACTACGAGGTAAAGGAAGTCGGCAGTTTCAATCCCAAACCCTACGCGCGACCTGTTCTCGGACCGGGCGAGACGGGCTATGTGACGTGCAACATCAAGACTCCCAGTGAAGTCAAAATCGGGGACACGTTTGCCGAAACCAAAAAGCCGGCCAATCCGCTTCCAGGTTTCCAGGAGATTCATCCGATGGTCTTCAGCGGGGTTTATCCGATCAATGCCGCGGATTTTGAGCATCTGAAGACGAACCTCGCCAAACTACAGCTCAACGATTCCGCGTTGATGTTTCAAAGCGAGAGCTCCGTAGCGCTTGGCTTCGGATTTCGCTGTGGGTTTCTTGGATTGCTTCACATGGAGATCATCCTGGAACGGCTTCGCCGTGAGTATGACCAGGACATCATCGCGACCTACCCGAGCGTGATCTACAAGGTGACGATGTCCGATGGGGAAGAGCTGGAGGTGGATAATCCCGCGCAATTGCCTGAACCCACCGTCATCGAGACGATTGAGGAGCCGATGGTGAAGGCATTCATCATGACGCCCAACGATTACATCGGTGACATGATGTCATTGATCTCGGAAAAGCGTGGCTACCTGGATAACACCGAGACCTTGGATGTTCATCGCGTGATGCTGACCGCGATGGTTCCGCTGAACGAAATCGTCATCGACTTCCACGATCGGATCAAAAGCATGACGCGCGGCTACGGTTCCATGGATTACGAGCACGCCGGTTACCAGGTTTCGAAGATGGTGAAGCTGGAGATGCTGGTGAACAAAGAACCAGTCGATGCCTTTTCGTGCATCGTGCACATGGACAAGGCGGAGAACAGGGGAAGGGCACTGGCCGCCAAGCTTCAGGAAGTCATTCCGCGCCAACAATACCAGGTGGCGATCCAAGCCGCAGTCGGCAGCCGCATTGTTGCTCGTGAAACCGTTCGGGCCATGCGCAAGGACGTGACTGCCAAGTGTTATGGCGGTGATATTTCCCGGAAGCGCAAACTTTTGGAGAAACAAAAGGAAGGCAAAAAGCGAATGAAATCCATCGGCTCCGTGAACATTCCGCAGGATGCCTTTATTAAAGTCCTCAAAGCCTGATGAGTATTCTTGCCAAATGGTTCCTGTCCAAGACCGTCCGTCACGCGATGGAGATGCGGAAGACCGTGCTCAAGCTGGTCCGCGCACAACAGGATCTCATCAAGCCTGAATCGGCTGACGCGCTTCGATTCGCCGCAGAAGAGCTCAAGGCGACTGTCATTGAGACGATGGACAAAGAAGTGCTGCGCAAGGAAATGAAGCGTCTGGAAGAGGTGGCGAACAAACACCTGATACCGTATCCGAGTCCGGGGGCACGCGAGAACACCGAGGTGGTGCTGGTTGCCATTGCGGTGGCCATGGCGATTCGGACGTTCTTTCTCCAGCCGTTCAAGATCCCGACCGGATCCATGCAGCCGACTTTGTATGGGATCACTCATGAAAACTATCGGAACCGGGAGGATGTGGTGTTTCCGACCGGCATTGAGAAATGGTTCGATCGCTGGTTCCGGGGCGTCAAACACATCCATGTGGTTGCCGAGGAGAGTGGATACCTGAACTCGGTGGAGCCAACCGTCCGCCACTTCAGATTCATGAAGAAGCAGAGCTTCAAGGTTGGAAACAAGCGTTACACCGTCAAAGGAATACCTGATGACCTGATCGGACCGAGCAGCTACCGCGGTGTTTCCGGGCGTGCTGAACTGCACTACGATGCCAGTGCTGGGCAGGGAAACCAGTACTTCGAAAAAGGCGAAGATATCATCAAGCTGAAGATCATCAGCGGAGATCATCTGTTTGTGGACCGGTTGACATACAATTTCCGGCCTCCTCGGCGCGGGGAGATCATCGTATTTGCCACAGCGGGTATCACCGGGCTCCAGCAAGATCAGTTCTACATCAAACGCCTTGTGGCGCTAGGCGGTGAGAACGTGAGCATCAATTCCGAACGGCAGGCGGTAATTGATGGACAGGCACTGAATGCTTCAACGTATCTATTTGAGAATGTTTACACCTTCACTGGACCGCCCAAAGACAGTGTGTGGTCCGGGCATGTCAACGGCCAGATTGATGCCAGGCTATCGCCGAGGTTTTATGACGAGACGGACGTGCGGATGGTGCGCACAAATCACTTTATGGTGTTCGGTGACAACACGGTGAACAGTTTCGATTCACGTGCTTGGGGTGACTTCACTGAAACAAATGTGATTGGGCGGTCGGCATTCGTGTATTGGCCAATCTTCAGCCAAGGTGACAGACCGGGCCGTTTTGGCTGGTCGCATCGTTGAATGCGTGAGGCAATTCGGTTGATCCGAACCAATAGAAGTAGCGCCAATCCAATGAGGGCATCGTGAATTCATTGTTGGAATTATCCGCCAGTGAATTGACCGCAAAAGAAGAGAAACCACCAGCAATCCAAACGATGTCGCAACGGTGTATACTTTAGGCACAATGTATGTTATGTTTAATTAATATATCGTGACATGGCTGGTTTTGCCCTGTTTCTATTGGCTTTGGTGGATTTTTGGGGTTTAACCGAAGCGTTTATGCATGGCTGAAACCGGAAAGTACTTCCCGGGACATGCGGTTTGCTCCAGTTCGCGATGCACCATGAACTTGGGCTTGCCTCCAAGAAGATCGTATTTCAGATACGCGACGAGTTCCTCAAATGCCGCAATTTGCTTCGATGTGGGACGTGACTTGTTGAAGTTGCCAATCACGCAAACACCGATGGAGTTTAGGTTGTATCTCCGGCTCTTCACGTGACCGCCTTCGATCTGGCGTTTCCATCGCGTACCGATCTCGATTTCGCCATCACCACTGTCCACGCCATTTCCGATCACGAAGTGATAGGCCAGGCCGTTTTCCATTCCTCGGCGCTTGTGTGTCTTCCCGTAAATCTCGGCGTTGCCGTATTTGATCGCGCTGTGGTGACCGATGATGTGTTTCCAGGTGCTTCGTCGCAGGTTTCTGACTTTGACCAGTGACGGTTTGACATATTTGAAGCCGACTTGCTTTGTTGGGCTACCAGTGACCTTTAATCGTTGTCCGATTTGCAGGACATCGCTCCGCAATCTGTTAAGCGACTTCAATCGGCTGACCGAGATGCTGTATTTCACGCCGATGCTGGAGAGCGTCTCCCCTCGTCTGACCGTGTGATAATGATGCGTGCTCGGACTTGTTGATCCGGTCTTTGCCCAGGTACCAACCCGGAGTTTTCGGCCGACCCGAAGTAAATCGCTCTTGAGGCCGTTCATTTGCTTCAGGCGAGATATGCTCGTCTTGTACTTTTCGGCCAGCTCGGATAGTGTGTCACCACGTCTCACCACGTGATAGCGGTAGCCGCCGGACGATGCATCGACCTCGTATTCCGTGAGATCGGATGGCAGGACGGTAGTCGCTGCAATGATGCTCGACGCGCTCACAAAACGGCGCCGTGTCCATTCCTGTTCTTCTTCCGGATCCTGCATGTCAGTTCGATCTAACAAGACGGGAGTATATTTATGCGCTGCAGGTTACAAATGAACAGGAAAAACTACGGGTGGATTATGAAGGATTGCCGCTGACGCGCGACCTGCAGCTGGCAGTCCGAACCTCATACGATTTGGCGGGCGTTGAAGCGGCCTGAAGGCTGCGCTCCGCGGTAACCGTTGAGGTGTTCGCTCGCTGGTACGGATGCTGCAGCTACTTGAGTTCTTTGAGTTGCAGATTGCGAAAGAAGAGGTTTTGGCCGTGGTCCTGAAGGCTGATGTAGCCGGTGTCGGCGAGTTCCTTCTTGGAAGTATTTTTCAGATCGATGTCGATGACCTTCTCGCCGTTGAGTTCCACCTGCAGGTCGTCGTTTTTCATGGTGACGATCATGCGGTTCCATTCGCCTGCGGGTTTGGCCATCTGCTTGGTCGGCGCGGCTGTTCCGATGACTCCACCAGCGTCGTGGGCTCCGGGTTTCTTGTCCTTGCCGTGCACATCGTTGATCTGGACCTCGTAGCCCTTTTTCACGGGCTCTTTCTGGTCCGAGATGCGGAAGAAGAACCCGCTGTTCCCGCCCTTGGGATGCTTGTACTCAAAATCGAAGACGAAGTTGCGATACTTCTTCTTGGAATACAGGTAGGCGTCGAAGCGTTTCCACCCTGTCTCCCCTTCCCTCGGCTTGATTTCAAGTTCGCCTCGGTCGTTGGCAAACCAGTTTCCGGTGGTGTTCCATTCGGAAACGTCCTTTCCATTGAACATGGATTTGAACTTTTCGCCGGCGGAAGCGGAGGCGAGCGAGCAAATGAAGATAAGGGGGATGAGATTTTTCATGGGTCAGGGCATTACGGATTTTACGCGTTCGAGGCCAAGTTTGAGGATTTCCAGAGGATCCTTGGCCCAAAGATCATGATTGAACAGCTCAAGGCTGACGCATCCGTCGTAGCCTTTTTCGTTCAGCAGTGCCAATTCAGCTTTCAGGTCGATTGGGCCATCACAGACCATTTGACGGTCGGGATCGATCTGTTGCATCTGGGGTTTTGATGGATGTGCGTCGTCGATGTGGAAATGGCTGATTTTCTCAACCGGGATGCTGCGATACTCCTCGATGGATGAAGCGCTGTTCCAGGTGTGAAAGGCGTCGAGAATGATGCTGGCGTCTGAATCATCCGCTTCCTGCACGATCTGCCAGGCCTGTCGCAAGCGCCAGACGGACTTGAAGAAGCTGATGTACTCCATCGTGGGTTTGATGCCCGCCTGCTTGCCGATCATCAAGAGATCGCGATAGCGCTGTGAAATCTGGTTGATGTCGCCGTCGATGAACGGAGGCGTTGCGACGATGTAGGGAGACTTGAGTCGCGCGGCAAGTTCCATCCGGCGCCTGGCTTCGTCGAGCATGATGTTGTATTCGAATCCCTCGGCCTCGCCCCAACCGCGCATGGCGATCATGCAGGGAATGAAAAGCCCATGGTCTTCGAGCGCTTTCTCGACATCGCTGACTTCCCCACCTTGTCCCACATATTCGTAAACGTCATTCAGCCAGAGTTCGATTCCGTCGTATCCCGCTTCGGCGACGAGCTTGATCTTGTCCATCAAGGGGACGGGTTTGATGGTGCTGGTGTTGAGGGTGATTTTCATCGGGTCATCCGTGCGTAAATTCGCACGTGCACGGTGTAGTAATCCGCAAGTCGGCTGTCGAGTCTTTAGCCGACTTTTGCATTGGCGCGTGCTCGTTCTTTGTTTCGGAATACGATTGAGAAGAGCAACGCCCAGGCAAGTGTCGAGATGAACAGCGCGATGGATGCCAGTCCAATACACATTGCCTTGGTCTCAGTCGTGGGCCATCTGCCGGTGGTCGTTACTGCCGTGGCTATGACTTCAACCGGATGTGTTCCTTTCTGTACCCAGTAATTGATGAACCATAAAGCGAACCCATTGGTGACGAGAAAAGCTACAGCCGCGCAGACCATCTGGCCCCCTCCCTGGATGCGATGGCCAGCCAGCCAGGTTCCAATGCCGGGGAATGCCACGTTGCTGAGCAGGCATTCCATGCCGCGATCCTGAGAGCGCTTCTTCTTTCCAGGGACCGGCGGGGGCGTATTCGCTTCGCTCATAGCGCAATTCCGGAAGAGACCAGAAGGCTTGGGATGCCATTTATGATCGGATACGCGATCTTTTGATCTTCGCGGATGAGTGCTTCCGACAATTCGGATTCGATCGCGACGCCATCGATGGACTTTACCTTGGCCTGCTTTGCGGACTCGTTGAGCACGTTCAGTTCCTCCTTGGTCATCTGCCGGAGCGACTGGCGGGAAGCTGGGCAGCGCAATGCCTGGAGAAGTTCGGCGTTCATCAGTCCCGTGGCGCAGCTTTCAGCGCAGCATCGTAGATTTCCTTGAGCAGTGCTCCGGTTTTTTCCGCGCGTGCGCGGCACGATTCGTATTCGGGAGAGGCCTGAATGACGCGTCCTCCCAGAAGTCCCAGTTTCACCTCGACACTCCCCTGCCCTATTTCCACCCGAACCAATTTGCGTTGCAATTTGCGCCTTTCGGCGGTCGTACGTCGGACACCAAATGCACTGGTATTGCGCAAGATCAATTCACTGAAGTGATCGGCGTCGCCTTGATTGCAAAGCAAGGTCAGCAGAACTCCTGGACGATTCTTCTTCATCTGAACCGGCGTATGGAAGACGTCCAAGGCACCTTCACCCAGCGCTCGATCGACGAAGTCACCCAGAAGTTCTGCGCTGATATCATCGAGGTTGGTTTCGATTACCGCGATCTGATCTCGCTCCCAGTCCAACGAAACAACGTCGCCACCAGCGCTTTCGCCCAATACAGCTCGCAAGACGTTCGGGCGGGTGTGGTTGTCGCGGGTTCCCAATCCGTAGCCGATCTGCTTTGCAACGATCCCGGACATCGGGCCGAAGTCTTCAGCAAACTCGGCGAGGATGGCTGCCCCGGTGGGCGTGACGAGTTCGTGGGGTTCGTCGCATTGATTCACCGGGACGCCCCGTGCGCCGAGGATTTCCAATGTCGCCATGGTTGGAACTGGGAACCGTCCGTGCGCACACATGACGAATCCAGTTCCTTCAACAACCGGGCCAGCCAAAACGCGTGGCTTGCCCAGCAATTCCAGCGCTATGCAGGCGCCGACGATATCGACGATCGAGTCCACCGCGCCGACTTCGTGAAAGTGAACGCTTTCCACCGGCAGCCCGTGAACCTTTCCCTCGGCAACCGCGACCCGGTAAAAGACCGCCTTTGCCTTTTCTTTCACCCATTCCGACAGCTTGCTCTTGTCAATGAGTTCCCGAATCTGTGCGTGATTGCGACTGCCCTCATGGCTGTGGTCGTGCTCGCCGGGGCCGTGAGAATGCGAGTGCGCATGGTCGTGATCGTGCGAATGCGCGTGGTCATGCGAGTTTGAGTGATCGTGGTCGTGTGAATGTCCTTCACTGGCGGGAGTGTGTGAGTGCGAATGCTCCGATTCCGAATGGTCGTGGTCATGATCATGTGAGTGGTCGTTCGGTTCGCCATGGCAGTGCGAAGGGATTTCGTCTCCTTCCAGGATCACGTCGAACTTTACCCCCTCAATGTAGGACTTCGATTTGCGCTGTGATTTCAGGGTGTATTCATCGAGTCCGAGTTTCTCCAATTCTGTTTCAAACGCTTGGAAATCAACCCCAAGATCCAGCAATGAGCCGATGAACATGTCACCGCTGATGCCGGAGAAAATATCGAGATAGAGTGTCTTCATGTTATGTCGTTCAAGGCGTTTATCTGACTGGCCGCGTAGCCCGCACCGAATCCGTTGTCGATGTTCACCACCGTGACGCCACTTCCGCAACTGTTCAGCATGCCGAGCAGAGCCGCCACCCCACCGAAACTCGCGCCGTATCCGACGCTGGTCGGCACGGCAATCACCGGTCGATCGACCAAGCCTGCGACCACGCTGGGCAATGCCCCCTCCATACCGGCAGCTACCACGAGCACATTGGCATCTTGAAGTTGCTTCAGCTTGGAAAGGATTCGGTGCAGGCCAGCCACACCGACATCGAATATCCTGTTCACTTGGTTGCCCATGAACTCGGCGGTAATGGCCGCTTCCTCGGCTACGGGCAGATCGCTAGTTCCCGCAGATAGCACAGCAATCCCCGCTCGTTTCTGTTGGCGTTTCTTTTCAATCACAGCGCAACCGGCAATGTCGTGGTGTTTTGTCTTTGGGAACTTCTTCTTCAAGGCTTTGGCGTGAGCGACATCAATGCGCGTGACCAGTACACGCTGGCCTGCCTGTAAGAGTTCACCGGCAATGGCAACGACCTGGGCGGGTGTCTTGCCGCTTCCGAAAATAACTTCCGGAGTACCCTTGCGAAGTTCCCTATGCGTGTCGACATGGGCGAACCCCAAATCCGAGAACGGTTCGCGCTGGAAAAACTTCAAAACTTCGTCCACGTCGACTTTGCCGTCGCGGAGTTTCTTCAGAAGGGATGTGGCTTCCTTCTCGTTCAAAGCTCAGCCTCCCAACATCGAACGGAGTGATCGACCAAGCCCCATGAGTTCCTGCCGGAAAATCCAGATGAGCAGACAACCCAGGAGAAATCCGCCAATCTGCAGGGCGTTCCAGACGGACTCGGGAATCCTCTGCTCGATGCGCTTGACCGCCATCATGGCGCCATCTTCATCCATCGCGTCGTCATCGTCGTCAGTCTCCACTCCGAGGGCGTCCATTTCCGCCTTGGCTTGCTCACGCTTGAGTTGCTCCACGCGCATCTTGATGTAGAGAGCCGTGGCCTTCTTCTCGTCTCCCATAGCCTGCTCGTAGGCCTTCATCCACATGCCCTCCTGAACATTATTCGCCTTCATCTCCTGGGAGACGGTCTCGTAAAAATGTTCGTCGTTCGCCGGCATGCGGTGCAATCGGGTTGCGGATCTTTTAGACTTTATCTGAGGGGAAAAACACCAAATTGTTTCGCCCTTCGCATCTGAAGAATCCCGTCATGTTCCGGCAGTTCATGTCTCTTGCGTTCCTCGTGTCTGCCCGCGCAGAAAGCCGAATTCTGTGAGAAATACAACAACGCGAAACCCATGACAGCACCGCCCATGCTGTTCGACTTGAAGGAGGATCTTGGTGAAGTGAACCAACTGGCCTCCCAGCAAACTCAGAGATTAAAAAAGCTTCTGACAGAATTGACGCAGTGAGAACAGTCGGTCCGTCGGTGCGCCACACCGCAGCCACATCGTGACCGCTGATCTCTGAGTTCTGACCTCAGCCAATCGTCATACCATCGTTTTCCTATTGGTTCTTGACTGGAAAACCTTGGCATTAGATACCCCCGCCTCAATTTTTTACACCCAGCAATGGATTACTTCAAGTTCACCTGTCCCCATTGCCAGACGCGAATCGGGACCACCGCCGACACGTCTGGACACGAAGTAAACTGCCCTTCTTGCAATGGCGCCGTGATCATCCCCCCGGCACCAACCAATGAAGGTGAAGTTCCGGCAGGAATTCCTCCAGCGGCACCAGGCCCCTCCGGCGAATCCGAGGCCGCCGAGCATACGATGATGCTCACGAAGAGCGATTTCGAAGACGAACCCAAGCCCGCTGCTGCGGCGCCGGGACAATCCGGGATCGATCCGTTCGACGGACCGAAGATTCCCGACATGGGTTCACTTGACGAAGGTGAGAATCCATTCGGCGCTCCTGCAGAGTCACCACCGGAACCTCCTCCCGAACCCAAGCCCGCTGCTCCTGCGACCCCTCCGGCAGCTGATCACTTTGATGGTCCGGCAGTTCCTGACATGTCGGATTTGGGCGACAATCCGTTTGGCGACTCCGCTACCGAAGAAAAAAAGGAAGAACCAAAGCCCGAGCCGAAACCGGAACCTGAGAAAAGAGAGGAACGGAAAGAGGAGGAAGAAAAGGACGAACCGAAACCGGATACTGCTCCGGATCCTGAACCCGCCCCTCCGCCTGCTCCCGCTCCTGAACCGGTAGCCGCCAAAAAGAAAGCTGTGGTGGTCGAACTCATCGGGAACCTGACGCCCGAGATCAAATGCGAACTCGTCCAGGTGGCCCGCAGCCACATCGATGACGAATCAAAATGGGTTCACGGACGAGCCACCGGCAAAGGGCCAACTTTGGCAGCGCGCAAGCTCGACGGTGACTTCGTCGCAGAGAAATTCGACAGCAAGGGCGCGACGCACTATAGCATTGTGGGTTCGTTGTTCCTGGCGATGGAGGAGCGGAACGTGAAGTCCACAGCCGGAGGACGATCGGAGATGCTTCACGAAGAGATCGAGGACGCCGTCCGAAAGATTACAGGCAAGTCCAAGGAAGAAAAAGCCGATCCGCTAGATCTCTCCTATCAGGATTCGCTCAAGGTGCTCGACACCATGTATGCGAAGTACATCAAGATGGCTGGTGGTGATCTCACAGCGGCACCCAAGCCGATGGCGGCTGAAGGCGAACTCAAGGAACTGCTCGAGCGCGAGGCGATGAAGGTCACCGCCTCGGAAGTGCTCAAAGTACTGGTCGCGGAAATCGATGAGTTGAAGAAACGCATCGATGAGTTGGAGAATAAGTAACTCCTTCCGGCATAAAACGAGTGAGCCACGTCAGCCTGGCTGCTACGCTTGCCCAATCAGCGGCAAGTGAAACCCATCCTCGAAATATTCTGGAGATTTTTCCTTCTGGGTTGCGCCAGCTTTGGAGGTCCTGCCGCGCACCTCGGATACTTCCGCCGGGTCTTCGTCGAGCAACTCCAGTGGCTTGAAGAAAAAGCCTATGCACGCCTGATCGCGCTTGGTCAGTTTCTTCCCGGGCCCGGATCCAGCCAGGTGGGGTTCGCCATCGGCTGCCATCGGGGTGGCCTCACGGGTGGCATTGCGGCCTTCATAGGATTCACCGCTCCATCCTTCTTCCTGATGTATTTCCTCGCCGTTGGAAGCTCCGGTATGCACGACGAAAAGTGGTTCGTGGGAATCGTTCACGGATTGAAACTCCTGGCCGTGGTCGTTGTCACAGACGCCACGACCACCATGTTCAAGTCGTTTTGCAAATCATCCCTGCATCGAACGATCTTCGTCGCCACGGTGATTGCGTTGATCCTGGCCAAGTCCGTGGTCACGCAATTCGCAGCTTTGGGCATAGCCGCTGTCATCGGCATGCTGAACTCCCGGCAGGACGAAACTGAAGAACAGCCGGAGGGCAAAACCGGACTGGTTCCTCTACTCCTCTTCGCCGGCCTTTTCATTGTCCTGCCCTTCCTCTCCAAGCAATCTCCGGGGTTCGGATTGTTCGCCGATTTCTATCACTCCGGCAGTCTCGTCTTTGGTGGCGGACACGTCGTGCTTCCCCTGCTCCAATCACAACTGGGTGATGCCATTGAGCCGGATCGCTTCCTCACAGGATACGCGGCAGCGCAAGGTGTGCCGGGACCCATGTTTGCGCTCGCCACCTTTCTTGGCGTCGAATTGTCGCCGGATGCACGATTTGCGGGGGCCCTGATTGCAACGCTGGGAATTTTCGTTCCAGGGTTCCTGCTAGTCCTGGGCTTGCGTGGGACTTGGGAAAAACTCGCGGCCAAACCACGACTCGCCGGGGCAGTAGCCGGAATCAACGCAGCGGTCGTCGGATTACTGGGAGCTGCGGCTTACGATCCAGTATTAATGGGAGCCTACCGATTGCCAATAGACTTGGTACCGGTGTTATTGGGCTTTATCGCACTCAAGTTTTTGAAGGTGCCAATAATTGCACTGGTGGTTGCATTTGTGCTGGTCGGTTCGTTCCTCTGATCGATCAGGCTGCAAAAGAGTCCGGAGGAATTCTCCGGGTCCGTTGTCTCGCTCGTTTCTGTAACCATCCCGTCCTTGTGAACTTCGAGCCACTGTAATCGCTTCCGGTTTGCCAGGCGAAGCATGGGATTCATAGTTCGGTTCCAGTCGGGGCTCCGCCCCTCCCTCCACCGAACTATGAACAACAAGAACCCAAACAAAATCTCTCATAGCGTTTGGACCAAAGAATGGGGGCACTCCATTGTGGGAACGACCATGAAGACGA
>PBAL01000017.1 GCA_002715965.1 Verrucomicrobiales bacterium | reverse complement strand
CATCGCAACCCGGTTTGATCGCCTCGATGTCCACTACATGGCCTTCCTGCACCTTGCTTCAGCCATTATTTGGATGCGATGAATGTCGATTCAGCCTAGTTTCGTGGATCCCAGAGAGCCAACTCACGTTGGCTTTTGCAAGCGCGCGGATTTACTGCTTTGGAACACATTAAAAGACTGAGCGGCTCTGCAGCGGCTTGCCTCACCAGATCATCGATTCGCCAACGAGAATCAGTGCCCTTTCAACAACGCTTTCACCCTCTCCGCGTCGTCCGGCGTATCCACGCCAATTGACTGATACTCCACCTCGACCACGGCGATGGAAATTCCGTGATCCAAAGCGCGAAGCTGCTCCAACTTCTCAGCCATCTCCAAGGGCGAAGGTGGATGCTTTACGAGTTCCAGCAAAGTCCCGCGTCGGTAGCCGTAGATGCCCAGGTGCTTCAGGAACGGAAAACGGCTTAGCTGCTCTGCCGAAGGTTCATCTGCATGATCGCGGAGAAACGGAATTGTCCTGCGTGAGAAGTATAGCGCGCGCCCGAGTGAATCCTTGATGACCTTGACGACGTTGGGGTTGTCGTAGTCCTCGACATCGGTGATCGGGGTACCGGCGGTGGACATGGCTGCTCCAACCAGTCCCTCCGCGACGGAGTCGATGACACGCGGATCGATCATCGGTTCGTCGCCCTGGACATTCACGACTGCATCGCACTCGTTCCGTTCGGCCACCTCAGCGATGCGATCGGATCCACTCGGGTGATCCGACCGGGTCATCTCCACCCGACAATGTGGCGACATGGCTTCGGCGATTCGCTCGTCATCCGTGGCAACGATCACATCAGCCAGTGACTTCGCCTCCCGGCATCGTTCGACGACATGTTGCACGAGCGGTTTGCCCGCGATGAGATGAAGGGGCTTGCCCGGAAAACGCGTGGAGGCGTGCCGGGCAGGGATAACGCCGAGGATGCGCACGTTTACTTGTCGAAGAAGGGGAAGAGTTTCTTGAGCTCGGCCTTGGAAGGTTGCTTGCCGTACTCACAAAGTTCGAAAGCTTCGGCATGCTTGACCGCCTTGCCTTTCTCTTCGCCGTACCACTCGATCAACTCATTGCGAAAACGTTTGGCAATGCTGCCCTGTCGCCGTGACCACGAGAGTTTGAGGATCTCCTTGCGGGCTTTCGGATCGGCGGCCTTGCGCTGGATGAGGACTGCGGGATTCGCCAGCGCGCCTCCTTCATAGACCTGCGATTCAAGCGCATCGATGGCGTTGACCTTCTCGTCGAAGACGTCATCAATGGAAATCGCGATATCGGGTTCGAACGGGTAGGGCTTGGTGAAGCGATCGGGGAAATAAAAGAAGACCGGATTGCGGGTCACGGGCGTGGTATCGGGCGTGATGAACGGAACGGCGACCATGAAAGCTGCGTCTTGAACCAGCACGCCGGTATAACGGTGGTCGGGATGGTAGTCCCAGGGGCGATGCGCGAACACCATGTCGGCGTTCCATTCGCGAATCAGCCGGGTGATCTTCTTGCGGTTCTCCAGGCTGGGCGTGAGTTCGCCGTCGTGAATGTCCAGCACTTCGACCTCGATGCCCATGCGCTTGGCGGCCTCCTTGACTTCTTTCGTGCGGCGAATCGCCAGTGGGCCTCCGGCCATCTTCCAATGACCCAGATCGCCGTTGGTGACGGAAACCAGCTTCACCTTGTGGCCGGCCTTGGCAAACTTGATCGCCGTGCCACCCATCTGGAATTCGGCGTCATCCGGATGTGCACCGAAGGCAATGATGCGCAGTTGGCGTTCCGCTGCAAATGTCGTGGCGGCAAGGAACAGAGTGAGGGCGAATGTGAGTAGATGGATACGTGCTTTCATTTGTGGAATCTGAATGGCGCGAGAATAGATGAGAGCGGACCCGCGTAAATCTTCTTTTGCAACAGAGCTCGGCATCTACGCAATCCACATTCAAAAGATTGAATCAAGACCGGCACCCCTCCATAACACCGCGATGCGTTCGATTCATCCCCTGAAGCTTCTCCTGCTCATCGCCTTTGTCTGCTCAGCCATGTTCGGCCGAGCCGAAAAACGCCCGCCAAACATCGTCTACATCATGTCCGATGAGCTTGCCTATTACGAGCTGTCGCACATGGGCAATCCTTATATCAAGACGCCCGCCATCGATCGCTTTACCGCGGAGGGGCTGCGTTTCACGCACGCGCTTGCGGGATCTCCCGTCTGCGCGCCATTGCGCTGTAATCTCATGACCGGCAAACATGCGGGACACGCTTCTGTTCGTGCCAATGACGGTGGGACGCCTCTCCGCGCGGGTGAACCTACAATTGCCAGCATCCTGAAGAACAAGGGCTATGCGACCGGAGGCTTTGGCAAGTGGGGATGTGGTGGACGCGATTCCACCGGTGTGCCCGAAAAGCACGGGTTCGATGTCTTCTACGGCTACTACGATCAGGTTCATGCGCATTCCTTCTATCCGCCATACTTGATTCGCAATAGCGAGGAGGTCCCCCTCCCTGGCAATGTCGGCGGCCGCTCGGGCAAGACCTATTCGCACTACACGATCATGGACGAGGCCGTGAAGTTCATTCGCGCGAACAAGGACCGCCCGTTTTTCTGCTATCTGCCCATCACCCCGCCTCACGGCATGTATGACATCCCCGCAGATGATCCCGCATGGAAGCTCTACGAAAATGAAAAGTGGATGAAGGACCCGCACGTCAATCAGGAAGCCAAGAACTACGCGGCCATGGTCTCCATGATCGATCGCGATTTGAAAACCGTCCTGGATCTATTGCGTGAACTCAAACTGGAAGACAATACGATCGTCTTCTTCACCGGCGACAACGGCGGCCAGGATCGTTTTCGCAGCAAGGAACATCCCCGCGGCTTCTTTGGTCCCAACGTAAATCCCAAGACCGGCGTGGGATTTCGCGGAGGCAAGGGCAACCTCTATGAGGGCGGCCTGCGGATTCCCTTCCTCGTCCGTTGGCCCGGTCGCATCCAACCGGGACGCGTGAGCGATCACATCTTCTTTCAACCTGATGTGCTTCCCACCCTCGCGGAACTCACCAAAGCGAAGGCCCCGGCGGATATCGACGGTCTGTCAATTCTCCCTGAAATCCTCGGCGCCAAGGTCGTCGGGAGAAAGCAGGAGACACACGAAATGCTCTATTGGGAATACGCCAACCAAATCGCCGTGCGTTGGAATAACTGGAAAGCCATCCAGCCTGGGAAGAACAAAGATTGGGA
This sequence comes from Verrucomicrobiales bacterium, assembly GCA_002715965.1. Lineage (GTDB taxonomy): Bacteria > Verrucomicrobiota > Verrucomicrobiia > Limisphaerales > JAYPXF01. The sequence continues at coordinate 55,415 of PBAL01000017.1, read as the reverse complement.
ACTCTACAATCTTTCCAAAGACATCAGTGAAACCATCAGCATCGCCGACGCCCACCCGGACATTCTCAAGCGCATGCAGGCCTTTGCCGTTGCCTCACACGAACCCGCCCGTCCCGGTACCTTTTCCGACACCCTGCGCGAGCGACACCAGCGAGATCGATGGGCCAAATTTGGTAACACACGATCTCAGAATCAGTTTCCGAAGGGCAAATTCCATCGGATCAAACACCGAGATCTCATCCCCTTCGGAGAAATCACCGTCCTGTCCTTCTCAAGCCAGAACATCTCCAATGACCGGCGTGCAGTTTACGCGTTCGACGGCAAGCCCGGCACAGTCTGGCATTCACGCTTCAGTGACGGATTGAAGAAACACCCGCACGAACTGGTGATTGATCTGGGTTCCGAAAGATCGATCCGCGGGTTTCGTTACCTTTCACGCCAAGACAACGGTTGGAACGGCAGTTTCGCCAACACGGAATTCTACATCAGCAACTCGCCCGATGCGTTTAAGAACAAACCCGACCTGACGACCGAATTCAAAAAAACGAAGTCCGCCCAGTCAGCTGATCTTGAGAAGCCCGTTCAAGGACGCTACGTCCGAATCAAAAACCTCACCGAAGTTAACGGCAATGCGTGGGGTTCGGCCGCTGACATCGGCGTCGTCGGCAGATGATAAGAACAGTCGACAAGTCTCGCGTGATCATCGTCAATCAACGCCAATACTTTATCGAGAGATTCCTCGCTCACTCGCTCAGTCAACCCTCACCCCAACGAATCGTTCATTCATGATATTCCGAATCGCCCTCGTTCTCCTGCTCGTCAAGGCATCGACGCCAGCAGCATCTGATCCGCCCGTCCGAAAACGCTCCACTGCCCCGGTTATCAAATCTTCCTGGGACGACCTGTTGGACGAGGTGAACAACGCGGAGGAATGGAAAGCTCACAAAGAAGTCTTGCGAAAGCGCTATCTCGACTTGATCCGCGATCAGTACAAACCGAAGAAACCAGCACCCAATCTGAAATTCCACGGAGAAATCGTGGTGGATGGCCAATACACCCGCAAGCTCATCAGCTACAATGTGGAGGCAGACGAACGTGCCCACGCCTATCTCGGGATTCCGCTCAAGCGTGAAGGAAAACTCCCCGCCATCGTCGCGCTCCATGGCACCTACAAGCAGGGCAAGTCACGCGTTGCTGGTCTGGTCGACAATCCCAACAAGGCCTACCTCGATCATCTCTGCCGGCGCGGTTACATCGTCATCGCACCCGAACACTTCGTTTCTGGTCATCGCATTCCACCGGAAGGTCCGTACGAGACCGGCCGCTTCTACGAAAAACATCCCAACTGGACAGCCGTTGGAAAATTCACCTACGAACACTCGATCGCGGTGGACATTCTCCAGAGCCTTCCGGAGGTGGACGTCGACAAGATCGGTGCTCTGGGTCATTCGCTCGGCGGACACGGCACCTTCTTCCTGGCAGCCTACGATCAGCGCATTAAGGCATCCGCCTGCAACTGTGGCGCCTCGTTTCTGCGCCACAACCCGCGCGTGGAGAACTGGAGCCGCAACCACTGGTACGTCTACATCAAGCACATCCGCCCCACCCTCCTTCGAGGCGAACTGCCCCCCATCGATTACCACGAAATCATGGCCCTCATCGCGCCCCGCTCTTACCTCGATGTATCCGGATTAAACGACGGACTCAAACTCACCCAGCGTCAGCGCATCGTGATGAACATGAAGCTCATGGAAGTCTGGGAGCTGGAAAAAGCGCCGGAGAACTTTGCGTTCTACGCCCACGGCCGCGGGCATTCAGTGAAGCACGAATCACGCGAGTTGATCTATGGCTGGATGGATACACACCTGAAACCGGCCGAGTTCACCGCAACCAAATTGGTTTCGGAGTAGACAAACGCCTCAAAGTTCATCCTCCGAATCCCCATAGAACAGCTCATACGCCCGATCGTATTCGTCCACCGGCACATACACCCGTGCCTCCTGGTCCAGATCATCATCCGGCAAATCCGGGTGTACCGATTCACGCCGCGAATCGATCCCGTGATTCTCCAGCATCACGCACATCAACTCCGCGCTGTCAGCCATGGCGGTGTGGAAGAGTTTCCAATCGGAATCAGATTCACTCATTTGAAAAGCCGAACGGAGATATTGCCCAAACGCCACCGACCCGCTGGTTCAACTCCGTGATGAGGGCTGCTGTCAAAGCGAAGTGTTTTGCCGGCTTTGAGAACTCCAACGTCGCTGATGATGCCTTGCTGTTCCTTCGCATCATTGTCTGCGTCGATGCAATAGATGGCGCGAGGAGCGGAATTCCCCACCTGGAAGAACCCTCCACAAACACCATTGCCGGCGACGATTGCTGCAGATTCGACAATCAGGTCCTGATCGAATGAGACGAGGATCGCCTCTCCGTCGTCAACCTGTTGGAACGTCCCGCCATTCAGCCCCAGCCCGCGGAAGTTGGAGGCAAAAGTGGCCGACTCATTCGAAGATACAACCGTCATGCTCAATCCCGTTTCGCGATCCTTCACCGTCAGCTTCGATTCACCGGCGAATTCTTCGGCGAAGGAGTTCTTGCCGTCTTGATACGATTGCCAATCGAAAACGGCGCGTTTCCTGGAAGCCTGCTCGATCAGTCGCTGCGCCGCTATACGACGATGGAAGCGGGCTGTGCTCTTGAGGTGGTCGATGAGCGGCTCTAATCCCGCGTCCTGCATGCGGTTGTGCTTTTCCCACTGATCGCCAGCCAGGTCGTACAGTTCGTAGGCAGGTGCAGTTCCCTCGCGCAGCATCGACGCGGTGAAAAACATCTTCCACTTGCCTTCGTAAACTCGATCACCAATGCGTGGCGAATCCAGGCGCATCGCAACCGCAGCCGGATCTTCCTTCGCTTCCTTGTGATCGTTGAAGAAGAGAGGTGGACGTGACGTGATCGTCTCGCCGCGAAACGCCTTCATAACACTGAAGCTGTCTTCCGCGCCGGTCTCGCCCGCGCGAAGATTCGGCAGTGGAGATCCGACGATCTCCGCGAACGTGGCGTAGAGATCCTGCAACCCGATCGGTGTTTCGTTGGATTTTCCGGGATCGGAGGCGGTGCCATCACCAACACCACCCTTTGGCCAACTGACAAGGAATGGAACACGATGTCCGCCCTCATAAACACTTCCCTTGTTACTGCGGAATGGGCCACTCGCAATGTTGCTGTTCTTCTCCGCACCGTTGTCGCTGGTAAAGATTACGATCGTGTTCTCGAAGAGTCTTGAGCCGGGATTGCGCGGATCTTCGGTCGCCTTTAACCAGTCTATCATCCGCCCAAGCGCCACATCATTCTCGTAGATGTAGTCATGACGCTTGTCCATCGGCTCACCCGCCTTGGTCCGCGCAGCTCCGGCAACCGGCTTCCCGCCAATTTCCTCGTCAGGAGTGTAGGGACCGTGATTTGAGTTCGCAGGGTAATAAACGAAGAACGGCCGGCTCCTCGTCGCCCGACCTTGAACGTGATTCCTCATGAAGCTCAAAGCGTTGTCCGAATGACGGCTTCCAAGCTGGGTCAACACATACGCGTTCGGACCACCGCCAATCAACCGCTTCCCCTCCTTTGTGGCACTGACTGAGAAGCGCCCATGCACATGTCCGGGCCCAACACTCTGCTTCGGGCTGTTCCTCCTGGCCTTGTTCTTGTGAATCGAACCCGCGTCCGGTCCGGAAGTCCCGTGTGAACGGGAGGTGAATTTCGCAATATCAAATCCGTGATCGATCGGGGAAGTATGCAACGGTTTCGTGAGATCCGCGTCAGCCCATCCTGCGGCCGGCGAACCATCCGATTGACGATACCGCAATCCCACATGCCATTTCCCGAACATCGCCGTCCGGTAGCCCACATCACGGAGCATCGTCGCAATAGTCGGCCGATCGGCTTCAATCAACGGATCACCCTGCGAACCAAACAAGACCCACCACTTCATTCGACTCCTCCATGGATAGCGCCCCGTCAACAAACCATAACGCGTGGGAGTGCACCGCGACGAAGGCGTATGCGCATCCGTAAACCGAACACCCATCCGCGCCAGGCGTTCCATCTGTGGCGTATGCAGCTGAACCTCATCCGGGTTGCCCGTGAAATCCTGATAAGCGCTCGTGTCTCCCATTCCCATATCATCAGCCATCATCAGAATGATGTTTGGTTTTGCAGCGCAAACTTCGGCGATCGAAACCAATACAAGGAGGGAGAATGTAAGAACTATCTTCATGACTGTTTGAAGTACTCGCTGGTGGCGGCTCAATGCGCCTGGAGAATCGCTTGATCTTGCGGCCTACTTCTTTGCGGAGAAATTGTCAGACACCGAGCCCGACACGCTCGCCGGCAATTCCACATCCTTCGCCTTCCCACTATGCCGGTTCAGCCCAGCGAATACGTTCGCATTGATCACAATCCCCGAACTCTTCTCATCCGCCTTCACCGCCTGGTCATCAAGCCCGGCAAACACGTTACCCGTAATCGCGATATTCGAAGCACCCTCAATCGTAATCCCCGTCCCGATGTCCCACTGAATCGGACGCTTCTCCGCCTCTCGATCCGTCTTGCGCCGGATTCTGTCCTCTCCGATGTAGCTGTTGCAGAAGTTGTTTCCGGTGATGGTTAGCCGGCCACTCTTGGGTCCAACATAGACGGAGTTCGTGTGGAGCAGCGTCATTGTGTTCGCCGAAATCGCGCATCCATGAGCATCCAGGCAATACACGCCCCCACCCATGTTGTGCGCCAGCACGTTTGCGCTCACCGTGATCCCATACACATCGCGATCGAGAATCACCGCCGTTCCGTTGCATTCCTCAATCATGTTCCCGGAGAGAACCGAACCGTAAGTGTTCTCGATTACAACTCCGTGTCGAAGATGATCATCCAGGTTGTTGCCATTCATCGTCAGGTTGAACCCATCGTGGCAACGCAAGGCATCCTGATTTTCCTCAAACTGATTCGCGTTCACCACAATGTCGTGGCAACCGAGCAGGAGAAGTCCGGACAACTTGTTGTAGGTGAGCATGCAGTTCGACACGCGCGGATTCTCATAGCAGTGATCGAGATTGATTCCGTTGCCACCGTTGTGATCAACAGTGACAGCTTGCAGTAGAATCTCTTGGATCCCGTATGCGTAGATCCCATCACCGCTCTTCTCGTTGCCCGTGATTCGCAGGTTGTTCATTTGCACGCGCCAGAGCCGGAGCCTCTTGTTTTCCTTGTAGCCCTTCGGTGCCAGCACAACCGCCGGCTGTCCGTTCGTGTCGTCATTGATGATAACGGTTGCCGTGCCGGATCCAACAATCTGAAGGTTTTCAGTAGAAACACGGATCGGTTCGCTGATGCGATATTCACCTGGTGGAATGAATACGATGGCCCCGTTTGCATCCGCTGCGTCAATCGCAGCCTGAAGGTTCTCATACTTGCCCGCGTCAATGCGAGTGGCTGCGTTCATGTTTTTGCTCAAGCAAAGCGCGCAAATGGTCGAAAGGAAGTAAACGAATGTTCTCATGATTGATTCGCGGGATCATTTGTGCGGCTTTCGCTGAGCGCAAGTTTTTCGCTGAATAAACGCTCCCTGATTGTTTTGTGCCGATAGCTTTAAGCGGGCCAGATATCCTTGGCCGCGCGTTATAATTCCTCCCTTTCTCAATACTGATTCAACTCAGGTGAAATACCTTTTGAACATTAGGTGAAGACCCGATCTCAAACTATTTGACAGGCACAAATCATGCACGATGTTTTATGTGAGAGAGCTAATTATGGGCAGCTCCCAGAGTGAAAATAAGAGTTACGGCGACGGCAGGATACCGCCTCGCCCCGAAGACTGAAAAGCCTCCTGGGCTGGGTGAGTCGGTGGACTCCGTCGCAACGAAAGACGACGGACATGCCAACTCCAAAGAGCATCAAAGATTTTGCTCGAGAATACCGGAACACCGGGTTGACCTCCTCAAACTCCGATTCTCAACCTTCCGGTCAAATTTTCCTGAACAACGTTTCGACCTTCATCTCCACTTCTCCTGAGATTCAAGACCCGGCGATTTTGGAACGACTGGCAAAGACCCTCCATCAAGCCACCAGCGGCAAAACAATCTCAATCCGAGTGCTTCCCGCGGAAGCCGGTGAGCCTTCAAAAGACGCCCCTCCCCTCAATTCCCTTCCCTTTAACAACTTCGCATTTGATGACCGATTGCAGACCATTGCAGACGGGGTTTTTCGTTTGTTCCTCAAGGTGAACGGACTGCCGGGCGAACGAAAATTCCTCTCCGCTCTACTCGGGCATTGTGCGCGTCACTTCGCGAGTGTGCTGGTACACGTTTGTCCCGAAGCAGGCCGCGGCCCGGTCACCGAATGCGTTCGTCGGGCAAAGCACGCCTACGCATTGATTCGCCAAAACGACGACAGCTTCGGCCTCTTCCGCGAATACAATTCCTGGTTGAAGGAACTCGGAAAGGCCCGTCGTTTCCACCTCAAACCGGTCTTGTGCCTCGGCGCGCATGAACTTCCACAGACGCAGGAAGACGTTCACGCCCTCATCGGAACGACCATTCATCTATACCTCCGCGATTGCCCAATTGCGCACGTCAACAACCGCGAGTACACCGGCAGCTTCGACTTCGACCTGCGTCGCTGGGCGCGCGAGATCGGTGCATGCCGCATCGGACTGGCGCTATCTTCCGGGGGTGCCAAGGGTTTCGCCTATGTCGGAGTAATCCAAGTCCTGGAAGAAGCCGGAATCGAAGTGGACATGATAGCCGGTTGTTCGATGGGAGCCTACATCGGCGCACTTTGGGCTGCGGGTCACGACAGCAATTACATCCACGAGCGTGCTTTGGATCTCCAAGGCCGCTGGAAGCTCTGGAAGATTTTGGATCCGGTCTTTCCACCGCGACGCGGATTCATCGGCGGGAAGAAGATCAAAAAGATGCTGATGAAATCCATCGGCGAGTCGCAGTTCTGCGACATGTTGCGACCACTCAAGGTCATCGCGGCCAATTTACATACGCTCGAGAAAAAGACTTTTGATTCCGGAGAAGTTGCTTCCGCCGTTCAAGCCAGTATCGCCATTCCGGGCGTGGTCGTTCCCGTCAAGATCGACGGCGAGACTTACACCGATGGTGGAATAGTTGATCCACTTCCCGTCGATACGCTACGGGAGGCCGGCATCGAGAAAATCATCGCAGTCAATACTGTCCCCACCACTCAACTCCTCAAACAGGCTCGGGAACGCGAACGTATCGCCCGCGCACGCTTGAACAAACGCCCCTGGTGGAAGCGGCTCTTCCATCGTCAATTCAATTATTTCGCGCCGGGAAACATCCTGGACATCATTCAACAAAGTTTCATCGGCTCGCAGATTCCCAACGCCGAAGAAGCCTGCCGCCATGCCGACGTCGTGCTCCGCCCGATCAATTACGACGGGGCCTGGCATGACTTCAACAAGCCGCGCAAATACATCGCGCTCGGCCGACGCGTGACGCTCGAACATTTGGACGAACTAAAGGCACTCACCAAACCGACGGAGAACCGCCATGAATACGAAACTCCTGCAAACGCACTGGCATCAGTTGCCTGAGGCAACGATTCGAGCCCTGCAAATCGTCAAGCTGCGACGCTACCTGCGCGAAACCGTGCTTCCCGCATCGGCNCAATACCGCAACGTGTTTCGCCAGCTCGGCATCACGGCGGACGACATCCGCACTTTCGATGATTGGGCGAGAATTCCNTTCACCTACAAGTCCGACCTGCTCGCCACNCCGGACAATCCCCAGAAGGNGCGAGACTTCCTGTTGCTGCCCGACCGCAACAAGCTTGCGCGCAAACCCAGTACGATCATGCGCGCCATTTTCCGCGGTCGCCAATATGCGCAACGCGTGCTTGAAGACGAATACCGTCCCGTTTTTCTCACCAGCACCACCGGGCGCTCCGCTGATCCTGTCGCGTTCGTTTACACGCAGCACGATTTGGAAAACCTCAAGCGCGGCGCAAATCGCATCTTCCAAATCGCCGGAGCGGATCGCGCAGACAAGATGCTGAACATGTTTCCCTACGCCCCGCACCTGGCCTTCTGGCTCGCGCATTACGGCAGCACGACCTTCGGTTGTTTCATGGCGAGTACCGGTGGCGGCAAGGTCATGGGCACGGATGGACAAATCAGTTTTCTCAAGAAAGTCAGTCCCGATGTTCTCATCGGCATGCCGACCTTCGTTTATCACACGCTGCACGAAGCTGCGGAGGAAGGCGTTAGGTGCCCGAGCCTGCGCCGCATCGTGCTTGGCGGAGAAAAAGTTCCCGACGGCATGCGCGCCAAGCTGAACGACCTGGCGATGGAACTCGGTTCGCACGGCTGCGACATCGTCTCCACCTACGGATTTACGGAAGCCAAGATGGCCTTCACCGAATGCCCCGCCCAGGCCGGTGAATCGCCCAGCGGCTTCCACTGCTTCCCGGACCACGGACTGTTCGAAATCGTGGACCCTCAAACCGGAAAACCGGTTCCTCCCGGTCATCCTGGCGAGATCGTGTATACGCCCTTGGATGCCCGGGGGACCGTTGTTCTCCGCTACCGCACAGGCGACTGCATCAGCGAAGGCCTGGTCCACGACGAATGCCCGCACTGCGGCCGGCGCATGCCTCGCCTAGCCGGGAAAATCTCCCGCAGCTCGGCCGTGCAGGAAATGCAACTCGGCAAACTCAAAGGCACGCTCGTCGATTTCAACGAACTCGAACACCTCCTCGACGACGCCCGCAACATCGGCGCATGGCAACTCGAGCTGCGCAAACTTCATGACGATCCGATGGAAGTCGACGAACTCGTCCTGCACGTTCACAAGCTCAACGGCGTCGATAAACTTCACCTCGAAGACGAAGCCCGGACATGCTTCACCGCGCACACCGAAGTGCAACCCAACCGCGTCGTCTTCCACACCGCTGAAGAAATGCGCCGGCTTCAAGGCGTCGGCCAGGAGATGAAGGAAAAGAAAGTGGTCGACCATCGGCCCAAGGCCAAACCGCTGCCGCCAGAAATCAAATCTGATGCCCAAAGCGGCCACACCGAATGGCGTCGTCGCAACAAGACCATCGAACCGAAGAAATCAAACACCTCCAACGCAACAAAAGGCCAGTCATGAGCACTCCCAAAATGGTCATCGTCGACGGCGTCCGCACGCCCTTCTGCAAAGCCGGGACGGATTTCGCCAACCTCGACGCGGACGAACTCGGCAAGGTCGCCGTCAACAATCTGCTTACCCGCAACGACCTCGATCCGATGTTGATCGACGAAGTCATCGTCGGCTGCGTCGGCAATCCCAACGATGCCGCGAACCTCGGCCGCGTGATCGCCCTGCGCGCCGGCATTCCCGACTCCGTTCCCGCGATCACCGTCAGCCGTAATTGCGCCAGCGGCATGGAAGCCTTCACGCAGGCCTACGAAAAGATATGCGCCGACCGCGGTGAAATCTTCGTCGTCGCCGGCGTGGAAAGCATGTCCAACTACCCGCTCCTCTTCAACGAAGCCGCCAAGGCCAAGTTCACCAAGCTCGCCCGCGCGCGCGGCATGATGAAACGCCTCAATGTCCTCGCGAGCTTCCGGCCGAGCGACCTCTCCCCGCGGATCGCCCTGCAACTCGGCCTCAACGATCCCGTCGTTGGCATGAACATGGGCGAGACCGCCGAACTCTTGGTCCGCGAAGGTGGGATCAGTCGCGAAGAACAAGACGAGTTCGCCCTCGAATCCCACCTCCGCGCCGCGTCCTCACTTGAGCAACTCGAGGAAGAAATCTGCCCCGTCTACAACAAGGGCAAAGCCATCCTCTTCGACAACGGCGTCCGCGAAAACCAGACCATGGAAGCGCTCGGCAAACTCCGTCCCGTCTTCGATCGACGCAACGGAACCGTCACCGCCGGCAACGCCTCTCAAATCACCGACGGCGCAGTCGCGCTCCTTGTCATGACCGAGCGCAAAGCTGCCGAACTCGACCTCAAACCCATCGGTGAACTTACCGGCTATACCTACGCCGGCTGCGATCCCGCCCGCATGGGACTTGGCCCCGTACATGCCATGGCCAAAGCCGAAGAACGCACCGGCCTCAACGTCGACAGCGCTGACCTCGTCGAAATCAACGAAGCCTTTGCCGCCCAGGTCCTCGCCTGCTTACAAGCCGTCGAGAGCGAAAAATTCGCCCGCAAAGTCCTCGGCCGTGCCAGACCCGTCGGCGCCATCCCCATGGAAAAACTCAACGTCAACGGCGGGGGAATCTCCCTCGGCCACCCCGTCGGTGCCACCGGCGCCCGCCTCATCCTCACCAGCTTGAGAGAACTCAAACGACGCCACCAAAAACGCGCACTCCTCTCCCTCTGTGTTGGCGGTGGCCAAGGCGCAGCCATCTGGTTGGAAGCGCTATGAACAATCAATGAAAGGCTGAACCATGAGCACAGTCATCGAAAAGAAAACTCTCGAACCCGTCTCCACGCAAACTCCCGAACCGGCGCGTCAGACGCCACCCGCACCAAACGTCCGACGCGAAATCACCGGCGACATGATCTGCCTGATCACTTACGATCGCCCCGACTTCGCGGCCAATGTCTTCGATCGCAAAACCCTCGAGGAACTCGGCGAACACCTCGGCTTCATCGAGACCCACTCCAACCTCCGTGGCCTTGTCCTCTCCAGCGCGAAAGACAATATCTTCGTCGCCGGAGCCGACCTCAATTCCCTAGCGAAGGCCAAGGATCCCGCAGAACTCCGCGACCTTATCGAACTCGGCCAGGACACCTTCAACCGCCTTGCCGCGCTCAAAGTCCCCACCGTCGCGGCCATCCATGGAGCCTGCGTCGGAGGCGGCTACGAAGTCACCCTCGCCTGCGACCTCCGCGTCGCCACCGAAGACAAAGCCACCAAGATCGGCCTGCCCGAAACCCAACTCGGCATCATCCCCGCTTGGGGCGGCAGCACGCGACTGCCTCGCCTCATCGGACTGCCGGCCGCGCTCGACATCATCCTCGCCGGTAAAACCGTTCCTGGCCGCAAAGCCCACAAACTCGGCATGGTCGACGCCATTGTCCCGTGCGAAAAACTTATGGACGTCGCGCAACAACTCGTTGTCGAAGGCGGCCGCAAACCCCGCGGACACAAGCGCCCGAGCGGCAAGAAACTCTTCGCCCTCAACAACCGCCTCACCTCCGCGCTCATCGATAAGCGCGCTCGCCCCGGCGTCCTGAAACGCACCCGCGGCCACTACCCCGCCATCATCAAGGCTCTCGAAGTCATGACCGAAGGCCTCAAGACCAACGTCGCCCGCTCCTTGGAGATGGAAGCCGATGCCATCGTCGATCTCACCAAGACCGACACGTCTGCGAACCTCATCCAAATCTTCTTCATGCAGGAACGCGCTCGCAAACTCGACGTCGTCCGCAATCGCGAAACCCCGCGCATGCAACGCGGCGCAGTCACCGGCGCGGGCGTCATGGGATCCGGCATCGCTCAATGGCTCAGCTCTCGCGGCATGGACATCACCCTCCGCGACATCAACGCCGAAGCTGTCGCTCGAGGCATGGACAACGCCTGCAAGGTCTACGATCAGGGCGTCAAGCGTCGCAAGATGACTGTGCCTGAAGCCCGCCAAGGCCTGGACCGCATCTCCCCGGTCTACGAACCCGTGCCCATGAAACGCGCCGAGTTCGTCATCGAAGCTGCCGTCGAACAGATGGAACTCAAGGAAGACCTCTTCCACCAACTCGAGGATTTGACGAGCCGCGAAACCATCCTCGCGACCAACACCTCCGCGCTCTCCATCAGCCACCTCGCGCGCAACCTCCTCGTTCCCGAACGCGTCATCGGCATTCACTTCTTCAACCCCGTTCACCGCATGCAACTTGTCGAAGTCATCCGCGGCGAACAAACCGATCCCGATGTCCTGCATCGCGCCGTAAAGTTTGTGCAACAGATCGGTAAGATGCCAGTCGTCGTGAAAGACAGCCCCGGCTTCGTCGTGAACCGCATCCTCATGCCCTACCTCATCGAAGCCGCCGTGCTCTTCGAACAAGGCGCGGACATCAAGGCTATCGACGAATCCATGCTCGAATTCGGCATGCCCATGGGACCGCTTCGCCTCATCGACGAAGTCGGCGTCGACGTCGCCCGGCACGTCTGCGACACGCTCGCAGGCCCCTGCAAACTCGAAGTGCCAAAAGTCCTCGGCCGCATGCTCGACAAGAAATGGCTTGGCCGCAAAACCGGCAAAGGCTTTTACCTTCACAAAGGCAAACGCTCCGAACCCAACGTCGACGACATCAAACTCATGCGCGACGACCAGGCCGCCAACCGCGCCCTCAGCCAACTCCAATCCCGCATGGTCCTCCTGATGGTCAACGAAGCCGCGCGCTGCCTCGAAGAAGAAATCGTCGAACAACCCGGCGACATCGACTTCGCCATGATCATGGGCACCGGATTCGCCCCCTTCCGCGGCGGCCCACTCCACTTCGCCGACACCTTTGGCATCCCCCGCGTCGTCCGCGAAATGAACTTCCTCGTCGACACCGGCGAACGCCAATTCCGCCCCTGCGACCTCCTCACCGAAATGTCCCAGGCAAACAAAAAGTTCTACCCAAAAGGCTGAAGAAGATTTGGAACGCATAAACGAACGATGAAACGAATCGAACAATTCTCTGCGCGAAGCGCACAAACCTATGAACCGGAAGGGTTCAAATAGCCGGTAGCCCGGGGTAAGCGAAGCGCCACCCCGCGAATAGGATCTATTTACCACCGCACCCTGAAGGAGTGCCAGAACCCAAGCCAATACCAATGTGAAATTGGTACACAACAAGTAATCCCTAAGCGAATTCCCATGTCTCCATTCCCTCGTCTGAACGAATTGGACTTGGCCCCACGCAAACACCCCTTCAACCCATCCACGCTTTAACCGTTCAACCACACACAAGTTGAACCAACAGAAAGGCAGCAAAATGAAAACGACAGATACCAAACCGATGGATAACCAAGGTCCCGCCATCGATACGTCGAAAATGAACGCAGGCCAACGTGCCGCGCTCGAACTCACCGAAGCCGCACGCGACGCCGAAACCGAAGCCGGCAGCTTCACCCAAAACCTTTTCATGGGCGAATGTGACGTCGAACGCCTGCTCCCCTATCCGCGACAAACTCACGAAGACCAGGACCAGGGCGACGCCTTCATCCAACGCCTCGAACGCTTCCTGCGCGAAAAGGCCGATCCCGATGAAATCGATCGCACCGGCGAAGTCCCCGATGACGTGATCAAAGGCCTCGGCGACATGGGCACCTTCGCCATCAAGATCCACCCGCAATACGGCGGCCTCGGCCTCAGCCAGACCAATTACTGTCGCGCCGCGACCCTGCTCGGCAGCTACTGCGGCAACCTCACCGCCCTCATCTCCGCGCACCAATCCATCGGCGTGCCGCAACCCCTCATGCTCTTCGGCACCGAAGAACAGAAGAAGAAATTCCTCCCGCGCTTCGGCAAAGGCGAAATCAGCGCCTTCGCCCTTACCGAACCCGGCGTCGGCTCCGACCCAGCGGCCATGTCCACGCGCGCCGAACCCACCGAAGACGGCAAACACTTCGTCATCAACGGTGAAAAACTCTGGTGCACCAACGGCACCAAAGCCGGCGTCATTGTCGTCATGGCCCGCACGCCCGATCGCGAAATCAAGGGACGCAAACGAAAACAAATCACCGCCTTCATCGTGGAAATGAACACCCCCGGCGTTGAAATCGTGCGCCGATGCCGCTTCATGGGACTGAAAGCCCTCTACAACGGCGTCGTGAAATTCACCGACGTCAAAGTCCCCGTCGAAAATATCATCGCCGGCGAAGGCTGCGGCCTGAAAGTCGCCCTCTCCACCCTGAACACCGGACGCCTCACCCTTCCGGCTGCCTGCACCGGCATGGCCAAGAAATGCCTGCAGACCGTCCGCGAATGGACCCGCGACCGCGTGCAATGGGGGGCGGCCATCGGCAAACACGCGGCCGTCGCCGACAAGATCGCGAAGATCGCAGCCAAGACCTTCGCCATGGAAGCCATGACCCTCTACACCGCCAGCCTCGTCGACAAAGACAAGCAGGCCGACATCCGACTCGAAGCTGCCATGTGTAAAATGTGGGGCACGGAAAAAGCCTGGGAAATCGTCGACGAGACCATGCAAATTCGGGGCGGACGCGGATACGAAACCGCCCAGTCACTGAAAGAACGCGGCGAAGAACCCATCGCCGTCGAACGCTGGATGCGCGACTGCCGCATCAACACCATCTTCGAAGGATCGAGCGAAATCATGCGACTCTTCATCGCAAGAGAAGCGCTCGATCCCCATCTTAAAGTAGCCGCTGCCGCGCTCAACACCCAGCTGCCTATCACCGAGCGCGCGGCGTCTGCTTGGAAGGCCGGCCTCTTCTACGCGCGTTGGTATCCGCGCCAATGGCTGGCCTTCCTCGATGGGAGATTGCCCAAGATCCAAGGCGGCATCCATCCCAAACTCGCCAAGCATCTGAAATACGCCAAGAAGACCGCGCGCAAACTCAGCCGCAGTCTCTTCCACGCCATGGCCATCTACGGACCAAAACTGGAACGACGACAAGTTCTTCTCAGCCGCTTCGTCGAAATCGGCACCGAACTTTTCGCCATCACCGCGACCTGTTCCCGCGCCCAATCCATGCTCGGCGACGCCAACCGCGACAAAGAGCCGCTGGCCCTCGCCGACTGCGTCGCCAAAGAATCCCGATTCAAGGTGAAAGAACTCTTCCGAGCCCTCACCTCCAACAACGACAAACAAAACTACCGCCTCGCCCAAGACGTCCTCGAAGGCAAAAACGAGTGGTTGGAGAAGGGAATCATCTGATTCTTGAGCAACTCCCCCTTACCTCCGTCCCAAGCTCCCGCTTGGGACGGAATGAGATATGAGATGCCTCTCCCCGCTGCGAGAGGGACAGGGTGAGGGGGAACGCATCAAGAACCAACAGATCTGACTGCGGTCAATCGCGGCTCTCATATAGCGTGCCCCCCAGTCGCCAACACTCTAAATCACCCCTACGGCTCCCTTCAGAAGGATTCGCCTTGTTGCCTTACCCCGAGCTGCTAACGTCCGCGCCCTTGTGGATATCGACGGAGAAATCAGGCGCAGACGTACCTTCGCCATCATCTCACATCCGGACGCCGGCAAGACGACGTTAACGGAAAAGCTGTTGTTGTATGGAGGTGCCGTGCAACTCGCAGGTTCGGTCACCGCACGCAAGAATCAACGTGCCACCACGTCGGACTGGATGGAGCTGGAACGCAAGCGCGGAATCTCGGTCAGTTCCACCGTGTTGCAGTTCGACTACCAGGGCTTTCGCATCAACCTGCTGGACACCCCCGGTCACAAGGACTTTTCCGAAGACACGTATCGCGTGCTTACCGCGGTGGATTCCGTGGTCATGGTGATTGATGCAGCCAAGGGAATTGAGCCGCAGACGCGCAAGCTCTTCGAAGTCTGCCGTCAGCGCGGCGTTCCGATCTTCACTTTTATGAACAAGTGTGACCGGCCGATGAAGGATCCGTTGGAATTGCTCGACGATCTGGAGAACGTACTGGGCATCGGGTCGTTTCCCGTGAACTGGCCGGTGGGCACTGGATTCGAGTTCAAGGGCATCTTCGATCGGCAGAGCAAAGACATCTCGCTCTTTGAGAGAACCCAGGGCGGCCAATACCGCGCTCCCGAGTCCATCGGCGATCTTTCCGATCCGGTGATTCGTAAGCGGCTCGATGACGAAACATTTGAGCGCGTCACGGAGGAATTGGAGATGCTTGACCTTGCGGGCGAATCCTTCGATCACGATCAGGTTCTGGCGGGACAAACCACGCCGGTATACTTCGGAAGCGGTCTGAACAATTTTGGCGTGCAACACCTTCTGGATGGATTCCTGAAGTACGCGCCGGAACCCAAACCACGCCGGGCCGATGGTGAAGAGGTGTCGCCAAAGAACGATCCGTTCTCCGGATTCATCTTCAAAATCCAGGCGAATATGGATCCGCGTCATCGCGATCGCATCGCGTTTCTGCGGGTGTGTTCCGGAAAGTTTGAGCGCGACATGTCCGTGAATCATCCACGCGCTGGCAAAAGCGTCCGGCTGTCCAGTTCGCACAAGTTGTTCGGAAACGACCGGGAGACTGTTGATGAGGCTTACCCGGGTGACATTATCGGTTTGGTCGGCCATGCCGACTTCGGAATTGGAGACACCTTGAGTGTGAATCCGAAGATCCTGTTTCGCGAGATACCCCGATTTGCCCCGGAGTCTTTCGCCTACCTGCACAACTCCAACACCGGCAAGTTCAAGCAATTCCGCAAAGGACTAGACCAGCTCCTGCAGGAAGGCGTCATCCAGGTTCTGGAAATCAGAAACGCCGTGGCCAAAATTCCATTGTTGGCCGCCGTTGGCCCTCTGCAATTCGAAGTGGTACAATATCGCTTGGAGTCCGAATACAGCGCTGAATCCCGGCTTGAATCCGCGCCTTGGGACACCGTTCGATGGCTTCCCGAAATGCCCGAGGAGCAATTGGATCAACTCTCCCTTCCGACGGGCGCCAGTCTCGCAAGGGACATGGATGGAAACATCGTCGTGCTGTTCACGAGTAGCTGGTCGGCAGACTATTTCGAGGAGCTAAACGCGGCCTTCAAATTGGCCCCCCTTCCACCATCCCTGATCGGTCACACCTGACCAGTCACGTCGTTCCGCCCCCCCTCAATCGCAGTATGTCGCCCGACGGTTGTTTTGTTAACGTTTCCCTGCTTTCGGGCACACCAACGACCGACAACCGTGAGCACGAACACGCCGCACACCGGCACATTGGAAGAGATCCAACGGATCACCGACGACGAGATTCTGACTGAACGCGAAGTCTGGGATCTCGCTGACTACCTCAATGAAGACGAGGAAGTGAGAACCGCTTGGCCGGGCAAGGTGTTGTTTGGGATACTGCGTGAGGTGTTCGAAGGCGGCGTCCTGACCAACGAAGAGATGCAGCGTCTGGCCGAGGTTCTGTCTGAGGTTGAGCATCAAGCCGCCGAAGCCAAGCAACCGGTCCCCGCGGAATCCGCCAAGGGTCCGACACTGTCCATGGATGCGATCAAAGTGGACTCCATTCAACACATCGTCTCAACCGGCAGCCGCGAGTAGAACGCCGTCTATGCACCAGGAGACGGCGCGAAGTTCAATCGCTTTGCCTATCATATGGAAGAACAACGATGGGCCTACGGCCGTGCCCCCAAGGCGTATCGCTATCTGGAACAGTTCCCCCACTCTTCGCAGGCGTAGCGGACCTTACTTCTCCTGTGGATAAAGCAGCACGCGATCGTGCACCAAAATGGCCAGGTCGTTGCGTCCGTCGCCGGTGAAGTCCTCGATGACCGCCTCACGCGGCTCGGGATTCCGCGTCCGGGCTCCCCGAAAAGTTTGCTGCTCAAACACCCGCCAACGCACAACCGATTCAAGCCGATTCGCCCAGTAGACCGCGATTTCAATATGGTTGCGGAGTCCCTCGAGGAAAATCACATCCGTGCGGCCGTCGTTGTTCAAATCTCCGGAGATCGAATCAATCAGACGACCATTCTCAACCGCGGTTTCGTAGCTGGAACTCTTGTCGATTTCCCAGCCCGTCTCACCGCTGGTCATCCAGGCGACTGTGTTAAGGCCCAGGAAGCCCAAGGTGTTCTGGTCATTACCGACCTGAATAGACTCAAGCGAGTGAAAGTCGGCCACCGGAAGTTCGACGTCCTGTTCGACCTTCCACACGTCATCCTTGCCCAGCCCACAGATGGATAGACTCTGGTTCCCCTCGTCGAGCAGGTAGAGTTTGGATTCCTTCTTGGCCTTCCGAAACGCTATCGCACCGACTTGCGAATTTCGTTTGCTGCCATTGATCTGATCGCTGACACGGAAGTTCCACGACTTGGTGCCCTTCTTCTGTTCCAATACAACAGCGCGAACGAAGTTCTTTTGGGGGAGCAGAAGCTCTGGTTTGGAATCACCATTCAAATCCGCAATGCCGTAGATGGGTTTTGAAACCGCTCCCCCGGGAGGGAACAAGTCTATCTCCTCATGATTCGAGTTTTCGGCGTATCTGATTACCTGGATCTTTTCGTAGGGAGTCAGAAAAACGAGATCGTTGAAGCCGTCCTGATCGATGTCGTGGAAGAACATTCGCGATGGTGAGGAACGGAACTCATCGGAAAGAGTTATCGTGTCTGCTTTCTTGCCCGCGCGGTGTAATTCCAGGGCGCGCTTGCCATCCTTGTCGACCAACACAGCGGCAGCGACGTGCTCGTCCTTACCAAACCTGCCCACCACAAAAGCAACCGGCTTCCCTGCCAATGGTAGCAACTCGGGAAACGCAAGGCGTGCTCCATTCTTATACTCCGTTACACCGATCTGCTTTTCCTCCGGACTGAATACAAAGAACTCCTGCTGCTTGTTGTTGTTCCAGTCAGACACCTGCACCTGGGTGATGCCCGACAGACTCGGGAACGTCCGGGCTTCGCTGAAATGTCCGTCCTCATTGCGCTCCAAGATTCGCATCGCGCCAGACTTTGGCTCGGCATAGGCGACATCTGTAAAGCCATCCTGATTGACGTCCGCCCAGGTCATCCCGCGCGATGAAGCCGAGGTGTTCGGCAATGGATTCAACCACAGTGGTGACGAGGTAAATCCACGATTGTCCTTTTGCCGCGAGAACTCCGCAATTTGCACGCGGCCGGATTGCTGAAGGACGTTGACCAGTTCCAACGCGTCGTCCGCATCGATGTTCGATGGGTTGAACGAACGAAGCCTGGGCATGCGATGCTGAACCTCCGGTCCAAGACGTCCGTTCTTACCCTGAAGACGGACTCGCATGGGGTTCCGGCTGTCCCAATTGATCAGCAGCAGATCGTTCCGGCCATCCGCATTGAGATCCACAATGTCCATCGCCTGAACGGCACCGTGAAACGGAATCTTCTTCGGTTCTTCAAGCCCGCCGTCCTTTGCCTGGGCGAAAAACAGAACGGCCGTTCCCGTCAGCAGAAGGACGTCGTCGCGCTTGTCTCCGTTGAGGTCCCCCTTGCGAATTCCGTTCGAACCCATCACGCCTTCGTCGAGTTCCCACACAACAGGATCGTCCCACTGGCGTTTTCCAGCGTTGCGAATAAACTGCAGTTGCCGCGGTTCTCCGTACAGAGCGATGTCCGGCTTTTGATCGCCATCGAAATCCCCCACGGTCACGCCAACCACACGGAGTTCAGTCGACATCGAGTCCAATTCAAAACGCGAGTCGGGGGGAAGATGATTCACACCCCTGGAATCGCGCTTCTTTACCTCCAGCGGTTTCAACCCCGTGCGATTGTACAGGATGTTCAATCGCGAACGGCGGATGTTGATGACGAGGATGTCTTTCCTGCCGTCTCCATCCAAATCGGCGACATTCAAGGAATGCACCTGGTGATCGATGGGAAAGATCTCAGGACCTCCGAACCAGAACTTCTTGCTGAGTCCGGCTCCCTGAACGCCCAGCGAACAGGCTACGATCAACGCTCCCAGAATCCGTGTTCCAAATGACATGGCAAACGCTAAACGTCGTCGCGCCGGAGACGCCAGATTATTCGCCCAAGACATGCACCGCCACGCGCCGGCGATGCGCATGCGTGCGATGTTCCCATAGATAGATGCCTTGCCAGGTACCGAGCGTCATACGGCCACCCCGAACGGGAATGCTCACGTTCACGGCAGTCAACGCCGTGCGCACATGGGCCGGCATATCGTCGTCGCCCTCGTAGGTATGCCGGAAGATCGGATCCCCGTCGGGAGCCAAGCGGGAAAAGATCCGTTCAAGATCCGAACGGACCTCCGGATCTGCGTTCTCCTGAATCAACAAGGATGCCGAAGTGTGCTGAACGTGAATCGTCGCAACGCCAGCTTTCACGCCGCTACGATCAACAATCGAGGAGATCTCAGAAGTAAGTTCGGTGAACCCTCGTCCGCGGGTCCCGACGGTCAATTCCTCGCTTGATTGACGAAACATCTCGATCAGCGGGGAGCGAGCATATTCTCCAATTCCTCGCTCTTGGGATGCCCTGCCGCGCGCGCCTTCTGGTAGTGCCACTTGGCGAGTTCAGGAGAAGGAGTTTTGGCCGTCGCATAAAACACGGCAAGGTTGTAGTGGGCCACCGAATAGCCCGGCGCCAGCTTGACCGCCTTGCGAAACGCGGCCTCCGCGGCAATCCGCAATCCCTTCTGACTCAGCGCCAATCCAAGATAGTTCTGGGTCTGCGCGTTGTCCGGATTGAGAACCGCGGCACGGCTCAACATGTCCAACGCGGAGTCATAGTCGTTCTGGCGGAATTTGACCAAACCGTAGAGCGAAAGACTGAACGCGTCATCCGCATGAAGACTGAGTGCTTTCTTCAAGTTGGCCTCCGCCTCTGCAAGCTTGTTCAATTCCATTTGTGCCGCAGCCAGATTGGCAAGCGTGTACACATTGCTTTCCTCCAGACTGAGAATCTCCTGGTACTTTTGCTCGGCCTCTTCGTAGCGACGACTTTCGTAGGCACGCTGAGCCTGAAGGGCGATTTGTGCCGCGCTCGCCGGAAACTCGCGTTTTGGTTGGGGCTTGGGTGCCGGCGCGGCAGCCGGCTTCATCAACGCCAACTCCTGTGCCGTGTAGGGTTCGGCCTGGGATTCGAGTGAGGTGATGCGCGCTTCAGCTACCTGGAGCTTTTTTTTTAGCTCCGGATCGTCACTGGCCGGAGCCGGGGCTACTGCTGCTTTTTTTTTTTCAGCGTCGAGGCTTTTCAACGCGCGTTCCAAATCCTGTTGCAATCGTTCTCGTTCCGTTTCAAGGGCCTTGATGCGGGTTGACTGGACCGAATTTTTCTGAGCGTCATCGCTGATTTTCTTCAACTCCTTTTGCAAAGCGGTGTTCTCCTTCTGGAGCGCTTTCAGTTCCTCGGAACTCCCGCCAAGATCGGTATCGGGATCCGTGAGCAAATCCTCAAGTTTCTGCTTTTCACGGGCGAGGGACGCGCGAAGAGACTGTTCAGTCTGTGCCTTGGCCTTGGCCACGGCAAGATCGTTCTGAAGCTTCTCGACGTCTGGAATCGTCTTTTTCACCTCGTTCAGCTGCGCCACCTCGCTCTTCAACGCAGTATTTTCGCTGCGCAGCGAAGTTACCATGGAAGCCGCGCTCTTAAGCCGTACTTTCTCTTGATTTAGATCCTTGGCAATCGCGCGTTGGGTGCTGAGTTCTGATTCGAGAGTCTGCACCTTCTGGTTCAGGCTCTCCACATCGCCCACCCGGCCGGCAATCTTGCTCAGGGCCTGAATCTGCGTCTGCAGATTTGCGTTGTCCGCCTTTAGTTTTTCGACTGCAGCGGAGTCCATCTGCGCGCCCTTATTCTGAGTAGCCAGCGTAGCCACGCGCTGTTGTGCTGCCTGAAGGTCGGCCTGGAGCAATGAAACCTGACGTTTCAATTCATCCGAATTTGAAGAGTTCTCGATCAGTCCCTGCAGTTCCCGAATCTGACGACGAAGCGCACCGTTCTCATCCTTGAGCTGCGTCTCCCGACTTCGGCTGGAAAGCGACGCATATTTCTTTTGGAGTGATTCGTGCTCGCTGCGCACGCGGGTTAGCTCGGACTGAATGCTTTGCAATGTGACTTGGTTCACATCATCGCTCTTTTCCAAGGTCCGGATCCGTTCCTGGGCCTTCTGGTATGCGCCTGGATCGATATCTGCGGGGCGAGCAGCCAGTGCCTCGCGTAATTGGTCCTCCAGCTGTGTTTTGGCTCGGTTGCTATCAATCAACCTTTCATTCAAATCATGAAGCTCCGCATCGAATCCAGGCGATCGTTTTTGTTTTCCCTTGCCTTTCTTCGCAACGGTGTCTGCGAGCCGAGCCGGCGGTGTGGTATTGGGATATTGCACCTTGAGCTCGCCGATTTGCTTGGCGAGATACTTCAGCCGAAAATCCACAATATTTTGCTGCCAATTGGCGTAGGCCGCTTTGAGGTTCTTTAGATCTCGATCGGCCTCCAAATATTTTTCCAACGCACTGCGCCCCTGGCCTTTGCCCTGAAGTTCGTCTCCCTTGACTATAAGATTGAAAACCTTGATGTACAAGTCTTCCGGGGCAGCGGCCTTGACAAGTGGGGGCCCAGCAAAAGTCAGCAACGCAATTAGCAGAAGGCGTTTCATGTCAAGAGATTAGGAAGATTCCCACGGCTTTTGCAAATGGTTTTCGCGTCAATGACTTTCGAGACTGCTCAGTCCGCACAATTGACAGCGTTTTGCCGGGAATGCTAGGTTCCGGGCCGTTTCTCGGGGCATGTCCAGTCTGCTCAATGAACCCGTTCTTGTGTTGAACCGCCTGTGGCAGGCGGTCAACGTCTGCAGCGCCAAACGCGCCCTCGTCCTTCTTTTTCAAGGTCATGCGCAGGTGGTCTGCGATGAGGCGGGCAGTTTTAACACCTTCAATTTTTCCCAGTGGACTGATTTTTCCAATGAAAAACCACATCCCGACTCGGTCAAAAGTGTCTCATTGCGAATTCGCATTCCTCGAGTGATCGTCCTGGCAGTTTTCGACAAACTCCCCCGGAAAGATGTGAAATTCACGCGTCACAATATATTTGAGCGCGACAAGAACGTCTGTCAGTACTGTGGAAAGTCGTTTGATCGGTCGGATCTGAATCTCGACCACGTTGTCCCGCGCGATCGAGGAGGTCCAACCAGTTGGGAGAACATCGTTTGCTCATGCATCCGATGCAACACCCACAAGGCCAATCGGACCCCGCAAGAAGCCGGGATGCGTCTCGTCCAAAGCCCGAAGAAGCCGAAGTGGCGACCGTTTGTGCAGATAAACGTCGGCTACAAATGCCACGAGAGTTGGAAACACTTCGTTGACGTTGCTTACTGGAACGTTGAGCTGGGTGACGACCTCTGATCAAGCAGACGGCCGGGCACGAGACTCTTCAATTAACTCCCAAAATTTCGGGTTTTCCTGCAATATCTCGTCCTCTGCCAGAGGTAGGCTCGAACGGAACAAGAAATCTTTCAGCGTGTGCCGGCTCAGAATGCGGTGGACAACCACGCCGAGCTCGTGCTTCTCAAAGTAGATTCGATACTCACCGATTCGGAAACGATGCAGGGTACGCCCCGCTCGCTCCAGCTTCCCAAACTTCTCCATTTCAGTGCTCATCACTTCCTTGGGCAGGCCACGAAATTCGCCAAGGATGCTCAGCTGGAGTTCCTTCGGCATCTTTGACAGCTCTGCCGCGCTGGTGGGATTGAAGATGATCTGAAATGGGCGCACCGTATGAGCGAGCGAATTGGCAGCCCGTATGGGAATCGAACCCATCTTTCGGCCTTGAGAGGGCCGCGTCCTAAGCCGATAGACGAACGGGCCGCAACGCGTTGAGAGATATACCGAAACGCAGGATTGAAGATAAAGAAAAAAGCCGCCCAATCTATTGGGCGGCTTCGCGAAAGCTAAGCTTGCTCTGCTTACTTGCGACGGCGACGTGCGGCAGCCAATCCGCTCAAGCCCAGAAGGCCGAGCGCAATGCTGGTCGGTTCGGGCACGAGCTTGAAGCTCGCATGCCCAATCACATTCTGCGGGAAATTCGTAGCGTCACCGCCAAGTGTGATGGATGGCGAGACGGGCGTCTGCCCAGTGAGGACGTGATCGACCGAGTTGCCAAACTTACCACCACCGGCGACGGCAGCGTCATACGAAGCGAAGGTTCCCTCCCAAGCACGATGCACATATGTGCCGGCCTGACCGGGTGAAGTACCGGTAATTGCCGTCGTACCGCCAAGCACATACCCAGTGGCTGCGTCAGAGAAGGTGGTAGCCGCGCTCGATACCGCGGATCCACCAGTTGGTGTAAACAAGATGTCGGTCATGAATCCCGATCCGAGTCCGGTCGTTCCATCTGTGTCAAATGCTCTGGCATTTGCACCCCCGAGAGTGGTGAAGCCGAACGTTCCATCCTGAGCCGTCGCATGCTGAGCGACGAACGCCAGACCAAGTGTGAGAATTGCTGCGAGTTTTTTCATTGGTTAATACTTATTGAGAGTGTGTCTGATTGGTTTTACTGGCTGTTGACGTCAAAGTTGCGACTCCAAGTCGCTGAACCTGCGGCTTGGCGATTCAGGAAAAAGCCTTCTCCGACATCGACAGAAGGAGGAATGTTCTGACCGCCAAATTCACTATTCACCCAAAGGGTCGTTCCACCACCCAGATCAAAGAACTGGATTGAGATAAACCCGCTCGATTTGTTGAATTTAAAGATCTGGTCCTGATTTCCAATTGGCAGACCGAGATCGCTTACAATTTCACCTGCCTGAGGAACTTGCGAGGAGATCAACTGAAATCCTTGGCTCAACGGGGTGTCCAAAGTTCCTTGCGGAACGTTGCCCACGAAGGTGATCGTGTGATTGCCAGTGCCACCAGGGATATTGATGAAAAACCCTTCACCAGGAACTACAGTCGTAGCCTCTGCGCCACCCGGCACCCACAGGGTCGTGCCACCACCCAAATCGAAGAACTGGGATGAAATGAATCCTTGGTTGGGATCAAATTTGAAGATTTGTGTTCCACTTGGGAGCGTAGTGCCAAAGAGACCGGCAAGAGTGTTGTTCTCCGCGATAAGGGGATTGGCAATCAGGGTGAATCCGTCACTGACGGTCTTGTTGACGAAACCGACTGCATTGACAGAAAATACTGTGTTCTGCGCGGTCGCTGGAATCGCCGAGGCGACGCCGATAGCTGCTGCAAGGATTAGTGATTTAGCTTTCATTTCTTTCTTCAGGTTTGGCGACCCTATCTCGTGTGCGGCTTCACGTTCACAAATTTCCCATTTCCTGTCAACGGTTTTGAGCACGTAAATCCATAGGGAATTGGCCGTATTTTGCGTTGGGTAAGTTTCGACATAAAACGACACTTTTTCGAGTCAGAAGCAGGGTGAACGCCGGTGTCAGATAACAGAACCAAAACTCTTACAAATCTCTATTTATCAGAGGTTTATGAAGCGATTTGCCACAATTGGCTGGTCTGTCGACCGCTTTCCACAGCGGTGCGCGGAAATCGCTTTCCAATTCCACTTTCCGAGGAGAGTTTTGGCCTTTGCATCGCAGTCCCGATCCGCACGTGAATCGACGCTCAAATATCACCGAAATCGGCCGCAATTCCGACCCTTGGGACATGTTGATCATTGGAGGAGGAGCGACCGGCCTAGGCGTCGGATTGGACGCAGTTTCCCGTGGGTTTCGCGTTGTTTTGGTCGAAAAACGGGATTTTTGCCACTCAACCTCCAGTCGAAGCACAAAACTGCTCCACGTACCGAAAGATGGGAGAAGACCTGGTGGATCAGCTGATCGCGCGCGGAGATCTGCCATCCGTTCCGTGCCAAACATACGACTTGCCGATCCCTGCCACTCAATCGGAATCTCGCAATGATCTGCTTCACCCGGATCTTCCGATCTTTCGTGAAGATATCCGACACGCTGTGAACAACACCATGGCGCGCACAGTGGAGGATATCTTGTCACGACGGACACGATGCCTCTATCTCGATGCGCGGGCGTGCGTGGCAATCGCGCCGGAAGTCGCCAAAGAAATGGCCGTTCATCTGAGAAAGAAGAAAGCGTGGGTAGACGAACAAACCCACTCCTTCCGGAAGCTCGCCGCACGGCACCTGTGCGATTGAGAGCCGTCAAGACTCGAGCTGCCCCAATGCCCAATCCAACACTTCGTAGAGGTGCTTCATCGTCTCCTCCGTCTCATCACCCATACTGGATAGCCGGAACGTCGTGCCCTTGATCTTGCCATACCCACCGTCGATCTGAATTCCCTGCTGTTTCATCAGAGACTGCAGTTCCGGAACATCCACGACCTTGCCGCCCTCACGGGCTCCGTTGCTAAGGCAGGTGAGCGTTTGAGATTCGAATCCGGCCTCAGGAAACAGCTTGAACTCGTGGTTCGTCGCCCAATCGCGGGTCATCTGTGAGAGCTTGGCATGGCGGGCATAGCGTGCCTCAAGCCCTTCTTCGAAGAATTCGTCCAGCTTGCTTGAAAGCGCATAGACATGACTGATGCTTGGCGTACTCGGCGTCATGCTCTTCTCGGCGTTTTTCTGGAACTCCAGCAAATCGAAGTAGTAGCCCCGATCGGACAAGGTCTCTGCCCGTTTCATTGCGGATTCCGAGCAGACGAAAACCGCCATTCCTGGCGGAAGGGCAAAGGCTTTCTGTGTTCCTGCCAACATGAGGTCGATGCCCAGTTCGTCGAACTTTGTGGGAACAGCGGTCATGGAACTTACCGTGTCCACGATGAACATCACGTCCGGGTAGTTTTTCTTGAGCTTGGCAATGTCGGCGAGGGGATTCATCACCCCCGTCGATGTTTCGTTGTGCACCAGCGTCAACGCATCGAATTCGCCGGACGCGAGCTTTTCATCGACCTGTTCTGGCAGAATCGGAGAACCCCAATCCACCTTCAATGCTTCCGCTTCCTTCCCGCAGCGTTTGGCCACATCAAACCATTTGTCGGAAAACGCGCCGCACATGCAGTTGAGCACCTTCTTGACGCATAGATTTCTCAGTGCGCCTTCCATCATTCCCCAAGCGGAAGAGGTGGACAGAAAAACCAGCTGTTTGGTCGCCAACAACTCCTGCAACTGCGGCTGAACCTTGGCATAGAGATTCTGAAAATCCTTGCTTCGGTGGCCGATCATCGGCGTGCAAAACGCCTTCCAGGTCCGTTCGTTGATCTCTACCGGTCCGGGGATATGCAACTTCAAGTGTCCCATAATTCGGGCGGGAAACTTTCACATGGCAAATTCCTTGGCAAGATCCGTTGGATAATTTCTGACTGCCGACCACAAAAATCCGCCGCTCAATCCAGGGGGGCATAGAGGACGACTCCCGGCCGGCTGATCGACTCAACGATCAGCGTCGCGCCCGAGGATGCGGAAACCAGTAAACCATTCGGTTCGTCGCCCATTCGCGTGCTGCACTGCCGTCGGTTCGACGCGTGCGATAGAGAAAGTTTGATTTCACCGATTCGGTGTGACCGTCGAGGAAATAGCATGACGACTTCAAGTCGTGGCGGGCGAGGAAGTATGCGCCGGTGGCATAAGGCACGAAGCGTTCGTGCGTATCGGTGAAGAGGATGGTCTGATCCGGCCGCTGCAAGTCTGCTTCACGCACCTTCTCCGACGGACTCGTCGGGACGAGCCGGCCGTTCATGCCGTACATAAACCACGGACGGGCTTTGGTCACATTCGTTACAGCGCGCCGGGTCAGTGGCGTGGGGCAATTGAACATCGTGCGGGAATGTGGAAGGGGTGGACGTTTCTGCTCGTAGAGATTCGTCAGCGAGTCTTTGCCCATCTTCGGAGGAATAACGTTGTACCAGGCGTTGGTGTTCGGCCCGCGATCAATGGGCATGCGCTCTGTGCCCTTGTAACAAAACAGGTCGTCGTTGTCGTCGGTCCAGTATTTGAAAGCCAGGCCCCACTGACGAACCTTGTAGCGGCACTGCAGTGATTGAGCTTTTCTTTTTGCCCCCGACAAGGCGGGCGCGAGCAAACTCACGAGGATCGCGATAATCGCGATCACCACCATCAATTCGATGATGGTGAATGCCAGCTTCTCGTGGAGCGGTCGGTTTCTCATCCCGGGGCAACGTAGACGCGCTGAGTTCAGCTGTCCAACTTGTTCTCCATGGCCCATCCGCGTGGGCTATCCGGGAAAACCACTATCCATAAACGTCAGTTACAGGAGAGCGCTAACAAGTTGTCGCGCGAACTCATTGTCTGACAGCAGGTTCCTTATACCTCGCAGGCTTATCCTTCTTCCAATCCCCCAGCATGTACGCAATCAAAGACTCTACTTGAGCTTTGCTGATCGGGCCGCCGTTCTCGCGTGCAAATGGAGGCATCAGAGTTCCGCTCTTGCCGCGTGTGATCCAGTGTCTCCAATAGATCTCATTCTGCCCGAACTTCACTGCCCGCAGATCCGTCACGATGTCCGCTCGATGCTCCGCGTCGTGACAAATCCCACACGCAGCGACGTACAATTCACGCCCCTGCTTGTTGTAAGTCGGCTTCACGTGGCAATTCGCACATTGCCCGTGAAAGATCGCGAAGCGGTCCGCCTTGGCGATCTGCTGGTTTCGTTTGCGCAACGCATCACCGGTCGGCTCGGAAATGTTGATGTTCATTCTTAATAGCATGGTCCCACTGCTGGTCTGCACGATGACGCTCTTTCGAAGGGTGCCTCGCTTGCCCCGCAGATCTGTCGCAAACTCCAACTTCTGGAACTTGCCCGAGTTCAGATTCCAGGGCGTCTTGGGCGCCGTGGTGGAAGTGCAACCACAGGAGGGCTTGATCCGGTAAAACCTGACTGATGCCTTCGAACTGTTCGTCACCACGAAACTAACGACGGCATTCGTGGCATCCGCTTTTGTCGTGACCGTTTTTTGAAGTGCATCCCAGCGCAGTCCGGCGTTTGCAGCCACCGACTGGCTCCAGATCACCAACAGCAAGATTGCCAGCATCCGATTCATGGCATTGTTACTTGGATGATCTGACCAACTCGGCATAATGGGCCTTCGCGTGATCATATGCCCTGCGTGCCTCCTCCTTCTCATCCACATCATACGTACACTCCTTGTTCTTCCACAATCGCTCAATTCCCGCGTGAAACCAATTCGCGCTTTCCTTCGAACGGATCGGATCTCCATTCACGAGCGCAAAGATACGTCGTCATTCCAACCATGTTGAAGCAGAATGTGAATCAATCACACCCCACCGCAAAGTTTTGTTTCCAGAGTCCGCGATGTCGGCAATTGACAGCCAAACGATCCACTCCACCGGGTGCGATTCTACCCGGGTGGCAACAAGCCGGATCGGTGTGGAGGGACGAGCTTGCGGGTCCGTAACGGAGCTACAAACCTTTGAGAATCCGGAATTGGATTTGACCTCGATTTTCAGCATAGCTGGGCGACATGAACAGCTCGGGGTTTTCGAGCCCACTGACTCGCAAGCTCGTCCCTGTACCACCCCCCTGCAATCACGCCCCTCTCCATCTTTCGATACAACAAACACTTGCACCGCGAACGCCTTTCCCTACTATCGCGCTCCTTCCACGGGGCGGGGTAGCCAAGTGGTAAGGCAGGGCTCTGCAAAAGCTCCATTCGTCGGTTCGATTCCGTCCCCCGCCTCCAATCTTTTTCGGCGAGATTTGCCACACGAACTTGGCAAGCAGCCCAGAGTGAGGCAATCCAAGTCCGACATGCCGACTATTTATTCTTGGAAAAGTCTACCGGCCCGAAACGCAGAACAGGCTGCGAACACGTCTATGGTGAAGGGACGCGGAACTCCGACCGAAGCCGAACCATGAACAACAAGAACCCGGACAAAACCTCCCATCATGTTTGGATCAAAAAACGGGGTGTGATTCTATCTGGATGGCGCAAGCGAGCTGTTTGTGAAGGGATGAATTTACGAGTCCGTACACCAGCTACAGCCCTGTATAACTCGGCGATGGAGTTTGAGTTATACTCGCAGCTGAACGGGTCAAATGATACTCGCATTGGATTTTCGCGCCCACGGACTCGTGAACTCGTCCCTCCACCACCCACCGGCAATCGCACCCAGTAGCCGATGGGCGGCAGAGTCAAGCTGGATTCGGATGCCGGTCACCGTTAGGGTGCATTCCAATGACGATCCGCTCCCATCTATGGTTCGTATTGGTGCTGATTGGCCTGTCTCTTCCGGCGGTTGCCGCGGATTCAAAGGACGATCGACCGTTGGTTGTTCTCTTGGGCGATTCCATCAGGATGAACTATCAACAAAGTGTTCGCGAGGCATTGGCGGGCAAGGCTGAGGTTTGGTCGCCAAAGGAAAACTGCCGTCACACCTTCTTTACGCTGGAGAATCTCGAAGGCTGGCTGAAGAGTCGATCTCCCGACCTGATCCACATCAATGTGGAGTTGCGCGACATCTTCCTCAATGCAAAGACGGACAAGCCGCGCCACACCCTCACGGCTTACGAAAAGAACCTGCGGGCCATGTTCAACAAGCTTGATGGGCCGACGGAAGCCAAAGTGATCTTTGCGATTGCCACCGCGGTTGATGAGAAGTTGCAGGCCGCATCGAAGTCATATCGTCGCGTGGTGCGTCGCAATAAACACGTTCGGTCTTACAATGCAGTGGCGCGAAGAGTGGCCAAGGAATCGAAAGTCACCGTAAACGACCTGAACGCATTCATGGTGAACGCAGGTCCGGAAAAGATTTTTCGTCCGACAGACGGCATCCAGCTCTCACCATCCGGTTGCAAACTGATCGGAAACAAGGTCGCCCGCGTGATAGCGAGTAAATTGTCAATACAACCCTGAGCGCACCTTCTCTATTCTTATGAACACCAATACCAATCTTTTTATGAACACCAATACCAATCGCCGACAGTTCCTCACTGCATCAGCAACCGCCATCGCATCCAGCTCTCTGCTCCCGACGTCCTGGGCGAACGCCACACCGGACGAATTGCGACTGGCCACGTTTCGCTACGACGTGACTCCGCCCATGGGACATTCGCTTTGTGGCGGTTGGATCAAACCGGTGATCGGCGTGGATGACCCGCAGGAAGCGATTGGTTATGTGTTGTTGGGCGCAGGCAAACCGATCGTTGTTTGTGTCGTGGACTGGACGGCACTTGCGAACTCCGCACACATCCAATGGCGGCAGGCGCTGGCTGACGCGGCAAAGACAACCATCGATCGTGTGACTGTCCACTGCGTGCACCAGCACAACGCACCGTTAGCGTGCATGGATGCGGAGAAGATCATTCTGGAACAGGGCGATCTTCCGCACATCATCGAGCCGGAGTTCTTCAAGCGCTGCCTTGACGCCGGGCGCAAAGCCGTCACGAGCGCACTCAAGAAGACTCAGCCCGTCACGCACGTCGCCCATGGCGAGGCTGAAGTTCACAAGGTCGCAGGCAATCGCCGGATCATTGGCCTTGAAGGAAAACTGATCTCCCAACGTGGGAGTGCCTCACGCAAACCCGAACATCATCGCTTCCCTGAAGGTCTCATCGATCCAATGCTCAAGACCGTTGCCTTCTACAACGGCAAGAAGAAACTCGTTGCCTCGCACTACTACGCCTGTCACCCGATGAGTTACTACGGAGACGGCATGGTGAGCTCTGACTTCTGCGGATTGGCGCGCCGTCGTCGTCAAGAGCAGGAACCGGATTGCACCCATCTCTACTTCAACGGCTGCGGTGGAAACATCGGCGCCGGCAAATACAACAACGGTTCCAAGGAAGCGCGCGTTCAACTTACGCAACGCATGTTCGACGGCATCGTGGCTTCCGAAGCGACGCTCAAACCACAACCCATCAGCTCCGTCGCATGGGAAACAGAAGACATCCTGCCGCCGTTGAATACCCGCTTCGATGAAGCGCAGTTGATGGCCGGGATCAGCAACAAGAAGAACCGCGTCGTCCACCGCAATCGCCCATCTTACACCGTTGCGTTCATTCGCCGTGTGAAAGCCGGCATCCCGATCACGCTGAGTTCGCTGCACGTAAACGACATTTCACTGCTTCACCTGCCAGCCGAGAGCTTCATCGAATACCAACTTCGCGCCCAAGCCGTAGTTCCCAGTCGCTTCGTAGCCTGCGCCGCATACGGAGACGGCGGGCCTTGGTATATCCCGGTGAAGGAAGCCTATCCCCAAGGCGGCTATGCGGTTGGCGTCGCGTGGTGTTCGGATGAAATGGACCCGATGATGTCCGCTGGAATCAAGACACTCCTCTCCAAAGCCTGAAGATGCGCGGCGCTTCGTTCCTTTGTGCTCTTTGCGCTCTCTGCGGTTCATTCCCCCTGGAGGCCGCAGATTTCGTCGGCAAATGGAACATCGGTGAGCCGAATCCACCCGGCGGTCGCCCCTTCGTGATGACGCTCAATGACGACGGGTCTGCTCGCAAAAGTCATATTCCGAGCGCAACAGGCAACTGGAAGATGGTTAAAGGCGAAGCCCGCGTCGTGTGGAGCGATGGTTGGCGCGACATCATCCGCGGGGAAGGGAACAGTTTTCAGAAGATCGCCTTTGCTCCCGGGTTCGGCTTTACGGACAAGCACGACAACATCGCCTCCGCGGAGAAACAGCGATCAGCAGTAACGGGCCTCAGCATCGGTTGGGCGCGGGCAAACATCACGCCGGACAAACCAGTCGGCTTGATCGGCTATGGCAGGCGACGGATCTCCGAGGGCGCCAAGGATCCCATCACAGCGACCGTGCTGGCCCTCGAAGGGATCGACGCAAACGGCAAGGTGACAGAGCAGGCAATCATGGTGTCGTGCGACCTGATTTCCATCCGGCGCGTCACCATGAATTCAGTCCGCGCCCTGCTGAAAAAGCGGGTGCCCGATTTCGATACAGACAAGCTGATCCTGAACGCCACGCACACCCATCAAGCCCCCCAGCAACAATCCGGTTCCTCGCGCGGGCTTTACAATTTGACGGAAGACGAAAAACCCGAAGGCTGGATGAGCGGTGATGATTACCGGGCGTTTATGGCGGAGCGCATCGCCGCGGCTGCCGAAGAGGCTTGGAAGCATCGCCGACCGGGTGGCGTCAGCTGGGGAATTGACCAGGCGGTCATCGGCTTCAACCGGCGGATCGTCTACCGGGATGGCAAAGCGAAGATGTTGGGACCGACTGACCATCCGCAGTTTTCTCACGTCGAGGGAATCGAAGATCATACCTTGTCGCTGCTCTTCTTCTGGGATTCCTCAAACAAGCTCACGGGAATGATTATCAACGTCGCCAGTCCCGCGCAGATTGATCGACGGAGCGATCTGATCACCGCTGATTTCTGGCACGACGTCCGTGAGGAAATTGCGGCACGCTATTCCAAGGATGTGTTCGTCCTCCCACAATGCGCGGCCGCCGGTGAGGGCTTTCCGCGAAGCAGCATTCAACACATCGCCCAAGCCGAGATGGCCAAAAGGCGCGGCATCACCTGGCGTCGTGAAATCGCGCAGCGAATTGCCGATGGTGTTGATCGAGCACTGCCAGTTTCGCGCAATCACATCGGCCGAAAAGTGGACTTCAGACACTCCGTTGCGCGTATCAATCTTCCCATGAAGGATCCACCATCACCTCCGTTCGTCGTACTGGATTCGGTGAACGACGTGGAATTGCATCTACTCCGCCTGGGCGACGTCGGCATGGCCACCGTTCCCTTCGAACTGTTTACCGACTACGGCATGCGCATCCAGGCGCGCAGCAAAGCCCTGATGACCTTCACCGTCCAACTCTCCTGCGGGCACATCGAATACCTGCCATCCGAACGCGCCACAAAAGGGGGCGGCTACAGCGCCGAAAAATACCTTGTGGGACCGGAAGGCGGCCGCGTTCTCGTGGAGGAATGCCTCAAACACCTCAATGCCTTCTGGCCCTGATCTTATGAAATACTCGATGCTACTTCTTTTCGCGCTTTCCCAGTTCTCCGGGGCGGCAATGGCACCGAAACAGGTGATCAACCTGATCGCCGATCCGGAGTTCAAAAACTTCTCCCACCATCTGAATCCGCGATCGCTGGAGACTGAGCGCGAGAAGATCTGGTGGATCAACGACGATGGGGAATTGCACGTCGGTGGCCGGGGGCTGGGTTATCTGCGAACGAATCAGCGCTACCGGGATTATCACCTGGTTCTCGAATATAT
Organism: Verrucomicrobiales bacterium; assembly: GCA_002715965.1. Lineage (GTDB taxonomy): Bacteria > Verrucomicrobiota > Verrucomicrobiia > Limisphaerales > JAYPXF01. The sequence goes on along the minus strand of PBAL01000017.1, from coordinate 21,603 downwards.
TTGGGGTGAACGCACCTGGAGCAGTCGAGCCGATCGCGCCCGGGATTGTGGTTTGCTGCTACATGCGTGCGGAAAAGATGGTGAATTCGCCGAGTGCATCATTCGTCGCTGGGAACTTCATCCGCTTGGATCTTTCAACGAGAAGTGGACACCGGAGAAACGCGCCACGGACATGGGTTATTCCATCACGGGCGAGAATCTCATGCCGCGACGCTTTCCCCTCAGCCCGGAGGAGTCGCAAAAGCTCTGGCAGATCGACAGCGACAAATATAAACTGCAACTGGCGGCTGCGGAACCGCTGGTCAACGATCCGGTCGATGTCGTGTGGGATGCGCAGGGCCGCATGTATGTCGCGGACATGGCAGACCTCATTGCCTTCCTGAAGAAACGCTGATCGGAATCCTCCACAAATTCCGCTACGACTGGTGCCATGACACGCCTCCTCATCGTTCTCTTTGCCTTCGCCACCAGTGCGCAGGCTGCCAGCAAGCCCAATTTCATCCTAATCATGTGCGACGATCTTGGTTGGGGCGATGTCGGGTTTAACGGCGGCAAACACATCCGTACCCCGCATCTCGACAAGATGGCTGCCAACGGGCTCAAGCTGACGCGATTCTATGCACAGGCACCCGTCTGTTCCCCGACCAGAGCCTCCGTGGTGACCGGACGTCACCACGATCGCACCGGCATCTATACCGCCAACAACGGCCATCTTCGCGATGGCGAATTCACGCTCTACGAGGCATTGGCCGCGAAGGGATACGCCACCGGGCATTTTGGCAAGTGGCACATGGGCACGCTCACCCGCACGGTAAAGGAATCGAACCGTGGCGCGAAGAAACCGGAGAACTATTCACCTCCCTGGAATCACGCCGTGGACACCACCTTCGCCACTGAGGCCAAGACGCCGACCTTCGATCCGATGTGGAAGCCGGTCAAATCCGACGAGGTCGCATTCGGAGGCAATCTGAGGAAAGGATGGAACCAGATATCCGCCGGCGAAAAAAAGGAACTCTACGGGACCCACTATTGGACCGCTGAAGAAACGATGGTCGACCCTGAATCGGAGAAACTCATGGGAGACGACTCGAAGATCATCATGGATCGCGCGTTGGAGTTCATTGAGGCCGAGCACGGGAGCCCCTTCCTCGCAATCATCTGGTTCCACGCTCCCCATCTTCCAGCCGTGGCCGGCCGGGAAGATGCCGCGAGCTACGACAATGGTTCAGCCACCGGCTTCGAGCAGAACTACTATGGATGCGTCACTGCGCTCGACCGTGAGGTGGGCCGCCTCCGAGCACTCCTGCGTGAGAAAGGCGTCGCGGAGAATACCTTCGTCGCGTTCTGCTCGGACAACGGCCCCGAAGGCAAAGACGGCGCACCAGGGAAACAAGGCCCGTTTCGCGGCCGCAAGCGCAGTCTTTACGAAGGCGGTGTTCGTGTCCCCTCGGTGATTGAATGGCCGGCAAAGATCGAGCCGGGTTCCACATCCGGAGTGGCTTCTTGCACGGTCGACTACTTCCCGACCATCATGGACATCGTCGGCTTCAAGATGCCGGACAAACGACCGCTCGACGGCGTCAATCTCCTCCCGCTCATCAACGGTTCCATGAGCAAACGTCCCCGTCCATTGGCCTTCCACATCCGTGGCAAAGCTGCATGGCACGACGGAATGATGAAGGCTTACGGCGATGTGAAGAAGGGCAAGTGGGAGCTCTACGACCTCGCCGCGGATCCGCGTGAATCCGCTGATCTTGCGTCCCAGAAGCCCCAGGAATTGAAATCCATGATCGCGGCCTGGACCAGATGGAAGGCATCCGTCGATGCCAGCGACAATGGCGCCGACTACTGAGATGAAACGACGGACTTTTTTGCGCGGACTCGGGGTATCAATCGCCTTGCCGGCATTCGAATCCATCGGCAAACCGATTGGGAAGAGCGGCAAGGCGAAGCGCTTCGTCTGTATCGCGCCGAATTACGGCATGTATCCCGGCGGATTCTTTCCAGAACAGATCGGCTTGGATTACGTGATGCCATCGCTCCTGAAGTCGCTGGAGCCCCATCGAAAAGACCTCTCCATCTTCACCAACCTCGACCATCCTGATGTTGGTGGCGGACACGGTTGTTCGAACACCTTCCTGAACGGCGTCGAACTCAAGGATACGAAGGACAATCCGCAGCGACTCTTTTCCTTCGACCAACATCTCGCAGAACAGATCGGTGAGGCCAATCGCTTTCCCTCGCTTCTCCTCGGTGCGGGAGGATTCTCGTGGTCACGAGCGGGTGTTAAACTGCCAACCAATTCTGATCCTCGAAAGATCTTCGCCCAGCTCTTCCTCGACGACCCCAGGAAAACCAAGGAACGAAACCGGCATTTCATCGACGAGGATGCCAGCATCCTGGATGTGGTCCGCGAAGACGCCCGCCGGCTTTCCCAACGGCTCACCAAGACCGACCGCGACAAACTCGACGAGTACCTGACCTCAGTCCGCGCCGTCGAACGCCACCTCCGGCGCAAGGAAGAGTGGATCGACATAAGAAAGCCGAAGGTGAAAGACAGCGTGATCAAGGGGGATGGCGATGATCGGATCGTGGACCTCTCCTATCCCTACAATACGGAGGTGCTTTACGACCTGATGGTCCTCGCCCTCCAAACCGACTCGAGCAAGGTGATCTGTTATGGTCATCCGGGCGGCAATCGTCTCTTTCCCTTCGATGGCATCACGCTTGGTTACCACTCCCTCACGCACCACGGAAAACGACCGGACTTGCTGAAGCAACTGGTGGTCATCGAATCCTATTACGCACAGCAGTTCTCAAACTTTCTGACCAAGCTGAAAAATACGCGCGATGTGGAAGACCGTCCCTTGCTCGATTCGACTGTCGTACTTTTCGGCAGTGGCATGGGCAATGCGAGTTCACACTCAAGCCGAAACCTCCCCATCATGCTTGCGGGTGGTGGCTTCCGTCATGGACAGCATCATCGCTTTGAACGGCACGGACGTGACGGACTGCCGCTTTCGAATCTGTTCGTCTCGATCATGCAGCAACTTAAAATCGAACAGGACCGCTTCGCCACGAGTACGGGCAATCTCAATCATCTCCTGACATGATCCTGCGGCTGTTTATGACTGTTGCACTTTTCAGCACAGCCAGCGCGGCCGAAAAACCGCTCGCGCCGTTTTTAAGAGCGTATTGCCTGAAGTGTCACGGCGAACAGAAGCAGAAAGGCGATCGTCGCTTCGACCACATTGCCGGCCCGGAGACCTATCAGGAGATTCTTGACGTGCTCAATCTCGCCGAGATGCCACCGGAGGACGAAAAGCAACCTTCGACCAAACAGCTGAAACAAGTCGTCGCCTGGCTTACCTCAACTCTGCGCAAAGCACGCGAAGCCGCTCGCGAAAACGTCGGCAAGGTCGTGCTCCGTCGGCTGAACCGCAGTGAGTATCTCAACACCACCCGGGACTTGTTCGAATTCAAGATGATCGACTTCGACCCGACGACAACCTTTCCACCGGATGACTCCGTCGATGGATTCAACAACAACGGCGAAGGCCTGGTGACTTCCGATCACCTGTTACGAAACTACCTCGCAGCCGCCCGCAAAATCGCCGACAAGGCGATTCGTCCCGGTCCACGTCCGGAGAGGATTCACTACCGCGCGGAGGGACAGGAAATCAGCGGCCACTCACGCGGCTTGCGCCCGGAAATCGCCCGCATGACGATCAAGGACCGCCAACCGCTCGGCCTGCGCACCTTGGACAAGCGCAAGATTCCGGCCGACGGTGAATACCTCATCCGCTTCAAGGCATTGGCCTACAATCGCAAGTCGCGCTACAAGGATGAGGATCTGCGCTATAACTCGGACGAACCGATGCGCCTTTCCATCAGCATCGACTCCCGGGAGCTTGGTGCGACCGCCCATCGCATCATTGGCGAATACGAAATCCCCGACGAAAAGATCATCGAGATCGAACACCGCACCTGGCTTGATCGCGGCTTCACCTTCCACCTCCACTGGGCGAACGGCCCGAACGGATCCTTCAAGCGCATCATGCGCAAGGTGCTTCCGAAGTACACCAAGGACGCAATTTATCCGCTTCGAAACCCGCCCGAGATGTACATCGGCTCCGGCCCGGAACTGCATGTCTACTCTCTGGAAATTGAAGGTCCATTTTATGATCAATGGCCGCTCCCGGGGTTCGCCCGATACTTCCCCAATCCACCAAGGCGTCCTGATGCAGCTTACCTCGATGCTTCACTCACACGTCTGGCTCAACGCGCCTTTCGCCGGCCGGTGACGAATGCCGGACTTGAGCCATACCTGAAGCTTGCCCGACAACATCTGACTGACACAAAGGACTTCTGGAAGGCCGCCAACTACGGAGTGCGCTCACTCCTCGTCTCGCCAAGCTTTCTCTACAATCCGGAATCCGGCACCGGCTCGTGCAATCCCCACGAACTCGCCTCGAGACTTTCATACTTCCTCTGGTCTTCCATGCCCGACGACGAACTCCGGACTCACGCCGACGATGGCTCGTTGTTGCGCCCCCCAGAATTGCAACGGCAAGTGACGCGCATGCTCGGCGATCCGAAGGCGAAGTCCTTCGTGTCAAACTTCACCGATCAATGGCTTGGCCTGCGCAAACTCGGGGAAATGCCACCTGACCCCGAGAAGAATCCCAGCTACTACGCCGACAACTTGGAATCCGCGATGAAAGAAGAAACCCGACGATTCTTCGCACATCTGCTCGCCGGCAACGGAAGCCTCCTGGATTTCATCGACTCCGATTACACCTTTGCAAACGATGCCCTCGCCCGACACTACGGAATCCGCGGGATCGACGGCACTAATTTCCGCAAAATCTCGCTTCAACCCTCGCAGCATCGAGGCGGATTGCTCGGTCACGGCAGCATTCTCACTGCGACTTCGAACGGGGTGGAAACTCAACCCGTTCTCCGCGGTGTGTGGATACTTGAGAATCTTCTCGGCACACCACCAAATCCACCACCACCCGATGTTGACCCAATCGAACCCGACACGCGCGGTGTCAGCACCATCCGCGAATTGATGGAGAAACACCGCAACAATCCCACCTGCTTCGAATGCCACCGCAAGATGGACCCGCTCGGATTGGCGATGGAGAATTACGACCACATCGGCGCCTGGCGTGATCGCTACACCAAGAAGCTCCGCATCAACGCGAAGGGCGAAATGCCCGACGGCACGGTGTTCGACGGAGTTGAGGGGATTCGCAATTACCTGAAGGCCCGACCGGATCAATTCACGCATTGCCTGACCGAAAAAATGCTGACCTACGCGCTTGGCCGGCGGCTCGCATTCACCGACCGCGACGATCTCGCTCAAATTGTCGAGACCGTCGCCAGGCAGAACTACAACCTCCGTGAACTTGTCCAACAAATCGTCGCCAGCGAGGTATTCCGAAGCAAATGAAACGACTTCTCCTTTTGGGTTGCAGCTTGTTGGCCACAATCGCCAACGCTGCGGATCAACGCCCAAACGTCGTCCTCATCATCGCCCACGATCTTGGACGCGATTGGGTGAGTTGCTACGAATCCGACCATCAGACGCCGAACCTCGATCGGCTCGCCAACGAGGGCGTTCGGTATGAAACCGCTTGGAGTATGCTGGATGCCAGACTTTCGCACGACGCTCTCCTGCTGGGACGCTACCCAAGCCGGCTAAAGGAAAGACAACCATCGTTGATCGATCTCCTCGTGAAGGCCGGCTACACGCGGATAAACTACGAGATCGATGGCGAGTTGAAGTTAACAGGGAAAAGCCCGTACCTGCTCCTCTGTGCACTCCCGGTCGGCATTGGAAACTACGCCGGGCAGGTAAAGAAACTGGACGAACGCGCCGGCAAACTCGCCCGAGCCACCGCGGACGAGAACACCTTTCTCCTCTTTACGAGCACCGGCGGTTCACCAGTGCCCGGCAAACTGAACGGCGACGAACAACCTGTCGGCAAACGAGCCAAGGCGGATTGCGGAGCGCACGTTCCGTTCATCATACGCGCGCCATTCCTGTTCAAAGGAGGCCGGGTGTCACGCGACCTGACCGACTTTACTGATCTGTTTCCAACGCTCCTTGAACTGGCGAATATCGAAAAGCCGAACCACTTGAAATTGGACGGCCACACTCTACTTCCAAGTCTCCGCGGCAGTGATGATCCATTTGAAAAACGCAACTGGGTCGTTTCCGAATCTTCCGGTTTCCGCATGGCCCGCGACTGGCATCACATCCTTGATACCAACGGCAGATTTCACGATCTCGACAAGGACCCACTCCAGCAGCACCAAGTCAGTGTGCAGGACAAACAAGCCCCTCATCGCAGGCAACGATTGCAGATGATCCTTGATCGCTTCGAAACGAACGCCGAAGTCCGATCTGAAACACCCACGCCATGAAAAACCACCACTCCCGGCGGACCTTCCTCAAGACTGGCGGTGCATTGATTGCCGGACATTCTATTGGCAACGCTGCATCAAGTCTCTTCACGCGCAAAGACGCGCCTTACGCCGAACAGGATCCGGGCGTTAGCGTGCTCAATCCGCGCGACAGAGTGCCGCTCTCGTTCATCGTCGACGACTCCACCTGCCTGGTGAACCTGGGTTACTTCTGCACCCCGCAATTCGGCGCGGCTTTTCCCGAACGCGAGGTTTACAAGAAGGACTGGCGATCCTGGCCAAGAGAAATTCCTGATGCGTTCGTGCGCGAGTTTGGCGAATGGTGCGCCGCGCATGGTGTGAAGGGCAAATACTCCATCGTCCCCAACCCGGCCTGCGTGGGTTGGCTCGACCGTGAACTCCCAGGTTGGACGCGACGCGAATTGCGCGACAGCCTCAAGCTCGTCCGCGAGTTGATGGTTCCCAATTGGGACATTCATCCCGAGATGATCACCCACACTCGCGTGATCGACATTCGCACCGGCAGGCCTTTCCCCGGCGTCGGCGCGCACAACATCGAAAACTCCTGGCCGCAGGAGAAAAAGAGCGTCGACGAAATCGCGGCCTACATCGCCTACGCCCTTAGAATTCTGAAGAACTGCGATCTTCCCTGCGAAGGCATAACCACGCCGGGTGGAATGGGCAACCTGGTAAAATCCGAACTCTCCCTCGCCGTCCAACAAGCCGTCCGCGACGTCTACCAGGTCGATCTTCCGCACTACTTCAAGTATGTCCATGCGAAGGCCGACGAGGACGTGCAACCGATCATGGAACACCTCAGCGGTCTCGGCACGGACGACGTCCGCGTGACGGTCAACGTTCCCTGCGCCACCGGCGATTGGTTTGGCGGCTGGCAAGGTGACCGCGTTCCCAAAGGCCATCGCTACGCCTCGAACGACGCTAGCAGCGGACGCCTCGTCGATCTCATCAAGCGTGGCCAACCCGCCATCATGCTCTGTCACTGGCAGGGCATGTATTCGAATGGCTCCAAAGCCGGATTCATTTCCTTCCAGAAAGTCGTCACCGCCCTGCACCGCGGATTCCGCGACGAAACCATCTGGATGAAAGTCAGCGAGATCGGTCGCTACTGGGCCGCCAAGGACCTCACCACCATTCAGCGCCTGGGCAATCGCCTGGAACTGGATTCGCCGTTCGGCACCAACGCGTTCACCCTGCGAATCGCCAACACCAAACTCACCTCGCCACGAGTGCGGACAGGCGAAAACACCTCTATGTTGAAACGCGTCGCCAATCGCACTGGCTTGTCAAACAACACCTGGTATCAAGACGAGGACGATGCACTGGTTTGCGTGAATCTTCCCAGACGAAAGACGAGCATCGAGTGGACCTGAACTGAAGTTCAGCTGCACTACCCATGCCCGCAAGCCAAACGAACAGTTCGGATCGTTCGCGCCCATCCGGAAACCACATATACTGAGGCAAACGCACCTTGGGCATCACCAGCGCGACAGCGTTTTGGACTACGGCAGTCCTCTGCCGTTTTCCGTTGCGCGGTCAAATGAAGACAAGTCTCCATTGGGAATGCCATGATCGATGCGTGTCTCGGATAGGCTCGCCTGACTCGATGAATCAGGCGAGCCCCCCCGCAGATCCGTACGAGCCCGATTAAGGCATACGGTTCCTCTCGTGGTGGTTTCGTTACATGACGGAGCCATGTGATTGAAAACGGTGGCAACTGAGGACGACACGATAAGAAACCGCGAGTTTGACAGTAATCAGATCAAACTGTCCCTGATGCGCTCTCCCTCACCCCTTGAAGGTCGGGTCAAAGCCCCCCGCATTCACGCTCAAGGACCAGAACGGAAATGACCAGCCACTGGCCGCGATGCTGCAGAGCGGCAAAGTCGCCGTGATCTTTCATCGCTCAGCGGATTGGTGAGGATTCTGCAAACGTCACAAAGCCGCGGAAATCACTGCGGCAGCAAAGAACTAACCGCGGCTGATGGGGAGTCCAGTCCTTCGCCAAAACTGTATTTCCGTCCCTCGCTCACACTTCTGGTTCCCGATCGATTGTAACGGATTGAGCGAACGGTCCGTCCGGAAATTTTTTAATTCTCACCCACCACCGACCGTTCTAATATCGTTCGATCCCGATGGTTTATGAAATCAACTAGGAGTCGCGTCCACGGCTGCGACGGGTTTCGGACGATGAATCGTCGCACGGTCCTGCAAGCCGGATCGTTGGGCGCTTTGGGGCTTTCGATGGGGGATTTGTTTCGCCTGCAGGCGGCAGATAACAAGGCGTTCACCCAGGCATCAGGCGCGAAGAAGGAGGCGAAGGCGCTGAGTGTGATTCAGCTGCATCTCGGGGGCGGATTTCAGCAACAGGAATCCTTTGATCCGAAGCCGGAGGCGCCGGTGGAGATTCGCGGACAATTCGGTGTCACTAAGACGAAGACTGGCGATCATCTGAGCGATAACTTTCCCCGCACGGCCAAGGTGGCGGACAAGCTCAGCATCATCCGCAGCGTGGTAGGCAAAGTGCCGGATCATGGGATCGCGACGTATCATCTTTTCACGGGTCACACCCCGACGGCGGTAATCGACTTCCCGCAGATGGGGTCGGTGGTGTCGCATGAGTTGGGCAAGCGCACGGAGATGCCCCCCTACATGATGATTCCGAAGAAGCACGGCTTCATGGGGGGAACTGGCTTTCTGAGCAGTGCGCATGGACCGTTCGAACTAGGGTCCGATCCGGGCGGACGCAGCTACCAGGTGCGCGATTTCCAAATTCCCAAAAACGTTTCGATCGAGCGCTTGGACCGACGGCAAACGGCGCGACAGATCATCGAGCAACGCATCCGCAAGCTGGAGTCCGATCCCAACGTATTGAATACGATGGACGGCTTCTACAAGGACGCCTATTCCCTGCTCACCTCGCCCAAGGCCCGAGCCGCGTTTTCCTTGGACGACGAATCGGAGGCGATGAAGCAGCTTTACGGCAGCGACGTGGTCGGACTGAAAGGCCCGGACAATCGCTACCATCCCAAAGGCCTGGCCGAACGCTTGATCGTCGCGCGGCGATTGGTCGAAGCAGGCGTGCGCTTCGTCACGGTGACCTACGGTTCGTGGGACTGCCACTTCGATGTCAAGCGCAGCACGCTGGATCAAATGCCCGCGCTCGATGCGGCGATCGCCGGCATGGTCACCGATCTCGACCAACGCGGTCTGCTCGACTCGACGATCTTCTGGGTCACCAGCGAATTCGGTCGCACGCCGAAGATCAACAAGGACGCCGGCCGCGATCACCACGCGCGTTGCTATTCCATGCTGATCGCCGGCGGAGGATTCACGCGCGGACAATTCTACGGCGCCAGCGACGCTACCGGAGCCGAACCCGCACGAGATGCCGCCCCACTCGAAGACCTGTTGCACACCATCTATCACCAACTCGGCATAGATGCCTCGAAGGAACTGCTCGCCTTCGGCACCCGCCCAATCGAGATCATCAAGGGCGGTAAGTTGGTCAACGGATTGATTTCCTGAGTGATGAGACTTTGGATCTTGGCGTTGTTGCTCGTCGCTGTGCCCGTTCAAGCGCAGCGAATGACGAAAGGGCTGGAGTACGTGCGCCCGCGTTTTGGCCAACAAGGCACAACAGTTGAAGTTCAATTGATGGGAATCGCGGAAGCGCTCAAGAACCCTCGGGAGGTCATCTTCTTCAAACCCGGCATTCGTGCCTACGACCTCAAACCAGGTCCGAAACCGAACCGGATGAGTTTCGCACACGGCGGATACATCGACGCTTCGGTGTCCTGCAAGTTCGAGATCTCGCCAAATTGTCCGCCCGGCCAATACCCGTTTCGGCTGCTCACGGCCACGGAGCTTTCGGTGATCGGGACGTTTCACGTCACCCCCTTTCGCGTGGTCACGGAAACGAAGAAACCAAACGACCAGTTGGAATCCGCCATGCCGATTGAGAATGCGGTGACCGTCCTCGGCGAATTGGGCGCCGACGGTGTGGACCTTTATCGCATTCCGGTCGACAAGGGACGACGTCTTTCCCTCGAACTGGACGCCGTTCGCATCGCCGACCGCAACTACGGCGATTCCGAATTTGACCTCGCGTTACGCGTCTTGGACGCCACCGGACGTGAACTGGCGCACAACGACGACAATGCCTTTCACATTCAGGACCCGGTCATCTCAATGGTGGCGCAGAAGCAGGGAGAAGTATTCGTGGAGGTGAAGCACTCGGTCTATTCGACGCGGGCGATCGTGTACGCCTTGCATGTGGGGGACAACCGACGACCCGCGGTGGCGTTTCCCATGGGCGGCATGGCCGGCAGCGAACAATCCTTCCAAATGATCGGGGACGCCAAAGGGACGTTCACTGAGACGATTGCTGTTCCGGAGAAGAGCGGTCAGTTCGAATACATTGGCCGTGCGCCTTCTGCTGTTCCATTGCGCTCAAGCAGACTCCCGAATGCCTTCGAATCAAACTCCATTGCCAAACTCCCGGTCGCGCTCAATGGAATCATCGAAAGCGCGACGGATGTGGATTCGTTTCAAGTGACGGTCAAGCAAGGTGAGGCATGGCGCGTGCGGGTCTACGCGGCCTCATTGGGCTCGCCGATCGATCCGCGCGTGGTGATCCAGCCCGTTGGCAAGGAACCCGAAATCGAGAAGGACGACGCCAAGTTGGGCGAACGCGACATCTTTGGTACGAGCTACCGTGGCGGAGGCGGTCGCCGGGAGGTTCTCGATCCATCCTTTGTCTGGCGACCGAAACAGACCGGCGACTACCTGATCGAAATCTCGGACTCGAGTGGGGCAGGTGGTCCAACCGGGGTTTATCGTGTCGAAATCGAACATCCTCCCACGAGGTTTCAATCCGTGCTTCGAAGCCGCTCCAACGACTGGGTGGAGAGCATGCGTTACTCCGGATTTGCCGTTCCGCGCGGCGGACGCTGGACGATCAACGTGACGATGTACGACGGGCAGTTTGAGAAGCTCAAGGGCGAGTTCAACATCATTGCCCGCGGTTTGCCGAAAGGCGTGCGACTGATTTCTCCGCGGGTGAAGCCAGGCACCAAACTTTGGCCCGTGCAACTCGTCGCTGAACGCGATGCACCTCTCGGAGGATCGGTGTTCACCTTGGAAGCGCGCCCGGTTGAGACCGGGCAGAAGTTCACCTCGCATTCACAGCAGAATGTTCCCTTCATCAATCACTCCGGCGGCAACTCGTTGCACTACGTCCAGGTCGATCGCTACATCGCCGCGGTGACCGATCCCGCACCTTTCAGCATCGAGGTCGATGCGCCCTCCGCTCCGATCGTCCGCAACAGTGAAGCCGGTATTTCGGTTCGCGTTCGCCGACGGGCCGGCTTCAAGGGCGCGGTTCAATTTGCCGTCGGCTACATTGGGAGCGGCATATCGTCCCAGCCCATCGAGATCATCCCGGCAAACGAGAATTCGGCGATCCTTAAGCTATCTGTCGGAGGTTCGGCAGCGAAAGGTAAACAACCCTTCGTCGTCATCGCCAACGACGTCAACGAACCTCTCACCCCTTGGCTAGGCACCGGACACATTCACGTCTCCTCCGACATCGTCACCCTGGAAATAGCCGATCCCTACCTCCAGCTCTCCGCCCAACCAACGAGCATCCGTCGCGGTGAACGAAAGACCTTCGTTTGGAAGGTCCGCCAATTAACGCCGTTCAAAGGCAAAGCCACCGCCCGCCTGTTGGGCCTGCCCAAGGGACTTCGCGTGATCGAACCGTTGCCCATACTGACCTCGACCAGCAAAGAGGTGACGTTCAATCTGGAAGCAAACCACGAGGCCTTGCTCGGTCGTGTCACCGGATTGAACTGTGAAGTCGTCGTCAATTCCAACGGATCCGAAATCGTCCAACGCGCCGGGCGAGGTAATTTGCGTGTGGACCCTGCGGCTCTATCGAAGGTCCAACGTTGAACCCTCAACATCGAACTTTGAAATATCCGAACAGAATTACGATTTGGAGGAACGGTTGCTGGATTTCGCAGCACGATTCAATCGGCTCTCAGAGGCGTTGCACGATTCACAAGCAGGACGACACGTTGCCAATCAGGTCTTACCGAGTGGAACATCACCGATGGCGCACCATGGAGAAGCACAAGCGGCCGAATCACGTAAGGATTTCATTCACAAAATGAGAACTGCGCTCAAGGAACTTCGGGAAACGATTCGCTGGATCAAGCTCGCGCAACGATCTCAGCTGATTGAGAAACCGGATCTCGCCGACCCGCTCCCAGACGAAGCCGATCAGCTGATCCGCACCTTTGCGAAGAGCATTTCAACGGCGGAAGACAATCTGTGAACATCGAACTTCCAACTTTGAACTTTCAACGTCGAACGCGAACGAAGTTCGCCATTCTGCTCCTTCAAAGTTGGATGTTGAGCGTTGGAACTTCGATGCTCGCGTCTGAAGCTGACTCAGTCAGCTTCAGACGCGACGTCATGCCGATCCTGTTTCGCGCAGGGTGCAACGCGGGCACGTGCCACGGTTCAGCGCGCGGCATGGATGGGTTCATGCTTTCGCTCTTCGGTTACGATGCGAAGGGCGACTACTTCCGCATCGTAAACGAGATGGTGGGGCGACGGGTGAACGTAGCTGTGCCGGAGCAAAGCCTGCTGTTGCGCAAGGCGATTGGAGCCGTGCCGCACACCGGTGGCGAGTTGTTCAAGCCGGATAGCGAGTATTACCAGACCCTGCACCGCTGGATTGCTGCTGGCGCTCCCGATGACGCCGACGATGTGCCCGATACCGTAGGGATCGAATTGTCCACCGAGCGATTCGTCTTCGAACGCGGTGGAGAACGGAGCGCCGTGAAAGTCACCGCCGTTTACGACGATCGTTCGCGTCGGGACGTCACCACCTTGGCTCGCTTCCACAGCAACAATCCGAGCGTTGCCGACATCGACGAACACGGTCGCGTCACTGCGAAGAGCGCCGGCGACACGCATGTCTTCGCCCGCTTCAGCCGGTTCACCGCGGGCGTGGAGACGATCGTGTTGCCTCCGGCCGAGGGGTTTCGATGGCCGGATCCGGCGAAGAACAACTATATCGACGAGTTGGTCTTTGACCGTCTGCGGAAACTACGCATCGCTCCCTCCGAGCTTTGCGATGACGAGACCTTCCTTCGTCGCGTGACGCTCGATCTGGTCGCACATCCGCCTACGGTCGAGGAATACCGCGCGTTCATGGCGAGCACGGATCCCAAGAAGCGTGCGGATAAGATCGATCAGCTTTTGAAGGACGACGCGTTCGCCGACTACTGGACCACACTTTGGAGCGAGCAGTTGCGGATCATCGGGGGCAATTACGCGCCTTATGGCACCCACGTGAAGGCCGCCAGCGCCTTTCACGAATGGATCCGCCGACAGATCCGTTCCGGTCGTCCGTTGAACGAAATGGTCGATGACATGGTGGTCTCCTCCGGGAGCAATCTGCAGAACGGTCCGGCCAATCTCTACACCATGCTGGTCCATGCGCGGCGCCTGAATCCGAAGACTTTCGCGGCAGATTTCTCGCAGGTGTTCCTCGGCATTCAGATTCAATGCGCCGAGTGCCACAATCATCCCTTCGATCGCTGGACGATGGATGACTACTACGGCTTCGTGAGCTTCTTCTCCGGCATGAAACGCAAGCCCGGCGTGGAGACGCGTGAACAACGCATCTACTACGACACGAAGGCCTCACCCGCCCTCCACCTCGTGGACAAACGCCCTATGCCCGCCAAGGTCCTCGGCGCAGTGGAACCGGCCAAACATAACGGCGATCCGCGTCGCGCCTTGGCCGCCTGGCTCACTTCCCCGGACAACGAACACTTCAGTCGCAACCTCGCCAACCGCATCTGGGCGCAGCTCTTCGGCCGCGGTGTGATTCACCCGGTCGATGACATCCGTGTCAGCAATCCACCTTCCAACGCCCCGCTCATGAACGCGCTGGCCAGGCGTCTCGTCGAATCCGGATTCGACCTGCGCAGCCTCGTCCGCGATATCTGCAACAGCCGCGTTTACCAACTCAGCAGCCAGCCCAACGCCTCCAACAAACTCGACACGCGACAGTTTTCCCGCTCGTACCTGCGACGATTGCGTGCCGATGTGCTGATGGATTCCTTCGTCGCTGTCACCGGCATGCAACGCGGCTTCAAAGATTGGCCGAAGAACACCAAGGCGATCGACTTTTATCCCCGCACCGGTGGCGACACGGCACGCGCCGGTTGCGGTGATGTCTTCATGGAGACCTTTGGCCGGTCACCGCGAAAGTCCGTCTCCTCCACCGACACCAAACTGGAACCGACCCTCTCGCAAACGCTGCACCTGATGGTCGGCAACACCCTCGAACCCCGCCTCAGCGCCAATGGCCGGTTGAACCGAATCATCAAAGAATCCGCCACCCCCGAGGCCGCCCTCGAAGAACTCTTCATACTCTCCCTGACCCGTAAACCGACCGCTGCCGAGACTGTCGGCCTGCGTCAGTTGATCGGCGATGCCGTGAATGATGAACATGTCTACCGCGACATCTTTTGGAGCCTGCTGAACTCCACCGAGTTTTCCTTCAACCACTGACCATCTCGTGCGCTGTCTGCTCGCCATCGTCTTCCTTCCCTTCGCCGTCGCAGCAGCGACGCCAAACTACGATCAGCACATCAAACCCCTCCTCCGTCAGCATTGCCTGAAGTGCCACGGCGGCGACGAGCAGAAGTCCGGACTCAACATGCAGAACTACGCGGCTGCGATGAAGGGCGGCAGTGGCGGCAGGATCGTCGTTCCCGGTCGGTCGAGCCAAAGCCTGCTCTTCGAGATCATCACCGATCCGGACGACGATTCGCGAATGCCTCCCAACAAGCCAATGATCCCACAGAAGGACATTGCACTCATTCAGCAATGGATCGATGGCGGCTTGTTGGAGAATGCCGGCGACAAATCAATGCTCGCCAAACGCGACACGAGATTCCACCCCTCTGCAAACGCCGGCGTCAAACCAGCCAATCCCGCGATGCCCGGCAAGCTGCCGCCGATCAGAACACCGAAGGTCATGCGCCCTCTGCCGGTCATGTCCATGGACACCAGCCCATGGGCGGCGCTCCTTGCCGTGGCCGGGCAAGAACACATTCGCTTGCTGAACACGGATACGGAGAACGTCGTCGGACACCTGCCATTCCCCGAAGGTGTTCCCAATGTCATTCGCTTCAGCCGAGACGGCTCCGTGCTGATGGTCGCCGGTGGCCGACCGGTGGAATCAGGCAAGGTCGTGCTCTTCGACGTAAAGACGGGAAAGCGCCTCGCCGAGGTCGGTGATGAATTGGATGCGATCATTGCCGCCGACCTGAGCGCGGATCACAAACTCGTCGCGCTCGGTGGCAGCGGCAAAGTCGTGAAGGTCTATTCCACCACCGACGGCAGACAGCTGTATAAAATCGAGAAGCATACGGACTGGATCACCTCGATCGCATTCAGTCCGGACGGAGCCACTCTCGCCACGGCCGATCGCACCGGGGGACTGCATTTGTGGGGCGCCAAGCAAGGTGGCATTCGCCTGAGCCTCCTCGAACACAAGGCCGCTATCCGTGCACTCGATTGGCGTTCCGACGGAAAACTTCTCGCCTCCGTCGGTGAAGACGGCCGCATCATCTGGTGGGACGCGAAGGACGGCTGGCCCACCATCAACAAATCGAACGCCCATTCCCCGCAGCGCAAACCCGGCATCTACGGCAAACTCCGCAACGGCGTCCTTGCCACCAGGTTCGACCAACGAGGTCGCCTCACCACCGTCGGTCGCGACCGCGTTGTCCGCATGTGGGACGAGAAAGGTCGCCAGTTGACGGCCTCCAGGAACGAGGCGCTTCCACTGACGGTCGCCATCGTCCACACTGGCGCCAAGGCCGTGATCGGCGACCAAGCCGGAACGGTTCGCTTCTGGCGCTTGACCAAATGAACAATCCTGAATCCCTTTTAAAAACCATGAACTACCGTGTGAATTCAGCGTCTCGCGCGCCTGCCGTTCTGCGATTGTACGCCGCGCTTATCATAATCGCATGCTGCTTGGGCATAACCCTGCCTGCCAGCGGACAGAAACTGGACATCGAGAAAGAGAAAATCATTCGCAGCGGTCGTGCTGACGGACGTCACGTCAGCACGCGCGGGTTTCTTCAACATCTCCTGCGAACCTCCAAGCCCAAGCTGGCATTCAATCCTGAATTCACGTCGGAGGAATTTGAGGAATGGCAGTTGGAAGTGCGGGCGAAAATGTTTGAGTTGATGAATTTCCCCGAACCAACTCCACAACCCGCTCCGAGAAAGCTGTGGGCCAAGGACCGAGATGGCTACGTGCTGGAGAAGTGGGAACTCTATCCGGAGCCGGGAAGTGTCGTTCCCTTTCTGCTGTTGGTTCCAAATGGCGCGACAACGGACAAGCCCGCTCCGGCAGTGATGTGTTTTTCCGGTTCGTCCGGCACAAAGGAAAACCTTGCGGGAGAGCCTCCACTGCATCCGAGCTTCAAGAGGGACGGAGGCACGGACGATGGCTACACTCACTCCGAACGCAATCGGCAGGCACTTCAATTCGTCAAGGCGGGTCTGGTCGCTGTGGCTGTCGATCACCCGGGCAATGGTGAACTATCAGACTTGGCCAAGTATCGGCGCACCACGATGGACGATCGCAACACGCTCGCCCGCTATCTCATCGACTTTGGCCGTGACTACATTTCGCTGTCCGTGTTTCAGAAGCGAAAGATTCTCGCTTGGCTGCGCAAACGGCCTTACGTCGATGCAGATCGCGTTGCCATAAGCGGGCACTCGCTGGGAACCGAGCCTCTGTTGGTCATGGCCGTTCTCGATCCGAATATACAGGCGATCGTTTGGAACGACTTTCTTTGCCCGAACATCGAACGTACCAAGGTGAGCACCAAGCCGAGCGCCAGTGGTATTCGCCCTCGCGCCAATTGGCTTGGGCACTGCGTGCCGGGAATGTGGAAGTGGTTCGATTACCCCGATCTCGTTGCGGCATTTGCCCCACGGCCGTTGATCCTCACTGAAGGCGGACCGGAGCACTCACTGGATCTGGTGCGCAAGGCGTATGCGACGGCGGGCGCGCCGAACAAAGTATCCGTTCATCACTATCCGAAATTCGCCAATCCGAACGCCCGCCTGGACGGCAAACCCATCCCTGAAGGCCTGGGCAATGAAGGATGGTACCAATACGCAAACGTCGATGTCCCGAAACACTACTTCAAGGGCTACCTCGCCGTTCCCTGGCTCGCCGAACAATTCAAACTCCCGGCTCCCAAGCAAATCTACCCGCCAGCACCACCGGAAGCTCGCAAGACAAACACTGTGCGATAAGTGCTCGCTTGAACGCTTGTGGACTACCGGCCGGGTGCAGCGATGAACTTCAAACGGACACCGAGCGTCTTGGAGTCCACGATTGCCACCTCGCCCGCGCCGCCGCCAATGGCGATGACGTCGCCACGATCGGCAACGGACAAGGCCGCGGAGGGAAAGGCATTCTGTTTGGCCTGCGACTGGGCCCCGAATTTGATCGATTCGATGGCCGGATCTTTCCCCAAGACGTGGACGCCGGGGAACTTGCCGGATTCGATCACGAGTCGATAAGCGGGCGTTTTCGTCTGCCGCAACGGCTTCACCTGTCTCGCATTGTCGATGCGCCAGCGCGAAAGCAAACCATCGGCGCCAACCGTGTACACTTCCTGGTTGTCGGAACGAAAGGCGACATCGTATACCGATTTTTTGTGCCCGGTGTAAGTCGCAAGGCGTTTGCGTTTCTTCATGTCGAAGACCTTGGCTGAATGATCGCGGCTGGCGGAGGCCAGCATCGTGCCGTCTTTGTTCCAAGCGACTGCGTTGACCCAATCGGAGTGGTTGGAGAAAACGACTTCTTTTCGCCAGGTGTCGGTGGCGTAGACAGAGACCGTCCCATCGGTGCTGCCTACCGCCAGCATTGAGCCGTCTGGGCTAAAGGCCACACTCAGGCAGAGGTCATCGTCCTTCTGCAAGATCCGTTGCAGTTCGCCCGAGACATCAAAGATCCGAATTTCGCCGAGTCGTCCGGGATTGCCACCGGCGACTGCGATTGTCTTGCCCTCAGGATGGATGGTGATCGACATCGTCTTCTCCGCCACGTTGGGGATGCGTCGTTTCAATTTGCCGTCGGTCGTATTCCAGATCGTCAATTCGCGGTAACCGCTCACCGTCACTTGATTCGTCGCGGGCCCGAAGGCAACGGCGGTGATCGGCAGCGGTCGCGGGTACACCTTGGGTGGTGCCGGATGAGTGGCTCCGGGAATGACGTTGATCAGCGAGGCGTTCGGATCCTCGCCATCAAACTTCGCCCCGGCTTCGATCCAACGGCGGAACAGCTCAATCTGTTCCTTGGGCAACGGATCCGCGTCCGCGGGCATTCGTTCGTCGGCATCATCGGTGATCAATCGATAATAGGTTTCGCTGTCTTCCAAGTCCTTGGCAGTGATGCCGGCTGTAAGATGATTGAAGGAATCCACGCGGTATTTGCCCTTGGCCTTTTTGGCACTATGGCAACCCTGGCATCGGGCCAACAATATCGGAGCGATATCACGCTTGAAGGACACTGGTTCGGCACTCACCGATAACCCGATGAACCACAGCGCACCGGCGGCCACGTAGCGGCGAGCGTGAGCGAGCAGACACGATCTTGTTGCAATCTGCTCGCTCACGCTCGCTGCTACATCGGTCGAATGTCGCTCAATGCTGGAAGAGGAATTCATCCTTGTTGATCAGAGCCCAGACCAGGTCTTCGAACGCATTGGCACCGTCCTTGGACGATTCGATGTAGTTGAGGCTGACCTCAAGTTCGCGCCCGGTGGGTGGGCGGGAAAAGCTGCGCCAGTAGAAATCCTCGATTATCTCCTTCGGTGACATCTTCGCAATGAGAGATTGGTGGATGCGGTTCTCGGCCTTGGTGAGCATGCTGTGGACGGTCGTGCCGTTGTAGAGTTCGAGCGCCTGACCGAGGCTGGTTTCGTCGCCCCGTTCGCATTCGCAGGCGGTCTGGCGTTCAGGTTGGCCGAAGATCTTCAGGAATTCCACATTGCCGATCTCCGCGCGGACCTGTGGCTTGAGATCAGGCGCGGGAAGTTGTGTGGCCTTGGTGTCCTGCGGAACGAACTTGAATTGCTCGCGGATTCCGGTGACTTCGCCGAGGGCGTCGATCAATTGCTCAGCCATCAATCGACGTGGCATGTAGCGCGAAAAGTATTTGGTGTCTTCGCGGTTGAACTTGTCGGCTTGTGATGACGCCTGGTAGGTGCGGCTGTTGAGGATTTTGCGCAGCAGGTCCTTGCGATCGAAGCCGTTGGCGACGAAGTCATCGGCGAGGGCGTCGAGCAGTTCGGCATTTGCCGGTGGATTCGAGTCACGGAAGTCATCGAAGGGCTCGACGATCCCGCGCCCCATGACGTTCGCCCAGATGCGGTTGGCCTCGACCTTTGCGAAGTACGGATTGGTGGTGGAGGTGAGCCATTCGACAAAAGCCTTGCGCCGATCGTCGCCGTCCTTGATCCGAATATCACCGCCGGGCGCCCATGGCTTCATCACCTTGTCCGTCGCCGGATGGCGAACTTCTCCTTCGTGCGTTGCATAGATGATCGTTTCACCGTCGCGATTGGTTTTCTTGCGTCCGATCTGGTTGAAGAAGGAACTCAGACCGTAATAGTTGTTTTGCGTCCAGGATTCGAAGGGATGGTTGTGGCATTTGGCGCAGCCAATGCGGGCGCCGAGAAAGAGTTGCGAGGTGGTTTCCGTTGCGTCCGAGGTATCTGCGGCCGTACGGAAGTAGTTTCCTTGCGGCTGCACCAAGGTGCTGCCGGTCGCCATCAGGATCTCTCGCGCGAATTGGTCATAGGGTTTGTTGTCGCGAATGGATTCGTGCAGCCAGCGGTTGTATTTAAACACGGCCGCGTGACCGATCTGTTTGGTGGACACCCGGAATAGATCGCCCCACTTCGTCGCCCAGAAAGCAGCGTGTTCCCGTGTGTCGAGTAGTTCGTCGATCAATCGGGCGCGTTTGTCCGTCGCGTTGTCCTCAATGAAGGCCCTGGCTCCTTCGGGTGGTGGCAGCAGGCCCGTGACATCGAGATACACCCTGCGCAGGAACACTTCGTCCGATGCGAGTTCTGCCGGATGGAAGCGAAACTGCTTCAACTTCGCATGGACGTGTCGATCGATGAAACTCTCCGGCGCCGGCGCTTTCCATGCGAATCCGGGAACATCTTCCACGAAGCCCATCAAGGTGCTGGTAATCTTGTCGAGGTAGCGGACGATCACGGCCGCCTCGCCGCGCTTCAGTCCTACGGCAAGTCCGTGGCGGCTCACCTTGCAGACGTTCTCATCCGAACTTTCGAAGACGCTCAGATGCGTGACGTCGCGAATTGATCCGTCGCTGAACTTCGCCTCCACGCGGAATTGCTGAACGTGATGCGGTCTGCGACGAAAGGTGTTCACGTTCGGCGTAACCCGGATCGATTCGCACTTCGCGGCATCGGCATCGATCTTCGTACCTTCCGCGATCCAGTCCCGCAGGAGTTGATATTCGGCGTCGGTCTTCTTCAGCCGTTGCCCGCCTTGATGTGAAACTTCGGTGAGCGGCTTGGCGAGCAGGAGGCTGCGTCCAGGTTCGATGGGATTGATGCGCCGACCGAACTCCTCGTGGATGGTCGTGTATTCGTCGAGCTTCGGATCGAAGGCACGAAGGGACAGACGGAAGCCACCCTTGCCGTGCGGCGATCCGTGGCAGGCGCCTTGGGAACAACCGAGTTTTGAAAGGACGGGTAGAGTCTGGAAGTTGAACGAAACCGGCTCGGTCTTGGCCATGCCGGTGACGATTACGTCTGCCGTCGCAGTCTGGCCGCCGGACCTGATGCTGATTTTGGTCTTGCCGTTTGACTTCGGCATGACGAAGCCGCGCTTGTTGATCGTGGCGATATTCGGGTTGGCTATTTCGTATTCAATGTAACGGGTCAGATCGGCAGTTTCTTTGCTCGGCAAGGTGCCGGTGGCGAGGAGTTGCAGACGCTGGCGGGAACCGGAGAGTGTAAATTCAGCCGGTTCTAGTTTCAGCGCGGACAGTTC
>PBAL01000016.1 GCA_002715965.1 Verrucomicrobiales bacterium | reverse complement strand
GCCTCATCCGCCCCCAAGGCAAGCTCACACTGAGTCTCAACGTTAACCCCGCCGTCCAACGCTGCTTCCGAAAGTTCCTCCCAAACAAAATATTCACCTGACCTCACGACTTATGTGAAACGCTTGGGTTCATTGGGTTTGGTTTCGAATTTCGATATTCGAGTTTTGGATATGTGGATTTTTCGGGTCAATCGGCCCTCGCTGCCAACCCTTGAATTTCCTGTCCGCTCAATGCCCGGTTGAACACAGCCACTTCATCCAGCCGGCCTTCCCAGGTATCGACCCGGTCGGATCGACCTCCGATGAAAAGCGAGTGAAAGGATTCCGGGAAGCCGGCCCGCGCATTCAGCCGAAGGTCGGATTTTCCGTTGATGAACACTTCAATGCCGTCCCCCCTTCGCACAAACGCCACGTGAGTCCAGATCCAGCGCCTGATGGTGGCGGAACCGGTTTTTGATTCCCCGCCGCCACGCAGAACGACCAGATTGCCCGCGCCGTTGAGGCCCAGGTGATCGCCGGCGGGACCCAGTGCGTGGTCGCGTTCGCGGGAGAAGATCCAGCCGGCGATATTACGCGCGCCATCTGGCATGCCGTTCCAGATCCACATTGAAACCGTGTAGTCGTTGCCCAGGTCGCTGACGCGCGCGCGCATCCGGCCGCCACAAAAATGGGCGGCGCGATTGACCTCGCCCATGCCGTTGAATTGCGCCGACTTCGCCCCCTCAAGATAAAAGACCACGCCAAGATCGTCCTCGTACTGTCCATCACGATTGTTGCCTGAGGCATCCATCGCCCGTGGCCCGGAAAATTCATCCAGCCTCCAATAGGCTGACGGTTTGGCGGCCAGTATCGCCTTGGCCGCCGGACCAGTCGTCGGTCGATGCGGTTTGCGAGGTTTGGCCGCGACTTTTTCCAACAGCTGCAGGCAGGCTTCGACAATCTTGGGTTCGGCCTGGACTTCAAGCCCGGCCGAACGGGCGGCCCAGGTGGTGTATCCGCCAAGGACATGTTGCTCGGGCGGAGGGATGTATCCGTCGCCGCCATTGGCCAGTTCGATGACCATCGTGTTTTTCAGCGGGCTTATCGTCTTCAGCTTCAGTCCGGTCAGGGCATAGGTTTCAGTGGGCATGGTCGTGATGACCATGTCGCCGATGCGCAAACCTTGCAGGCAGATCTCCGTCTTCTGTCGCTCGTGCAGGATGATCTGTTCCCGGGCGTACACCTGCTCCCGGGTTCTCGGGAATTCCGTTTCAATCGTGTTGACCACATTGGTCGCCCATTCACGAAGCTGACGGTTGGGCGTCCGGTAATCGAGAACCATGCGCGTTTCGGCCATGGCGAGGTTCAGGTTCGGCCGGTGCTTGATTTTCCGATAGCCCTCCAATGCCCGATCGGCCAATTGATCGGCATACGAATCGACATTGAATTCCTCCTCTTTAGGCAACGGATTCTTCGCCCAGTTGCGCGCTGAGTAATCTCGCCGCCAGATATCACCGCTGCAGCCTTGGGACATGATGCCGACGAAGGCATCGTCCGCTCCGAGCTTGGCTTTCAGGTTGTTACAGAAGCGACCGAAGTAGTCCGCGCTCAAGGGCCGGACGCCGGCGAAATAGTGCATCGAAAAGTTGGCCAGGATGGCCAGCGGCTTTCCGTCGAGCGACTGGAAGGAGATCAGGTTCAGATCCGGATCCTCCGGGCCGGATTCGCCGGTCACGTCATCCCAATTGAGACCCAGGTTGGTCCGGCCGGTGGGATTGCCAAAAGCATCATCCGCAATGCGATCCGGTCGTCGCACCCAACGACGGAGGGCCGTGAATTCGGCCGCGTTGCGGGTGCTCCATCCGGCTTTGGCAGGTTGCAGTTTCTTTTGCGCCGTGGCGATCGATTCAGCGATCTTCTGAATCAGGTAGGGCGTGTAGCGCGGATCGGCGCTCGTTCCCAGGCAACCCATGCTCGCCGGCGCCGTGTGGGTGTGCGTGGCGGAAACGAGGATGTGGTTCGTTTTGATTCCGGTGCGTTTGAACGCGAGCAACTTCGCCTGATCCAGCACGGGTCGCGGCATCATGCAACTGTCTACCACCACAATGGCGATCTGGGTATAGCCATCCGCCAGCGCCAACGCCCGGCAGTTGATCGGATCGTTCACCTTCATCGCGGAACGGCTCGTTATGCCGCCGTTCACGAACACGGGAAATTCCACTGGGGACGCGTCAACCACCGCGGCGCCGACCCGAAGTTCAGCATTGGATTGGAAAGGCAGAACCAGCCGGATTGCCGTCACGATGATCAGAAAGCGAAGGACGTTCATGACCGGGATTTGTGGGGAATTGATTTCCGTTTTTGTTTGTCCACGCCGCAGATGAGACTGGGCCAGCGGAGAGTCACTTACCGACAATCCGTTTTCCATACTCGTTGGTTGGGTCCCGATACATCGAGTGCAGGTGTTCGTGAGGGTCCCCGCCGAGATCCTGACCGGCATACTCGATGATCAGTGATGGCCCTTGAATCCGGTAAGAGAAATCACCGTCATCTTCCGCCGGTCCCCACCAGCCGAAGGTCATGCTGTCCATTTGCGCCTTGAGTTCCGCCATGCGCTTGCCGGCCTGCGTTTTAGGCA
Organism: Verrucomicrobiales bacterium; assembly: GCA_002715965.1. Taxonomy (GTDB): domain Bacteria; phylum Verrucomicrobiota; class Verrucomicrobiia; order Limisphaerales; family JAYPXF01. The sequence goes on along the minus strand of PBAL01000016.1, from coordinate 32,596 downwards.
GGTCGCCGACGTAAAGTTTGATGACCGCCATGAGCGCGGCATTTTGTTTTTCGTTGAAACCTTTCGTGGGAATGCCAACCGGTTGAGGGACGCGACCGTCTCGGCCGGCTCCGGTGACGATTCTGCCCCGCTTGCGTCCAACGATTGCTTCTTGCTGCTGGGCTTTGCTGAGGCTCCGAAACAGGGCGAGCGCGGCTTCGTCTTTGGTCAGCATTGGCTCGACGGTCTGACCGCCCAGCTTGAAGCCACGAGGTTGCGTGCCGATGAAACTTGGCGACAGCGACATCTGGTCACCATGAAAGGTGAGATTGATCGCCAGGTGATGCCCATCAAACTGCAATGCCCACGGCTCTTCGGCGGACGGAACTCCAAAGATCGCCAGCCAGTAATCTTCCGCACCGAAGCCCGGGCGACGCTGGCCGTTGCGAAGCAACCGATCGTCCGCCAGCGGGATGCCGCGAGCCTTGAGATATCCTTGCGGACTGAGAACAGCGGCGAGCAAATCGCAGGCTTGCTGCAGCTGCTTCTCATTCAGATCGCCCAAGCGGACACCACCCTGCGGCCCGCGCGGTGGAACATTGGTCCAGCGGAATTTCTCCGCGCTGTCAAACGGCAGAGCCGCCTGTTTGTGGAGATCGTCGTTCAGCCCGGAGAGAAACTGCCGGGCCCGTTTCACCATCGCCTTCGGAGTGGCCGCTTTCGAGGTCTTGGGTTCGTAATTTGAAAGCACCTTGCTGGGCAGCGAAGGATACTTGGTTGCCGCCGACCCAATCGTCGGAACCAAAAACAGAATCGAAGCAAAACAAGGGATCAGCTTTTTCATGAGGCAGGTTGGTCCGCCTGCTGGGAAAATGCAATCCGGTTGGGATCAGACCGATAAGGAAAGAATCCAGTCATCACACTCACCCATATTTTCCGGCGAACAAAGACATCCCGGATTTCAAACCGGTGTTGTTGCGATCCTGGGGTGTTTGATCTTGGAAGGAACCGCGTCGGTCCGCGAATGAGAAGACCCTATCGTTTCGACGGCTACGCACGCGCCACATCCCGCAGCTTGCCGGATCGGCTTTGAACTTTCAGAATGCCGATCGTGATGCACCCCATACTCTCCTATCCGACCCGACGTGGCGCCTTGAAACGACTTGGGTTGGCAAGCGCCTCAACCGTCCTCGCGACCTTGCCGATTCGGGTGACGGAGGCCGGTGCCACCGGCAAGCCCCTGCGGTTCGGGATCATCGCCGATGTGCACAAGGACATCATGCACGATGCGGACGAACGCCTTCGGGTCTTCACCAACCACATGAAGAAGGCCGACGCCGATTTCATCATCCAGATGGGCGACTTCTGCGTACCGAAGGAGGCGAACAAAGGCTTTCTCGACATCTGGAATTCGTTTCCGGGAGCGCGCTATCACGTGTTGGGTAACCACGATACGGATGGCGGATACCAGCGCGAGGACACGGTGACGTGGTGGAAGATGCCGGCCCGTTACTATTCGTTCGATCGCTCCGGCGTGCATTTCGTCGTGCTCGATGGCAATGATCGGCCCATGGATCACAAGAGCGGCTACCCGCGCTTCATGGCCGACGATCAACTGGCGTGGTTGCGGAAGGATCTGGCATCGACCGAACTCCCGACGATGATATTTGTGCACCAGAGCTTGGAACGTCCGAACAAGGGTGGTGTGCAGAACGGCGACGCAGTAAGAGCGATTCTTGAGCAGGCCAACGCCGACTCGGGACGACGAAAGGTTGTTGCGTGTTTCTCCGGTCATCACCACCGCGACTACGTCCGTCAGATCAACGACATCGTCTATCCGCAGATCAACAGCGCCTCCTATCATTGGGTTGGCCGTGACTTCCGCCACGTCCGCTACAGTGCCGAAATCGACAAAAAATATCCCTACATCAAGTACACCGTGCCTTACAAGGAACCGGTCTTCGGCCTCGTGACCGTCGATCGTGCGAAAGGGTTTCTGAGCATCGAGGGACGACGAAGTTCGTTTGTGGGACCGACTCCGTGGGAGATTGGACGCGATCAGGCATTCTGGGACGCGGACACGCTAACCGCTGGCGTATCGAACTGGAAGATGCCAGCCGGGTGAGCGCTCCGCATGGAGCGCAGAGGCTTGCCAGACGCTCGCGCCCTTCAATTTCGGACGAATCGGGCATTTGCGAACCTATGCCGACAGAGATCACAGAACGTTTCAAAAATCATAAACACAACATAGCCCAACCGAACGCGGAGGAAAGAGTCGCCGTTCGATTCATGCGATTCCACAGGAAAAATCTTCAGTCTGGTTGTTCAGCCTTTACCTTCCAGCTCAGACAAGCATGAAGAATCTACTCGCAACAATAATTGCGGTCGCGCTTGTGATGCAGCTCAGAGCTGCTGAGCAACGTCCCAATGTGGTGATCCTCTACGCCGACGACATGGGCGTGGCGGACGTTTCGTATGGCGACAAGAATGCCAAGATCCAGACGCCGAACCTCGACCGGTTGGCGCGACAGGGCATGACGTTCACCGACGGGCACAGTTCATCGGGCATCTGCACGCCAAGTCGATTTGCCTTGTTGACCGGGCAACATCATTGGCGTCGCTTTCATGGAATTGTTGGGGCGTACGGCGGAACGGTCTTCGAGGACGGCGAATTCACGATTGCCAAGATGTTCAAGGAGAAGGGCTACCGCACGGGCTGCTTTGGCAAGTGGCACCTGGGCTGGGATTTCGACGCGATCCGCAAGCCGGGCGTGCGGGCGAAAGATCCGCGGCCGGAATCCTATGATTGGAGCAAGCGGTTTCCGGGCGGTCCACTCGAGCGGGGCTTCGATCATTACTTCGGCGACGGGACTATTAATTTTCCGCCGTATTGCTGGATCGAGGGTGATCGCTTCGTGACGATCCCAACCAAGCCTGTGATCAGATCGGAACCGTTGGCCGGTGCCGGCTCGTTCCGTCCGGGACCGATGGCCGAGAGTTGGAACCCTTACGACATATTGCCCACCATCACGCAAAAGACGGTCGAGTGGATTTCGAAGCAGAAGAATGACAAACCATTCTTCGCCTACCTCGCCTTCAACTCGCCTCACTACCCGATCGTTCCCAACAAGCCATTCCACGGCAAATCAAAGGCGGGTTACTACGGCGACTTCGTCATCGAGACCGATGCCATGGTTGGCAAGGTTCTGGCCGCGCTCGACAATCACGGTTTTGCCGAGAGCACGGTGGTGATCTTCACCGCCGACAACGGCGCCGAAACCGCGGCCTTCACACGGCTTGAGGAATTCGATCAGTGGAGTTCCGGGAAATTCCGTGGCGTCAAACGCGACATCTACGAAGGGGGACATCGCGTGCCCTTCATCGTGAAATGGCCCGGGAAGGTAAAGCCCGGATCCGTTTCCCACGAGGTGGTCAGCCAGGTGGATTTCGCTGCGACATTTGCGACAACGGTCGGCTATCAGCTGGGCAAGGACGAAGCCATCGACAGCTACAATCTCCTGCCCCTGCTGGAAGGACGGGACTATTCGCGTCCGCTCCGAACTGCTACCGTGCAAAACACTTCCCCGAACAAATTCGCTCTCCGCCAAGGTGATTGGGTGCTCATCGATGCACCATCCGGCTCGGCAAAAAAAGAGTCCAAGAGCTACCTGGATCATTTCGGATTGGAAGCATATCCAAGGAAGAACCCCGGCCTGCTGTTCAATCTCGCGAAGGATCCGAGACAGTCGAAGAACCTGTACTCAAAACATCCCGAAATAGTGAACAGCATGCGCGGTCTTCTGAAACGCTACATTGGTGGCGAACGGTGCGCCCCTGAAAGGAATTGATTGCTGGCCGGAAAACTGGGCGGAAAATCCTTCTCTGACACGTTCCTGCCCCTATGTTCCTGCCAACGAAAAGAATGAAAACGACGCTACATCGAACCGCGGTTGCCTCCGGCATTCTCCTATTCTCACTCTGCAGCATCTTCGCAGAAGATTGGCCTTCGTGGCGAGGCCCCTCACATGCGGGCAGTCGGGCGGGAGAGAATTATCCCACGAAGTGGAACCCTGACAGTGTCGCGTGGAAAGTCGATCTCCCGGGCAAGGGCGCTTCGTGTCCAATTGTGTGGAAGAATCGCATTTACCTGACCTCCCCGGAAAACGGGACCGACGTCGTGTTCGCATTGGACCTTGGCGGAAAACAGATCTGGAAAACCAGGCTTGGCAGCGAGACGCCACCGAGACACCGGAAGCTGGGCACCAGCAGCAATGCCTCCCCGGTTACGGACGGCACAGGCATCTTCGTTTACTTCAAGAGCGGAACGTTTGCAGCGCTGGAAATGAACGGAAAAGTTCGCTGGCAACGGAATCTGGTCGACGAATTTGGGAAACAGGATCTGTATTGGGATCAAGGTAGTTCACCGATTATCATGGGCGACCTCGTCATTCTTCCGCGTTTGCACGCGGGGGACTCGTGGATCGCCGGCATTGACAAGTCCACCGGCAAGACCCGCTGGAAGCAGAATCGCAACTACAAGGTCCCGGCCGAAAACGACCACGGATACACGACTCCCGTGCCGATTCGCCATGGCGACCAGAATGCCCTGCTGATCTGGTGCTCGGACCGTGTGTCCGCTTACGGCGCGACGGATGGATCACTGCTGTGGGAATGCGGCGGATTTAACCCCGATGGGCGGCGCCTTTGGCCTCCGATCGCCACGCCGGTTGTATCGGGTGACATCGCGGTGATTCCCGTGGGCCGCGATGACCGCAAGCAGGCCGAGACCCACGCAGTTCGCTTGGGCGGCAAAGGCGATGTCACGGGCTCGCATCGTGTTTGGGGCACAAGAGATTTTGGCGTCTTCGTCTCCAGCCCAATCGCCTACGAAGGCAGGGTCTATCTGCTCCGTCATCGAGGCGGAGTGGTCTGTCTCGACCCGGCCACCGGCAAGCCATTCTGGGAAGCTGAGTTCCCCCGTACTGCCGCATCGTACTATTCCTCCCCCGTCATTGCAGGCGGCATCCTCTACGCCGCTCGTGAAGATGGCGTGGTTTTCTCTGCACGCATTGGCAAGAGCTTCAAGCTCCTCGGCGAAAACAAGATGGGTGAGCAGATCATCTCGTCCCCCGTCCCCTTCGACGGTCGCCTGCTAATTCGCAGTTCCAAGAGCCTGTTCTGCGTGAAGTAGTGCTTCGCGTTTGTTACTTGCGCAGCAGTTTGGGCACATCGACGTTTTTGCCGCCGGACCAGTAGCGGGTCATTTCTTCCAAGGAAGGCAGCTTGAGCGGGCGGACGACGCGCATGCCCAGGAACTGCGCGTCCGTGTGACTCCAGGAGCTTCTGGGAATCTGCGGATCCTGGATCTTCCAATCCGGATGGGACGCGCGACGCGCCGTTGCGCGAAGCCGATCGGAAGGATCGTCCCAAGAACCGCCCCGCACCACCCGCGGATAGACTTCCACGGGACGATTTAAGGGATTGACTCCGACGGCATTGGCAAACTTGGAATAGTAATCCGCGGTGTATTGATCCAGGCACCATTCGGCGACATTGCCGTGCATGTCGTGGAGGCCCCAAGGGTTTGGTTTTTTGGTTCCCACCCTCTGATATTTAAAGTCGCTGTTGTCCTCGTACCAGGCGTATTCGCCGAGCTTCTTGGGGTCATCGCCGAAGTGGTAGGCCGTCTGCGTCCCGGCGCGGCAGGCGTATTCCCACTCGGGCTCCGTGGGCAGCCGATAGAATCGACCGGTCTTGGCGCTGAGCCACTGGGTGTATTTGCGCGCGGCGTATTGGGTCATACTGATCGCCGGATACCCTTCCGTGCCCATCCCGAACGACAACTCGACGTATGGCATGGAAGGATAGGCGATGGCCGCTGCCCGGCGGTTTCGCTTGATCACGTCCGGAAGCAGCTGGTCGCTGTTATTTGTCACGACCTTTTGATGCATAAAGATTTCAAACTCATTCCAGGTCACCTCCGTGCGCCCCATCCAAAATGCGTCCAACCTGACTTCATGCCGTGGTCCTTCGTCCGCCCGGCGGCCGGCTGCGCCATCCCGACTCCCCATGGTGAAGCGGCCGGCCGGAATCGGGACCAAATCAAAATCCGCGAAACCCGCGCCAGCCCGCAGCCTCTTGCCGAATACCCGCTCCCGGTACGGAGTGAATTCCTCGGAACCGTTTTCCTTCACTCGCTGAAGTATTCCTTCCCGCACCTTCCGAGCCAGTTCAAGTTCAGCCTGCCATCTCGCTTTGTCGGCCTTGGGATTGGAGCGGTTGAATTGTCCCGACGCCGTGGTCGCACAGGTCAAAATCGCGACGAGATATGTCATGGAATTGATGCGCAGGCAGCCACACCCACGCCGGTTTCCTGTTCCCTCCAACTTGTTAATTCTCATAATCGCAATGCTCACTACCATGATCACGTAGTGCCGTCAGTGTTTCATGTGCGGGATGGCATGATCATGTTGCTGACTTCGTCGACTGGAAACGGTTACAAATGCAAAACACCATTGCGTCCAATGTCGCGCTAATACTACGAACATGAAGACCTCCACCGTCATCGTCGCCACATTCCTGGCGCTCAACTCAACTGTAGTGCCAGCCGCTCAACAAGGCGTGATCGCCGACTTCGAAGGGAATCTGGCCGTCGCGCAAAACTTCTCCTCGCACAAGGCCACGACAACCTTGGTCGACGACACGCCCGGGGGAGGAAGCGAGGCCGCGTCGAAAACGGTCGTGGAGGCCAAGGCCGGAGCGCGCAACTACTTCGGAACAGGTTACCCGACTAAGCCAATGGATCTGTCTGTTGCCGAGGCAATCACGTTCTGGCTGAAGACAGATATCGAGAGCGACTTCAACCTGCAGATTCACAGTGCGGGAGGCAACGCGATGGTCTTTCGAATCTCCACCATTGGTTCGGCCGGCCAATGGAAGCAGTTCACGGCACCGATTCGCAAATTCGTCAAACCGCAGTGGTCCAAGGGCACGACTGATCTGAACAAGATCAATCGATGGCAGCTCACCGCATTCGGCAACGGACCCTACGACGGCAAATACGTCATCATCGACGAACTGGTCATTGCCGGGAGCGTCCCTGCGAAGAAGGAGGGCGTCGTGCAGCGAGGAGGTCCAATCCATCTCAAGGGTGTCCAGGAATCGTCGACACCGAAGACTCCTCCGAACGGCTTTCGCAGGCTGTTCGATGGCAAGACGCTCAACGGCTGGAACGCACAGGCGCGCATCCCCGTTCGAAATTACCCCGGCGCGGAATTCCGCTGGGAGCTCAAAGGAAAAGCACTGGAGATCGCCAAGAAGAACACCGGTCGTTGGACGATCGAAGATGGCGCCATCGTAGGCGGACAGGAGCCGCCCGGAAGCGGCAAGGGAGCCTACCTCGTTTCGGAAGAGAAGTTTGGTGACTTCGAGTTGATGATGGACATGAAACCGGACTGGAAGACCGATAGCGGATTCCTCATCCGCACATTGCCAGGTGGCAGTCCCGGCATGCAAATCCTCGTTGACCATCGGCCCCAAGGCGGCATCGGCGGATTCTACGGAAACGGAATCGCTGGCATTCACGGCATGCCCTTCGCAGTTGATGCCCGCTACGACAAGAAGGGCAACCCTATCGGCATCATCGCCGCCGATCCAAAGAGTGCCCGCGTCGAACTGAGCAAAAAGACCTACGACGTCCTGACCTACGCCGCCAACGTTGAAGACTTCCTGAAGGTCTGGAAGTGGGGCCAATGGAACACCATCAAGGTCCGTTGCGAAGGCCGCATTCCCAAGATCACCACCTGGGTGAACGGACTGAAGATCGCCGTCCTCGATATGAACGCCATCGAGTGGGAGAACTACGACAAGGAAGCCTGCGCCAGGATGATGGGCCGCAAAGGCCACATCTCCCTCGAAGTCCACGACAACAACTTCAACCACTGGCTCGGCAACGACCGCTGGTGGCCGGGCGCGGTCGTCCGCTGGAAGAACATCTTTATCCGCGAGTTGGATTAGACGGAATGGTGGCAGCTGACGTAGATTCGACTGGCAGTCGAATGGCCGAGGAGTGGCTTCGATTGCCAATCGAAGCTACGATCGGAACATTGAAGCCGCTCCTAAAATGGTGTGTTTTCTGATGCATACGGCAGAAAAATTACGGGCAGGAAGAATTCTCTTACGCTCAAGTTTCTCCCCTTTTCCTGCCAGTAATATTCCTACCGACATCTCCCTGCCTTCTTGCTCTGCAATCGGCATCTACATATTCGCTTTACTTTTAGCGACGAGCGGCCACGCAAACTCTTTGCCAACCGGTATTCCAAAGTTTGTCAAATGGCACTGTGCCGACTGCCACGACGCTGATGCGAAAAAGGGAAATCTCGACCTGGTGACCCTCGCCAAACAGCCCATCACTGCGGACACGCTTGCGATCTGGATCCGGGCGCACGATCGGGTTCGCGACGGCGAAATGCCTCCCAAAAAGGAACCTGCGGAATCGCATGCGGACGAGTTTCTCGGACTGGTCTCAAAAGCGATTGTTGGATTCGAGCAAAGAGAGATCTCGGGAACCGGACGGGCCTTGAAGCGACGACTGAACCGTTACGAATACGAGAATTCGATTCGTGATCTGCTCAGTCTGCCCAATCTGAAGATCAAGGACTCGCTTCCGGAGGATCAAACGGCGCACGGCTACAACAAGCTGGGCGAAGCGCTGGATGTCTCGCACGTCCAGCTCGCCCGCTACCTGCGCGTGGCTGAAAGCGCCTTGCGGACGGCGGTGATCCGGCAAGTGGAAAAGCCGAAACAGTTTCAACGACGCTACTACTCCTGGGATCAGTTGAAGTTCACTCGGGGCAATGGACCGCCCATCCGAAAAACCTATCCAGTCTTGGGATACGAGTTGCGACCGGATCTGAACATTCGATCGGCAGGTAAACCGGGCAAATGGATTCGACCGCTCCCGGGAAATCATTCCGACCCGGCTCGCCGACACGAGGAAGCCGTGGTCAAGGTCATGAGCACCTACGAGCATGTGGAGATTCAATTCGACGAATTCCGCGCGCCGTTTGCAGGACGCTATCGGCTCAAGTTCGCCGGATACACGATTTGGATGTCCCCCGATTATTCAGAAGTCACCCAAGGCCGAAGGACCGAACCCATCACGATCTACGCCGACACTCCACCCCGGGTGTTGCGACGATTGGGACACTTCGACTTCGGACCTCAACAATCCGTGCAGGAAATTGAGGTCTGGCTGGAGGAGGGCGAAACGATTCGCCCCGACGCGTCCCGGCTGGTGAGGTCGCGACCGCCTCATTTTCAGAATCCGCTGCTGGAGAAGGACGGCATGCCGGGCGTGGCATTTCAGTGGATGGAAGTTGACGGACCCTTGTTTGAAAGCTGGCCGACACCCGCTCATAAACTGTTGTTCGGAGACCTGAAGACCGTCGGCAATGGGGCTGACATACAGACCGTTGATTACCCGGATTACGAACGCGGGACATCTTCCGACGAAGCCAACCCGCTGGATGTCCTCGACGGCATTTACAATGCCAACAACAAACCGCCATCCCGCGCGCATGTCGTCGTCAAAAGCCAAAGACCGTTCGAGGACGCGGATCGCTTGTTGAAGAACTTCCTGCAACACGCCTACCGCCGACCGGCCAGCCAAGCGGATCACCGTCGTTTCCTGAAGTTGATCACCAAGGCCCTCGAAAGCGGGCACAGCTTCACGGATTCGATGATTGCCGGCTACACCGCAGTGCTCGCTTCGCCCGGTTTTCTCTATCATCAGGCGAAGCAAGGACCACTCGACGGCCATGCGCTCGCCGAACGTCTGTCGTATTTTCTATGGAATTCGCCACCGGACGAGCGTCTCCGTCAAATCGCCACCAATGGGGATATTCTCAATCCGTTCATCAAGAGCCCGCAGGTTGAACGCATGCTCGACGATCCCAAGTCCCGCCGCTTCGTTGACGCCTTTCTCGACTACTGGCTGGATCTGCGTCACATGGCCGCCAGCGATCCGGACAGCGAACTCTATCCGGAATACCAGTTGGACGACGCCTTGGTGGAGTCCCTGCCGGAAGAAACGCGCCTCTACTTCCACGAACTCATCAAGGGCAATCTCGGCATCCGCCATGTGGTCGACTCCGATTTTATTTTCATCAACGAACGCTTGGCGACCCTCTACGAGATCGAAGGCGTTTCCGGAGCCCATTTCCGTCCCGTTGAACTTGCCGCCAACAGTCCCCGTGGCGGTCTGATGACACAGGCCAGCATCTTAAAAGTGACGGCCAACGGAACGACTTCGTCACCCGTTACCCGCGGCGTTTGGATCATGAAACGGATTCTCGGCCAGCACATCCCGCCGCCCCCGCCATCGGTCCAGGCGATCGAATCCGACATCCGCGGAGCCAAGACCATCCGCGAACAACTCGCGCGTCATCGTTCCGACAAAAGCTGCAACGTCTGCCATGTGAAAATCGACCCGGCAGGTTTCGCCCTGGAAAACTTCGATGTCTTGGGCGGCTGGCGCGATCGCTATCGAACGACCCGCAATGGTGAAGGCGAGGCGGCATCCGGCGTTGGCCACAACGGAAGTCACTTTCGCTTCCGCCACGGTCGCAATGTCGACGCCTCCGGCAAACTCCCCGACGGACGGCCTTTCCAAGACATCCGCGAATTGAAACGCCTCCTCTCGACCGACGAAAAGCAACTCGCCCACAACCTCGTCGAACAACTCACCATCTACGCCACCGGCGCGCCGATCCGTTTTTCCGATCGCCGACACATCGAAGCAATCCTCAGAAACAGCCAGTCCGACAACTACGGCCTACGCACCCTCATCCACGAACTTTTCAAAAGCGACCTGTTCATCGATAAGTAACCACTGAACCGATGGATTCTCCGTTCATCTCGACCGGTAAATCGCTTTCGCGACGCGCCTTCCTGCGCAGCGCCGGCGTCGCATTGTCGCTGCCGATGCTGGGCGCCATGCAGCCTGCTTTTGCCAAGACGGCGGCGGCCCCGCGGCGCATGCTGGCCATCTGCAACAACCTTGGCCTGCTGCCCGAACTGTTCTTCCCCAAGGACACCGGCCGCGATTACCAGCTCTCTCCGTATCTGAACGTCCTCGGCCAACATCGTAATGACTTCACCGTCTTCAGCGGCGTTTCGCATCCCGACGTTGATGGCGGTCACCCGGCCGATAATTGTTTTTTGACAGCCGCCCCGCATCCGGCAAGCGGCGGATTTCGCAACACCATCTCGCTCGACCAATTGATGGCCGAACAAGTCGGGCACCAAACGCGGTTCCCGTCCTTCACGCTCGGAGTCAATGTGCAGAAAGGCGTCCGCAGCCTGTCCTGGACCGAATCGGGTGCGCTGATTCCCGTCGATCAGTCCGCAGCCGGGATGTTCAAGCGCATGTTCATCCAAGGGACCGCCGAAGAGACGAATACCCAGGTCCGCAAACTCGAATTGGATCAAAGCATCCTCGACACCGTGGCCGATCAGGCGAAATCGCTGCAGCGAAACCTGGGAGCCGGTGACCGGGAACGTCTCGACCAATACTTCACCAGCGTTCGTGATTTGGAGAAACGGATGGAGGCATCCAAGGAGTGGGAGTATCGCCCCAAGCCGAAGGTCAACGCCCCCGTCCCGCTCGATCCTGAAAAGCCCAGTGAGTACATGGAAAAAGTCCGGTTGATGTATGAGATCTCCCGACTCGCCTTCCAGTCCGATTCCACCCGCGTCGTTACGCTCCTCCTCGACAGCGTGAACTCGCCCTCGATCGAGGTCGGCGGCAAGACCATGGCCGACGGCTATCACAACCTTTCCCACCACGGCCGCTCCGAGGAAAAACTCAAGCAACTCGAGGCCATCGACAAATGGCACATGAAGCTGCTGTCTGAACTGCTCGACGACCTGAAGTCATTTGACGAAGGAGACGAAACCCTGCTCGACCGATCAATGGTCTTGTATGGATCCAACCTCGGCAATGCCCACGCCCACACCTGCCTGAACCTGCCCACCCTCTTCGCCGGCGGCGGCTTCAAGCACGGTCAACACCTCGCTTTCGACACCCAGCGCAACTATCCGCTGCCCAATCTCTTTGTCTCCATGCTGCAACGAATGGGCATCGAGTCCGACAAGTTCGCCTCTTCCACGGGAAGCATGCGTGGGCTGGAATTCGTCTGATGCTTTTGATTGGCAGGAAAACAGGGGCAGGAAGATTTTTCTATCTTATCTTCCTGCCCCTGTTTTCCTGCCAAATTCTGAGCGGCGTTGACTTCAGCCGTGACATCCGACCGGTTCTTTCGGGCAAGTGCTTCAAATGCCACGGACCGGACACCGAAGCGCGCAAGGCCAAGCTTCGCCTCGATCAACGGAACGACGCACTCGAAGTCATCGTGCCGGGCTCGCCGGACGAAAGCGATTTCTTCGACCGGATTACCACCAGCGATCCGGTCGATCGGATGCCGCCGAAGGGACCGCCTCTCACGCCGGCCCAGATCGCGGCATTTCGTGCCTGGATCAAGGAAGGCGCCAACTACGAACGCCATTGGGCCTATGTGAAACCGGAAGTAGCCGAGCTGCCTCATCAAGCCAACCCCATTGATTATTTCGTGCAACGCCGTCTGGACGAGAAAGATCTCAGTCCCTCGCCGCAAGCGGAACCGGCGGTGCTCCTTCGACGCCTCTATCTCGATCTCATCGGTCTGCCGCCCAGTGTCGAGGAAGTGGAAGCCTTCGAGAACAATCCGCAGGACTTCGAAGCCGTCGTCGACCGTCTCCTCAAATCCAGTCACTTCGGCGAGAAGTGGGCGGCTGGTTGGCTGGACCTCGCCCGCTATGCCGATTCCAACGGCTACCAGCACGACGACTTGCGCACCATGTGGCCGTATCGCGATTGGGTGGTGAATGCATTGAACGCCGACATGCCTTTCGATCAGTTCACCATCGAACAACTCGCCGGTGACCTGCTGCCCAAGCCGACGACCGACCAACTCGTGGCGACCGGTTTCAATCGGAACGTCCCCGCCAACTTTTCCGGCGGCACCAAGGTTTCCGAGCTGCGCGCGAATATTCTTCACGACCGTGTCGCCACCACCGGCGCCGTCTGGCTCGGACTGACGTTGGAATGCGCCCAATGCCACGATCACAAGTTCGATGCCGTATCGCAGCGCGAGTACTACCAACTCTATGCGTACTTCAATCAGGCCATTCCCGAAGTCAAGCAGGAGAGCCCGACCAAGTTCAGGAAGCTCTTCATCGGACGCGAAGTCGTGGTTTATCAATCCGAGGCCGATCGCTTCAAGGCAACTGAGTTACGTCGCGGATTGTCCGCGGAAGAAGCCCAGCTCGGGCCGGAAGAGAAGGACACAGGTGAAGCCACGATCCTCGATTTCGAAGGACCGAATTCGGTGGCCGCCAACAACACGTCTCACCCGGCGAGCACCTCGGCGGTGAATGATACGCCCGATGACGGCGGTAAACGCGCGGCCAAGACGGTCATCAAACCGGCGATCGGCAACGCCGGCTATTTTGGTACGTCATTCCGTTTTCCCGTTCAGAACTTTTCCGGATTCTCGGCAATCACCTTCTGGGTGAAGACTGACATCAAGGGCTACTGGAGTTTTCAGGTTCACAACGCCGGACGGAATGTGAGTGTTTATACCTTCTCTACGTTACCCGTGAAACCAGGCACCTGGACTCAAATCACCGCTCCGTTGAAGGAATTCAAGAAACCAAGTTGGTCCCCAGGCGCGGTCGACTTTGAAAAGGTCACGAAGATCCAGATCACCGCCTACCAAAGCGGACCCTACGCCGGCAAATACATGATGCTCGACAACGTGATCGGTCAGCGGAATTCAGAACGCGACCTGCGCCTGAAACGTATCGCGAAGATCCGCGAGGAACTCACCAACTTGGAGACCTCCACGATGGTCATGCAGGACGCCGAGCAACCGCCCGCGTCTCACATCATGATTCGCGGCGATTACACAACCCCCGGAGACCCGGTCGAGACCGGCGCTCTCTCAGCCCTGCATCCGCTGAATCCGTCGTTTCCCCGCAATCGTCTGGGCTTGGCCAAGTGGCTCATGGCCCCGGAAAACCCGCTTACCGCGCGCGTCACGGTGAATCGTTTCTGGGCCGAAGTTTTCGGTCAGGGAATCGTCACCACGCCGGAAGACTTCGGCATGCAGAGCGCGTCGCCCAGCCATCCAAAATTGCTCGACTGGCTCGCGCTTGAATTTGTCCGGAACAACTGGTCGGTGAAGCAATTGCTCAAGACCATCGTGATGTCTGCCACCTATCGCCAGACAGCGGCTGTTCCATCAGTGAAGATTGGCGAGGACCCCAAGAACACCTGGCTCGCTCGCGGCCCGCGTTTTCGTCTTTCCGCCGAACTTATTCGCGACAATCTGCTGGCGATCTCCGGCAAGCTGTCCCCCAAGGTCGGAGGCCCGTCCGTATATCCCGTGCAGCCCGATGGGTTGTGGGAAGAAATCTCCGGCGCCGACGTCACCGATTACCCAACCTCCACGGATGAAGATCGCTTTCGTCGTGGACTCTACACGTTCCTGCGCCGCGGCAACCCGAATCCCATGATCCTGAACTTCGACGGTAGCGACCGCTCTGCCTGCATCACCAAACGCGACCGTTCCAACACTCCCGTCCAGGCCCTCAACTTGTTGAACGATCCGGTCTTCGTCGAAATGGCAACCGCATTTGGCGAAAGAATCTGGGCATGGAAAGGCAACGACCGCGAAAAGGCCGTCCGCGCTTTCCGAACCGCCGTCGCCCGACAACCGAGCGACAAAGAAGTGGCCATCCTGTTGGACCTGCGGCGCAAACACGGATCGTGGTTTGCCGTCGCTCAAGCGCTCATGAATCTCGACGAAACGATTACGAAGTAGCTTCGACTGGCAGTCGAAGAAAGAATTGGAACATTGAACAAACATTCTTCGATTAACAATCGAAGCTACAAAGATGGCTTTCCAACCGTTTGATCCCAAAGCGCCAGTTCGGATCTATTTTACGTCCCTGCCGCATTGGCGGCACGACGGTTGCACGTATTTTGTGACGTATCGCCTCGCTGACTCCGTTCCCACGCAAGTGATCCAAGAATGGGATCGAGAAAAGACGGATTGGCTTACTGCCCACCGTGTGAAGATGAATGCTGAGGAGGGATGGGAGAGCGCGTTTCTTTCACTTGCCGAGAAAGATCGATCCGCGTTTCTGAAGCACTTCAATCGGAAACTGAATAGCTACCTCGACCGCGGCCTTGGTCCCTGTGTTCTTCAAGACCCAGGCTGTTCCCGCATCGTGGTAGAGGGCTGGGAGCATTTTAATGGAGAACGATACGATCTTGGCGATCTTGTGGTAATGCCGAATCATGTTCACCTCTTGGTCACACCCATCGCTGGACATGAACTCGAGGATATTTTGAAAAGCCGCAAGCGACAGTCAGCTCGGGAAATCAACTTACTTTTGGGTCGATCCGAAACGCTTTGGCAGAAGCACAGTTTCGATCACATAGTCCGGAATGAAAACGCGTTGGAGCAATTTCAGATCTACATTGAAGACAACCCCACGAAGGCGAAATTGAAGTCTGATCAGTTTCGGTATCGTGCTGCCTCCAAATCCGCCGATGGGGTAACGAAATGAAAATTCACTCGTCCGACAATCGACCCAACGTAGCTTCGACTGCCAGTCGAATCTACCGCCGCGAGTTCCTCCGCCGGGGAACCATGGGCATCGGCTCATTGGCGTTGTGCCAGTTGATGACAGGCGAAGTCCGGGCCAATGGTATGCATCACACACCCAAGGCGAAGAACGTCATCTTCCTTCACATGGTTGGTGGCCCTTCGCAGATGGACACCTTCGATCCGAAACCCGAGTTGGACAAATGGGATGGACGTTCGTTGCCGGCTGAAATCACGAAAGGCCAGAAGTTCGCCTTCGTGACCCCGGAGGCCCGGGCGATCAAATCGCCCTACACGTTTTCCCCCCACGGACAAAGCGGGATTGTGATGTCCGAGCTTTTCCCTCACCTCGCCAAGGTGGCGGACGAACTCACCATGGTGCGGAGCATGAAGACCAATGAGATTAATCACGGTTCGGGTGAGCTTTTCCTCCACACCGGGCTCGGTCGTCTAGGACGTCCCACCTTTGGCGCGTGGACGTCCTATGGACTGGGGACCGAGAACAAAGATCTCCCATCCTACGTCGTGCTCAAGGATAAGCACCCGAATGCCGGTTCAGCCTCTTGGAGCAGCGGCTTTCTTCCTTCCAAGCATCAAGGCGTCCTTTTTCGCACGGGCGCGCGACCTCTCTTTTACCTAGATAATCCCGATCATGTCACCAAGACAGAACGCGGTGATGTCATTGGTGCCATCGGCAAACTCAACTCACTTGCCTTTGATCGCTACCACGATCCTGAGATCCGGACCCGCATCGCCCAATACGAGTTGGCTTTCCGCATGCAGACCTCCGTTCCCGAACTGGCTGATCTGCAAAGCGAGCCCGATCACATCAAGAAACTCTACGGACTCGATGGCAACGGTGCCGGCGGTGACTTCGCCAAAAACTGTTTGCTTGCTCGCCGTCTCGTCGAACGCGGTGTGCGCTTTGTCCAGGTATTCAACAAGGGCTGGGATCACCACCAGAGTATCTACGACCAACTCCCACGACAGGCCAAGAAAGCTGACCAAGCCTGCGCCGGTCTGATCCAGGACCTGAAACAACGCGGACTCCTCAAGGACACGCTCATCATCTGGGGCGGGGAATTCGGCCGCACGCCGATGGTGCAGGAACACAACGCCGGCACCGGCGCAAAGACCGCACCCGGTCGCGACCACCACAAGGAATGCTTCACCATCTGGATGGCAGGCGGAGGTGTGAAACGCGGACTCACCTACGGCGCCACCGATGACTTCGGCTTCGGAGTCAC
Organism: Verrucomicrobiales bacterium; assembly: GCA_002715965.1. Taxonomy (GTDB): domain Bacteria; phylum Verrucomicrobiota; class Verrucomicrobiia; order Limisphaerales; family JAYPXF01. Next base: position 15,657 of record PBAL01000016.1, on the reverse strand, counting down.
CGAAAACCCGATGCACGTCCACGACTTCCACGCCACCTGCCTCCACCTCCTCGGGATCGATCACGAACAACTGACCTTCCGTCACCAAGGCCGCGACTATCGCCTCACTGATGTCCACGGTCACGTCGCGCATGACGTCATCGCATAGAGATTTGTCTGAAAAGACAATGTTTCTTCTCCGCTTGGCTCGGCTGCTTTTTTCCACCAACGTGTCGCCAATCCATGACACGAGCATTCCTCATCCTCTCAGCGATTGTCGTTACTCTGCCCGTTTCAGCAGCGGAGAAATTCAAGCCCGTCAAGCACCTGATAGACACGCATATTCACCTTTACGATCCCCGGCGCGACGTCGAAATGGCGTGGCCGCCAAAGACCGACAAGGTTCTCTACAAACCCCATCTGCCGGAGGAATACTCCCGCATCGCCAAAGCTGCCGGCGTCACAGCGGTGGTCATCGTCGAGGCGAGCACGCATTTGCAGGACAACCGCTGGGTTCTCGGCCTGGTGAAAGGCGACGATTTCTATGTCGGCCTGGTCGGCAACGTCGACGTCACCAGTAAGAATTTCGAAAAACAGATTCGTCGGCTGAAGAAGGACAAACGCTTCGTCGGCGTGCGAACCCGGAACCCACAATCCAAGCCTATCGACTATTCTTCAACCGAAGTTCTCGCCAATCTCCGCGCCTTGGCCAAACACAAGCTCACGATGGATTACCTGACGAACAAGGGCGGCGTCCCCGGCATCGAACGCATCGACCGCGTCGCCCGCAAAATCCCCGAACTCCAAATCGTCGTGAACCACTGCCTCGGCTACGACTTCGACGGCAAAGCGCCGAGTCGCGAATGGATTGCGGCCGTCAAGCGCCTGGCCGAAAACCCTAACGTCGCCTGCAAGATATCCGGTCTCTACCAACGCTCCGTCCCCCAACCGGCGCCACAGGATATCGAGCATTATCGTTCCGTCCTCGATGTGCTGTGGAAGAACTTCGGCAAGGAACGTCTGATCTACGGCAGCAACTGGCCGGTCACCAAACACACCGACACCTACGAGACCTTCGTCCAACTGGTCGACCGATTCTTCAGCGAGAAAGGTCAAAATGCCCGCGAGCTCTATTACTGGAAGAACGCGGCAAAGGCGTATCGCCTGCCACTGAATTAGCCGTCACTCAAACTGCCCTCGCCACTTCTCAAAGGCATCGACCAACCTCTTTGCGATCGCCGGCTTGTCCGCAGACAGATTACGCGTCTCGCCCCAGTCCGCGGCGAGGTCATAGAGTTCAAACTCCCGATCAGGTCGAGAACGCACAATCTTCCAGCGGCCTCTCCGTGCCCCGCTCCATTTGCGGAACTCGAAGAAGAGGTGTTCGTGCGGTGAGCGGTCCTTGCCGGCGAGGGTTGCGGTGGGATCACGGCCATCCAGTTGAATAGTCCTCGGCAGTGGAACATCGGCTGCGCGCAGGATCATGGGCAATAGATCGATGTTGGCAACCGGTTCACGACAGACCGAACCAGCCTTCAGTTGTTTCGGCCAGCGGACGATGCAGGCCGTGCGAATACCACCTTCGTACGTTTCCGTGCGACCACCGCGAAAAGGCGCGTTGGTGCCGGTTTCCAGCACGAGGCTTTCACGGATTGAAGCGCCGTTGTCCGAGGCTACGATCACAATTGTGTCTTCCTGCAGACCGAGTCGGTCGATCGCTCTCAGAATCCGGCCAATGCCGTCGTCCAACGCAGTCATGACTGCGTGATAGCCTTCGTGCGGATCGGTCGAATCGGCCGGATAACCGTAGGCCTCAAAGTATTTCGCCGGCGCCTGCCAGATAGTGGGAACACCCGGTGCCTTGTTCTTGGGGTTGGGAACATGAGCAGCATTGAATGGCACGTAGGCAAAAAAGGGCCGCTCGCGATGACGTCGCATGAAATCGATGGCAGCATCGGCAAACAGGTCCGTGCTGTAGCCTTCGATGTCAATCGGCTTCGTACCGCGATACATATCCTCCTGTCCATTGTACACGTGCGTGTAGAAATCGATGTTGCCGGAGCGGCATCCGAGAAACTCATCGAAGCCACGATCGGTCGGCCGGCTTCCCTTGGCAAAACCGATGTTCCATTTGCCGAAACAACCAGTGGCGTATCCCTTGGGTTTGAGGAACTTCGGCAGGATTTTCTCGGAATGCGGCAGGCCGATGCCGGTCCAGTTTTCCTCCTTCCCAAGCTGATGGGGTAGTCCATTTCGGAGTGGATACCGACCCGTCAGCAGAGCTCCGCGGGAAGGCGTGCACGAGGAGGTCACAATGTAGAAGTCCGTGCAGCGAACACCCTCGCGCGCGAGGCGATCGATGTTCGGCGTTCGAATAACCGGATTCCCGTAACAACCGAGATCGCCATACCCCACATTGTCGATGTAGATCAGGACGACGTTCGGCGGCCGCTCGGCACCAACGAGCGTGATAAAAAACCAGCCAAGTAAAGCGAGCGCACAGAGTCGTTTCTTCATGCGCGCTGAACTTCAACTCAATTCGCCGGCTCCGGCCAGTTCAAATGTCGATGTAGAAAGCGGAAGGTGCCCTGCCCGTTGATGGTATGCGGGCCGTCGAAGATCTCAATCTCGGCGCGGTCGCCGATTCCCAGTTTATCGTAGTGACGGCGGACTTTGGCGAATTCGCTGGTCACGAGATCGACGGGTTGCCCGCGATCGCGGCGACCGGCTTCGACCATGAACGGACGCGGTGAGATCAGCGTGGCCAGTTCCGCGTAGTTGGCGACGTGACCTAGGTTCCACTCGGGAATTTCGTACTCGCCGGTGAAGACATAGCTGTAGGGTTTGGAGTTATTCGCGATGGTGTGCGGCCAATCGGTGAAATCTCCGGAGCAGATGGTGAGGCAATAGCCATCCAGAAATGGCGGGACCCGCATGGCAGTCTTGCCGCCATAGGACAGTCCGTAGAAGGCAATGCGATCGGCGTCAACCTGGGGGAGAGAGCTCAGCCAAGCGAGGGTCTGCTGATGTTGTTCGATGATGAAACTGAAGAGGGACAGGCCGAGGGGGTTGGCTTTGCGTTGGATCGAACGAAACTTGTCACCGCCGATATGCGGATTCTGCGGGGCGTAAACCACGAAGCCCCGGCGGCACAGACGATCGGCGAAGGACTTGTAGGAGCGATGGGCTCTTGGTTCGAGGGAGATGGTGTCCATGGATGTTCGTTCCAGCCCGTGCTGGCAGACGACAACGGGTCGTTTCTCGCCTGCCTTCAAATCGCGCGGAAGCAGGAGAATGCCGGACGCGATCAGATCCGGCGCGACATCCAACACGACTTCGTAGGCTTGGTATGAATCATTCTCGATGACCAGGCGCGTCTTCGGATTGGGCGGATGCGGATTGAGACGGAGGCGACCGATCAGTTCTTCATGCACCTGATCACGATCAGATTTCCATCTGGCCGACCGAACCTGATCGCATTGCTCCAGCAGCCGCTGAACATACTTCTGCAATTCGTCGAGTTGTCGTCTTTCACGTTCCTCGGGATCTGGAGCGCGCTCCGTTCTCAACTCGGGCAACTCCGCCGTTGAATCCAAATCGATTCCCAACTCACTTGCAAACGACGCAACTGCCGCGGCACTCCCCGCAATTCCGCGTCCATCGTCTCCGCTCACGACGAGCGTAATCTGGTCCGGTTTGCCTTGTCGCCGAAAGTATCCGGCAGCACGTTGATACTCCGCCTTCACCGAATCCAACGAACAGGTTTCGATTCGGCCGGGAGCGGCCGAGCTTCTGCGCCCTTCGATCTCGGCCGCCTGCTCAACCGTCTCAACCCCACAGGCTTCGATGACCAATCGGCGCGGCGCGATCATCCCAGCGAGTTCGGCATCGCCAAACTCCGTGAGCAAGCGCCAGACGTTGCGATAAACAGGCTCCTTCCAGACACTCTCGCGTTCATTGAAGTAACCGGACACGAGGGGCGACTTGACCCGCTTATCCAGAGCCGCGGAGTAGAGCGCCAGCAGGGCTCCTTCACCGACACCCACCACCCCAACCGGAGACTTCGACGCGAACATGTCCACAATTGCCAGGACCTTCTGAACTTCAAAACCGATCGGATGACGACCCACTTCGAAGGCCTGTCGATACAGGTATTCACGATGCGGTTGATTTGTGAACCTCACCTCCGGATGCCCGGAATATTTGCTGCTGCGACTGATCAGCGCCGGGACGACGACCAGACAACCGGCCTCTGCCAGACGTCGGGCAAGAAACGTGTTTTGGGACTTCGCGTCAACGAGACCGCAAAGCATTTCAGGAGTCTGATCCGCATCGGGCAAGGCGACCACGACGGCACGAATCGCGTCCGGCATGAGCACCAAACCCTCCGCCGTGACACCATCCAACACCGGCCAGCGGCTGGCATGAACGGTCACACCGCCAGCCCGTGCCACGACTGAGCCCGCATTGAGTTCGAACCCACGGAGTCTCTCAGAAACGCGCCGATCCACAGCTCCGATGATTCTGCGAAATCGTTCTCTTTTCTCCTCGATGTTCGCGGGCTCAAGTTTCCGCTCTTTGCGAGCCTCCTCGATCAGGCGCAGACAGTAGCGATTAATCCCCTCCACCATCACTTCATGAACCGGGCGTTCAACCTCCAAGGACGTAGTACCCGGAAGCTGGGCAGGGACGCAATCGAGCGATCCAAATCCAAGCATCGCAGCGAGCAAGATTGTGGTTCTGAAGGGCAGCACGTTCACGCGATTGGATTTTCTCGCGCTATCGCGTGCAGAAGTCGAGCAGGAAGCCTTTGCGTTCGACAACCGCCGCCTTTGCAAATATGCCACGATTGTCTAGCATCGCGCTTTTGTGAAAACGTCTACCGGAATCAGTACAACCGCTCGTGGTGACGATAATCGGAAATCCGCAACGAACGCCTTGGTAGGATGTGCAAACCGCCCGTCCAGGGACGCGCGGTTTGGTAACCGAATGGTGGGTTTGATTCTCGGTAACGTTCGACCGCCGAAAGCGCCTTTTCTTACGCAACTGGACGGGCAGATTGCCCATCCTACGAACCTTGGCGTGAATCCGACTGCACTGTTGCGACTTACGAATCTGCTGCGACTCGTTACCGGAGTGGCTCTGACTTTTCTGGCGGCTCAAATCCAGCTCCATTCCGTTGTCGCGGCGGAACTTCCGCTGCGCGATCCGATTCATCGCGCGACTTCACTCGCTGGCGGCGGGGATTCAGCTCCGCTTGTGGTCTGTCCCCAGAACAATGCTCAGTTGGGCCGCGAAGTCGTCGATGCACTCGACAAGCGATTTGGAATCAAGGCGGCGATTTGTCGCGACAGCGAATTCGATCCACGTGATTACGGGCAGCGGACCGTCATCCTGCTGGGCCATCTGGTCAACAATCGGGAGATCCTGTGGCTTTACGGACTGGGCCAGTGCTTTGTGGATGCGGCCTATCCCGGCGGGGATGGATTTGTCATTCGGCAGATGTTCGATCCGGTCGGAAACGGGAGAAACGTGCTGCTCGTTGGCGCAAGCTCGAACGCGGGTTTGGCGAAAGGCGTTCGTCGTTTCATCGCTGAATTGAATCGGCTGGAAACACCCGTGTGGAAAGAAGCGCTGATGGTGGATTCCTCCGCCAGCATCGTGACCAATCCTCCTTCCGCATTGAGTGATCGCGAATTCGCCAAATTAGAGCGGGAAACGTTCGTCCAGATGAAGGGCGGCAAGCTTTGGTTGGAAGCGCACAAGATCATCGACGCGGCGAGACACTGGCATCTCAGCGGTCACGAGGTCTACCTCCGGCAGTTCGACGCACAGACGCGCGCGCACCGGGAACTCACTGACAGCGGCGTGGATCAGCTTTACGGTGGGCTGGAATTCTGGATGGCGGAATACATCCAGGCCTGGGACCTGGTGGAAGAGTCTGACTACTGGAGCGACGCGCAGCGGAAGGAAAAGACGAGGCTGATTGTGGATCTCACCGCGCGGCTCGCAACGCGCTACCGCAGTTTCAATGAATCACCGAAACCGCTTCCGCGCTGGAACCATGAGACCTTTCCGGCGATGGCTTACTTCCGCCTGTCTGAATACCTGACCAGGCATTACGGAGATGCCGATCCCGCGCCCCGATTTCGCCGACTCGCCAAACTTGTGTTGGACGACCAGACCCAGTTCACGCGCGGCACGGATGAGTCCGCTCTTTACCTGTCCTACTCCCCCGCTGCCGCGATACGCTATGCGATCTCAACGCGCGATCGGGAATTCTTCGACTCCGGACGCGCCCGACAATTTGGCCGGCTGCTGTTGGCCATGATCGACAGCTCCGGACGGCTGGTCGGCGCGGCCAACAGCGTTCGTGAAAACGTCGCCGGCCAATATCTCCTTCCCCTGGCGGCCGTGCTCAATGAACCGGCCTTCCTCGGTCCGGATCGTCGGACCCGAAAGTCCGTGGAACAACCTCACGCGCCACGAAGCAATTGGGACGTTCCGGTCGTGTTCGGAGAATTCCGGCCGCCGTTGAAGCCGGCTTTTCCCAAGAACGACGCGCAGGTTGAAGCCCATCCGCTCGACCCCGGCCTGTATGATCTCACCAACACCCGGCAGTTCTACACGCGCGTGCCCGTGGTGAAAACGGGTGTCCCGCAATCGCGCGCTTTCGACAAACTTACGTTTCGGGAAGGTCACGAAACCGCCGGCCAGTATCTGTTGCTGGATGGCTATGGCCGGGGAAAGCACTACCGCCTCGACACCCAGGCCATCCTTCGCTTCACGGACCAAGACCGCGTCTTCCTCGTGGGAACGGACGACGACCAACGCGTCGGCGAGACCTTTCACAACACCATGACCTTCCTGCGCAACGGCCGGGGCCACGCCTCGGTTCCACCGATGGCCGAGCTGGAAGCCATCGCCGACCTTCCCCACACCGGTTTCTCCCGGACCTCGGTTCGCGATTACTCGGGCGTGAACTGGACCCGGAACATTCTCTGGCTCAAGGGGTCGATGTTCCTGGTCATGGATCAGATGGAGGCGCTGGAGGATGGCGACTATTCGTTTCGCTGTCATTGGCATGGACTCGGAACCTACAGCGCCGGGAGCGACACGTTCCGTTTCGAACAGAAGGGCGAAACCTGCGCCATTACCGCCGGGAGTCCGGTCGCAATCAGCGTATATGAAGACCGTTCCGAAGTCGCGGCGCGATGGGCGGGCTATTCACACGCGAATCCCGTAATCCACCGCGTCCGACAGACCCAATCCGTCAAATTGAAACGCGGCGGGCGAACCTCGATTCACAATCTCATCCACACGCATCCAACGACGGAAAACCATCGCGTCACCGCTGAGTTCGCCGACGCCGGTCGAATCGCGTTCCGGGACGGCGAACGCATGCACTTGTTCACGGCGGACGCCGGCAGCTCTCCGGCCGGGATGATCACGGACGCGAAGCTGGCTCACTGGAGTCCCGAAAGGATTGCACTGGCACGGGCGACCAGTTTGCGGTTTGGCGAAATTGATCTCTTGCGGGCGAAGGAACCGGTTGATGTGGAGATCGACCTGCTCACGGGAACAGCAGCCTTCTCCAAGGACTCGTCACGCGCGGGAGTTGAATTCAATAAACCGCCTCCACAATTGCGCGACGCGTTGAGAACCGAGCTTTCGAAATTGAAGAAAAAGGAGGCGCCCACCGAAACGGTGGCGGCTGCTTCCGTCTCCGGTTTCAAAGCAGTCGAAACCCCGCTGGAGCTTCAGGTTACCGCATCGCTGATCGCCTCTGCCGGCGGATCGGGCGACGCCCGGGTTTACGTGGGAAATCGTTCCCACTGCGCGGCTTTCTCCATCGGAGCCGATGGCCGGGCCAAGCCGGTATGGACCGCGGCTGCGGACGGACAAGTCAATGCGATCGTCAGGCTCAAGTCGTCTTCGGGTGAAACGCTGACCGTCTTCGGAACTCAGAACGGCGAACTCGCCGCGATCGGGCCGGACGGAAAAGTCCGCTGGCAATACCGGATCGAAGAACTGGATCCGATCGAGGCGAAAATTGTCAGCCTCGTCGCGGGAGATATCGACGCCGACGGAATCGATGAACTGTTTGTCGGAACGGCGCGCTGGTACGTTCACGCCTTCGACGCCGCGGGCCGTCATTTATGGAAGAAACCCGCGTACGCGCGGCGCATGATGTCGCTGGCGTTGGGCGATTTGAGCGGCGATGGAAGCGACGATCTTTTGATCGGCACCAGCTACTACACGCTCAACGCCTACAACGCGCAGGGGAAGATTCTCTTTGCCCATACCGAGGAGCCCATGTTCCAGCGCGCGATCGTCGCCGACCTCGACGGCGACCAACGGCAGGAAGCCATTGCCGCCAACGTGAACAAAATCACTGTCATCGATGTGGACCGCGCGAGACTGAAGCCGGTCGAATATCGCAAAGGCTCGCAGCCGCCACGCCCCAGATCGGTGAGATTTCGCTTCGACGCCGGCGATTCCATTCATGCGCTCGAACTCGCCACTCCGGTCGCGGGCGATAATGTTGAAATCATTGCCGGAGCCGAATCGGGCTTCATTTATCGCATTAACGGCTCNGGNGAACCCNAAGGNTTTGCCNACNCGGGCGACGCTGTCCTCTGTCTGGCCCCCGGNCGCGATNCCAATGACGANTGGACCGTCGCAGCCGGNCTGCGCAATGGCTCGGTCGTGNCTTTGGATCGCAATTTGAAGATCACCCGATCCGCCCAACTCAGCCACGAACTCAAATCATTGTCCCTCTCCCGGAANGGCGGNGTCNTNTGCGTNACNAAACACTCCATCGGATGGCTTGGCTGGAANTGAATCCATGTNCANNATNCCNGGCATGAATCGACGAGAATTCTGNGGAACTGCGGGCGTCGCCGTNGCGGGCGCGTTGTCCGCGCCNGGCGTGCTCGCNGCGTCAGCTCCGGANGAATCCCANGCCATCTGGGATCTGCANAATCATTTTTCCGGCGTNACCGGNGACACGNTTGAAGAACGGACCGCGAAGATTCTGCAATACGCCGATCGCATGCAGATACAACGGCTCGTCTTTTTCATGGGCTTTCCCTGGGCTTACACTCCCAAACCCGACGTATTTCGCAAACAGAACGATCAGGTGCTTCGGGTCTTGGATCGCTGGCCCGACCGCTTGCTCGGTTTCGCCTACCTGAACGCCCAGTTTCCCGATGAATGTCTGAAGGAGATTGATCGTTGCGTCGCCAATGGTCCGATGGTCGGCATCAAGCTCTGGGTTGCGCGCAAGTGCAGCGAAGCGGAAGTCGAGCCGATCATCCGACGATGTGGCGAACTGAACGCCGCGATCTACCAGCACACCTGGATCAAGCGCGGCGGCAATCGTCCCGGCGAGTCCACGCCCATGGATATTGCGTCGCTGGCGGCGCGCGTTCCCTCCGTGCCTCTCATTTGCGGCCACACCGGCGGCGATTGGCCGCTCGGCATCCGGGCCGTGCGTGCCACGCCCAACGTGTCGGTTGGCATCGGCGGCGGCGAGCCGGGTTCGGGCCTGGTCGACATGGCCGTTCGCGAACTCGGCGCGGACCGGGTGATCTACGGCAGTGACGCCGGCGGACGCAGCTTTTCCACGCAGCTCGCCAAGGTCTACGGCGCGCAGATTTCGGACGCCGACAAAAAGAAGATTCTGGGCGGCAATCTGCGCCGCATGCTGAGACCAATCATGAAACGAAAGGGCATGAAGCTGTGATCGACGTCAACGTCAACCTCTCCCGCTGGCCCTTTCGCCGGCTCGCCTTTGACAAAACCCCGCAACTCGTCCGCAAGCTCCGGGACAACGGTTTCACGCAGGCGTGGGCGGGGAGCATGGACGCCTTGCTTCACCGTGACATCGCCGGCGTGAACCTTCGCCTGAGCGAGGATTGCAAAAAGCGCGGCGACGGATTGCTGCTTCCGGTCGGCTCGATCAATCCCATGTTGCCCGACTGGCGGGAGGACGTTCGTCGCTGCCACGAAGAGCACGGCATGCGCGTCATTCGGCTGCATCCCAACTATCACGGCTACACGCTGGATTCCGAGGCCTGCGACGCCGTTTGCGCAATGGCCGCCGAACGCAAACTGATCGTTCAACTGGCCCTGCGCATGGGCGACCCGCGCATCGCTCATCCATTGGTTCAGGTTCCGGTCACGCTCGCGCCGGCGTTTCGGGGAAAGCCGGTCGAGGCGCTGCTGCGCAAACACCCGGAACTGCGGCTGATCGTGATGAACAACTACGGCTCCATCCGCCACAACGACGCCGCACGCCTGGCCAAAGCCGGCCATGTGTACTTCGAGATCTCTCATGCCGAGAAGGTGGGAACGCTGGAGTTGCTCGTCGCCGAAATCCCGATTGACCGAATCCTGCTCGGCTCGCACTTCCCGCTGTTCAATCTCGAAGCGACCACGCTGAAATTTCAGGAATCAAAACTGACCGCAACGCAGACAACCGCCATCCAGCGCGGAAACGCCGAAGCCCTGCTCACCCATGCGGACGGTTGAACCTCAGCCCCGATTTACGACCATGAACGAAGACTCCCAAATCACCCGCCGCGAATTCGTTGCCGGAACCGCCACGGCAAGCGCTGCCGTGGCAACAGGATTTCCCAACGCACTGCCGGCCGCGCCCAATGAGAAACTGGCGATCGACGGCGGCACCCGGGCCGTGACCGAGGCCGTTCCGGCCTGGAACCGTTGGGGCGAACCCGAAGCCGAACGCCTCGACGACCTGATCGGGCAATCCTCGCTGTTCTACTGGAAGGGCCCGCAAACAACCGCGTTCATCGAACGTTTCCGGCGGCATTGTCCCGCCACGCACGTGCAAACCTGTTCCTCCGGAACCGCCGCGCTGCACATCGCCGTGGCCGCGGCGGGCATCGGTCCGGGCGACGAAGTCATCACCTCGCCCATCACCGACATCGGCACCGTGATCGGAGTACTCTTTCAGCAGGCCGTCCCGGTGTTTGCGGATGTCGAGCCGGACACGCACAATCTCGATCCCGCTGACGTGGCCCGAAAAATCACCCCGCGCACCAAGGCGATCATTGCCGTGCATCTGGCCGGCAATCCCTGCGACATGAGCCGCCTGCGCGAGCTGGCGGACCGGCACAAGCTCGTGCTGATCGAGGACGCGGCGCAGGCCTGGGGCGCGCAATGCCAAGGCAAACCGCTGGGCACATTTGGAGACATCGTGTGCTTCTCCATGATGAACTCGAAACACATCTCCACCGGCGACGGCGGAGTGGTCGCATCGAGCCACGAGAAGTTTGGTCCACTGTTGCAACGGTTTGGCGACAAGGGAACAGATCGCGTCGATCGCTCTCCCCTACAATGGCTCGCCTCGAACTACCGGATGAGCGAAGCCCAGGCCGCCATCGGCGCGGCGCAACTCGACCGCCTCGCAGGCATCGTCTCCCAACGCAACCGCCTCGGACGCCTGTTCACCGCGGGCATCAGCGGACTGCCCGGCGTCATTCCGCATCGCGAACGCGAAGCAGACCGCAGTTCCTGCTGGTTTTACATGTTCCGCATCGATCCCAAAAAATTCCGCTGCGACCGCGCCCAACTCGTCAAAGCCATGAAAGCCGAACGCGTCGGCGCCATCGCGGGCTACATCCGCCGTCCCCTCTACGCCGAGAAGATGTTTCAGGAACATTCCTTCTTCGCCGGCCAATGGCCCGTCCGCGATTCCGGACAAACGAAGACGGACTACCGCAAGGTCAATTGTCCCGTCGCCGAATTCACCCTGGAAACCGGCATCCGCCTGCGCCTCACCGAAAACATGACCGAAGAATACGTCCGCCAACTCGCGTTGGGCGTCAGCAAAGTCATTCGCCACTACGCCGCTTAAGAGAGGCTTCAAGCCTGCCAACGGTTGCCAAGGCAAAACCTAAACAATGGCGACCAATGGCATCTGATTCCAAACCCGCACAGGCACCGACCGCCGCTCATCCTGGAGGCACGCTCGCAATGCTTGTTGCCGCGACGGTCTTTGCCGTGGCTGCCCCCAGCGAAGCCCAAGATCGGTTTGCTCCCCTACGCACTTTTCTGGACACATCCCTCAAGGATGGATCGGTCGCTGGCGGAGCCATATTGGTGATCGAAAAGGGCAAGACGGTTTTCGAAACCGGGTTTGGTTATGCGGATGTCGAATCGAAGAGACCGTTTGAACCTGACACCCGGTTGACGATCGCATCGATCAGCAAGCCGGTGCTCGGGACGGCCGCGTTTCGACTGATGGACGCGGGAAAACTCAACGGCACTGATCCTGTTTCGAAATACATCCCGGAATTCAGACAGGCCAAATTGGCCACCGGCAAGCCGGTGAACCGGTCGCCAACGGTCATTGAGCTGTTCTCCCACACCTCGGGCATTCGGCGTTCCAACGCCACCGGCGGCCGACCTTGGCTGGCGAAGTGGACGCGGGGACAACGGCTGCGTGACGTCGTTGCGGAGTATGCGCGCGAATTCCCATTTGAGGCGGAGCCGGGAACACGATTTGCCTATAGCGGCATTGGCACCGATTTGGCTGCCGCCGTCCTGGAGACTACCGCCGAGCGCACGCGAAACCAGATTCTGCTCGATGAACTCTGTGGTCCGCTCGGCATGAACGATACGTTCTATCGGGATTTCGATCCGAGGCGTGATTGGTCGCTACTCGCAACGAGCTACCGACGCGGCCATGATGGCAAGCTCTTCGCATCCGTCCGGAGCTGGGATCCCGGCACCCCGCCGGACAGCTACACATCCAGCGGCGGATCGATCGTCTCGACCGCCCGGGACATGGCCGTCTGGCTTTCGATGATTCGCAAACAGGGTATGCACAACGGAAAACGCTATCTTTCGGAGCGGATGTTTGCCGCCATGCTCAGTCCGGCCGGAGTTGGCAACCGGGCGCAGGGTGGACTGCATATCCGGGAGAAGGATGCGGATGGCAAACCCATCGTTCTGGGACACGGAGGTTCAACGGGAACGGACTGCTGGATCGATCTCAAACAGGATGCGATCAGCATCGTGTTCACTCAAACGGCCGCGAAGCACAACCGAAAGTTCACGGCCCGCGCTTCGCGGTGCATCAAGGAGTGTTTGACCGGGAAAACTGGAAACTGAACCGGCGACAATCCAACTGCAAAGACACCGATCACTCCGCTGCAGTGAACTGAAGCGCGTAGAGACCGGAATCCCGCATCACAAAGCGCAATCGACCGGGTCGGCCGGCGAGGGAAGCGACCTTGGAACCCGTCTTCCAGCGAACAGTCTGTGCCACGCTGTCGCCGATCAGCTCGATACAATCATCCAGCGTGTATCCCGGAATTCGTTTCCCCGTGGATCCTGAATCTCGACGCGCATGCTGCCGGCTGCAAAGGTGGAGTAATTCAGCGTCAACCGACTCCCGATGAAACACAGCGGCTTGCTCACCAGTTCGCCTCCGGCATACGGGGCGCGAACGGAAACAAATCCATCAAGACGGATGGTGTAGCGTCTCAGCCGTGAATCGCGCGCGCGCCAATAGCCTTCACGGACGAGCATCGAGAGTTGGTTGGGGGCACCTTCGCGGTCGGAGGCGGTCTCGAAGAGGCCGTGGCTCTGGTAGTTGTCGCCATACATCCAATTGCTCGCGCTCGGACCGGCCTCGGGTCCGGGTCGAATGAACGCCTCGTCCCAGCGCCAAAAGCGGATGCCGTCGCGGCTGCTCATGAACAACCCGTCTGACAAGTCTGATCCCACGCGGGCATAGGCAGCGGTCAGTTCGGCGCGCAGCTCCACCGGTTCCAACGAGCGAATCTGATCGGTCATCTTGCGGGCGGTGTAGCGTGCCGGGAAACCAAACAGAATATGCGGCGCGCGATGATACGGCTGAATCCCGTTGGTGTACATCTGCTGACGCGGCGAATCGGCGTAATCCAGTGGAACGGATTCCGACCATTCAACCAGGTCCGTCAAGGTGGTCCTGGATATGGAGCGGTATCCGCCAACCACGGTTCGGTAGTAAATCACGTAGCGGTTCAATCGCGGCTCCCAGAACATCGTGTTCATCGAATCCAAGCGACCCCGACGGATCATCGGATCGTCCCGCTTGGTCCAACGAATTCCGTCTGGCGAAACAAACAAATGCAATCCCGACTCTCCGCATAGCAGACCACCGGGCTGCGTTCGAACTGAAGCTTGCCCTCGTGCCAGACCATGTCACTGGCGCGATAGATCATCTTGTACAAATCCCCGTCGCGCAAAACCGTCACATGCCCGCTGGTGTTCCCCTCCCAAGGCCGATCAACAAACAGCTCGCGCCGTCCGCCGATATCGATGGGTTCCGCCGCGTGCAAAGCGGCTGTACCGATGATGAGATACATTGTGGCCAGTTGAGAGTTCATGAATTCGTCGCCAACGTAACTGGATGGAAATGCTCCGTCATTTCCCAAGTTTTTGAGGAGCGACGGAGCGCTCCCCTCCAGAGAGAAACAATTCCTCTTGGCCGCTTCGGTCGCGACCCTATTCTCCACGGTCATGAATCGTAGAAGCTTCCTTACCAGCGTCACGGCCAGCGGATTGGCCCTCGCTGTGTCCGGCGGTCGTTCCTTGGCGGCATCGAAACAGCCGGCCTTCACGCTCGCCTATGCTCCGCACTTCAACATGTTCGGACACTCGGCGCCGGGTGGCTTGGTGGATGAATTGCAGTTTGCCTACGACCACGGCTTCCGCGCCTGGGAGGACAACCGCATGCCGACCCGCAGTTTGGCCGACCAGAAAGCCGTGGCGGCTAGGATGGAAAAGCTGGGCATGCGCATGGGCGTGGTGTCCGCAAAGACCGGAATCAACGAATTGAATTTTGCCTCCCGGGACAAGGAGGCGCGGGAATTGGTGCTGCGACAAATCAAGCAGACCGTGGAGACGGCAAAGCGGGTGAACGCGGGTTTCGTTACCCTGGTATCCGGCCAGGTGGATCCACGTTGGCCGCGGGAGATTCAGTTTTCAAACTGCATCGAACTCCTTCGCCGCGCGGTCGAGATAGTCGAACCACACAACATCACCCTGGTAATGGAGCCGCTGAATCGCTTCACGAATCATCCCGGTTCGTTTCTGCAGACGGTCACCGAGGGTTATCTCATCTGCAAGGCGGTGAATCATCCCAACTGCAAAATTCTCTACGACCTGTATCACCAGCAGATCGCCGGCGGAAATCTCATTCCCCTGTTCGATCTCTGCCGCGATCAGATCGGCTACCTCCAAGTCGGCGACAACCCCGGACGCAAAGAACCGGGCACCGGCGAAATCAACTACGCGAAGGTCTTCCAACACGTCCACGACAGCGGCTTCGCCGGCATCGTCGGCATGGAACACGGCAACGCCGGCAAAGGCGCCGCCGGCGAATTGGCCGTCATCGAAGCCTATCGCAAGGTCGATCCCAAGGGTCGTTGATGACCCAATGCCGCTTGGATAAGACCGAACGTTGAAGAGATGTGAGGTGCTTGGCAGTCGCGTCAGCGTCTTGGAGTGCCCCCATTCTTTGGTCCAAACGCTATGAGAGATTTTGTTTGGGTTCTTGTTGTTCATAGTTCGGTGGAGGGTCAATGGCAGCATCCAGCCGGTTAATGTTGCCGGCGCTGAGCCCTTCATCAACGGTTAGCTTTATACCTTGCCCGAGCA
>PBAL01000015.1 GCA_002715965.1 Verrucomicrobiales bacterium | reverse complement strand
CTGGCAGGTGATTTCGAGTTTGACGAGCAGGTAACGACTCCACCAGCCCACGGTTTTGACCACCATGACTGAATTTGAGCCGTTTTGCCCCGCCGACCACCGGCCCGCGTCTGCGTTGCGGGGTTTGCGCAGTCCGAACTTGCCGCGGGCAGGCAGTTGATCTGCCGCATCTTGTTCGCTCTGTTTTTGATTAGAAGATCCATGGGTTGCCGCCCAACGAATCTATTGACGGATGACGAACTCACGAGACAGGACACCAATCACCGGGTCGTCATGCCTCGTTGATTGGTGATTCGATCCTGAAAACCTGACTCGCGTTTCCCGCTGATGCGGCTCTCACCAATTCTCCATTCGGGCCGTCGTTGGACGATACACGGTGCTGAGCTTCTTCTCTCGTGAGTCCGGTTTCGATATGCCGATCTACAACTCGTCGTCGACACTCGTTCAGAGATACGTCAAGAAACCATGTCACGTCGAAGACCTCCTTCTTCAACGCTGACCAGGGAGGATCGTCAAGCAGCAGGTAGAGCCCCTCGACGATCACGATCTGCTTCCCAGGTCGCAGTTCGATGTCATTCTCAACCGGGTCACCCACGCAATGATCGAAACTTGGAAACAATCCTGATCCTCTTTGTCGCGCATTGCGAAGTTCGTCGACGAATCGTTTTGCGGCAAACGTGAACGGCGCTCCCCGTCGAGCGTGCGCCTCCCGAGGATCATCCATGGCATCAAGCTGCTCTCGATAGTAATGATACCCATCCATGGGAATAACGGTGATCTTTCCCGGCATGCGTCGTCGAATCGCTTCCGCAACCGTGCTCTTCCCGCTCCCGGGCGCGCCTGCCAGACCGATCCAGTGTTTCTCATCGCCTTGAAGACGATCAAAGGCTGACAGCAGCTGAGACTCAAGTTGATCGTAGTTCGTCGCCATCGTTTGCATAACGTCAGAATGCCGCCACCGGCCGACTGAATGCGCGCTCTGATCTCAAAGTTGGCCGTTGAACTGTCATGTCCCGTCCGACGTGCAGCTTGGGCAGGCGTAGCAGCGTCGGCTTGTTCTGCGCGAATTATCTTCGCTCTTACGGAACGAGAGATTCCAAAAGCGTCCAACCGCGCGCCCCATCCTCACTCACTCCTCAGGATCTTCTCCATCTTCCTTCCCTTGGCCAACTCATCGACGAGCTTGTCGAGCCATTTCACTTGTTGCATGAAGGGATCTTCGACTTCCTCTACCCGGTATCCACAAACCATGCCCGTGATCAAATGGGCGTTGGGATGGATCTTGGCCTTCTTGAAAAAATCGCCAAGGGTCACCTCCTTCTCGATCAGGGAGTTCAATTTCTTCTCGCTGTAACCAGTCAGCCACTTGATGACTTCGTTCAGTTCATTTTTTGTTCTGCCCTTGTTCTCCACTTTGTTGAGCAAGAGCGGATAGATTTCCTTGACCGTATATTTGGCGGCGCGGTCGATGGAGCTTTGGGGTGGTTGTTTCATTTGTTTGGTTAAACCTGCCACAAGCCCGTTTCGATGCCACCCAGAATGAAGATCGCAAACTTGCCCTGTCCAGGAATCGGAGTCAGCCACATGGCAATTTCCGCCCCTGCCCGACCTGCCGCTGCAAGCGCTTCCGCAATGTCCTCGACCACATGGCATACGTGGACTGCCGGTTCTTCCGTCTCACGCAGTGCCTCCCTGATGCTCAACATGCCTCCACCATTCAGCTTTGCAGCCCTGTCTCCCCCCCAAGCACCGAGTTGGGCTCACTGAAGGAGACGCCATGAAACTTGCTGTAAAGCGCGACGGTTTCTTTCACATCCAGGGTGACGATCTCGAGGAATTGAACATCAATGGACTTGGTCTTCTGTTTGGTCTCGGCACCTTCGCCGGGGATACTGGAGGCCCCGGCGAAAAGGGCCATGGATGCTCCAATCAAGATGCGTCGATTGGTTGGGTAGGTCTTCATAAGTCTGGCCTCACGATTGAGAGAAGTCGGAATAATGTCGGGCAGATCACCTACTCCAGCGGCTTGCGTAACTGCACGCGATTCTTCCATCCCAGCAACTCCCCCACCTCGGCCAATTGCGACCACGCTTCTTTCTCACCGGTGTAAATCGTCAACCGTGCCCGCTCGGCGGCCATGGCTCCAATCTCCGGAATGTCCGTGAAGCGCAACACGCCGAACAAGACCGGTCCGCCCCAGTGCGTCGCAGGGAGTTCATGCAGGTCCATGCGGTGGATGCCCTTTTCGAAGAGCGAGGCATAAAGCGTATTGGCCGCCATGGTGCGGGAGGATTGCAACCACAAGTTCGGTTCCTCCATCCCGTCAATAGATCGCAAGGCCTGAATGCCCCGACGGATGTCCCAGATCTGCGCGCTGTCCAGGGTCTGCCCAAGCAGGGTCAATTCGCTCGAGAAATCTTTGCTGACCGAAGTCGGACCCACGCCTCGCGGCGGGACGTAGGCCATGCCCCACTTCATGTTCCTGTGCATCCGCACTTCGGAGTCGTAGTTCTTCCGATCGTGTTCCGGCAGTTTCACTCCCTGGAACGCCTTGGGAAAGGCCGGGCCAAATCTCCCCGTAAACACCTCCCAATCCTCGTCATCCAGCACGTTGAGCACGACCAGATCGAGATCAGGCGCTTTGAGTCCGTCACGGTGAATGACAAAGAGCGGCAGTTGAATCGGCCCCTCACTGCGAAACAAATACCTTGAAAGAACGATGCCATCCTTGGATTCCGCAAACTCATTGCTGCGGTTCAATTTACCCGTCGCTTTTGGCCAGGCTTGAAACGTCTCCGACCGCAGTCTGTTCATCACCAGATCACGACGGGCCTGCCATTCCGCGGACGATGCAAACTTCGTCGGGCGATTTTGCGACAGCCTTCCCAGCTCCGAATCGACGTATTCACTGATCTGTGCCTGGCCGACAGCGATCTGCAACGTCGACAACAGAACTGCTATGAGAGCGATCCGTTTCATCATGCAGACTTTGCTGCGCGCCGCACTCCTGGCCAAGCAGAATTGCCCGACCCTGCCCATCATTGGTTGTCGATCCACTGAAACGTAAAAGAGCCCAACCGCGCGACTTCCACGTTGGATTCAAACGAAAAACCGGTGATCTGTGAGATGGGATCTACTGGATCCATGTCCGCGTTCAAAGAACCGTAAGACACACCGCTGTCCGTCCCTGCATCATAGGGCTGCAACGAAAAGACCAGTTGTTCGCCCCACGTTCCGTTCAGACAAAGATCCAAATCGCGCACGCCTACAAACAAATCCGGGCTGGGGGCAATCATCGAGACCAGAGACACCAATGGAAACGAGCGGCCGATGTCAAACTCCATGCTGTAGGATCCCGGTGAGTCTGGACCACTTCCAGAGATTACATACTGCGCGGCGCCTGCCGTAATCGCAAAATTCACCTCGGCAGCAAGCGTGGTCTTCACTCCGCTCTCGGCCATCAATTCAATTTCGTCCGTAGCAACCATCCCCGGCGCCCACATGGTGAATTGCGCACTATGTGTCCCACCGATCAAACCGGAAGAATGCGCATTGCCCGGAAATTGCATCGGATGCGTTTCGCGACTCCAAGTGGCATCAAGCGTCACCCGATATCGCGCGTTCTGCCTCGGTGGTGTCCCGTCGGCCACGATCCGAAAGGACGCGTTCGAAGCACTCACGTTCGAAGTCCGATTGGTTCCCGAAACAGCCGCACCCAAGTATGCCCACGATCCTGAGCTAGAATTCGTTCGCCACTGAAATCGGTAAGGCGCAGTTCCACCCTGCCACTCCAATGCCGTCTGATCGCCCGCAACATGAATCCTCGTGATCGTCACCGAATCATTCGTCCCGGCGAACGACATCACGGCGTCGCTGAACGTATACCGCAACGCAAACGAAATACCTGACCAATTCCATCATCGATGTGTGCCCGACTGCGTCCACAGCTTACATCAGTTTTGTTGACCGACGCACAAAAGCGCAAACCAACGACAGAAAAAGACAATCCACCGTTAGTCTCGAATTCTCCCGCCTGTAATGGTGTTAACAGTCAATTAGCAAAGCATCTCATAAACTCTGTGTGCACGAAATGCCGAGCTAATGCCGGACTGATCCTTGGAAGCGATTATGGACGCTTTCAACACCCGGTCGGGAGATTCTGATTGTCTCTCCGCCAAAAAATGATGATCCCGACTGTTTCAGGGTCAGTCCGGCTTTTCCTTTCCCCCGAAACTTGCCACTGGTAACCAAGCTGTTTATCAATCGGCTGCCACCGCCTTGAACAGCCCTCTCAGATCGAATCGCCGGAACTTCCTTCGCAGCGCATCAGCGCTCGGTGCCCTAGCTTCCGCGAGCACGCTGCCGACCAGACGTTGGGCGAATCAAAGCAACCACGAGCTGGATGGACTGTTCAGCTTCAGCTGCCGATATTAGCCGGCAATCTCGTTCCCCATCGGCACAAGGCCGATGGGGCCCAAGCTACAAGGAGTAACTACACTTACATCCGAATTCCAAAAAATGAACGAATTCCGGGGTGCCTCTCGGTTGCGCCCGGTTCGAGCGACGGGACAATAAATTCCTTTGTCCTCACTCTCTTTGCCAAATAATGCCTGCACCGCATGAAACGCATATTCCCCTGCCTGCTTTTCCCAATGCTCCTATCGGCTGTTGAGCCGATAGACATCGGTGACCGCCGTGAACTCTTTGTCGACGATCTCCTGATCGGCGAAATGAACGGCACGCGTCTCAAACTCCACGAGCCACAGCAGCTACGGCGAGTTCCTCCGCGTCCCTTCGGTCACTATGCCACGGTGTTGAAGGATGGTGAAAAGCTCCGTTTCTACTACCGGGGTGACAAGACGCCCGGCGCGCACTGGCGAAATGGCTGGGGCAAGTATCACGAGGGAGAAATCACGCTTTACGCGGAGAGCACTGATGGAGGCATCCATTGGAAAGAACCGAATCTCGGCATCCACGATGTGCCTGCGATCCCCAAGGGCAACGTCGTTCTCGACATGGGTCCGGACACGTTTCTGGTCACCCACAACTTTACTCCGTTCATCGACACCCGTCCCGGTGTTCCGGCAGCCGAGCGCTACAAAGGAGTCGGTGGAGGACGCTATCCCGATGAAAATTGGCCGATCTGGAAAGGCGATGAACGCAAGCAGCTGATCGCAAAATACGGCATCGGCGGATTGCGGGCGTTTTCGTCTTCCGACGGGCTGCGTTGGAAGATCATGAAGAAGGAACCGATCCTCAGCGAAGAGCAGGGAAAGTTTGATTCACAAAACGTCGCCTTCTGGTCCCAAGCCGAGCAGCAATACGTTTGTTTCTTCCGTATCATGCGTGATGGCGTTCGCTCCATTCGGAAGAGCACCAGCAAGGATTTCCTGAACTGGACAGAACCCGTCGAAATGCTCGCCAACGAAAAAGGCGAACATCTCTATACCAACGGAACGCAGCCCTACTTCCGCGCCCCGCACATCTACATCGCCTTGCCCACTCGCTTCCAAGCCAAAGCCGGCGCAATCACCGACATCGCCTTCATGTCCGCACGCCCCGGCAGTGATCGCTATCATCGCCACTTCAAGCAGGCGTTCATCCGTCCCGGTCTCGGCCTGCGCGGATGGGGCAATCGGGCCAACTACCTGACCCTGGGAGTTCATCAAACCAGCCAGACGCATATGAGCATGCTCATGTACGGTGGAGCCCACTACGTCCTTCGTCTTGACGGCTTCATCTCAATCCATGCCGGTTACGAGGAAGGCGAGTTCACCACCAAGCCTCTGGTCTTCTCCGGCGATCAGTTCGAGTTCAACTACTCCACTTCGGGTGCCGGCCGAATGCGAATTGAAATCCAGAACGCCGACGGCGAACCTGTCCCCGGATTTACGTTGGCGGAATCCCGCGTGATCCATGGCGATGACATCAATCGAATCGCAAAGTGGGGCGGAACAACGGATGTTTCTTCACTGGCCGGAAAGCCTGTGCGTCTGCGCTTCGTGATGAATGAGGCGGATCTGTATTCGATCCGGTTTCAGAAGTCTGAGTGACTGCCGGGTGAGTTGTTCACTTCCCTCAGAATGGATTTGTCAGCGGGCTAGAATGCCCTGAGAATTCCCCAATGCTTGGTGCTGGTCTTGCCAAAGGTATGCGCGAAACGGCGCGCAATTTCATCGGCAGCTACCTCGAATACGAACGGTTGACGACCGTGGAATATCCCGAGGAGAAGATTCCAGCGAAGGAGACTGCGCGGCAGTTTCCATTTCTGGTTTACGACGGGGATGATCCCGAGGCCGGACTTCGTTGTGTCGGCTGCCAGATCTGTGAGAAGGAGTGCCCGCCTCAATGCATCTACATCGAGAAAAGCAAGGAGAAGAAGCCCGATCACATGGGCAAGATGCAGTTGTATCCTCATACCTTCGACATCGACATCTCGGTGTGCATGAGTTGTCAGATTTGCGTGGAGGTATGTCCCTTCGAGGCGATCAAGATGGACACGGAGTTTGAATACTCCACCACCGATCGCTTTGGCGGGTTGTTGGCGGACAAGCATATGTTGGCCAAATCCAACGAACACTATAACCGGATCCATCCCACCGAAGCGTCGGCAGTGGATGCCAAGCGCAAAAACGATCGCGAAGTTGCCGCAGCCAAGGCGAAGGCAAAAGAAGAGGCTGCGAAAGCGGAAGCCGCGAAGAGCAAGACGGATGGGTAATTGACGACTTGGATATGCTTGAGAACATCTTTGTTGTCGCCAAGCAGTCCGTCATGGGTTTCCTGTCGGGATTCTTGCCCGAGGCCTCGTTGCCGTTCATCTCCTCCTTCCTTTCCATTGCACCGATCTTGGGGATCTTCCCGCTGCTGTTTGCGCTGACGACGATTTTTGAGCGAAAGGGGCTGGGACGAATCCAAAACCGCCGTGGGCCAAATCGTGTGGGAATTCCGATGACGGATATTCGGATTGCGGGCTTTGGGCAATTTATTGCGGATGGAATCAAGTCGTTGACAAAGGAGGACATTGTTCCCAGCTCGGCGGACAAGTTGATCCACTTCCTCGCGCCGGTTGCGCTGATCATTCCGGTGCTGCTGATGTTCTCCGTCTTGCCCTTCGGCAAGAACCTGGTCCCGCTCGATATGAAGAACGGGCTTCTGTTCTTCTTCGCAGTCGGGGCAGCCTCCGAGTTGTCCATCTTCATGGCGGGGTGGTCGAGCCGGAACAAATACTCATTGCTCGGCGCCATGCGCGCGATTGCGCAGATGATCAGTTATGAAATGCCCTTCATCCTTTCGTCGCTGGTGGTGGTGATGGCGGCAGGCTCTCTCTCGCTGGTGGACATTGCCGAGGCGCAGACGGGAGGCATCTGGAACTGGCACGTCTTCACACCCTGGGGACTGCTCGGGATGATCCTGTTCTTCATTGCGGCAATGGCGGAAGCGAATCGCTCGCCCTTTGATCTGCCTGAGGGTGAGTCCGAACTGGTGGCGGGTTACTTCACTGAATACTCGGGCTTCAAGTTCGCCATCTTTTTCATGGCGGAATACCTGGGCCTGTTCGCAGCCCTCTCAGTCTGGATCACCTTGTTCTTTGGAGGATGGAACGGTCCGTTCGGCCAATACTCGCTGCTGCCTTCGTACCTCTGGTTCATGCTCAAACTCGTCTTGTGCATTTTCTTCATCATCTGGATTCGCGGGACAATGCCACGCATTCGCATGGATCAGTTGATGAACTTCGCCTGGAAATTCATGCTGCCGATGTGCCTGATCAATCTGCTGGGCGCGGGATCGGGCTACTACATCCGCCAGACGTTTCCACAATCGCCCTTGGCCGGATGGTTTTTCGAATGGCTCGTCGTTGGGACGGCACTGTTCTGGATCTGGCTTGAGTTGGGCGACCGGATCGCGGGCAAGGCCCTGACCCAGAAACGCGAATACCGCTACGCCGATCAGTAATGCAATCCGCCTTCTACATCCTGGCCCTGTTGACCATCGCCGGCGCGCTGGGGGCGATGAATTTCAAGCGCCTCGTGCATTGTGTGTTGTCGCTGGTAGTCTGCTTCGCGGGATTGGCGGGCTTGTATCTGAACCTGAACGCGCAGTTCGCAGGGCTGGTTCAATTGCTCGTGTATGTCGGAGCTGTGGCCATCCTGGTCGTGTTTGCAATGCTCCTCACCCGAAATGCCGAGGATGCCCCGCAGAATGCTGGGAGCACGGATTGGTATCTGGGGCTGGGAGTTGCATCGATGGTCTTTCTTATCCTTGCCTTTGCGGTTCAGGGAAGTGAACTCGGCGCCGCGGAAACGGGCAAACTCAGCGATCCAAGTGTCAAAGCAATCGGTAAGTCGTTGATGACCACCTACGTGTTGCCGCTGGAAGCGATGGCATTGTTGCTGACGTCCGCGTTAATCGGGGCGGTGGTCATTGCCAAGGGGCCGGAAGAAGGGGGTAAGCCATGAGCGGTCCGTTGGCGCAATACCTCGTGCTCGCTGCGCTGCTGTTCGCGATCGGTCTTGCCGGCGCGCTTTCGCGGCGCAATGCGATCGTGGTCTTGATCGGAATCGAGCTCATGCTCAATGCGGCCAATCTGAATCTCATCGCGTTCTGGCGTTACGGTCCGAACCCGGAAGCGTTGGAAGGCGTGATATTTGTGATCTTTTCGATCGGAATTGCCGCAGCAGAAGCAGCCGTGGGCCTGGGATTGATCATCACGGTGTATCGACATTTCAAATCCACAAGTGTGGAGGAGTTCGGCGAGTTGAAGGGATAACATGGGCGATTCCGTATACACTTGGGCATTTCCGATGATCGCGCTTGCGCCTTTGTTCGCGGCGCTGGTGATCTTCGTCTCCCGGTTTTTCTGTCCGTTCCCCAACAAAAAAATCGCTTCGCATCTGGCAATCGGTTCGATGTGCCTGGCCTTTTTCTTCTCGCTGCTGGCGGTGATCAACGTGGCGGATACGCAACAGGCGCCGAGGGTCTTCAACTTTACGTGGTTCGAGCTGGGCACGAACGCGCTGCAGCTGGGTTGGATCATGGATCCCTTGTCCTCGATCATGGCGGTGATGATCACCTTTGTCGGCGCGCTGATCTTCCACTTCAGCACGGCGTACATGGGGAAGGACGAGAACTACCAGATGTTCTTCTGCTACCTGTCGCTGTTTGCCGCAGCGATGTTGGGCCTGGTGATTTCGAACAATCTGCTGCTGATGTTCATCTGCTGGGAACTGGTCGGCGTCGCCTCGTATCTGCTGATCGGATTCTGGTTCTACAAACCGAGCGCGGCTGCCGCGGCAAAGAAGGCGTTCATCACGACTCGCATCGGCGATCTGGGATTCTTCATCGGGATGCTCTGGCTGTATTCCGAAACGGGCACGTTGCTGTTCTACGACGCGAACGGCATGGGCTGTCTGGAGCAATCCGCCGTCGCGAAGATGGTCGGCCAGACGACGATGGTGGGGATGACGGTTTCGACCGCGATCTCGCTGTTGATCTTTTGCGGGGCGATTGGCAAATCAGGCCAGCTTCCACTTCACGTCTGGTTGCCCGATGCGATGGAAGGCCCGACACCGGTCAGCGCGTTGATTCACGCGGCAACGATGGTAGCTGCTGGTGTATTCCTGATGGCGAGGGTTTATCCGTTGATATCCGCGGCTCCACCTGGCGTTGCGGTTTCGGGAGGACTTCAGGTTGTAACCTGGGTGGGCACATTGACCGCGGTCTTCGCTGCACTCATCGCGATCGGACAATACGACATCAAGCGCGTGCTGGCTTACTCGACCGTGTCTCAGCTGGGATACATGTTCATGGGGCTGGGCGTCGGAGGTGTGGGCGTGGCGATGTTCCATCTGATTATGCACGCGTTCTTCAAGGCGCTGCTCTTCCTGGGTTCCGGCTCCGTAATCCATGGATGCCATCACGAACAGGACATGAGACGCATGGGGGCATTGCAGCACCACATGAAGATCACCTACCTGACTTACGCCGTCGGGACTCTGGCATTGGCTGGGGTCATTCCATTCGCCGGATTTTGGAGCAAGGACGCCATCTTGCATTACGCCTGGGGATGGGAAGTGTCTCGATTGCCATTCTTCATCGGTGTCTTCGGCGCCTTTCTGACTGCGTTCTACATGACGCGACAGGTGGTCTATGTGTTCTATGGCAAAGTGTACCGGGGCGACGAATCGCACATGCCAGAAGAAGTACCTGAGTCGATGACAAAACCGCTGATCATTCTGGCAGTGTGCTCGATTGCATTGGGCTTTCTGGGAATGCCGTGGCTACCCGCGTTTCAGGCGTTTATTGAGCAAGTTCCAATAGAAGCTGAAGGGAACTTTGGCAGCACTGCCGTCTTCATTATCATCTCGCAAGTCGTTGTCGGCTTTGGCATTGCGATCGGCTTGGCAATCTACGGCGTCCTTCCCCACGAAAAGCCCGAGCATCCAGACGAGGCCGAGGAACATCTACCGAATCAATTCGCAGTCCTGCGCGACAAGTTCTACATCGATGAGCTGTATGAGCGGACCGTCGTGAAATGGCACAAGAGCTTTGGCAATCTGGCGGACACATTGGATCGCAAGGCAGTTTCACTGGGCGTGATGCTGGTTTCCTTTGTCGCCCTGGGTATCTCCTGGCTGAGCCGTTTCTGTGACGACTATTTGATCAATCCCGGATTCGACGAAGGTTGCAAACGGGTGAGCCGCTCTGGCCGTTTCATGGCCAAGCTCCAGAACGGACGCATCCAGGAATATCTCCGCGTCTTCGGCGTCGCCCTCGCGCTCTTCCTGCTGACCCTGTTCATCACCGGTCGATAAATGAACGAGAGCCACGTCATCACCACCATCACGCTCATGCCTCTCATTGGCGGAGTGCTGGTGATGTTGCTGGGGCGATCGGGCGAGGCGCGGGTGAAGCAGGTGGCGGGCTTGATCTCAGCCGTGGTCTTTGTAACGGCTGCGCTGATCTGGAAGAACTTCAGCCAGGTGAACTCGGACCTGCAATTTGTCGAACAGGTAAACTGGATCCCGGCCTTGGGCGTGCAGTATTTCGTCGGCCTGGACGGCATCGGGTTGGTGATGTTGATGCTGGCAGCAGTGGTGACGCCGATGGCGATCCTGGTTTCGCGGTCCGGCGACGAGCGTTGCGCTTTTTACTACGGGCTGATGCTTTGGTTGCAGGCCGGGTTGTTCGGCGTGTTCACCGCGATGAACTTCTTTCACTGGTTCCTGTTCTGGGAACTGAGCCTGATTCCCGCCTTCTTCCTCGTCCGCTTGTTTGGCGGAGCCGGACGTCAAGCCGCGGCAACACAGTTCTTCATCTACACGATGGTGGGCAGTATCGCATTGCTGGTGGGATTCCTGGGACTGTATCACGCGACGGGCACGTTTGATTTCGTGGAACTGGCAAAGATCGCGAAGGGCGGATCACTCCGGCTGACCATTGAAGAGAAGCTGGTGTGGGCCGGACTGTCGGGAACACAGGTTTACCTCGGTCTGGCAATCCTGGTGCTTATGGGATTCGCCGTGAAGGTGCCCTTGTTTCCCTTCCACACCTGGCTGCCGGCGACCTATTCGGAAGCGCCTTCGCCGGTGACGATGCTGCTCACCGGAGCAATGTCCAAGCTGGGCATCTACGGCCTGCTTCGACTCTTCCTCCCGATCTTCCCGGAGGCCATCAACATGATGCTGACTCCCCTGCTCCTCCTCGCCACCGCCACGATCGTGCTCGCAGCTGCGGCAGCATTTGTGCAGACGGACATGAAGCGGATGTTCGCCTACTCCTCGGTGAATCATCTGGGCTACTGCCTGCTCGCCACCTTTGCCGTTGTCGCAGTCGCGGAAGACGCTGGATTCGATCGGGCGGCTGCGCTCAACGGGGTCGTGCTGCAGTCCTTCAATCACGGACTCACGGCCGCTGCGATTTTCGCGTTCATCTTCTTCCTGGAAAAACGCCATGGAGGGAAGCGTGGCGTGGATGACTTCGGAGGTCTCCGGAAGATCGCTCCGCTATTCTGTGCATTCATGGGCATCTCACTTTTTGCGTCGCTCGGATTGCCGGGTCTGAATGGCTTCGTCGGGGAGTTTCTGATCTTCAGGGGCGTGTTCCCATTGGCGCCATGGGCTGCCGTGCTGGCCTTGCCGGGTTTGCTGATCACCGCGGTGTTCATCCTCACGTTCATGCAGAAGGTGTTCAGCGGCCCCTTGAATTCCGGCTGCGAATCGATGGCTGATCTCGATGCAAGCGAGCGGAACTCGATGGTGCTTCCGGTGGTACTGATGTTCGCGCTGGGTGTCTTTCCAGGCTTCATCATCCATGCAGTGAACCCCACGGTGTTGAAATTGATCGAAGGGCTGGGCGGCAAATGAGCTGGACGATCTACATCTCGTTCATCGGCATGCTCGCCGTTCTGCTCCTGCCACCGAGGCACGAGACCAGGGCGCGTTGGGTGGCGCTGGTCGTGGCGGGTTGCGGGTTGTGGATCGGCTTTACCGGCGCGATGGAATTTGGTGGCGGGCCGGTCGTCAAGGAGCTGATCAATATTCCCTGGATCACGATTCAAAAACTGGATTCGCACACGATCCTGCCCGAGCTGACGATTCGGTATGCGTTGGCGGTGGACGGCATCAGCGCGGTGATGGTGATCCTGACCGGTCTGGCGGCCACGGCGGGCGTCTTGTTTTCGTGGAACATCGAACATCGCGTTCGCGAATACTTCGCATTTTACCTGGCGTTGATCGGTGGCGTTTACGGTGTGTTTCTCAGCGCAGATTTGTTCCTGCTCTTTGTCTTCTATGAAATCGCGATCGTTCCAAAATATTTCCTGATCGCGATCTGGGGATCCACGCGCAGGGAATACGGCGCGATGAAGCTGGCGCTTTATTCCTTCGTGGGAAGCGCCTTCGTGCTGATCGGAATGATCTCAGCCTTCGCAGTGTCAGGCGGGCATTCGTTCATGCTGGTGGATCTGGCGAAGGTGCAGTTCAGCGCGGACTTCCAGGCCCGGGCCTTTCCGTTGGTGTTCGTGGGCTTTGCGATCCTGGCCGGCATCTGGCCTTTTCATACCTGGGCTCCAACGGGTCATGTGGCCGCGCCGACGGCAGTGTCAATGTTGCTGGCGGGCGTGATCATGAAGTTGGGCGCATACGGCGCGTTGAAGGTGGCAATGACCATGTTTCCCGAAGGACTGCTGTATTGGCGGGACACGATTGCTCTGGTGGCCGTGATCGGAATCGTCTATGGCGCGATGGTCGCATGGACGCAGAAGGATTTTAAGTTCGTCATCGGCTATTCAAGCGTAAGCCACATGGGTTTCGTGATGCTGGGCCTGGCGACATTGAATGAGGTGGGACTGAGCGGCGCCGTCTTGCAGATGTTCAGCCACGGCATCATTGCGGGGCTGTTATTCGCGGTGGTGGGCCGGATGGTCTATGCGCGGACGCACACGCGGGATCTGGACGAACTCTCTCAGATGCCATTGGGACAGGAGATGCCATTTGCCGCCGTTGTGTTCACGATAGCCGGACTGGCATCGATGGGCTTGCCGGGCTTCAGCGGATTCGTCGCAGAACTTCAGGTGGTGCTCGGCGCGTGGAAGGCTTTCCCCTTGTACGCTGTGATTTGCGGTGCGGGAATCATCATTGGCGTGACCTATACCTTGAAGGCCATCCAGACAGTTTTCTTCACGGAACGAACCGGTGACCCGAAACTGCTGGAACTTCCACATATCACCTTCTCCGAAAAACTCGGCGCAGCGCTGCTGATCGGCGCGTCCTTGTGGGTGGGTTTGTTTCCGGGATACATGCTGGAGCACCTGATCCACCCGGCGTTTGAAACGGAGTTGTTCGAGGGGCTCAGAAAGGAAGCAGGCTGGTAATGGACTACGGGGAACTATTCCGGATGCTGCTGCCCGAGTTCATCGTCGGACTGGCAATCATCCCAGTGCTGGCTCTGGATCTCGGCCCGATGAAGGGGGGCGCCCGGATCTATCGGATGAGCGCGGCCGCGGGTACGACGGCAGTCGCCTGTGCCTTGGCTCTCTATTGCATGCTGGGCGTGGATGCGCACGCCTCGCTCTCCCAATCGATGTTCGACGCCGATCCGCTGAACTCGATCGTGAAGGCGATCATCCTGCTGCTCACAATGCTGACCGGGGTGTTGTCGATCGAGGTTCGGTTCACGCGAAACATCGGCGAATACTATGCGCTGCTGCTGCTTGCTTCCGTCGGCATGATGTTGATGGTCAGCACCGAGAACCTGCTGATGCTGTTCGTCGCGCTCGAGCTTTCGAGCCTTTCGCTCTACGTGTTGGCGGCCTACGACGGGAAGGAACGCGCCGCCACGGAAGCGGGCATGAAGTATTTCCTCTTCGGTGGGATGGCTGCCGCGTTCATGCTGTTTGGGATCAGCTATATTTACGGCCTGACCGGTTCGCTTGAGCTGGCGGAGATTGGAAAGATGCTGGTGGCCAACAGCGAGTCGTCGCTCTTGAAAATTGCGTTGATCCTGATCCTGGTGGGATTCGGATTTAAACTGGCGGTGGCTCCGTTCCACTTCTGGGCACCAGATGTCTACCAGGCATCTCCGGTTGGGAGCGTGATGTTAATTGGTTCGGCATCCAAGGCCGCGGGGATCTTCGCGTTGGCAAAGGTATTGTATGTCGGCTTCGGAAACTGGCCCCGGGGTGATGATGGCGGGTTCGACGGCTATGCCCCGCTCATCGCTGCGATCGCGTTGTTTTCAATGATCTACGGCAACCTGGCCGCCCTGGCCCAAAAGAGCGTGCGCCGACTGCTTGCCTATTCGGCAATTGCCCACTCGGGATATTTGCTGGTCGGCGTACTCGCGCCTCCGGCGGCCGGTTATCAGTCGGTGATCTTTTACGTGGCCACCTACGGCCTCACCACGATCGGCGCCTTTGCGGTGGTGGCCGCGATACAGGGAAAGGGCGAGGATATCACGATGGCCAACCTCGTCGGCCTGTTGCAGAAATCGCCGGGACTGGCGATCAGTTTCATGGTATTCATTCTGTCGCTCGCCGGCATTCCTCCGCTGGCTGGTTTCTTTGGGAAGTTCTACGTGTTTGCAGCCGCGCTGAAAGGCAATTCTGGAAGCACGCTGGTGCTGGCCGTCGTCGTCGTGGGAATCGCAATGAGTGCCGTTTCGCTCTACTACTACCTGCAACTGCTGAAGCACGTCTTTGTCAGGGAACCAGAAACAAACTGCCGGCGTTCGGTGGTCAATCCGCTGGCGAACAAGATTGTCTATCTGATCGCTTTTGCAGTCCTGCTGCTTGGCTGCATGCCGGGCGCGCTGATGGATCGAGTGGTGCACGCGGTGATGAGCGTGGTGCGATAGCGACGCCATTGGTTGCACGGGACGTCAGGACGCCCATCACTTGGAGTCTGGGGTCATTCGCGATTGCGCCTGCTGCTCATGACCGGCGACCAACTGATGTTCGGCAGTCTTCTCCCTCACCCTCCGTCCCTCTCCCGCTGGGAGAGGGACGTTGCGCTGCCCCCACACCTAGAAACACCAACTCGCGGCATGTGTCTTATCGCTCCGGACTTCATCTGCTCGAACAAAGTGCCGTTCGTGAACATGCAAATCTCCCACTGACTGTGCGTGAAGGACTGAGCCTCCTCACGTCGGATGCTACGTGTATTTGGCCTTCGCGATGTTCTCCAACAATTCGTTCGCGCAGGCTTCGGCAAAGGACTGGTCATTGATTTCGTTGGGAAGTTCTTTTACCGGAATATCGTCGCGAAGATACGCGCGAATGGCCTGGAAAAGAACCTGGTCCGCAATCGGATCGTGGAAGCGCTGGTTCGCTGCGCTGATGACGCTGACTCCCGATCGCGGAATCATGAAAGTCACCGGGCCTTTGGACAGGCTGAGCTTCTCACCGATCGCCTGCCCCAGATCGGCGCATTCCTCGGCTGAGGTCCGCATCAAAGTCACCTGCGGATTGTGTTGATAGAAGTTACGGTGCTGGAACTTCTCGGGAATGGTCTCAGGCGGACCGAAGTTGACCATGTCCAGACATCCCGGCCCCACAACTGCGGGAACACCGTTCTTTGCCGCAGCTTCGAGGCGCGTCGGACCGGCGCTCAGCACACCGCCAAGCAGTTCATCGGCCCATTCTGTAGTCGTAACATCCAACACGCCGGCGACCATTCCGGATTCGATTAGGGATTCCATGGTGCGCCCGCCTGCCCCGGTTGCGTGAAAAACCAGGACTTCGTAGCCGGCTTTCTCCAACACGATACGTGCGCGGCTGACGCAGTCGGTGGTGTTGCCGAACATGCTGGCGACAATCAGGGGCTTGTCGTTGGCGGAGGGCGGCTCCGTTTCCACCATGCCGCAGATGGCACTGGCCGCGTTGGCGAGAATCATCCTTGAGATGCGATTCAATCCGGCAACATCCACGATGCTCGGCATCATCACGACGTCCTTTACGCCGACGTAATGTGAAACATCGCCCGACGCCAGGGTGGACACCATCAGTTTTGGAAAACCGATCGGAAGCGCGCGCATGGCGGCCGTGCAGATGGACGTCCCTCCGCCTCCGCCCAAGGAGATGATCCCCTGAATCCGATTCTTCTCCGCGAACTTCTTCACGATCTCCGGCGCGCCCTGTGACATAACCATGACTGCATGACCGCGATCGTTCTTCTCCTTTATCTCCTTCATCGTGGAACCACCGGCACGTGCCACCGCCGATCTCGAAACGTCCGGCTTGATTCTGGATTTCCCCTTGGTTCCGACGTCGATGAACAGCGGCTTGTGTCCGCGCGAGGTGATGAGCCCGGCGACGAATGCGTGTTCGTCACCCTTGGTGTCAAACGTTCCCAAGACAGCGATGGTGGCCATGGGCGGAGATTAACGGAACTCAGGCGCGATTCAGCAATTTCTGATTTCGTTTCAGCGCAACGAAACGCATGCCCTGTTGTTGAAAGGAACGGCCATCGGCAATGCTGATTGTCAAACAGGTGCTTTTTTGAAAAGTTCCGTCTCCACCGACCTCGCCCGCATGAGCCCAAACGACGTCCTCAACCTGATCCGCATTGCCCTGTGTGCGGTGGGCGCGTTGTTCGTCGGGTATTGCGTGGCGGTGGGGAATTATTTCGCACTGTTCGGACTTTGGGCCGTCGCGATGGTGACGGCGGTCATCGTGACGGAAGGATTTTCAGCTCTCATTGCCTTCGGATTGCTGTGTCCGTTTATTTTGCCGGTCCCGTTCATCCGAGGCTTTCCGATCATGGCGTCGGTGATCGGCCTTTGCATGTTGAAGTACTGCCTGCGCCGCGCGCTGATTCACAATGTCACGCTGAAGGTCAATCATGCCATCACCTGGGGAAGCGGGATCTTTTTCGGATGGGTGGTGGTTCGTTACTGCATCGATCCGGTATTTCCGAACCTGAGAGGCATCGGACAGCACCTGACCGGATTCCGCGCCTACCTCACCTATGGAATCTGCTTCAGCCTGCTGGTGATGCTGGGGCTGCTTCTGACTTCGCGCCGCGACCTGAAACGCCTGTTGTGGTGGATGGGAATCCTGTCCGCCTGGCTGGTGATGTTCATGGTGCCACTGGTGATACTGGGCAAGGGAGGGGCGGCCGATATCCTGACGCGTTACGGAATGTTCGTGACGACCTTCGACAACGGGATGCTTCGATTCGTCATCCTCCCGCTTTACGGAACGATACTTCTGATACTCGCCATGTTGCCCAATCTGGTTCCCATGCGGCTGAGCCTGCGGGTGATTGCGGGAGGCGCAGCTTTTGTTGCGGTGATTCTCGGTGGAAGTCGCAGCAGCCTTCTGGCCGTGCTGATCATCATCCTCGCCATTGCGATTGTGACCTGGCGTCCGATCTATGTCTTCGGACTGCTCATCTCCATCATCGGGCTGCTGGCAATGTTTCACCTGATTGGTGAGAACCTGTCCGTCCGCCAGGTGGGACTGCTTCGCGTTCTGTCTCTAACCAGCAAGAGCGTGGCGAATCGGACAGACGCGGCCTACAACGTAAACTGGCGACTTCAACGCTGGAAACGCGCAATGGAAGACGTGAACAACCGTCCGATCATTGGTCGCGGCTACGGCGGGCTTGCGAATGCGTGGACGTTTCAGACCCGCGCCGATTATGAAGCCGCGTCCATCGACATTGACGTTGCTGCCGGTTCCATCCACAACGGCTACCTGGCCGGCGCAAGAGCGTTGGGCATTCCAAGCGTGTTGTTTTTCTGTGCCATCTTTGGGTGGCAGATGTTTGCCAACTTTCGTGAATCAAGACGGTTACAGGAGGAAGACCCGTTCTTCGCCGATTTCCATTGCTTCATCTACGCAGCACTTGCCGGCCAGGCCGCAATCATCTTCTTTGGCAACGATTTGAATGACGCGTGGTTGTGGTTTTTGATGGGCATGGGACCACTGGCGCTCAGGCTGCGCAATCGGGAGCTTCAGGAGAACGCTGCATCAGAGACAGAAGTGGAGGAATCCGAAGCGGAGATTCTTCCGGCACCAATCGCGTCCCCCCGAACTCCTCCCGCAGTTCTGCTGAGGGGACGTCAACCAATCAGGATGGGGAGCAACTGAACTTCCACCTCCATCACGACAAGCGAAGATTTCACAACGACCGAATCTATTTCGTCGTTCGATTCATCCTCCGGTTCAGGTGCGATCAGCTTTGGCAGTTTCAGCTTTGATTCCAGCTTCACCGCAACGTCCAGGAGTTCGCCGTGATGCTTGTTCCAATCACGGAAGAGTGCGGGTGAAAACACGTGATGGAATTTCCAACCTTTGCCTTGGAGCAATTGCGTGCGGAAGAGTTCCCAATCGACTAGATCGGGCGCGTCTTCGAAACGATACAGATCGCAAAGGACACCGAGGGCTCGCTGGCCGGGACGCTTGGAATGATGGAAGGCGACATCGACGCAGAAGCCATCGTTGCCCCAGTGAACATCGGAGCTTTTTTGATCATCACGCGCGATGGTATCCGCCAGCCAGCGGGCAACCGGGGACGGATGCGGAGTTTCTGCGGAATGAACGACGGCATCAGTTGTCTCAGTCTGAGCGGTTTCCAGCTGAAATTCCTTGCGACGCGTCGCAGCAAGTTCGAAATACAGATCATTCCCTTCTTCATCGGCAAACAGTTCCCTCAGATCCTTGCCGGTCTGATTCTCGAGCCAGGCGAACAAGGGACAATTGGGAATAACCAGATCCATCCCTTCACTTCGAGCGCTGAGCGAAACGGATTGGACTGCCCCACGCTTGACGCTCATGTCCACCGCGATCAATCCCAGTGGCGCGACGATTCGCGGGGTTGGCGAACCAGCTCCAATCAGGTCATTGCCCGGCGGCAGACAGATGAACGGATACCCGACACAAAGCGCATTCTCCCCTGTCTCCTGTTCGTAGTCCAAAGCATCCTGGGCAATCTCACGCGCAAACGAGTGAGAAACTTCATTTGTGCCTCGTATGCCAACTTGGCCGCCCGATCCTTTTCGGACATGTCTTCTTCCTTCTCCAGCCCGTGATAGGCCGGAACCTTCCCTTTGATTTCGACCTTCTTCCGTCCTGTCACGATGGCAGGAACGATTTCCCGAACGGAAAGATGCTGAAGCGCCGTGATGTCGAAAAGATCCACCCGTTGCCGGCTACGATGTACGCGACAGTTCAAGCAAGACCCATGAACCAAGGTGCCATATAAGCGATCGAGCAGGGTGATGGGTATCCGATTCTCAGACTTGATCCGGGCGGATTAAAGGTGAAGCCCTATGAAGTTGCCACGCAGCATTTGCCCCAATCGCTTCGTTAAACCCGGCGGGAACCGATCACTTCTTCAGAGCTGGATCGGAGGCTTTTCGAAAGTTGCTGGATTGCTCGTCGATGTTCATCCGCAGGCGCTTGAAAAGCCCACGGGCGTCCAGATTGATCGTGGCCGCCTTGTTGAACCACACGCCGTTCGCGCTGCGTCGTCGCAGCAAGCTCATCTCGAATTTGTTCAACACTCCCAGAACCCCACCCCACAATGTGACCTTCTTCCCCAACTTCACCTCGACTCGCGAAATCTCTGAATCAGTATCGTCGATCCACAGACGACCGGACAGTTCCTTGAGTATCCGATCGCTGAACGTCTTCGGCTTCGGGGCGTCGGTCCTGGTTTGGAACGACAGCACGTGAATCTTTCTGTCGTCTCGTTTTTCCGCGCGCTCGTAACTCAGCTCAAACCGCTGCGCCAGATCCGACGGGACAAAACTCCGCTTCGAGGAGTTGTCGTTTTGCCGCGTGAACTTCCGGCTCCATCGCTTTGATTTCTCCTCCTCCTTCGCCAGCTCCTTTTCGGAAAGTTTCTTCCCTTCCAGCGCTACCAGCTTTTCGGAAGGCACACCGCCGGTGACCGTCACGAGGAAGAGCTTTACCTTTCTCTTCGTGATCTTCCCTTTCGAATCAAAGGTATCGATCGTGGTACGCTTATCGAAAAGATAGACCGGCGAGTTGGTCGAGTTTTGCTGCGCGCGGCGGACAACCTTGGCAAACAAGGCCGTGGCGTCAGGATGATCAGCCGCAAACAGGTCATTGCGGTTGGCGAGTGCGACTAGAAAGATTAATGCGATCCGGACGGGTAACACAGCCCGAACGTTAATTCATCCGCAATCCGGCAGCAACAGCACCATGATCACCAATTCAATCAACGGGTGACGCCAGCTAGCGTTTTCCAGCTGCTTCTTTTCGTTTTACCGCCAACGCGGTTCTGAATTCATTCAGTCGGTCCGACATGTTGGGCATGCGGGCGAGGTTGTTTTTCTCCTCGGGGTCTTTGGTGAGGTCATAGAGTTCTTCGCCGTCTGGCCATTTGCCGTAGCGCCAGCGTTGGTTGCGCAGGGCATACCCGAGTTTGGAACTGCGGGAGACGACGCTGTAGGCGTATTTCTTCCTGCCCAGGCGTTCGGGGTAGTCGAGGAGCGGTCTGAGGGAATTGCCTTGGAGATGATCGGGCGGATCGAGGTGGGCCAGGTGAGCGAGGGTCGGGAAGATGTCGATGAGTTCGACCATGGCTTCGGATTTCGTTCCGCCTTTCGTCAATCCGGGAACCCGGACGATGAAGGGGACCTTGGCGCCGATATCGAAGAGGGAGACCTTGCCCCAGAGGAAATGATCGCCGAGGTGGTAGCCGTGGTCGGAAGTGAAGATGATGATCGTATCATCCCAGTGGCCGCTTTTCTTCAATGCGTCGAGGACGACTCCGAGCTGTGCATCGATGAAGGAGATGCAGGCGTGGTAGGCCTGCATGTATTCGCGCCGGAGGGAATCGTTTTCCTTCCCGAGCTCAAAGCCGAAGGCCTGGAAGCGCTTGACCATGGCGGTCTTGGGAAGGCTGTCCCAGAGATTGGGGCGGTCAGGGGTATAGACGATTTCGTCCAGCGGATAGCGGTCGAAGTATTTGTCGGGAGCGAGGAAGGGAACGTGTGGTTTCTGGATTCCGCAGGTGATGAAGAATGGCTTGTCGCCGTGGGCTTTTTCCGTGAGCCATTTCGCGACCTGGCGCGCATTCTTGCCATCCTTATGTTGGGCGTCGGTCAGCCCGCTGGGCCCGTAACCTGGCGGGGTTTGGTTGTCCAATTTGGAAAGGGCCTTCCTCTGGGCCTCCTTCCACGCGCGACGGTTCTTCCGATCTTCGACCGAACCGTGTTCGGCTTCGAATTTCTCGCGGGCTTTTCGTACGACGGGGAATTCGTCGTTGTTGAAGCGAAGGAATTCGTCCCAGGCGATCTCGCCGTGTTCGTGTCGGGGGGTGTGAAAGACCTTGCCGACGCTGGCAGTCCAATAGCCGTTTTGTTTGAAGAACTGCGGCATGCTGACGGAGCCGGGACGTGTCTTGCGGATGTCGGCCTTGTTGTCGATTACTCCGGTGGATTCGGGGTAAAGGCCGTGCATGAATGAGGCGCGCGAGGGGCCGCAGACAGGGTACTGGCAGAAGGCGCGGTTGAAGGTCACGCCTTCGCTGGCGAGCTTTGCGAGGGTGGGGGTTTGAATCGGACTATAGCCAGAAGTGGAGACGTGAGTATTCAGGTCGTCGCAAACGACGAAGAGGATGTTCTTCTTGTCCGTATCGGATCTGGGTTTCCTGGCTGGGGCATTGTTTTGTGGCTTTTTGGCAGCCGCCTTCGTCCGCTTCAGCTTCGCGTTTGCCGCGGTGACGTACGGCTTTTCATCGCGCGTAGCGGTCTTCCTGCCTTTAAGCCTGGCATTCATTTCCCAGTAGTAGGACTCACCGTCGACCACCAGGTCGCGCTGAACGATCATCTTCGGTTGCGGCTTGGCAAATTTCTTGGGGGCAGTTTGCCGCAACTGCTTCTTGAGCGAGGCGTGCCGGCCGGAGGAGGCGATGTTGTACCACTCGTTCGGATCATCATTCAGGTCGTAGAGTTCCTCTCCGTCGTGGTAGCGGATGTAACGCCAGTCGCGATTAATGACGGCGTATTCGCCGGGCGACATGTAAGGGAGGTAGATGTTGCGATCCTTAGCGGAGGCTGGATCGGCAAGGGTTGAAACGAGGGATTGACCTTCGAGCTTCTGGTGTGGCTTCGGCAGATCGCACATCTCGATGAAAGTGGGGAACATATCGATCAGGCTCACGGTAACGTCTGATTTCACACCCTTGGCGACACCCGGGCCGGCCCAGATGAAGGGAACGTTTGAGGTGCGTTCCCAAAGTGTGTGTTTGCCCCAGTTCGATTTCTCGCCGTGGTGGTAGCCGTGGTCACTCCAAAGAACGACGATGGTGTTGTCGGCGTAGGGGCTCACTTCCAAGGCGTCGAGCACGCGGCCCATCATCGCATCGGCGTAGCTGATGCAGGCGAGGTAACCGTGGATTGCGTCGTCGACCGCATCGAGATCAACGAGTCGATCATGGACCATCGCCCGGTTGACGCGCAATCTCCTCATCTTCGGCGGGATATCGTCGAGGTCGTCACTCTTCATCGCCGGCAGTTCGATCCTTTTGGGATCATAAAGGTCGAAGTATTTCTGCGGGCAGTAGTTGGGGAAGTGCGGCGCGTAGATCCCAACTCCGAGGAAGAAGGGTTTATCGTGTTTCTTCTTGAGCTGCTCAACCGCCCAGTTGATCCGGATGGTGTCGGCCATTTCCTCTTCCTTCGCGTTTGGGATCGGAGCCCAGTCGAGGTAGAGGCCGCCGGTGATGACCTGTCCCCGGTTGTAAATACCGGCGGGGATCTCATCGGGCAGTGGCGTTTCGACGCTCCAGGATTCCAGCGGCCAACCGTTGAGCTTTTGTGCCTGTGAACGCACGAAAAACTCAGTCCAGCCTCGCTGGTCAATGGATCCCCCGGGATGATGAAAGAGTTTTCCAGCACCGAGCGTCTTGTAGCCCGCCTTGGAGAAGCACATTTGCAGGGCTTCAATTTCGGGGTTTCCAAAAAAGTAATTCCCAAACATGTAACAACCGGTTGTGGAGGCAAACTGACCGGAGAAAATCGCGGCTCGCGAGGGCGCGCAAAACACGCCGGCTGTGTGCGCGTTCACGAAATTCACGCCACGATCCGCGAGCCGATCGAGGTTTGGCGTGATGGCGCGCGGAGTGGTTCCATGCGAGCCGATCCAGTCGTTCATGTCATCGACCGCGAGGAAGACGACGTTTGGACGACTATTCGCAGCGGTCGCACCGGCAACCAATCCGGCGAGGAAACAAACTATCAGAAGAAGACGCTTTATCATGTCGTAAGGCAAAAGCTGCATCGTGAGGAACGAAGCCGTCGAATTCAACGCCTCGGTTTCTTTTGCGTGGGCTCGCGGCCCCCGAAGTATTTGTCGCGGATCCATTTCGGTTGCCAGCGATCCAGGACGCGTTTGTCGTTTCTGTAGCTGGGTTTCTTTGGCTCGGGATTCTCGACGCTCAAGGGGCAGGGATCACCCAGACTCTTTCGATGCGATTCCATCAGCGCGAGCATCTTGCGTTCAAGAGAAGGGTGAATGGCATCCGGTGCGAGTGGTTTGGTCTCGTGCGGATCGTTGGCGATGTCGAACAGAATGCGATGATTGATCCTGGGATAGATGTGCAGCTTCCAACGTCCATCGCTGACGGCGCGTTGATTGTCCTGGAAGGGCAGGAAGAGGGAATCGTGCACTCCGCGGGTCTCACCGTTCATGATGCGACGGAGGTTTTTGGAATCATTCCCGGCCGGCTGCGCAATTCCGGCGAAACTGCAGATCGTTGCATAGAGGTCGTGAATATAGGTGTAGGCGCTGCTCGCCTTGCCAATCGGGATGCCGGGGCCGCGCAAGATCAAGGGGCAACGCATGCTTTGTTCGTATACGTTCTGCTTGCCGAGCAGTCCATGACTACCCATCGCCAGGCCGTGGTCCGCCGTGTAAATGACGATGGTATTCTTTGCGTGCCTGCTCTGCCTGAGCGCTTTCAGTATCCGGCCCACCTGTTCATCAAGGTGTGTGATCAGTCCGTAGTATTCGCAGAGTTGATCGCTGATTGTTTCTTTTGTACGCGGCCAGGGTGCGAGGCTTTCATCTCTGCCGGAGGTTGCCTGGGGTGCGTTTCGAAAGGGATGCTGCGGCAGGTAGTTGGGAGGCAGTGGCGGCCGCTTTTCATAATACATTTCACGATATTTCTCCGGCGGATTGCGTGGGTCATGCGGTGCCATGAATGCAACATAGAGGAAAAACGGATCCTTGGCCTCGGCTCCCTCAATGAACCTGACCGCCTCGTCGGCAAACAGAGTGCTGGAGAACTCACTGGCTTTGCGTTTCCGGCTCAACTCACCGTTGGTGAGATCCTGAACCTCAAAATCCGCATGGTTGGCCATGCCCCCCATGTAGACGGCCCGTCCGTTTCGGAATGATCTGTCGAGCGTGCCTTTGCCATTGTGCCACTTGCCGATGAAAAAGGAGTTATACCTTGCCTTTGCGGTCAACAAAGACGGCAAGGTGGTGGCATCACCCCAATTCGATTGCGGCTTGTTCTTGGGCAGTTTCATCCAATGCCGGCCCGTCATCAGCATCGCCCGGCTCGCCACGCAAACCGCCCCACTGAACGAACCCGCGCAATAGTTTCGCCGGAAGCTGAATCCCTCCGCGGCAAGGCGATCGAGATTCGGAGTTTGGATGTGCGGGTTGCCGTGTGCGCCGATCGTGTCCGCGCGTTGATCGTCGGCGAAGAGGAAGATGATGTTCGGACGTGTGGCCGATTCAGTGTTCCTCAATGCGGCCTCCGCATTGAGGAACAGCAAATTGGCAAACGCGCAGCTGACGGCAGTAAGTTGGATGACCTGTTTCATGAATGATCTGCTCAGCGTCGTTGAACTGAAGCATCCTGAGCGAGGCAAATTTTCCAGTGAATGTGCCCTCGTGTGTGGTTGAGAGCGGTGGCAACAGGGGCACGCAATAAGAGAGCCGCGATTGACCACAGTCAGGTCAGCTGATTGTTGATGCATTCTCCCTTACCCTGGCCCTTATCCCGCTGGGAGAGGTCAGGTGCGCTAGATTTCTGGACCACCAGATAGGAGACAATCGATAGTCATGTTACGATACACCAAAGAATTCAAAGCCCAAGCCGTTGATCTGGTTCGTCACGGCAAACCGGTCCAGGAAGTGGCCCAAGAATTGGAAGTCGGACGCAATCTCATCTACAAGTGGATTCAGAAAGAAACCCCAAACGCCCCAACTCGGCAGCGGAGGTCCCGGGACCGAACAGCTCGTTCCTATACATTCCGCCCATTAACCATTCAACCCCGCCCCTTTTTGGATTTGCCGTCCGTCCAGTGCTCCCTTTTACTCGCGCGCAATTCGGACATGTTCAAGACACGACTCAACACCATCCTCACCGCCCTCGTAGCGCTTTCTCTTTGCACGAACAACATTCAAGCCGCCGACGCCAAGCCCGACGCAAAAAAAGCCAAGAAGGCAGATCCCAAGGCGGCTCCAGCCAAGAAAGCGGAGGACAAAAAAACCGCGACCAAGAAGGCTGAAGCGAAGGATCCTGCGACGAAAAAAGCCGCCACCAAGAAAAGGAAGAACCGCAAGAAGAAGGGCGCACCGGCACTCTTGGTTGCTGCCAATCACCAGGTGAGCATTCCCAAGGATGCGTTCGGCAAGGAATACCTGATGTCGGCCTCATTGATTCCCCAATCCGAAGCACCCACGAGCACGGGATTGGCCGGCAAGATTGTTCGCTTTGAGTTGTTTCATGACGGAGTGGATATTTACGAATCTACACAGGGCCTGGTAGTCACGGATGAACTGCCGGCCAAGCGGTTGATCACCTCTTTCCCAATCGTGAAGCAGGACGACAAGGCGGTCATCATCGATTTCAACAAGGGCATGCGTCGTGTGTTCAGTGAGATCTGGTACGGGATGTCCACCCGCTTCAGTGCCCGCGACCGCGACTCGGTGGCCGAACTTCCCCAGAGCCGCGTGTTCTCCGTCACGCGTGACCGCGATCAACTGGTCATCCGCCAAAGTGCGCAGGTTCGCGACCGACGCTTCAATCCGAACGAAGAAGGGCGTTATGAAATCCGCTATTTCTTTGCTCCTTACACCGGCAAGAAATCAGGCGGCAAGGAACACACCAAGCGCGAATCACGCTACGTCCGCTTCTTCGAGACCCAGGGCCAGTTGGAAAAGACCTCAGGTCGTGCCGTTTCCAAGATCGCTTTGTTCGACCTGAAGAAGCCTCTGCAGTTCTACTGGAGCGCCAACACGCCCAAGGATTACGTGCAGGCAATGAAGGACGGCATCCTCTATTGGAACCGCGCCTTCGGCAAAGAAATCATCAAGGCCGGTCCCGCGCCCAAGAAAATCACCGCGCCGGACTCGCGCCACAACATCGTGCAGTGGGTCCCCTGGGACAGTGCCGGCTTTGCCTATGCGGACATTCTCGTCGATCCGCGCACGGGCGAATCGCGCCACGGCCAGGCCTATATGACCAGCGTGTTTGCGGTGAGCAGCAAGGCCCGCGCACGCGCGCTCATCCGTTCGTTGCGCGAACAGGCGAAGAAAGCCGAGGAGAAGGAGGGCGATGACAAGGAACATCGGCATTCTATGTTCCCCAGTTCGAAGGTCTGCCGGGTCGACCACAGCATCTGGGCCAAGGAACTGGCCGGTGGTCTGGAAGACATGCTAGCGAACGAAGACGTGACCGATGCAGCTGTTCTTCGAGCCTCACAGGATTATGTCCGCGAAGTCGTCGCCCACGAAGTTGGACACGTGCTCGGCCTGCGCCACAACTTCGCCGGCAGCCTGGCCGCGACCATGAACCACAAGGAGCTCGACGAGTTCTTCAAGGCCTATCTCAAAGGCGAGAATCTTGACAAATACAAGGACAAGCTCAGCGGTCATTCGATGATGGAATACACGGCGTTCAAAGGCTCGGTCTTCGTCGGCTGGAAAATGCGCGCCACGGATTCCGTCCTGCCCCATGACAAAGCCGCCATCCAATGGGGCTATCAGGACAAGCAGGACGTGAAGGAACAGAAGATGTTCTTCGGAACGGACGACGACGTCGGCAAGTATGGTGATCTCAATCGATTTGATTACGGAGTGGAACCTGTCCTCGGAGCCTACTCAGAAATCTCCGCCTACCTTGGCAACCTGCCCAACAGCGTGATCGAAACCTTCATCCGCGCCAAGGCGCCCGTAGATCCACGCGACGCAGTGGATCTGAAGACGGTAAATCTTTCGCCCGGCGCGACCGCGTCCACGATTGCGAGCGACTATCGCGACATCCTGAAATGGTATCGGGCCTCCACTCGTTCATTGCGACTGGAAAACAAGTTCGACTTTATCGGCGACCTCAACCGGCGCGAGCGGGTCAAGGCACACTGGGACAGCCTCAATGGCCAACTCACCAAGCTCGGCGGAGTGGACAACGCGCTCTTCGCCTACCTGCCCACGACTCTGAAGCTGGAGAACAAACCGGTCGACAAGAGCATCGTTGCCGCGCAGAAGATCGACGCGAAAAAGCTCGCCGAGAGACTTGAGAAGCTGCTCAACAGCCCGGCCTATTCCGAGTTTGTCGGTCTCGATGAGAAGAAATACAAATTCACCGACGACGAAAAGAAGCTGATCGTCGAACGCGGCAAGAACTACTTCGAAGAACTGGAGAAAGCTCTTATCCGGCAGATCTTATCGGCCTTCGAACGCGCCACCCGCGACATCGGATTCGAAGCC
Source organism: Verrucomicrobiales bacterium (assembly GCA_002715965.1). Taxonomy (GTDB): domain Bacteria; phylum Verrucomicrobiota; class Verrucomicrobiia; order Limisphaerales; family JAYPXF01. The sequence continues at coordinate 45,828 of PBAL01000015.1, read as the reverse complement.
ACCCGTGAACTCGGCGAGAAGGACGCCGTCGCCCAACTAGAGAAACGAATCGGCGATCTGGCGCGCGCGGTGATCATCGCCAAGGGCACGAAGAAGATCGAAGGCCGTCTCAGCAAGACTGCCGTCACCATCACCGACTTCAAGTACGATCATGCCACACGATTGGGTGCGGCCCGTGCGTTGACCGATCGCATCGGGTCCTATCGCAGCTGGTCCAAGGACGCCAAGGCGGACATCCACGCCAAGCTCAAGGCGGAAATCGACGGACAACTGAATATCCCCAACCTGAAGACCTTCCATGAGTCCAACCTCTCGCGCCCACTGCGCCAGTGGTTCTTGAAGCAGTCCGAGATTCTCGCTCTGCTGCCTGCGCGCAAGGCCCCACCACCACGCAAGTAATCGTCCCTGCGGCTTTCTGTCCCAAACCGCTTCATGACCAGTCCTTACGAACGCATCGTGCGTCCGTTTCTGTTCGAGTATGACTCCGAACAGATCCACGATTTCACGCTGAACAGCCTGAATTTCGCGAGTCGGAACACGATGTTGCGCGAGGCAACCGCGTCGCTGTTCAAAGCGAACGCGCTGCCCGTCGAAGTGTTCGGACTGCGTTTTCCGAACCCCATCGGATTGGCCGCCGGCATGGACAAACGAGGAGCGGCCGTTCCGATCTGGGAAGCCTTGGGATTCGGATTCAGTGAATTGGGTGGAATCACCTGCCACGAACAACCGGGCAATCCCAAGCCGCGGATGTTCCGCGCCGTGGAGGACCGCGCGCTCGTCAATCGCATGGGCTTCAACAACCCCGGTTGTGACGCCATGGCCGCCAACCTGCAATCGTGGAAGGAATCAGGCAACTGGCCGAACCACCCCGTGGGAATCAACCTCGGAAAATCCAAGATCACCGAACTCAAGGACGCACCCCAGGACTATCTGCGCTCCTTCAGGACGCTGCGCGATTATGCCGACTTCTTCGTCGTCAACGTTTCCTCACCCAACACACCTGGCCTGCGCAAGCTGCAGGACAAATCGGCGCTGACCGACATCCTGAACGCTTTGCACGAGGAGAACCTCAACGGCCATTCGCGCCCGATCCTGGTCAAAGTCGCGCCTGACCTGACCTTCGATGCGCTCGACGACCTAATGGCGATCTTTGATCGAAGGAAGGTCGCCGGCGTCGTCGCAACCAACACCACCATCGAACGTCCGACGACGAACGACCCCGCCATGCAGCGCACCTACGACGAAACGGGCGGCCTCAGCGGTGCGCCGCTTCGTCATCAGGCCACGCAGATGATCCGCCACCTTTATCGCCACACCAACGGCGAATTCCCCATCATCGGTGTCGGAGGAATTTTTGACGGAGCCGACGCCTGGGAAAAGATCACTGCCGGCGCCAGCCTTGTTCAGATCTACACTGGCCTCGTCTACCGAGGTCCCGGAGTCGTGAAGGAAATCGTTACAGACCTCGCCGAGCAGATGTCACGGCATGGAATGGGTTCAATCAGCGAGGCAGTCGGAACGAAGGCCTGAGCAATACCGTATTTCGTCGCCTCTTATTGCGGGCGTTCCTCGACTATCGCAGCACGATCTTCCTCGATGAGTCGGTTCAACAACTTCAGGTCCAGCATCGTTGCCCTGCCACCGATCAGTTTACCGGTGATGCGGCTGTAATCTGACCCAATGAAGATGCCGACCGGTCTGCCATCCTCATCACACATCGGCGACCCGCTCATGCTCCCCGACTGGGCAGGGTCATGCGGATCGCACGATAGGCCGGATTACGTCCTCTCTTGTGTAAGCCAAGGATTTGCCCTCGGGCCTGGTAGGGGCCGTTGCCGATGTCATCCTGTCCAACGCTGACGCCGGTATTGCCCGCACCGAAAACATCCATTTTGGCTTTGGGTGATTGATTGAACCGGGCGAACCAATTCATCAGAGCGAAGTCAAATTTAACCAATGCGAGGTCAGCCTCTGGGAACTTGCGAACAGTCCGGCCAGGAACGGGTTCGGCCAGGTGCTTCCCTATCAGCAGCTGAAGCGGTTCCGAGCTTAGGAGGTGCTCACAGGTCAGGTAGTAACCATCCATCGAGATCGGCACCACCCTGCCGCTCCGGTTCAACCTGCGCATGGTGTAACCATTCGTGCGAACGATCACGTTGGTGGCAGGCACAACGTATCCGCCACGACCGGCAAAGAACTTCTCAAGGCTCTCCCCGGCGATTGGTGTTTCGGGAAGCCCCTTCAGGCTCGCAGCCTGAATCGCGCGAATCTCAGGATGATCGACTCGATGCAGGTTATAAGTGCGACAACCGATCGACGCACATAGCAACGAGAGCCAGATGGAAGAGTACCGATTCATGAACGGGAAATCGTCCATCGGACGAACCTTGTCCGGCCAGCTTCAATTGACTCGATCACCTTGCTGTTGACTTGCACGGAACCGGGACAGATCGTCGTGCCTCATGCGTTTTCAGCCCGCCAAGGTAATCCTGCTGTTTGCTCTCGCCTTTCCGGGAAGCGTTGACGCTGCTACTCATGTCACGTTTCAGAAGCGCACAGTCTACGCGTTCCCTCAGGAGCAGGTATACATCGGAAACAAGTTTCCGGGTGCACGCATATCCGCCTGTCGACGCCTGGATGAGGGGAAATACGAGATCCGCATCCTCCCGGAAAACCGACCGATCAATTTCAGCCCTTGGTACGCGTTTGAGATCTGGTCCGATCAACCAAGGGATGTGCGCGTCACCTTGAGTTATTCCGATGGCTTTCATCGGTACAAACCCAAAGTTTCGACAGACGGCAAACACTGGAAGCGCCTGGATCCAACTCAGATCACAATGGGACCGTTTCGCAGTTTGGCGGATCTCAGGCTTCGGATTGGCAGGGAACGGCTGCGCGTCGCCGGACAGGAGATGATCGGCAACCAACAATTCCACGCCTGGCTGGGAGCGCTGTCGAAGAAGCCGTTTGTAGCCCGAGAAAACGTCGGTAAATCGCTGGGCGGCCGTCCGATTGACGCACTGACCGTGGGAAACCCAACCGGCACAAACGCAGTCGTGATTATCAGTCGGCAGCATCCGCCGGAATCCACCGGAACACTGGGATTATTTGCATTCGTTGATGCTCTGGTTGGTGAGTCCGATCTCGCTCGGAAGTTCCGAGAACGATTCACCACGTTGATTGTTCCCTGTCTCAATCCTGATGGCGTTCACGAAGGTCATTGGCGTCACAACCTGAACGGCGTCGATCTCAACCGGGATTGGAAGCACTTCGTTCAACCCGAAACGCGGATGATTCGCGATCGAATTCTGAAGATGCTGCGCAAGACGCGTTCGAGGGTGTTCCTGTTTATCGATTTCCATTCCACGCACCGGGACGTGTTTTACACCGGCACCGAGGACGAGAAGACCTTCCCACCCAGATTCATCCCGCAATGGCTGAGTTCGCTTCAAAAGCGCTTTCCCGATTATCACGTCAACATCGTGGCAAACAAGACAACGCTTGCCGTTTCCAAGGCCTGGGCGTTGGAGGCGCTCGGTTGTCCGGCGGTTACTTACGAGTTTGGCGATCACACCGACAGAAAACTGATCTCGAGAATTGCCGATGGCGCAGCGCAGGAGGCGATGCAACTCCTGCTAGACGCTCCGGCCTTGATCAATGATGAAAACTCCGGTGAATAGTATTTGCTCGAAGACTAGGTGCTGTGCGCTCCTTGCTGCATTCATCGCCGGATGTGGAGGTGGCCAGGATTCCGAACCCGTTTCCACAGTCTTTCCAGGCGTTGAACAAACTGCTGACACTACCAGTAACGCACCTTCCCCGTTACCGACGCCTCTGTCACCTGCAACGAACAGTGTGCCGGAAACGAACACGGTCGTTCCTCCAATCATTCCGAAAGATCCACCAAACATCGTAATTCTGCCTCCCCCATCGCGCCATCGTCAGAACCCGGCAATCATGCGCGATCAGATGTATCAGGGATTGATCGCTTCGATATTCACCCAGCCGTATCGGCAATTGGGAACGAATGTATTCGATATTCGCCCATTGAAGTTCGCGATTCAGAACGGGGCCGCGACCATCGAAAATGAATTTGGCATCTGGAGGGCCCTGCTTTTCCGAGTGGAACAGATGCAGATCAACGGCGTGATCGTTCAACTCGATCGCACCTATCACGGCCCGACCGCGCAGAAGGTATTCATACACAATCTCATGGAAAGTCACCCGGCCATCACACCCGGCTCCCATCTTTCCACACTCGCTTTCCAGGTTGAGCCGACCGAGATCAACATCAACGGCTCGAAGATCACCTTCCCCGCTTACGACGCCGGCAACAAACCTGATGCGAAAACCATCACCGAGGTAAATGAGGTGGCTGAGGAACAGGCGGCTGCCCGCATCGCAGCCGCAGAATCCGCTCGTGAGAAGCAAGAGGCCGGACGCAAGGTCATGAAGGAGCAGGAGGAGAAAGCCATTGCCGAAAAGAAATTCTTCTTCCTGAAAGGTCGAGCAGCCACCGGTTCCGCTTCATCACAATACCGATTGGCGCTTCTCTATTTGACCGGTGAAGGAACTGAGAAAAACCCTGATGAAGCCAGGCGCCTGCTGATGCAATCCGGCGATCAGGGATACAGCCTCGCCATCCGCAAACTGAAGGAGCTTGAGTCTCCGTGAGTGTTCGTTTTCCCAACCGGCGCCGTGGCATTGCCCACGCCGTTGGCTCGGCGATTGCACTGACCTCCATCCTTATGTGCGGCGCATACATCGCCACGCGTTTGCCGCAACTATCACGCGTGGCGGAATCGTTCGCGCTTCACCCGTGGTGGAAGACAGCCAACTGGATGCGTGCGATCGCCATATCAGGAATGATTGGGATCATCATCGGCTTTGTCGTCTCACTTCAATCCGTACCCGCCGATCCGTCCAAGAGAACACGCGCCTTCAACTACGTCCGCATGGGCATCTACCCCGCTGCCTTCATCGGTTTCCTCGCGTGGGACGCCAATCGACGCTCATGGAAACCCAGCCTCACGATCGAGACCGCAAACTACGTGATCCAATCCAGCGCGACAGAAGAGCAGACCGAACAAATCGGCCGGATCGCCGAGGCCCTTCACTTCGCCTACCACAATTTCGTGCCCGATCTGAAAACGCCCGAAGCCAAGCTCAAAATGAAGCTCTACCGGACGCGCGAAGAGTTTCGCTTTGCCAACCGCATCAATGGCTGGGCCGAAGCCTTCTATCAGCGGCCCTATTGTCATCAGTACTACGCCGCGGACGATCCGAACCCCTTTCATTGGATGACCCACGAAGCCACTCACCAACTCAACGCAGAAGTTGCCGGACTGCACCTGCACCGATGGCTCGACGAAGGCGTTGCCTGCTATTTCGGCGCCAGCCGCGTCGCGAACGAACAGGTGAAGCTCGGACTCATGGACGCCAATGCCTATCCAGTTTGGGGGCTCGGCGAGTGGGACATCAGTGGCGATCTCGAACGCGACAAGAACGACAATGTGATGATTCCTCTGAAGACCATCGTTTCGGGCAAAGGTGGACCTTCACTCGACGACCGGTTCAACGACTACTATCTCCACTGGTGGTCGCTGGCGCATTTTCTTTTCGAATTCCGCAAGGCACAGCATCGCGACGCCACCTTTGCCCTCATGAGCGAAGGTGGAAGCCTGGAGGCGTTTGAAAAGCACATCGGCCCGGCCGGGGAAGTGGAGAAGGATTGGTACATTCACATCACCACCTTGAAGACCCGGGAGATTCAGCTCACGCAAGACCTGCGAATCCGCAAACTCCGCACCCACCAGACAGATGACAATGACGAGCGGTAGTGCGCGGGAAATTGGAGCGGCAAGCGTCTACCGGACGTGTCGTTTCGACCGTTGCCAAACTGTCTTCTCGTGTTTTCTATTATTCGAATTGGGCGGATTCTACTTCCCCACTTCGCCACGCTGTAAACGATCACCAAAATCCCAAGCGGCTCAGCGGAAGTTTCGCCCCACCCGAATACGTTACCGATCCCGCAATCGCGTGTTCGCAGCAATTGCCTCTGACAACAAACCCAGTGCCTCGGATTTGGAAACCGATCCGACGAGGATCCGATCCTTCAGGCTGTTCACGACGGGGATGTTTCGCTGATCGCTCTTCAACAGATTCGGCAAGGCATCAAGCACGAGTTGATTTGGCGTCAGCATCTGGGTGACGGGAATCATGATGTCGCTGGCGATCACCGAGTTGAGTTCGTCCTTGGCGTGCAGGTGCGGCTTCACGTCGTGCAGGGCGACAAGACCGATTAGGTGCTCTTTCTCATTTATCACGGGAAGATAGTTGAAAGTGCGCTTCAGGAACTGCGCAGCCACGTCGGGCAGCAAGGTGTTGTCGCGAACCGGAGGAACCGGAGCGCGCATGATGTCCCCGATGCGTCTTTGTTGGGACGCACCGAGCGTGGTGTTTTCATCCGTGTCGACATCAGTGTCCTTCAGCGCCGCGGTGTAGACGGATTCCGGATGGAGTTGTCTCGCGATCATCGTCGCCAGCACACAGCAGATCATCAGTGGTGGCATCATGCTGTAGTTGAGGGAGATCTCGAAGATCATGATCATTGCCAGCAACGGTGAATGAACCGTTGCGGCAAGCACGCCTCCCATGCCTACCAGGGCGAAGATGTGGGTGGGCAGCGCAGTGGCAAGCCCGAAACCATGCAGCACCACTGCAAAGGCTGTTCCGACGCCGGCACCAAGGAAAAGCGTGGGGGTGAAGATTCCGCCTACAGTTCCCGAACCCACCGCACAGATCGTTGCAATGAGTTTTGCAAAGAGAAGCCCGAGCACGATCTGCAGCGTCATGTCCTGCGTGAGCAGTCGGTTGGTTGCAGCATACCCATTACCCCATACCTCAGGCCAACCCACGGCAATTGCGCCCACCGCGAGCCCCCCCAGGGCAACGCGAAGATAAATGGGTAATTTGAAGCGCGCGAAGAGGGCCTTTCCTCCATCGATCAAGCGCAGAAACATCGCACCGGAAATCCCGCTCACAACGCCGAGGAAAAGAAACCAGTACAATTGCGACAGGTGCGTGAAATCAAAGCCGGCGACAGTGTACCAGGGCTGGATGCCAAAGAACGTGCGCGAGACAAGTGTTCCCATCACTGAGGCCATGACCATCGGCGCAAAAATGTTCATGGAGAAATTTCCCAGAACGATATGTGCGGCAAAGATCGCTCCCGCAATTGGCGCGTTATACGCGGCTGCTATGCCCGCGGAGACACCGCAACCGACGAGTATTCGCAGTCGATACGGCGGCCATTTCGCAAACTGGCCGAACTTCGAAGCAATGGCCGCCGTCAATGCCGCGATGGCACCTTCGCGTCCAATGGAAGCGCCAGTCCCAACACTAACGAGCGACGAACCAGCGCGCACCAATCCACCACCAAATCGCAATCGTCCGTCTCCCGCGACGACGGCTTCCATGAAGTTTGAGCTCCCGGGCCGCGTCCATCGCATTCCCCAGTGGAGAATCAGGCCCGCGGCCAATCCTCCGAGCGCCGGGATGATCACGCGGGATACCGGACTCAACATCTCGGCGATGCTCACCAGATCGCCCGGCTTCTGCAGCGCGAGCAGTTTCACGCCCTCAATGCCGTAGAGGAACGCGAGGTTCACCGCCCCCCCGATGATTCCCACCACCGCGGCCAGACCAAGATGAAACGCCTGTTCGTTCATCTTCACATACTGGCGCAGGTCGAAGATGCGCCTCCAATTCTTAACCCAGAACCATTGGTAGATTCTGAGGCGTCGATAAAATGGATCGCGCTGCTTGCGGTTCACGCGCGGAGGCTAGCAGGAATCACAGGAACCTGAAACCCGCATGCGACGCGGATGCAGAATCGCACGCGATACTATTAAGATTCCCCCTCTAAAACTCATTCTTCGCGAAGTTTGAATCGATGCCCCAGAAGTCCCACATGGAGAAACATCTTCCACTCACCCCGGCCGTTTACCACATCATGCTGGCGCTCTCCGACGGCCCACGCCCTGAGACTCGGGCGTCGCTTTTGGCAGATCAGCCGCGGCGGCTTGAAAGCCGATGAGGCAGGCGACCAGTTGGAGGGTTCTTCGGAGCACCGGCCGCACGGTTGGCAAAGGAGCCGCCGACACGCCAGCATTCATGGGAAACTGCAACTTCGCGGTTTTCTTGATTCTCCCTGTGCCCCTATCGTTCGCAGATGATCAAACTTCTGCTCGCTCTCGTTCTTCTCTACACCACCCGCCCAGCTGCCGGAGAATTCACAGCCGGCGCATCCGCGATCGATTGCACGCCAACGAATCTTCCTGTGCGCGTCGCGGGAAGCATTCGTGAAACTTGGAAAAACAAGATCACCGACAAACTTCATGTGCGCTGTCTGTTGTTGAACGACGGTGATAACACCATCGTTATGGGGACGGTCGACACCTGTCTCATGGGGCGCCCGATGCTGGATGAAGCCAAGGAGAAGGCGCGGCAGCTCACGGGCATTCCAGTCGCCAACATGCTCATCTCCGCGACGCATGCACATTCGGCGCCCGCGGTCATGGACGCGCACGGAACGCTTCCACATCCGCAGTATCGTGCGTATCTGACCGGGCGGATTACGGAGGCAATTGTGGAGGCGCACCGAAATCAACGTCCTGCTGAGATTGGCTGGGCCGTCAGCAAGTGCCCGGAATACGTATTCTGTCGACGCTGGCTGATGAAACCGGGCACCGCCTTCTCTATCCCCTTCACCGACGCGAAAACAAACCTCGCCCAGATGAATCCGGGCAACAAGAACGCCAACAAGATTCGGCCGACGGGGCCAGCTGATCCGGACGTCACCGTCCTCATGGTTCGCGGAATTGATGGAAGGCCGATTTCACTGCTCGCCAATTACTCCACTCACTACGCCGGCGCGCCGGATGTGTCCGCAGACTATTTCGGTGTGTTTGCTCAGGAGATTGCGAAGCGGCTGAACGCCACCGGCCAGTCACCGCCGTTCGTGGGCTTGATCAGCAACGGCGCGAGCGGGGATGCGAACTGCAACAATGTGAAGAGCGAGGTTCGGAACAAGTATGACCGCTTCATCGTGGCGAATGCGGTGGTTGATGCGGCCATGGATGCAGTCGGCAAGATGAAGTTTGAAAAGTCAGTTCCAATTCGCGCGGCTGAAAAGGAATTGTCCATGCTCGTCCGCAAACCGACCGATGCGGAAGTGCGAGATGCACAGGCCTTTCTGGATGAACACCAGAAGGATGGCAAGGTGAAGAACTGGCCTGACGATTATGCGCGGGAGACAGTGCTGCTCAGTAAGTGGCCGGATCGGCACGCTTTCAAGGTGCAGGTGTTGCGCGCTGGTGATTTCGCTTTTGCTGCCACACCCTGTGAGATGTATGGCTCCACCGGCTTGAAGATCAAACAGGACAGTCCCTTCAAGACCACGATGGTGGTGGGCCTGGCCAATGGCTATTCCGGTTACCTGCCTCCGCCCGATCAATTCCAATACGGCGGCTACACCACCTGGCGTGCCCGCACCAGCATGCTCGAGCATCAGGCCGAGCCGAAGATCCGGAGCGAACTGTCCCGCTTGATGAAGCAGACTCTGGAGTAGCGCAGAGCTACATCTTCACTACGACGTGGTGGTCGCGTTCGCGATGATTCGCAACTCAATGGCGATCCCTTACTCATGGCTTGTTCGGCCACGATTCATCGTCTACGCGTGGCTGCTGGTGGAAACGTATTGGTTGCCCGGCACGATTGAGTACGTGCTTTGGACCTTCGGCGCGCTCTTGGGATGGAAGATGCTGACGGGATTTCGACGGATTCGCCGGGTCTTGTAGATGAAGCTGCAGCCTACTCTTTTGGTCCGATCATCTTCTCCGGCACGACCCATTCCTTGAACTGCTCTTCAGTGAGCAATTCCAGAGCGAGCGCTGCCTCGAGGAGTGTCGATCCGTCCTTGTGCGCCTTCTTGGCGATCTTGGTGGCGTTGTCGTAACCGATGTGCGGATTCAAAGCGGTGACGAGCATCAATGATTCGTCGCGCAGCTGCGAGATGCGTTCTTCGTTCGCGGTGATTCCCGAAACGCATTTGTCGGTGAAGCACCGGCAGCCGTCGGAAAGCAGCCGCACGGATTGCAGCAGGTTGTAGATCATCACCGGCTTGAAGACGTTGAGCTCGAAATGTCCGTTGGATCCCGCGACGGAAATGGTGGTGTGATTCCCGATTATCTGCGCAGCGACCATGGTGAGCGCCTCACATTGAGTGGGATTCACCTTGCCGGGCATGATGGAGGAACCAGGTTCGTTCTCCGGCAGGCTGATTTCGCCAACACCGCAACGTGGACCGGAACCCAGCAGGCGGATGTCGTTGGCGATCTTCATCACGCTCACGGCAATGGTGTTGAGCGCGCCACTGGCTTCGACAATGGCGTCGTGAGCAGCAAGCGCCTCAAACTTGTTGTCCGCGGTCTTGAAGGGAAGTCCGGTGACCTTGGCGACCTGATCCGCAAACTTCACATCGAAGCCCTTCTTCGAATTGATTCCCGTCCCGACTGCCGTGCCGCCCTGGGCCAATTGATGCAGCGCGGGAAGAATCGCCTCGGTGCGACGGATGGCGTTGTCCATTTGTGCTGCGTAACCCGAGAACTCCTGGCCGAGCGTGAGCGGGGTCGCGTCCTGCATGTGAGTCCGTCCGATCTTGACGAGCGGCTGAAACGCTTCCGATTTCGCCTTCAGTCCGTCGCGCAGGTGCTTTAACGAGGGGAGCAGCTTGTGGGTGATCTCTTCAACCGCTGCGATGTGCATGGCGGTGGGGAATGTGTCGTTCGACGACTGGCCCATGTTGCAATGATCGTTGGGATGCACTGGAGTCTTGCTTCCGATTTCGCCTCCAAGGATCTCGATGGCGCGATTGGAGATCACCTCATTGCTGTTCATGTTGCTCTGCGTCCCCGAGCCGGTCTGCCAGACGGAGAGCGGAAAATGATCATCAAGCTTGCCGTCGATCACCTCTCCGGCCGCCTCCACGATCGCATTGCCCAGCTTCTCATCCATCACGCCGAGATCCATGTTCACCTGGGCAGCGGATTGCTTGATGATGCCGAGCGCGCGTATCAGCGGCTTGGGCATGGTTTCTTCACCAATGGGGAAATTGATCAGCGAACGCGCCGATTGCGCGCCATAATACTTGTCGCTCGGCACTTTCAGTTCGCCAAACGAATCACTTTCAGTTCGGTAATCACTCATATTTTCGTCGGGGAGCAATCGTCTTTAGAATGCCAGAGAAGGTCAAGCGTAGGCGGGAAGCGCGCGTAAAGATTACGACGAATCCGTGAACCAAGAAGCGCTGGCTCAGTTGTAGATCCACTGGGTAGTAAAGGTGTCGTATTCCAGATCGCGAACGTGCTTGTTCACCAAGACGACTGCCACGCACGTGGAAATACCCGCGGCAATGAGGAATCCGACGCCATACCAGCATTCCCCGCCGATGATGCTGATCCAGGTGACCAGCGCGGATCGGACACATCGGCCACGTCGCTTCCCCAATTATCATTCTTGCCGACCATTGGAATTCCGAACTTCGCAACCTCCGCGCGGCACCTGGCGTGCGGCGCGATTTCCACTGCACTGACATATGCGAATGGCCGATGAGCTGCGCGCACCAGTGAATGCACGTCCACCCGCGCATAGGGACTCAAGATGGAAAGATTGAAGCGCTTCAGTTCCTCCAAGCTCGGCGTTGCGGAGTAATTGACGCAGAACTTCACGCCCGCCGACGCGGAAGCGGAGCAGGAGGCTGGCAGTGGTTGTTGGCTGTCGATTCATGCGCGCTCGGCCGGACACCCCGGCCGGGTCAAACGGAAGTCGAAGACTGGGGCGTGTCTTCAAAGTCTCATTTGAGCCAGTCCAGGATCGCGGCCAACTGCACGAAACCCAGAAAATGGGCCTCCAGTTCTTCGTATCGGGTGGCGATACGCCGGGCCATTTTTGATTCGTCGCGCAGTTCGACACCACCAATCTCGGTATTCTTCGATTGAACTACATTGAAGACATGCCCTAGGAAGATTCAACAGGCGGGAAAAGTGAAAATCGAACTGTGCTGTAAAGCCGGGCGCGTTCGATTTGTGTCTTGCCGGTAGCGGTGGCCTCCGAGCCGCCGAGTCCTTACTCCATCCCCTTCGCCTCCATGACTGGTCTCAACAGCGCCCGATAGTTCGTCCCGAGAATCAACTTCTTGTCTGACTCCGAAATTCCAGCCGCAATCACCTTTCCCAATTCCGTGCCCAGCGAACGCGAGGGCAGATGACTGCCAAACACGACCCGTTCCGCGCCGAGTTCACGAACGGCCATATCGACAAACCCGGCCGTCGCGTCAAAGCCCGATGTTTCTACGAGGATGTTCCGGTGCGGACGAACCGCGCGAATCCCCTTCTCCCATTCGCCACCGGCGTGCGCACAGATGAATTGAATGGAAGGGTGCCGCCCGGCCAACTCAGCCAGTTCCGACGGCGTGGATTGACCCGGTCGTGACTTCCCGCCTGTCGTGAACCAGGTGTGCTGCATGATCACGCCCTTCAACTCGGCAATGCGTTCCACCAGGCGATCGAAGTTCCGATGGGAACAGACCTGCTCAATCTTCATTCCGGACGGAAAATAGACCCCCAGCATCGGACCATCCCGCAACCACCGGTCCAGTGCCTCCAACGAACCGCGCACGTCTGCCGCGTTCAATTGGATCATCCCCAGCAACAGCTTCGGCCAACGATCGAAGGCACGCTGAACGGCTTTCGGATTTTTCGCCAGCCATTCGCCCGTCCGCTGATCCGTCGTGCCTGGTCCCACGTGCGGAAACAGGCAGAGACGCTCCATGCGCGATTGCTCAACGATGGGCAGGCTGCGCTCAATGTCCGCGATCAATCGATCGCCGTTCGGCCCCGGACTGGAATGCGAAGGGGTGAAATACGAGTCCCAAATGCGATAATTCTCCAACACCTTGCGTGGAGTCAGACCGGCGAGTTCTGGGCGGAAGGTGGGCATGATGTCCGTTCTTGAAACCCTAATAGACGCTCATGAACGCTAATGTTGTGGAGCGGTCTCCCGACCGATTCACGTGCGTCGACCAAAGGTCTCCACGCACCGAAAGCGAGCGGCCATCATCAATTTCAAAATCAGCGTCCATTGGCGTCTATTAGCGGTTCATTAACCTCTCAGCATTTTCACCAAACACCTTCCGCGTTTGCCCCGCAGGCAGTCGCGACTCGAAGCCGCGAATCACAGCTGCCTGTTGAATCAGGAACGGAGCATGACTACCGAACAACACGCGACGCACCGGAACCAGCTTCAGCAGTCGAGCCACTCCATCGGTCGCATCCACACGCGCCGAGTCGAAATAGATACGCGAGTTCTTCTCCAGTCCGCCCAAGGTGGCACGGGGGCGAAGATTCAGGATTTGCACGCGAACGGTGGCGACTTTGTCCATCACACTTTGCAACGGAGATAGATCCACATCCTTTACGCGCACCAGTGGATGTTGTGTCCGCGTGTCTTCCATCACCGCAGCAAGTTGAACCAGCAAGCTACGTTCAGCGCAAAGCCTCAGGAGCTTTTCGAAGTTAGCATCATCCAGGCTGTAACCGTGATAGTTCGGATGAAGCCGCACACCACGCATCTTCAGTTCCTCGGAACAATGGCGAACATCATCTTCCCAATCCGGCAGGGTGGGGTTGATGGATCCGAAGGGAACCAATCGTTCGGATCGCCGGCATTCTTGCGCCAGCCGTTCGTTCACTCCGCGAATGTCCCGATGCAAAAGCCCCTCATAACTGCCTGCCCAAGCACTCGCAATCCCCAACGATTCCATCTGCGCGAGCAACCCATCGGTTGTATCCGAAGGCAACCGCCGGAACGGCCACCGGCCAAGGCTGACATTTGAATCCACGACGTTCCATCGCTCTTCCTCCACACCCGAAGCACCAAGCGCACCCAACGCCAAGGCGGTCGCACCCACGGTCGCGCCTTCGAGGAGCGACCTGCGGCGAATGCCTTTGAAATCCACATTACTCATACATCCGGAACAGGCCGGAATGATCCAGATCCCCCAGCTCTTTTTGGTGCACAAACGTTTCCCATTGCTGCAGGCAGTTCTGCAGCGTCGATGATTGAAGACCAACCGATTCGGCAAGTTCACAAATAAGACGAACGTCCTTCAGCTGCAAGGTCGCACGACCGCCCGGCTCGAAATCACGGCGTACCATTCGATCGCCATGCAGGTCGAGAATACGGCTTTCGGCAAAACCGCCCATCAGCGCTTCACGCACCAGCGCCGAATCCACGCCCGACAATTCAGCAAGGCGAAGCGCCTGCGCCACGGCATCAATCGTCTGCGCGACGATCAGTTGATTTGCCAACTTGGTCACCTGCCCCGAGCCGCCCTTACCAAGGTGAGTCACGCGTGCGCCGACGGTGTTCAGGGTTGGTTCCGCGCGCTTGAAGTTCTCCTCCGTTCCTCCCGCCATGATCGTGAGGTTGCCGGCTTCCGCACCGACTTGACCGCCGGAAACCGGGGCGTCGATCCAGTTCATGCGTTCGCCAAACTCGCGGGTCGCCGGAACTCCAGTAGTTCCGAAATCGATCACGAGTGCATTTGCGTCCAGCTGCGGTTCGAACTCCGCAACGATTGATTGAACGACTTCGGTGTTGGTGAGATTCAGGCAGATTGATCCGTCGCCAATCGTTTGTGCAAGTTCGGCTACCGAACGCGCACGTTTCATGCCTTGGGCGACCGCCTTCTCGGCCGGCGCATCGCTGCGATTCCAGACGGTCACGTGCGCACCCGCTTCGTGCAGATGGCGTGCGCCAGGCGCACCCATGTTTCCCAATCCGATGTATCCAATTTGTTGTCCTGCCAACTTGCTCATGTCCGTGCTGACTTGTGATCCTGTGTCAAATCGGCTACGAGACTGCCACCCGGCCAAGAGCAGGGCAAACTCAACCTCAGACCATGCGCATCATCATTACCGGCGGAGGCGGATTCCTCGGCTCGCAACTCTGCACCAAGCTGCTCCAACGCGGTGAACTGACCGGCCCATCGGGCCAGGCTGAACCGATCGACGAAATCGTCCTGTTCGACGCCGTCTTCCATCGCGAGCCGGAAGACGTGCGGGTCAAACACGTGATGGGAGACATCAGTGATCGCGACGCGGTATTTTCCGCGATCGATCCATCCAGCAAGCCCGGCATCTTTCATCTCGCCTCCATGGTCAGTGGCGAATGCGAGGAACGATACGACGATGCCCTGCGCGTCAACCTCGACGGTGGCCGTCACGTCTTCGAAGCTGCACGAGCAGCGGGCTCAAAGACGCGAGTGGTGTTTGCCAGCAGCATCGCGAGTTTTGGCGGTGAGCACATGCCTGAGACCCAGACGGATTTCACCAAGCAAACCCCACAGACAACCTACGGCATGACCAAGGCAATGCTCGAACTCATGCTCAACGACCACACGCGCAAGGGCCACTTCGATGGTCGTTCCGCACGCCTGCCAACCGTGATCGTCCGCCCGGGCAAACCCAATGCGGCCGCCTCCAGTTGGGCAAGCGGCATGTTTCGCGAACCGCTCAACGGAGAGGCCTGCGAACTTCCTGTGCGGCGCACGCAACAACATCCGATGACCGGTTATCGCACGGTCATTGATTCCTTCATCGTGCTGCATGAACTCCCTCCCAATCAGCTGGATTCGGAACGCGGCATCGGTCTTCCCGCCCATCGCGTGACACCTGAACTGGCGGAACATACCATCAAGGCCGTTGCCGCAGAACGAGGNCTGTCGCTTGGTCCGATCAACGACGCGTTTGACGAACGCATCCAGGGTATCGTCGANAATTGGCCGATCGATGTGGAGGGCGCGCGGGCCGTGAAGCTGGGNTTGCCCGAACCGCCCCCGATAAAGGAGATCGTTGAGAACTACCTCGATGATTTTGTAAACGGTCCCGCTGATTGAGCAAGCCGGTTGGGCTTGTCGATTATTCGGCGATACAGAACAAATGGCGCTCACCACGGATGAACAGCTCGTTGTCCACCGGAGCCGGGGTGGCATCAATGCCTTCGCCAAGTGAATTTGTCGCAACGACTTTCAACGAATCGCTGTCCTTGATGACGACGGTTCTGCCGCTGCGGCCGGTCAAGTAGACATGTCCGTTGGCAGCGACCGGCGATGCGTAGGTGCTGTTGATGCCGGAGATTCTTTCAGCCTCGTAGTGAAGCTTGCCGGTCTGCGCGTCCGCACAGGTCAACATGCCGCTCTTGCCCTTGTGGAAGTAGACGCGTCCGTTGGAAAGCAACGGGGAAGCGATGTCAGGCGTGTCCCGGTTGAGTTCCCACACGACATTGCTGGTGTCTTTGATATCCCCTTTTCCGCCCAGGCGAAACGCGGCCATGTAGGAACCTCGAAAGCCGCTGCCTACAACCACCAGGCCACCGGCACTGACGGCGGATGCGACCGGCCTTTGGGTCTGGCCAGCGCAGCGCCAGAGTTCCTTGCCGGTCTCCAGATCGTAGGAGCGGGCGCAGGTCTGGCCGTTCATGATGACCTGCGAACGACCATTGTGCTTCACAACAAGCGGGGTCGCCCAGCAGGTGGGTTCATCCCGATCGGTTTTCCAAATGGTTTTCCCTGTGCGCTTGTCGAGCGCCTGGATGGAGGACTGACCCTCGTGATCCCACGGAACGATGATCTTGTCGCCGGCCAAAGTCGGGGAACTGCCTTCACCGAAATTGGCACGGGTGTTCATCTTGCCAAAGTTGTCGCGTTTCCAGACCAGCCTGCCGTCCATGGTGTAGCAATACAGGCCGCGCGATCCGTAATGCGCAAAAACGTGTTTGCCGTCGGTGGTCGGTGAGGCGGAAGCGTGGCTGTTGGTGGAGTGCTTTCTTTGGTGCGGAGTTTCTTCCTTCGCCGTTTGCTCCCATAACAACTTGCCGGTCTGGCGATCGAAGCAGAGGATCTTGAAGGCGTGCTTCGTCAACGTGCCACCTCCTCCGCTGCCACGACCAAATCCTTTTCCACCACGGCGCCCCTTCCCCTTTCCGCGACATTCCTGCGGACGTTGCGGGGGAGCCTGTCGTGCCGTTGGCGCGGGGGATTCAAGCGAAACGGCGGACACCACGAACACCCTGTCTCCCCAGATCACCGGCGAGCCTGATCCGCGACCGGGAATGGCCACCTTCCACTTCATATTCTTCGTTCCACTCCATTCGATCGGCGGCCGTGCGTCAGGTGCGGTGCTGTTGCCCGTGGGGCCGCGCCAATGCGCCCAGTTGCCCGCAGGTGCGGTGAAGGGAAGGAAGGCGACAGCGTACAGAATGGACAGTCTGAGGTTCATCGTGCGGAGTGTACATTCGATCACAACATCAGCAAGCCGGTCCCCTGGGGTTCAATGGGCATTGCTACGGTGGAAAACCACACCATATAATGACGGCAACGTGCGTGGATTCATCAAAACCTGCATCGTGCCGATCGGGCTGTTCGCCGAAGCTTTCGTTCACGTGCACGCAGCACCGGTTTCGTTTCGCAACGACGTGATGCCGATCATTTCCAAGGCGGGCTGCAATCTGGGGACCTGCCACGGAAACGCGACTGGCAAGGGAGGCTTCAAGCTTTCGCTGCGGGAAGACGATCCGGAATTTGACTTCCGCGCGCTTGCCCGCGATGCGTTTGGCAGACGCATCGACACCATCCATCCGGAACGAAGTCTGATCCTCCGCAAGCCCACCCAGCAATTGGCGCATGAAGGTGGGCGTCGTTTCGAAAAAGACTCCTGGCAGCACAAGATCGTTCGCCAATGGATCGTCGAAGGCGCCAAGCGTTCCCCAAAGAACGATGCCAGGCTGACACGATTGGATGTATCTCCTCGGGAAGTTTATTTGCGGGAGCCCGCGAGTGCATTGCAGATCAAGGCTGAGGCGACCTTCTCCGATGGATCTAAGCGGGACGTCTCGCGCGTTGCAGTCTATGAGCCCGCTCAATTGGGAGTGGTCGAGATTTCGCCAAATGGCCTTGTGACGCGAAAGCAGTTCGGGGAAGTGACCGTCCTGGTGCGCTATCAGAAACAGCAGTTACCAGTGCGGATCGTGTTTGTACCTCGGCGCGAAGATTTTGCCTGGAGCAAGCCCGGCGAGGCAAATTTCGTCGATCACTTTGTCTTCGATAAACTCAAGCGGCTGCGCATCAATCCCTCGGAGCTTTGTTCGGATCATGTCTTTCTGCGCCGGGTGCATCTGGACTTGTGCGGCGTGCTTCCGACGGCGGAAGCAGCACGCGCCTTCGCAGAATCAAAGGACAGGAACAAGCGGAACAATCTCGTCGAGCTGTTGCTCGCCAGCCCGGAGTTCGCGGATTACTGGACCTTGAAATGGGCCGACTTGTTGAAGGTGGAAGACCGGCGATTGGACCCAAAGGGTATGCGGGCATTTCACAACTGGATTCTCGAGAGCATTCGCAGCAACAAACCACTGGATCAGTTTGCGCGTGAGATCGTGTCGGCTTCCGGCAGCACATATGAAACCCCGCCCGCAAACTTCTATCGCGCAAACCGAACATCGGATTTGCGTGCGCGCGATACGGCGCAGGTTTTTCTCGGCACGCGCCTTCAGTGCGCGCAATGCCACAATCATCCCTTCGATCGCTGGACCCAGGATGACTACTACGACTGGGCGGGTGTGTTTGGGCGCATTGACTATAAGATCCTGAAGAACCGGCGGACGGATCGCAGCGACAAAAGCGAGTTCAAGGGCGAACAGGTCGTTTACCTGAAGGAGGGCAGGAAAGTCACGAATCCGCGAACGGATGAACCGGCGCGCCCTCGATTACTCGGCGAAGAAAAATCACTCAAAGCCGAGAACGAACTGACTGCTTTGGGCGACTGGCTCGCAAGCGCCGGGAATCTTTTCTTCGCCCGCGCACAGGCCAATCGCATCTGGTATCACCTGATGGGCCGCGGCCTGGTGGAACCGCTCGATGATTTCCGCGACACCAATCCCGCGTCGCATCCGCGGCTGTTGCGCGCGCTGTCCGATGAGCTTTCGCACAGTGGCTTCGACCTGCGTCATCTGATCGCCACGATCATGGCCTCGCGTGCCTATCAACTGAGCAGCACACGAACGGTCAAGAATGCAGACGACTCGCTGAACTACTCACATACCGTCGTTCGTCGCGTTACGGCGGAGCAACTCCTGGATTCGCAGCATCGCGTAGCTGGCTTACCATTACAGATCCCCGGCTACCCCGAAGGTCTGCGCTTTGCCCAACTGCCCCTTGCGATCCGTCAGCGCTATCGAGATCGCAGCCAGACGGATGCGGAGAAGATGTTGGAGCTTTTCGGCAAACCCAAGCGCGCACTGGTTTGCGAGTACGAACGTTCGCAGGAAACGACGATGAGCCAGGCCCTGGCAATGATCTCCGGGAAACGGGTCAACGGACTGATCACCTCCTCAAAGAACATCCTCTCACGCCTGCTGGACCAGAAGATGAAGCCTGAGGTGATCATTGATGAACTGTTCTGGACCAGCCTGAGCCGCGCACCATCGCAGCGGGAGATCGATGGACTCATGGCGCATATGAAGAAGTGTGATTTCAGTCGGCGGGGATACGAGGATATCTTGTGGAGTCTGCTGAACGCGAAGGAGTTCATCTTCCGTCATTGATGCCAAGCGGTGGATTCAGGGTTCTTTGTGCGACGTTGCCTGTCCTCACCATGCTCGGATTGAGTGGCTGTGGTTCGGTGAAGACAATTGAGCGAGAACCGCTCTGGCTGGAGGCTTCCAAGCACAAGGCCGATCCCCTGCCCATTCCGAACCAATACGGCCCGTTCAAGACCTGCGAAAAGATCAACCCCTGGTTCTGGTGGGGAAACAATGACGACCCCGAGCCACCCGATTGGTATCGGCCGGACGATCCGAACCGCACGCGCAAGTGGTATGTGCGCAACCCGCTGCACAATTTCACCTTCTACGTAATGGGAATCGCCGACCTGAAGTTTAAGCGCATCGGCAATCACCCCGGCGAGGTGTTCAATCCAGACGGTGGCTGGAACTGGGCAATCAGCCATGCGAAGCTGTTTCCGATGCCTTACGTGTCTTATCGGCGCGGACGGACGCAGATGTATTTCGGTTGGCGGGAGCGAGGCAATTTCGGAATCACGCTGCGCAGGATGAAGAAGGAGTGAACTGCCGCAGTTTGGGAGATTGGTGGGGCGACGCTTCCGCTGAGCCGTCTGGTCCGTTGATCCCGGCTGTGGACGGGTCTCCTGACCCGTTCACCCGATTGACCGCAGGTCTCCCGAGAGGTGGTGGAGATGAGCGCGGCGCGCGCGATTGATTGCACCGATATGGTGATACTGTTTTTCATTTTTCCCCTTATTTGTTTCTCTGGTTCCTGTCCGTTGACGGACATGTGACGCGACTATTAAGCGGTCGGATAATTCAGTGGGATATACGCAAATCTGCGTAGGTGGTCGCTCGGCACCGAAACCCGCCCAAGGTGTGGGTCGAAATGGTTGATCGAGTTCCCTGTATTTGCTGCGAGCAACCCGACGGACCAACGCTTCCGCGTGCGGCTGCATGCCCTGGTATTGCGTCATTCTTGAATTGACGGGTTGCTCCCATTCTTTGTCGTCATCCTTGTCTCAACGCACGAATCCGAGACAAGGATGACGACAAAGATCAAGAACCAGGCAAACTGTCATTTCATTGCTGACGGAGTACTAGCCAATCGCTTTCTTCAACAGGTTCTCCGTGATCTTCTGGATACGCTCGTCAGGACCGTGCGGACGGCTGTAATGCGACCAAGGGATCATGTGGCCCGGGGGCGATGATAGTCCCTGAGCCCACCAGATGGTTGAGGCGTTGAACACGAAGTTCTTCTTCGGGCCGGGATAGATGGTCGCGGCCCATTGTTGTGGATTCACGCCTCCTTGAAGTGCCGTTCCGTTGGCAACGACTTCCAGGCCTTTCAGGTCCTTCGGCGGATCGCCGTGATATTCCCAGCCGATCATGCCGGCCACGCTTTCGCCGTGTTTCATTCCAGTGCCGTTGAAGACCCAGTGGTCGGGGTTGGTGCAGGTCCAATCGCCTCCTCCGTTGACGGGACTGACGTTTCGGCCGCCCATGAGATACCCCTCGTCGGGACCGCGATGCGGGAAGGGCCCGTGCTTTTCCTCACGGCTCGTCCCGTAGGTGTAATCGCCACCGTAGGGACCGCCTCGAAAGATGATGCGGTTGGGAAGACCGTTCGATGAGGGCGAGAAGGGCGAGACCCAGCAGACGGAATTGCCCGAGAAGAACATCACGTTCGTGCCGGTGTCGCGCAGCCTCTCGACGTTGTGATACTGCCGCATGTCCCAATACTCATCGTGTCCCACGCTGAGGAAGGTCTTGAAGCGGCCCGGGCGCGCGTAATCGGGATCGACCATGTCTGAGTTCGAACAATAGGTGACATCGTAGCCATGTTGTTCGAGCCAGTGAGCAAAGGGGAATTCGAAGCAGAGCCATTCGCCGGAACCAAACGAGAGCGGATTCTCGTAGATCTGGGCGTACTTGGCATAAGGCCGGTCGAAACTTACATCCGCCCAAGGTCCTTGGTTGCCTTTGGGATGGGTGTAGACGGAGTAGGTGCTGGGCCATTTGTTGTAGGCCTGCCAGGTATTGTCCGAGCATTGGAAACAGATGTCCGCCTTGCGGTCGTCGGTCACGATGAAGACGACGTAGTTCTGCCAGTAGCCGAATCCGGTCTTGTCCTTGGTCGCGGTCAGACGTCCCAGGTAAACCCCGCTGGGCCAATCCTCAGGTATGGACAGCGTGACGGAAGGTTCCCATTGGCATTCGATCAACCGCCGATCGCCACGCTTGGGATTGGGTGTCAGTTGCGGTTCTCCTTTGAACGGACCCAGCTTGGTCATCAGGCGTGCGCCTCGGCCTCCGTACCAACCGGTGCGAAAGACTTCGATGAAGAAGTCCGTTTCCCGCCGAGTGCTGACGAATAGGTCGATTTGTTCGCCGGCCTTGACAGATTGGCGCGAGCAATAGCCTTCGATGTCAGATGCGCGAAATCCGCCCCGGGAGTCCGGGCGAATGCGCGTCAATTGCCAGTCAATCGCGCCACCGTTTCGGTTTTCATCGCGAATGAGGTTGGGCTGGCTGGTGGATGCTGCTTCGGCGGTCTGGCCGATCAAGGGAACGGTCGCACCGAGTGTGCTCAGCTTGGCAAAGTCCCGGCGGTTCAAGGAATTCGGATTCATGATCAGTGGGTTTCTTGAATTCAAGTCGCGCGACACCGGGCTCGCAAGCACTGAAGTTTGGCGAAAACGAACGGACCTCGCTGCCCGCGGTCAGATTCATTCAGGTATACGATCGACCGACACACATTGGTTTGAGTCTGGTGATCTCAGTTCTCAGCTGTGCAGTTGTGGCGATCGGGCTCAAGGCGCATTCTCAGACTGTCAGTAATGAGCCCATTCTGAGCGTCGAGGCCGGTCGGGTCACTCATGCGGACTTTGTCGGTCTGGATCGGCCAATCCAGTTCTTGAATTGGAGGCGCGCCTGTTGGCGCTGCTCTTGAACGGCGCTCTGCGGCGAAATGGTGGTCCGAAGGCTGAAACGGCCTATCCGGCCTGCACTGAGTGCGGTCCGAAATACACATTTAAGCTCTCCTCAGGAAAGCGCCATGCGGGGCACTTGGAGATCGCCGACGGATTGGAACCGATCGTTTACGGCGTGCCCTGCCCCTGATAGTCTACGTCCCCATCAAGATTTCCGCGCGAAACCGCGCTCACCATGGCCACGGCGCTTCCGCTGACCGCATGGGGCCCAATTTATCTGCCCTTGGCGCTCCTGGCGCTGGGGATCGAGGACGATTTCCTGGCCGTTGAACCTTTCACCGTGTTTGGCGGTATGGTGAAGCTGGGCATCCCATACATGTTTGCGACCGTGCTGTTCTGCCTCATGGTCGTCGCCCAAGTCATCCTCAGCAACACCATCGCCGTTTCGATCGCAATTCCATACGTGCCAGAAGTATTGGTTGCGCTCATCACGATGTATTTCGTTGCGGTCGCGATCCGTCTGCTAGGCGTGATGTAGTTCGTCAACCAGCGCGAATTCGACTGGCCTCCGAAAGCTTGACGGGACCCCTGCGATATAGAAATCCGTTCAGTTTTTGGAACATTCCCGTGCCTTGCCACTGGCGGTTAAGTGATCGACCCATCACACTTGTAGGGATTTGGGAGAAAGTTTCTCTAGCCAATAAACGTGGTTTGACGGAGGCTCCGCGCGTCCAGCGAAGGAACTTCAATTGAAATCCTGTACCATCGTGGTTTCGCCGGACTGGAATCAAATTCACGTAAAAGTCTAGTTGTGGACCGAAAGACCGAAATCAGCAATCTGCTTGCAAACCTCCCGAGATTGGGAGTCGGTCTCGCCTATCAAAGCCAGCATTACCAGAAGGTCCTCAAGTCCCAGCCCAACCTCGATTTTCTGGAGGTGGTGGCTGACGACTATCTCCTCGCCGCACCGGAGAAGCTGGACGAACTGGAGCGGCTCACCGAGCACTTCACACTGATCCCACAATCACTCGGACTTTCACTCGGCAGCGCCGAGGGCTTGAGCGACGAACATCTCATCCGTGTGTCCGAATTGATCAAGGAACTCCGCCCGCCGTGGTGGAGCGAACAAATCGGTTACACCCATGCCGGCGGGGTCCAGCTGGGGCGGCCCGCACCGCTTCCTTTTACGCGCGAAGCGATCGACGTGGTTGCCAAGAACATGATCACCGTTCGACGACGCATTGCCGCGCCTTTAATTCTGGAGAATCCCGAGTTCGACCTGGAACTTCCCGGTGCTGAAATGCAGGAAGGCGAATGGGTCAACGAAGTGCTGGGATGGGGGGGATGCGGGATGCTTCTCGATGTGTCCAGATTCTTTCGTCACGAGGTCAAGCGGGGTGCGGATCCGTTTCGAATGGCGAGAAGACTGCCGCTGGATCGCATCGTCCAGATCAACGTCGGCGAACAGCTTGAATCATCGACCGGAGACGTCTGGAAACTGCTGGATGAAGTCGTCAAATCCGCACCGGTCCGGGGAATCGTCATCGAACAACAAGAAGAGTTTTCCGCGTTCGAAAACCTACTGGACCAAGTCGCACGGGCGCGCGAAATTGGTCAGCAGCACGGACGATGGAACTAGCCTCCAGCCAGAAACTTCTCGCACGACTCTACACGGACTCCGTACTTCAGAGGCGCTTCTATGCAGATCCCGTCACCGTCGGCGCAGGCTTCGGGTTGAGCGAACCCGACTCCAAGGAACTGGCAAACCTTCCCCAGGAATACGTTCGCAATTTCACCAAGGAACTGCGCCGGGACAGACTGCAGAAAGTCACCCACGAGCTGCCATTATCCCACCAGTTGATGGGCCGGGAATTCGGTGATGCCTTTCGGGAATACCTGTTGAAATCACCTCCCCCAACGGACCAGCTTCCCTGGAAAGACGCTCTCCGTTTCGTGGATTTCTTTCCCACGTATCTCAAGAAACATTCCGTCACCTCAAACTGGGCTTTCGACCTGCTCCGCTTCGAGGCCGCCCGGCTTCATGCCATCTGGGAAGACCGCGCGATCCAGCTCTTCTGGTCACGCTTTCGCATCCGGAAATTGGTACGGCTCCTCCGCGCCAAGAGCGCCCCCCAACAGGCCTCCGCGATTCCCTCTTTCAGTATCATCATGGTCTCCAGCCGACCCGAAGGCATCCGGGCCATCGGTCTGTAGGCCACCTCGTTCAGAACGAGTTCAATACATCGATCAAGGTTCGCAAACGTCCGTATCCACGACGGTCGAATCCGAAGACCAGCCGCGCGCGCCCGGGCGCATCATTGTCGTCCTGCTCTTCCTTGTAAGCATCGCGCACGTGAAATTCATCGCCTTCGATGATGTCCGCAAAATCCTCGTTCAACGCTTCAACCGCGGTGTCACTCGGCGCGTTCTTGACCCGGATCACCAGGTTGTCGCCCACGAAGCGGCTTGAATGATAATTCCGATAGAAGCGAGCCACAATCTTCACCGCTTCATCGACGTCGTCCGTGACGTGGAAGAGGTTGAGATCCTCTGGTGAAATCAACTTGTCTCGCAGCAGATGATCCTTCACGTGATTGTTCCAGTTCTTCCAATACGTGCCACCGGGTTTGTCCACCAGCACTAGGGGCATCATCTGGCTCTTGCCCGTCTGGATGAGCGTCAAGGTCTCGTAAGCCTCGTCCATCGTCCCAAAACCGCCGGGGAACAGGACCACCGCGTCTGAATGCCGGATGAACGTCAGCTTGCGCGTGAAGAAATACTTGAAGGTCACCAGCTTCTTGTCTTCCGCAATCACCGGATTTGCGCCCTGTTCCCAGGGCAGGCGGATGTTCGCGCCAAAACTGTTCTCAACTCCCGCCCCCTCGTGTCCCGCCTGCATGATGCCTGGCCCGGCTCCCGTGATGACCATGAATCCCGCATCGGCGATCTTACGTGCGAATTCAACGCACTGCTGATATTCCTTCTTCTCCGGCTTTGTCCGCGCCGAACCAAAGATCGTCACCTTGCGATTGTCTCCGTAAGGCGCAAAGAGCTTGAACGCATAACGCAATTCCCGGATCGCGGTCTGAATCACCCGCACGTCTCCCCGATGCTCCACATCGTTCAGCAGCTTCAACCCCTGTCTGACGATGTCGTGGACCAGATCCGCGTTGTGACTCCCATCGGAAGCCTCAATCAACTCCCGGATGGCCTCATTCACCGAACTCGTCAACCTCGGATGCGACTGCGATTCCATGCAGGGAGTCTAGGTGGTGGGAGAAGAATTGAAAACAGCAACCGGTCAACCCGTAGACTGGCACTTGAAGTTTGAACCTTGGAGCTTTCGGCTACTCCACCTGACCCCGAATCATCTCCGACCAAGCCCCGTGATCCAGCTCCCAAATCCCGACCTCCTGAATCTTCAACTTCTCCCGGGCAGCCGCAATGTCGCCTTCGAAATCAATAAGGCCCAGTGAAAGCAACCATTCGTCCGCATGACCGGGGATGCCCATCCGCCAGTCCGGTTTCAATTCAGCCAGCCCCAGTTCGTGCAAATGACGGGCCAGTATCGCCGTACTGTTTCGCCAGATCGGATTGAAGTATTTGGCCGATTCGATCAAGCCCTTGGCTTCCGCGGTCAGTGCATCGAACAAAGCCCGCGCCTGTTCGGCGGTAAGTTTCGACCTTAGCAGATAGACCGGCGTCTCCAGTTGATACGAAAGCGCACCCAGAAAATCCTTCTCATGCCCGATCACATAGATCAACTCCAACTGACGAAAGACCGCATTCAACGGATTGAATTCTTCGCCTTCTTCGCGTCGCGCCTCGATGGAAACACTAACTGGCGGTCCATTGCTCAGCGTGAACGAGATTAGAATCTCCGGCCTGGCATTCCACTGCATGAACGGCTGCACGAAGAAATCGACACCCGTGATCTCTGCGGGATCGATCGTCCTTTCCGTCCAACCTTCCTTCTGATCGTCCGGATCGTGTTTGAAGTTTCGGAAGCCCTCGATCACCACCGTATCGTTGGTTGTGACGAGCGCACCCTGATACTCGTGCTCGCCGGCCCAAGTTCGACTCGGAGATGCGGGTGAGGTGTAAAAGGCCGCGGCTACGGCCGCGACGATGATCATCAACAGAATCGGTTTGCCCCGCCCCGCAAGGAAAGCCGCAAAGGTCGCCAAGCCGAAGGCCGAACCCAGAATGATCTTCTGGAACTCGGCGAAGTCCGGAAAATGCAGGATCGCCACTAGCGCGAACGCCCACCCGACCAACGCCACCACCCAGCATGCCAGCCCGAACAACATTCCAATGCAACCCGGCTTGCGATGCGGCACCAGTGGTTGCACCTCCACCGGAGTCACCTGATTGGCGCCATCCTTGTCCGGCACCGGTTGTTTGGGCTTGGGCTTTTCCACTAGTCCTCCAACGGCACGTCGTAGTATTCCAAGGCCCATTCGCGCATGAAACGCACGGCCGAGGGAACGACGCGATATATGATCAGTTCGGGGTTGTCAGGTGAACGCAGGTATTGGCGAAGCAGCGCATTCGACGCCCAGATCTCCTCGAGCAATTTGCGGTCCGAAAGGACTTCCGCCAATCCCGTTATCCGCACCTGGTCGTGATTCGAATCCATGTAGCAAAGTTCCACCTTGGGATTTGCGTCGATCTCGACCGTCTTGTGGTAACGCGCCAGGTTGGCGATGAAGATCGTGAAACCGTCCGTGCGAACCGGTGAGACTGGACGGAGGCGCGGCTGATCCCCGTCGATCGACGCAAGCATCGGGAATTTCTCGGATCGAATGACAGCCTGTGCGAGCTCGGCCAACTCGCTCGGGTCAACCGGCTTGGGCTGGGGCTGCGCCATGAACTCAGACCGCCTTGTAAACGACGACGATGCCGTATTGGTTGACCACGCGCTCCTCTTCCTTGTCGTCCACTTTCACTTTCTCCACGTGCGAATACTGGATCGGACGAATGCTCACGATGTCGTCCTCGATCACGCTTCCGAGAAACTTGGAGACTTCCTCGTCAAAGTTATCCTTGTCCCCATCCACGAATTCATGATGTCGGAAGGACTTGATTTTGAGCGATTTGGAGACCTTTGCGGCAATCGCCAGCGGACGATTCTTCGGCTTGATGATCTCGGCATTGGCAAGAGCTTCCGGCGGAAGTGCATTGGCTTCAGCGGCCTGGTCGGGCGTGGGGATGATCAGGACTTCGTTGCAACCCGGGCATTCGACCTCATGGCCGGCGTTGGATTCATCCACGCTGAGTTCCAGATTACAGAAAGGGCAGTTAAATGTGAAATCGGCCATGTCGGTCCTTCAACTTCGTGAGTTGCAGGCAGTTAAGCGAATTCCCGCCGGTCGCGCGAGGAAAAATACCCTTACCAAATCTTCGATCTCCACTCCCCCACATTCGTGTATTTCGCGTGTTTAGTGGACTCCAAAATTCTGGTAACACAGAACCATGCAAATCATCCCTCGCAGCTATCTCCCCCTCATCTGCCTCCTGACCGCCCTCCAATCCCAAGCCGCTGGCAAGCTCAAGGTCTTCATTCTCGCCGGCCAATCCAACATGGAAGGCCATGCCAAGATCGACACCTTCGATTACGTCGGCGACGATCCCAAGTCCGCCCACCTGCTCAAACAAATGCGCGGCAAGAACGGCGAACCGCGCATCTGCGACAACACCTGGATTTCCTACTTCACCGGCCGGCGCGATGAGAACGGCGAAGGCATTGGCAAGCTCACCGCCGGCTACGGGTCGCGGCCCAACCCCGTGGAAAGCGGCGGAAAGATCGGCCCCGAATTCACCTTCGGCATCACCATGGACAAGGCCTTCGAAGAACCTGTGCTCATCATCAAGACCGCCTGGGGAGGCAAATCGCTTTACCACGATTTTCGTTCACCGAGTTCCGGTGTTTACCAACGCACCGAACAGGACATCGAGAAGAAGCGCTTTACCGAGGAACGCAGCGGACACTACTACCGCCTGATGATCGGCCACGTCCGCAAAGTGCTCTCCAACCCGATCCGGGTTGTGCCCGGCTACGACGGCTCCGGCTATGAACTCGCCGGCTTCGTCTGGTTCCAAGGCTGGAACGACATGGTCAATCGCAACGTATACCCCGTTCCGTCAAGAGACAGCAAAGCCAACCGTTACTCAAACTATGGCAAGTGGATGGCCAACTTCATCCGGGATGTCCGCAACGACTTGAAAGCGCCGAACATGCCCTTCGTCATCGGAGTCATGGGCGTCGGCGGAAAGAACAATGAGAGACAATCCGACTTCCGAGATGCCATGGCCTCTCCGACGAAACTGAAGGAGTTCAAAGGCAACGTGGCCGCCGTTCAGACCTCGGAATTCTGGTCGGACGAACTCGGCGCCATTGACGCCAAACGCAACCAGATCCGCCAGATGTCCTACTACATACGCAAACAGCACAAGAATGGCCCCAATGTTGACGGCAAGATGACCCAGGCAGAGAAACGCAAATTCATGGCCGACTACGAAAAGGAGATTATCTCCGAAAAAGAAGCCGCCATCTGGAAACGAGGAGCCTCCAATGCCGGTTATCACTACCTCGGATGCGCCAAGACCTTCGCCCTCATGGGAGAAGCTTTCGCCAACACCATCCTCTCCATGCGTGAGTGACTTTCTCCGACGTCTCCGGCAATTGTGCGCTCGCCTTCCAAATTCAGGATTTTCTTTCGGATGCCTCGCACTATCATTCAGCCCTACATGCGTCTTCGTCGACAACCAGACCTTGTCGACTCCCGACGGTTTTCTGATGAGCGGCTTCAGCTGCTCCATGCCGAATGCAGTCCGGCTTGCATGAGACGCACACTGTGCCCGCTCTTCCTCTGGGTGGTCGTCGGCGTGATGCTGATCACGCCAATTGCACGCTCCGCCACGATTGAACTTTCCGGCCTTTTTAGAACCTCTTTCCTCTCCCCAGCGATCGCCTCCTACAAGATCACCGGCACGGGCGATCGGAACAATCCGCTTAGGCTGCCGCTGGCAAAGCCCTTCGACAGCGCGCAGCTCTTCATGCGCTTTCGCATCAATTACGATGCGGCTTCGATTGATTCGCAACCCGAGGACAACGGGGAGTTTTTCGTACTCTGGCTGGATACTGTGGAAGGTGCAGACGAGTCCACACACAGTGGTGGAATTCCAAATGTTGGGATCCACGTCAACAAGGGCACGAACGCGTTCATGGTCCGCTACCAGTCCGGATCGGAGAGTTTTTCGAATAAGAAGTTCGAAGGAGGTCACGAATATCTCATCGTCTGCCGCTTGTGGAAAACCAAACCCGGAGCTGAGTCGCCGTTTGATGCGCTCGATCTGTGGGTGGACCCGGCTACGACGGACGAATTCAAACCACAGGCCAGCCGCACGCATCCGCGCTCAATCAAGGTTGTGCGTTGGATCGGAATCTCAACCGGGCGGAAGACTGAATCTGAAGACAAGGTGACGGTGAGTGACATTGCGCTCGCGGATTCATGGACGTCGATCCTTGGACTGGAGGAGGAAGTGCCAGTGGCACCATATGAACCCGATCCGGAACCGGTGGTGGTGCGAACCGTCGATTTTCGGAAGGACATTCATCCGATCTTGAAGGAGCACTGTTTCGAATGCCATGCCGGGGGTGATCCCAAGGGTGAGGTGCGATTGGATGTATTGGACGAGGCGCTGAACCAGACAGCTCCCCGCGATGCCTCGGCAAGCCGCCTGGTTTATTTGGTCGAATCCACAAATCTGGACGAGCGCATGCCGCCAAAAAAACGTGACGCGTTGTCCGAAGCTGAGATCGGGAAGTTGCGTGCGTGGATTGATGAAGGATTTGATTGGGACGAGGAACTGCTTCCGACACCGGCGCCCAAGACGGATCACTGGTCCTTTCAGCACATCGAGCGCCCCAAAGTTCCCAAGGTTGGAAACAAGTCTTGGGTTGCCACACCGGTGGACTCCTTTATCGCCCGCGGCCTGGAGAGCAAAGGCTTGCAGCCCGCAGAACCAGCCGATCGAAACACCCTCGTTCGTCGTATTGCTTTCGATCTGATTGGCCTTCCGGCGGCCACGCTTCCGCCCGCAGCTGAAGATTCGATTGCGGACTACGCCGAGCGCCTCATGCAGTCCAAACTGCACGGCGAACGCTGGGGCCGGCATTGGCTGGACGTGGCACGATGGGCGGAAAGCAACGGGCATCAACACAATCGCGACCGGCCTCATGCGTGGCGCTATCGCGACTATGTGATTCAGAGCTTGGCGAAAAACAAACCCTTCGACGTGTTCCTCCGCGAACAGATCGCCGGCGATGAATTGCCATTCAACACCGAGGCTATCGTGGCGACGGGCTTCCTTGCTGCCGCGCGCTACAGCGGGAATGAACTCGACAAGGATATTCAGCGCAACGACATCCTGGTGGATCAGGTCAACACGACATCCAGTGCATTTCTCGGCCTGACTATGGAATGCGCCCAATGTCACACGCACAAATTCGATCCGATCACCATCCGCGACTACTACCGCCTGCAGTCATTCTTCCGCAATGGACAGCCGGGCAATGTCATCCTCGAATCAGACACGCCGGGAATCCGCAACCTGATCAGTCGTCGATGGGCCATCTTCGACAACGAACACACAAGACTGGTCAAACTGCGTCGCAAACGCGGCTATCCGGAACCGATTCTCGTCCAGCCGAAGACCGTGATAAACGGGTTGAACGGCGCGCGACGCAAACAGTTTCAGGCAATGGAAGCGTCAATTGCAAAACTGCCGCAGAGCTGGTCCTTCTATTCGGCCACCAACGCCCGGTCGCAACACAATGTTGCCCCGCATGTCATGCGCTGGCCCTTGGCTCGACATGCCGTGTCACTCGCGCGGCAAAAGACACATCTATTGGTTCGTGGCGACGTGAAGAGTCGCGGCCCTGAAGTCAAACCGGGTATTCCCTCCGTCTTCAAATGGAACGCCTCCTCCACCTCGCGGCTCAACTTGGCAGACTGGCTCACCAGCCGGGAGAATCCCCTGACCGCCCGTGTCTGGGTGAATCGCATCTGGCAATGGCACTTCGGCCGAGGGCTGGTTGAAACAACCGGGGATTTCGGAAAACAGGGAACCAAGCCGTCTCATCCTGAATTACTCGATTGGCTGGCGGTCGAGTTGATGGAAAAAAACTGGGACACCCGCCACATTCACCGATTGATACTTGGTTCCAACACCTATCGGCAATCGTCTGCGTACATCGCAAACAACGCACAGCTGGATCCGGATAATTTGAGATACTGGCGTTGGGAACCCAGACGCCTCGAGGCGGAAGCCATTCGCGACACCATGTTGGCAACCGCTGGAAGCATCGACCTGAAAGCCGGTGGTGCGAGTGTTCCACGCAGCAAGGTGAACGAGAGCAACCGCCGAAGCGTTTACCTCCAACAAAAGCGCGACAATCTTCCACACCAACAGATGTTGTTTGACGGTGCGAACGCGGTGACCAGTTGCGCACACCGGCGAGTTTCCACCGTGAGCCTCCAGCCGCTGTACTTGTTGAACAGCAAGTTCGCCCAGCGGATGGCCAGGGAATTTGCCAAGTCAGTGGAAGAAGTCCATGAACCGCGAAAACAGGTTGCCGAGGCGATTCAACGCGCGCTCGGACGAAAAGCGGAAATAGACGAACTGAGAAGGGGCGAGTTATTGACGAAGGAACATGGGCTTGTGTCCTTCTGTGCGGCGTTGATGAACCTGAACGAGTTTCTCTATATTCCATAGTGTGCGAACGACAAACGCCGCGTGACAATGCAAATCTACTGCGTGTGTTTAAGGCTGGTGGCCGCTAAGAAATATACTATCGGCACCCGAGTTTGACTGAAGTCAGATCAAACGGTTTTCGATGCCTTCTCCCACACCCCGGCCCTTCTCTCCCGCTGGGAGAGGGAGCAGACATACGGTTTCAGTTGAAGCATCTCTTGCTATTGCCACCACTCTTAATCACGCACGAATCTACTTTGCCAGGTTGTTCCAGCCACCCCTTCCGAATGCGTGTGGGTGACCACCGAAGGAGATATGTCCGAAAGTTGTGGACGAGCGGTTGTGATGAGAAGTGACGAATCATCGGACCAAGTTCCAGCCGGTTGATTGTGTGTTCCGAATCCGCGCATCCCCGTTACCGGATTTGCCTGAACTTCGCCCCGGTCCATGAACTCCACCGGAACGCCCAATACGTCTCCAACAACGGAGGCCCAAAGACCTCCACGGATTCTTTCTCATCTTGTCAGTTCTTCATTCATTCACAGCCAAAAACTAAATCCGCGCTTCTTGATCTGGCGGTATTTTTTCATGTCAAATCGGTAGAGCCGGGCGGCTCGGTGGGCAACGTCCTTTTGGATTTCGCCGGTCCCAATCAAGAGCCCCATGCCGAGGATCTTCTTTCGGAAGTTTCGCTTATCGAGCTTCTCCTCGAGGCAGACCTCGTAAAGGTGTTGAAGCTCACTCAGCGCAAATTTGCCCGGAAGGAGTTCGAAGCCGATGGGTTCGTAACGGACCTTCCCTTTCAGTCGCTCGAACGCCTTGTCCAGAATCCTCTGGTGATCGAAGGCCAGCTTCGGCACATCGTTCACGGAAAACCACGCGGCATTCTCAGCGTCGGTGGAGGCCTGAACGTTGTGTCCGACCAGTTTCACCAAAGCGTAGTAGGCCACGGTCACCACCCGCTCGCGCGGGTCACGCTTGATATCGCCAACGGTATAGAGCTGCTCCAGGTAAACGTTGTTCAGTCCGGATTCCTCGACCAACTCGCGGCGCGCGGCTTCGTCAAGGGTCTCGTCCAGGCGAACGGATCCTCCCGGAAGCGCCCAGTTGCCCTTGAAGGGTTTCAGCTTGCGCTGGATGAGCATCACCTTCAGGTCGCCGTCATCGTAACCGAAAACGACGCAGTCCACGGTCAATGCGGGTCTCGGGCATTCGTATGAGAACTTCTTTGTGTTTATATTACACAAAGATAGTCAACGTAAGGTGAATACTATGTCAAACGAGGATTGAGCTGGTTGACAGTTGAAGGATCAAGGATTGGACGGGATAAGTGCTATAGCTCATATCTCCTATGGAGCCTATCAAACAAAAGAACCCGCGGTTTGCACCGCGGGTTCTTGAAACTCTGACTAATCGGATCAGACGATCTTGCGTGCCCACATCTTGTCGCCGGGGACGGGGATCGGGTATTTGCCGTCCTTGTCAGGACCGGTGGGAGGCTTGGTGTCCCAAGTGATCTTATCGGGCATGATCTGCACCTTGGAGTTCAGGGCCTGCTCCTGGGTGACGGGCTGGCCGGTGTAGGTGGCCATGCGTCCCATGATGGAGGTGAGTGTGCTCATCGCGCCGTAGTATGCCTCGTTGTAAGGCTCGTTGTGGCGGATCGCGGCGAACAGGTCGTCGTGCTCCTGCTGGTATGGGTTCTTGTCACCCTTCTGCTTGCGATAGCGCCAGGGATTGCCCTTGGTCGGGAAGATCGAATGCCGGTTGATATCGCAGCGGCCTTTTGTGCCCTGAACATGCTCGGAAACGGAATTCCAGCAACCACGGATGTGCCGGCATTGGCTGAACATCCAGGTCCCGTCTTCGTATTGATACTCAACGGCGTGGTGATCGAAGATTTCACCATATTTCTTGTCGGTACGGACCTGGCGTCCTCCCATTCCACGCGCGAGCACGGGATAACCGTCCTTGAGCCAGTTGATGATGTCGAGGTTGTGGATGTGCTGCTCAGTGATATGATCACCGCAAAGCCAGTTGTAGTAGTACCAGTTGCGAAGCTGGTACTCCAATTCACTGTTCACCTCGCCACGGCCGGCGCGAGGGTCCCACACACCGCCACCGTTCCAGTAAGCTCGCATGGAGACGAAGTCACCAATGGCTCCATCCTTGAGACGCTTCATGGTCTCGACGTAACCCGCCTGATGGTGGCGCTGCAGACCGACACCGACCTTGAGGCCTTTCTTGTCGGCGATCTTGGCGACTTCGAGGACCTTGCGAACACCGGGACCATCGACGGCAACGGGTTTCTCCATAAAGACGTGCTTGTTCTGCTTGATGGCTTCTTCGAAATGATAAGGGCGGAAGCCGGGAGGCGTGGTCAGGATGACGAGGTCGGATTGTTCGATGACCTTCTTGTACCCATCGGGACCAACGAACTTATTCTCGTCCTTTACGTCGACCTGCTTCTCTTTCTGCTTGGAGATGATTCCGAGGCGATTCTCCAGCTTGTCTTTGAAGACGTCCGCCATGGCGACGAGCTTCGTGCTTTCGCTGGTGGAGAGGGCTTGAACGGCAGCACCAGTGCCACGACCACCGCAACCGATGAGGCCGACTTTGATCGTGTCACCAGGCGAGATCGCTGCGTGCGCAAATCGTTCGATGGGGAGAGTGCTCAACGCAGCAGCTCCAGCGACGGTCTTGGACGTATTGCCGACGAACTTGCGTCGGTTCAAGTCATCCTGTTCCTGAGTCTTTTTCGAGTCTTTCATGGTTTTGAAATGTATGCCGGCCCATTGGGCGAAATCTGATAGATCTTGGGCGAGGCGTAGTTAACGCGGCAATTTCCCAGCTGTCCACCATTTTACCTGTAGACGACTCTGAAGCGGCAATCGCTCACAAAAACTCGCCGTAAGCGAAAAAGGCCCGCGGCATTTGCCACGGGCCTTCGGAATGAGTTTGTCGATTGATCACACAACCTTGCGTGCCCACATCTTGTCACCGGGAACGGGTATCGGGTATTCGCCCTGTTCATTCGGCGTGGTGGGAGGAACGGTCTTCCACGTTATCTTGTCCGGCATGAGCTGGATCTTGGAATCCAATGCCTGTTCAAAGGTGATCGGCTGGCCGGTGTAGGTGGCCATGCGTCCCATGATCGAGGTGAGCGTGCTCTTGGCGCCGTAGTAGGCTTCGTTGTAGGCCTTGTTGTTTCTGATGGCGTCCACGAGCGGATAGTGCTCGGCCTGGTGGGCGTTGACCCTCTTGCCCCTGTGACGCCAGTTGCCGTCCTCGCCGAAGATGGTGAACCGGTTGATATCCGAACGACCCTTGGAGCCTTGGACGTGTTCGGAAACGGAGTTCCAACAACCGCGGATATGTCGGCATTGGCTGAACATCCAGGTGCCGTCTTCGTATTGATACTCCACCGCGTGATGATCGAATATCTCGCCATACTTCTTGTCCGCGCGAACCTGGCGTCCGCCCATGCCGCGGGCGAGAACCGGGAAGCCGTCCTTGAGCCAGTTGATGACGTCGAGATTGTGGATGTGCTGCTCGGTGATGTGATCGCCGCAAAGCCAGTTGTAGTAGTACCAGTTGCGAAGCTGATACTCCAACTCACTCTTCTCTTTGCCGCGTTCCAAGCGTGGATCCCAGACACCACCGCTGTTCCAATAAGCGCGCATGGAAACAAGGTCGCCAATGGCTCCATCTTGCAAGCGCTTGATGGTGTCCTTGTATCCCGGGTGGTGATGACGTTGAAGCCCGACACCAACCTTCAGGCCCTTCTTGTCTGCAATCTTGGCAACCTCCAGTACCTTGCGAACACCAGGTCCATCCACAGCCACGGGTTTCTCCATGAAGACGTTTTTGCCCTGCTTCACGGCTTCTTCGAACATGTACGGCCGGAAGCCGGGAGGGGTGGCGAGGATGACCAGATCGGATTCGGCGATCACTTTCTTGTAAGCATCGAAGCCGACGAATTTCTTGTCTTCCTTGACCTGAACCTGTTTGTTCTTTTGCTTCTTCAGGTTGTCGTAGCTCTTGTCGATCTTGTCGCGAAAGGCGTCACCCATCGCCACGAGCCGAACGCCTTCAGCGCTGGTCGTCATGTTCTGGGCGGCCGCACCAGTGCCACGACCACCGCAGCCGACAAGGCCGAGCTTGATCGTGTCACCCGGAGATGATTGGGCGTGAGCGAAGCGCTCAATGGGCAGCGCGCTGACCGCAGCTGCAGCCGCGGCAGTCTTGGAAGTCGTTCCAACAAACTCTCTGCGAGTCACCGGATCCTGTTTGGAGGTCTTATTTGATTCGTTCATTAGAATGTGCTTTTTCTGAATAGGGTGAGTGAAGCGTCCGGGTTCAGCACTGTCGAAGGATTAATCCTCTTTTTCAATGCCACCGTTCCAGTAATCCATCATCTGTCCGATTTCATCGATGTTGAAGGGACGGAGGAGCCGGAAGCCAAGAAATTGCGCGTCGGTGTGATACCAGATGCTCTTGGGCAACTGGGGATCCTGAACCTTCCAGTCGGCATCGGAAGCGAGACGGGCCGCGCTGCGCAGCATTTCAACCGGATGATCCCAGGAACCTCCACGGGCAACGCGCGGGTAGAGCTTCTCGGGGCGGTTGTAGGGATTGACCTTCAGATCGACGACGGACTTGTAGTTTGGTTCATAGCGATCCAAGACCCACTCAGCGACGTTTCCATGCATGTCGTGAAGCCCGAACTGATTGGGAAGCTTCTTGCCGACTTTCTGGTATTTGAAATCGGCGTTGAATTCGAACCAGCCGTATTCACCGATTTTCGCGGGATCATTCCCGAAGTGATAGGCGGTCGTCGTACCTGCGCGGCAGGCGTATTCCCATTCGGCTTCCGTTGGGAGGCGGAAGTACTGGCCGACTTTGGCGCTGATCCACTCGGTGTATTTGCGGGCAGCGTGTTGGGTCATACTGATCGCAGGGTATCCATCCTTGCCCATGCCGAAGCTCATTTCGACGTAGGGCTGGGTGGGACGGGCCACCGCATCAGAAATCTTGTCGATCGCGGGATCAGTGGGGATGAAGTCCTTGTACTTGCGCTCTTCGTCCCTGTACATGAACAGTTCAAACTCGTTCCAAGTCACCTCGACCTTGCCCATCCAGAAGGCCTCGACCTTGACCTTGCGTTGAGGACCTTCGTCATCCGCGCGTTTGGCTTCACCTGAAGGACTGCCCATCACAAATTCACCGGGGGGAATCGGAACCATGGTGAAGGTCGTCTCCGTTCCGGGAATGGTGAGCGTGTATTCCTTCATGTCCGCAACGGACTTTTCTTTCTGGTTGTTGACGGCGAGTTCACGAATCTGACGAACCGTTTCACTCTCGTCCGTTTTCGGGCCGCTATCTTTCTTCTTGGGTTCCAGCTCGACGTCTTTGGGCATCCATCCGCCCTGCTGAATCCAAAGCCGTATGATCTCAATTTCTTCCTTGGGCAGGGGACCGCCTTTCTTCTTAGGAGGCATGACGAGGTCTTCGTCTTCCGACATGGCCATCGTCAGGTGAACCCAGCTTTTGTCCGGTTTGCCAGCAACAATTCCGGGACCGCTGTCGCCACCGGCAAACATGTCCTCCTGATTGTGCAACATGTAACCACCGCGATCATAATCGGCGCGATGACAGGCGACGCAGTTAAATTCAAAGATCGGTTGAACATCCTTGACGAAGTTGGCCTTCTTCTTTTGTTCGAGCTTCAAGTTCCCCGGCCATTTCGCACCCTGCTTGATCCAATCTCTTAGCAGCTGAACCTGCTGCTTGTTGAGCAGCCCTTCTTTCAGCGGGGGCATGACATCCTC
Organism: Verrucomicrobiales bacterium; assembly: GCA_002715965.1. Classification (GTDB taxonomy): domain Bacteria; phylum Verrucomicrobiota; class Verrucomicrobiia; order Limisphaerales; family JAYPXF01. The sequence goes on along the minus strand of PBAL01000015.1, from coordinate 7,628 downwards.
GTCATCCTCACCGAGAGCGCTGAGTTCAAAGAGATAGCTGTCCTCCGGTTTGCCAGGCACGATCATGTCCTCGTCCTCCATCGCATCAGCTTTGGATTCAAGGCTCAGACCGCCCTTGGGTTTCTTGCCGCCGTGGCACGCGATGCAGTGCACTTCGAATATCGGTTGGATATCTCGGGAAAAATCAACTTTTTCAGCCGCGTTTGCGACAAATCCTTCCGCCCCGGCAAGGATGGTGGCGAGAAGGGTCTTCATGATGTTTTTCATAAAAATGAGCGGGGAAACTAGATATTCTGGTCTGTTTTGAAAAGACTTAGTTCAGACGCTTGCGAGGATGGGATGCTTCAGGAAACGGCTTGCGTGGATTCACGTAATTTGGCTTGAAGCGCGTCACGCGAAACCGGCATCAAACCCGGCCAAAGCGCGACTACAGCGAAGAATAAAGAAAACGTTGTAAACGCGAGGTAATCAAACGCGAGCGTCCCGCGCTTAACCGAATCCAGCACCGCTCCGGCGACAGCTGGAATTGCCAAGGTAAGTGCTGAATTCGACAGAAGATTCGGAATGGTTGCTTCGCGCAGCCAGCAGAGAAAGGCCCCCGTCAGGACCGCCAATGCTGGAATCGAAACACCGGCGTGGGGAATCAACGAATCAAAGCGATTCAGTTTTCGAGCTGTGTGAAACGGACTGAATCCTGCCGGATCCCAAAAGTAGAACGGCGCGGTGACCACCACAAACACGAACCCGATCACAGTCGTGAGAAGCAACCCAGTCCAATATCCACGAACGCGCACCAGGTAGATGACGAGCAGAGGTAACAGCAGTGGAAACAAAGTGCGCGTTGAAATCGCAAATCCAACACTCACCGCCGGAAGGAGCAGTTCCTTCATTGTTGCCCGCTCCTGATGGGCGCACTTGGTCAGCCAAATCACTGCGAGCAAGACAAGAATTCCATTCGTCAGATAATCGTCTCCCACGGCGATCCGATATACCAGACAAGGAGAAAGCAGCGAAACACCCAGAAGCATGACCAGAGATCCGGCCCGTGATGAACATCGGCGCAGTGCAAACATCAGCACCGCCAGCCAAAATACGTTCTGCATCGCCACGCCACCGAACAAGGTGACAAACGGAACTGCGAGGATAACCGAACCCGGTAATTGGCTGACCGGGTTTCCAAGATACGTGGTTTCCAGATATGGGTGTTGGCCTTCCAGCAAGCGAGAGGTCGCCAGCTCCAGTGCGTCATCACTATCACTACCACGGCCCCATCCTCCGCCATCTGCAATTGGATGGACGAAAACAACCAGCAGCACCGACGCCATCAGTGTGATCGAGAGCAACAGGCTTTCGTTCTTCTCAACATACTTCGCCAAGACCGCGGCGTTTCGCAGCAACCAACATACGACAAAGGGAAGGACTGCGAGATACACCAACCCGGGGATCATGAAGAACTTCTCAACGATAAACGCTGATGGGGCACCGAGATAGAATGCCAACCCTATGGAGGTCGGAAGTTCCGAGCGTGACAGGTCGCTCATCTCTCAACGAGGCCGGTAAACGCCGTTGGTCGACTTGAATCGAATGATGACCTCCCCCTGCTTGCCGTAGCCGAGTTGCTCGCGGGCACGACGCTCGATGGCTTCTGGATCGCTACGGAGCGCTTCGATCTCCTGGTCCATCCGCCGGGCGAGCGCTTCCTGCTCGACGATGTCTTTCTCCAACTGAATGTTTCGCTCGCGCAATCGCTGGTTCTGCTTGAACAACGGAACGTATAGCTGCGCCAGCAGCGCCAGCAACGCTACCAGAAGCAGGAACATGACCGCGCGAGTCAAACGTCCCCAAATGCCGGTGTCCGGTTCCATCAGCTCAGCGATACACGCGCTTGGCCTGAGTCAACTTGCCGTCGGCACCGAATTGCAGCCGCAAGAAACGATCGGGCCCGGTGTAGGAATATGCGGGAGTCGAGATGCCGGAATACGGATCGCCTAGGAAAGTCGTACGGCTCATTCCACGACGGGTTCGCCATTCGGCCACCTTCGTTCCATCGGACAAGATGGTCTCCTTGTCCGGCGGACCCATCTCAAGCACGACCTGATCAAAGGAAAATTTGCCGACACGAGATTCCCAATCCACCCGCTTTACGGTGGTGCAACCGCCCAGACAAACGGCCAACAGGAAAAGGACGCACATGCGCATGCGCGGCATCTTACGCTCTCGGGTGGGCTTCGTCATAGGCTTTCTTCAGCCGATCGGTGGTGAGGTGCGTGTAAACCTGGGTGGTCACGAGATGGGCGTGTCCCAGGAGTTCCTGAACGCTCCGAAGATCCGCACCGGCGTCGAGCAAATGGGTGGCGTAACTGTGACGCAACTTGTGCGGGGTCAGCTCGGGATCCAGCCCGCAGGCGACGAGATACTTCTTCAACTGCTTCTGAACCAGCTGTGGATACACGCCTCGATCCGCGCGAGGTTTGGAGTAGAAGACCGGCATATCTCCTCCGGGCATGAATGGAAGCATCTTCCAATAAGCCTCGATTGCCGCCATCGCTGGTGCGCCGACGGGAACAATGCGTTCCTTGCGGCCCTTGCCGCGAACACGAACGACTTGTTCACCCCAGAAGATATCCTCGGCGCTTAATCCGCAGAGTTCGCTGACGCGTAAACCACAGGAATAGACCGTCTCCATCATCGCGCAGTCGCGCAGATAGGGATTCTTGTCCACGGGCTTGTCCGAGTTCTCCTGCATGCGTTTCCATTCCTTGAGCGGTGACTCAAGCAGGGTGGTCATTTGCTCGGCGGTGAGGAATTTCGGAAGACGTTTTTCAAGCTTGGGAACAGAAATATTTTTGATCGGTGTGGCTGGTAGTTTGCCACGGCGTACCAGGAACTTGAAGAAGGAGCGAAGCGCACTGAATCGGAGCTGGATGGCTGCGCGCTTCAAGTTCCGACGGCTTAGCGCACGCAGGTACGCGCGAAATTGATCACGCTCGCATTTCTTCCAGGTGGGAGCGTCTCCGTAAGATTCAGTAAACCACGAGACGAATTCCTCCAAGGCATGCTTGTAGTTGCGAACGGTGTATTCCGAACCAGTCCTTTCGTTCTCTATGTGCGCGAGAAACTTCCCGATCCAAGGATCAGTGCAATCGGAAGACTCAGCGGCCACGGACATCGCACAAGCATAACTTCGCCCGGGCAATCATTCAAGGCGTGGCACAATCGTCGCTGCGACTCGCGCTGGCGAGACTTGCGAACAATCTCCTTCACACGGCGAAGTAGAAGGAGGGCGCGCGAGGAGTAATTGCTTTCCTCCACCATCTAGCCACCGAAACCGCCCTTGAACACATTTACCGCCTTCATGCCGCGATCCTCAGTGCCATGCGCATAGCCGCCAAAATCGAAGCACTTGATCCCATTCGACTTGAAGTGGCGCATATCTTCGAAATGCAGCCAGCGATTGGCTCGGCTGTTCAGCGCACGAAGATTCTTGTCGCCCATTCCTCTGAAGTGAGCCGCAGAGTAAGTCAGGTTCACGCGGCTCACTTCCTCATCCACGAGATAGACATGCATGACCATGGTCTGATCCTCGTGAATCACCTTCGTCACCGTGCAATCCGGCCAGTAACTGCTGATGATGCCATCATCGAGTTCGCCCAGATCCTTCTGTGCGGCAAACTCGTTGTAGTGGTCGCGAAACTCCTGCCAGTTCTCCACAAAGCCTGATTGCAAGTTGTCCTTTTGATCCGCACGACGGACTCCATAACGCGTGGTCTTGTTGAATCCGGCCAGCAACTCGTCTTCCGTCTGCGTGATATCGAGGAGTTTCGTCTACTTGGCTTCGCGTTCGAATCCCTGGATCTGTTCCTTGCTCGCGCAGTGATAGTAGTAGGTGAGCATCACCGTGTCGCGCTTGGGCGGCTTCTCATAAAACCAACGGTGAAAGGCCTGGATCTTCTTGGTTCGGCGCAACGGTAACTGGACAGTGACCACGCACAAAACGGTAAAAAACCACCGAACGCAACGAAAACCCACCGAAGGCCACCTTCGGTCGGAAGCCGCTGCTCCATCCCCCGTGACTCACCAACACCAGGTTGATATGACAGGCTTCCGGCAAGGCATAGAAAACAGTGACAGTGACTTGACTCCAGCCAAACGGGCCCTGTTCGGGAGCATGGCGATTTCAATCGCATCCGCCATCGGGCGCGGCGCCATTGCCTACCTCATGGTGAAGCAGGAACGAATAGTGGTGGATCCAGCGAGAAATTCCGTCCGCATCCAGGAACTTCCGCACGTTCCCACGCCGTAGCCGCGAGCCGGGCATTTGGGAATCCTATCCGATTCGACAAATTCCTTGAGACGAACGAACTCCTCCCAACCACTGCGAAGCCGGTTCCCGCATCAGAGAAATTGATCGAGGCTCAGTAGCCAGCCTTGGTCTCACTCGTAATGAGGAGGCCGCTGGTTGTTCTCCTTGATCTTGCTGAGTTCCAGTTCGCGAAAGGTATCGTCCATCCGGCTCACGACCGCGGAGAGCTTGGTCAACAGCTTGTCCTGTTTCATGACGATGCCATTGAGTTCATCATACTGGCGCTCCAGATGTGCAACCGCGGATTCCAATGCGGTAACGCGCTCGTCAGATGTTGAGTCCATCACCTAAGAGTGACGGACAGCCACAAATGGTTGAAGGGCTAAGTTGAAGACGCGTCAGGAGAGTTTTGTTGGGAATCGGGCCTCCGTCGCATGGCAACTGTCAGGAGTAGCAGGGCAGAAACAACCAACAAACAGAGGGAAACGGGACGACTGACCAGGGGTGCCCAACTGCCAGCAGACAACATCAGCATAGCCGCCAGATTCTCTTCCGCCATCGGTGCCAGCACAAAACCGATCACGAATGGCGCCAAAGGAACTTTTGCCTGCATAAGGCCAAACCCGATGAGGCCAAATCCCAACATCACCCACACATCGAACATCCGATTGGCCAGCGCATAGGAACCCACCACGCAAAACGTCAGGATGATCGGAATCAGTATTCCCTTCGGCACTCGTGACAATCCGGCGATGTAACGCGCCGCGGCAAACATGAACGCGAACATGATGATGTTGGCCAACAGATATGTGTTCATGATCGTCTTCACCACCTCGGGATTGTTCGTGAACAGCAGCGGACCGGGCTGCAAGCCGTGAATCACCAGCGCGCCAAGCAGGATCGCGTCAATCACACTTCCCGGAATGCCCAATGCGACCAACGGCACCAGCGCGCCTCCCACCGTTGCGTTGTTCGCCGACTCACTGGCCACGATTCCGTCATCGCATCCCTTGCCAAATTCCTCCGGAGTCTTGGACTGCGCCTTGGCGGTGCCGTAAGCCAGAATCGAACCCACATTCGCCCCCACTCCCGGCAACACGCCAACGATGGCACCGAGCGCTGAACTACGAATCAGGTTCACCCACTGCTTGGACCATTCAGAGACCTTGATGAACATCCCATCCGACTTCGCCTCGATTCGCTCCGCGCTCTGGTTCAAATCACAAATGTCCTTCAGCACCTGGCTAACAGCGAACATCCCCAACAACACGGGCAGCAGTTTGAATCCATCTCCCAAGTCAGGAATGCCGTAGGTCATCCGCGCCTGGCCCGTTGCAGGATGCTGGCCGGGAATGGCGCACAAAACACCAAGTGCACCCGCAAAGAGTCCTTTGATCATCGATTCACGACTCACCACGGCGATCAGGACCAAGGCCAGCATGACGAGGGAGAACATGTCCGCCGGCCCCATCTCGGTCGACCAGTCGGCAAGCGGTCGTGCGAGGCAAACGAGGACCACCCACGCGCTCACGCCTCCGAAGAGTGACGCCACAATGCCCAGACCCAATGCCCTTCCCGGCCGGCCATCACGCGCCATTGGATAACCATCCAGAGTCGTGATGATCGAGGCTGGCGTGCCGGGAATCCGTAGAAGCGTCGCAGTGATCAATCCGCCACTGACCGAACCCACGTACATTGCAACGAGCAATGCAAGGGCAGGAGTCGGTTCCATCCCAAACGTCAGCGGAAGAGTTAGCGCGATCACCATCGCGCCTGTCAGGCCCGGCACGGCGCCAACCAGCACACCGATCACCACACCCAGCGCAGTCCAGGCTATCAATCCCGCGTCCATGTCAGGGAAGATCAACCACGAGCACTCGGGTAAACATGACCTGACATCCCAACGCAACCGCCACCGCGGCAGCACAAACCCACATGCGATGCTGCCGTGTGCGGTTGAGCAGCAATCCCAACCCGCACATGAATGCCAAAGATGCCAGCCAGAATGGCACACGATGAGCCGAGAGCACGGCCACGAAAACGATCACAACCACCAATGAAAGCAGCAGCAGTCGCCAGTCGTTGGATGAATTCCCCGTCCGCTTGGCCACCGGCTTATGATCTCCAACAAAAGACCCGATCCCCAGCAGCACAACCGCGATCGTCGCGTAGGCGGGAAAACTTGGCAGATCAATCGGCTTCCGGATGCTCAGCTCCGCGACCCGGGCCTCTCGCTCCGCGAGCAAGGCACCAAGTTCATCGCCCGACGCGAATACCGGACGAATGTGCAGTTCATCAAATTTCTCCCTGGCTTCATCCGTGGCGAGCGCCTTCTTCAACAAAGCCGCCAGGTAAGAGACGCGTTCGTCCGGCGTTGCTTTTGGCGCCCACCAGTATTGCATCAGATCCCAGACCACATCGATTCCTTGTTCCTTCGCAGTCGGTATGTCCGGGAACTGGGGACTGCGTTCAGAATTCAAGATAGCGATAGCGCGCAGTCCGCCATCGCGAAAAGTCAGATACTCCCCAATCGTAAACGTCGAAACATCCAGATGCCCGCCTTTCATGGCGGCAAAGCGCTTTGCACCGCCCCCGGCAGCAACGAATCGCAATTCCGCGCCGGGGAGAGCGTTCTCCAGGCGCAGGCCCGCGAAGTGGCTGGTCGCACCCAGGTTTGCCCCGAACGAAACACTCCCCTTCTCCTTCTTGGCCGCTTCCAGCATTCCCCGCAAGGTCTTGAATCGCGAATCCTCTGCCACACAAATCGTCACCTCCGACAAACCCGTCGCAGCGATCGGCTTGAATGCTTCCGGCCCGTAAATTGCCTGGCCGCTGTACTTTGCGGAAAGAATGCCATCGTGGAGATTCAGAATCGTGTAACCGTCCCCATAGGCATTCTTCGCGCGCCGGCTGCCGATTGTCCCACCCGCGCCCGGCACATTGATCACGGTCAGTGGTTCCGGCAACAGGTCAGCGGACTTGATTCCCGACTGGATGATCCTGACAAACGTGTCGCTTCCACCTCCGGGTGCAAACGGCACAATGACCTTTACCGGCTTGATGGGGTAACCGGCCTCTGCGGCCGCCAGCTCAACTGCGGCAAACACGCAGATGACCAAGGACAAGTGAGGCAGAGTGCGCACGCGCGGCACGGTACGGAATTGCTCATCGTATTCAATCCCGAACCTCTTCCTCAATGTCGCCATGCAGGGACAAAAAAAGAGCGCCCCAGTTCGAGGCGCTCTTTTGCAGAACCTGATCGGTGATTACCAGGGCTGATACAGCTTCGGAGAGAACCAACCGCGAGCATTGCCGCTTGCATTCC